>JACKKG010000001.1:2222500-2822500 GCA_020637515.1 Rhodobacter sp. | reverse complement strand
CCAGCCGCCGGCTCTTGGTGACGATCTGGTGCAGCACCTCGGCCAGCAGCACCCGCGCCAGCGGCGCGCCGGGGCACATGTGCGGCCCACGCCCGAAGGTCACGAGATCGGGGTCCGCGCGGTCCAGCCGATAGGTGTCGGGGTCGGGAAAGACCGCGCCGTCGCGGTTGCCCGAGGTAAAGACCACGGCCAGCGCGTCGCCCGCGCGGATCGTCCTGCCGCCCAGCTCGACGTCGTGGCGCGCGGTGCGGGCAAAGCCGCGATAGGGGGTGTAGAGCCGCAGCAGTTCCTCGAGCGCGACGGGCACCAGATCCGGGTTCGCGGTCAGTTCGGCGTGGTGTTCGGGGTGGCGCGCCAGGTGGATCGCCATCGAGCCGATGAAGGTTGTCGGGGCGATGATCCCGACCAGCAGGAACTGCCTGAGCGCGCCCAGGATCTTGTCGTCGGGCAGGGATTCGCCGTCGATGCGCACGGCCAGCAGGTTCGAGACCGGGTCCAGGTCGGGGTCCTGCGGGTTGGTCTTGCGGTCCGCGATCAGCCGGGCGGCGATCTGATAAAGCGCGTCCGAGCGTTCGCGCAGCGTGTCAAAGTCCTGGCGTTGCAGCGCCATGTTGAACTCGGCCCCGACACGGCGGATTTCCGCGGCCTGTTCGGGGGCCAGCCGGAAGAACGCGGCCAGCAGCGCGATCGGCAGGGTGAACGAGAAATCCGCGCAGATGTCGCCGCCCTCGGCGTCCAGGAACGGGTCGAGGTGCTCGGCCACCATGTCCGCGATCACCGGGCGCCATGCGTCGATCCGTTTCGGGCTGAGAAAGCGCAGGATCGCGTTGCGGTAGGGAATGTTGCCCGGCGGGTCCAGATGCAGCGGCGGGCGGCGCTGGGTGGTGGCGACGGGGGGCACCACGTTCTGCACCGTGGTGGTAAAGGTCTGCCAGTCGGTCAGCACGCGGCAGATGTCGGCGTGTCGGGTGACCGCCCAGAAGCCGCCCATCTCGTTCGCCCAGGCGACCGGACAACGGCCGCGCAGCTCCGCGAACAGCGCGTGGGGGCTGTCGAAATCCTCGGTCTCGGGGACGATGAAGTCGGCGGGTTTCATGCGAAGGTCAACTCCAGTCGGGTGACGCCGTATTCGGTCCAGCGGGCCCACTGGACGCGCGCGCCGATCGTGAAGGGGGGCAGGGCGGCCAGCACATCGAGGGTGATGCGCGCCTGCAACTTGGCCACCGACAGCCCCAGGCACATGTGGGGCCCGATGCCAAAGGCGATGTGGCGGTTCGGATTGCGGGTCTCGTCAAAGCGCATGGGATCGTCAAAGACGGTTTCGTCGCGGTTCGCGCTGAGGAAATTCAGCGCCACCGGGCAGCCCTGCGGGATCAAAGTGCCGCCGATCCGCGTGTCCCGCGTTGCCACCCGCACCAGCGCCTGGTTGGGCGAATAGCACCGCAGCATCTCCTCGATCAGCAGGCGGCGGTCCAGGCGGTCGGCGCGCAGCCTGGCCTGAAGCGCGCCGTCGCCCGCCAGATGCCAGGCCATCGAGCACAGGAAGTTGCGCGGCACCACATGCCCGCCGATCAGCATCAGGCGCACCATGCCGGCCAGTTCCTCGGTCGTGTAGGGGCCGCCGTCGGGGTCAAAGGCCATCAGCCCCGAGACGATGTCCGTCTCGGGGTCGCGCGGCGCGGCCTGACGGTCGGCGACCAGCCGCAGGGCAAAGCCGTCGATCGCGCGGCTGATGGCGCCGGCGGTGGCCATGTCGCCCCCTTGCACGGCGGCCACATAGTCGTGCCCCAGCCGGCCCAGCTCGTCGGCCTCGGACAGGTCCATGCCGGCCAGGATGCACAGCGAGCCGACGGTAAAGGGCGCGGCAAAGCCGGTGCCGAATTCGGGCGTCGCGGCGGCGGCGAGATCGCGCGCCAGCCCCTCGGCGAGGGCGCGCATCGGGGCTTCGATGGCGCGAATCCGGTTCTCCTTGAAGAACTGGTTCAGCCCCTTGCGGTACCGCATCGATTCCGGCGGGTCCTTTTGCAGGGGCAGGCGCGGCAGCCCCTTGCGCGGCGAGGCGGGGATCACTGTCTGGACCGTCGCGGTGAACCGCTCGGGGTCCTTCGAGGCCGCGATCACGTCGTCATGGCGCGTCAGCGTGTAGAACCCGCCCCAGTTGTGCGAGCCCGCCACCGGGCAATCGCGGCGCAGGCGCGCGAGCTCGGCCTGCGGATCGGCCAGGCTGGCCGGGCCGGTCGGGTCCCAATCATGCGGGATCATCGGTCGAAGACCGTCGTCGGCAGCCATAGCGAGACCTCCGGGACATAAGTGACGAGAAGCAGGAAGGCGATCATCGCCAGGATGAAGGGCACGATGCCGCGGATCGCCTCGGACAGCGGCGCCTTGGCGATCGAGGACAGCACGAACAGGTTCAGCCCGATCGGCGGCGTCAGAAAGGCGATTTCCATGTTGACGATCAGCACGATGCCGAAATGGATCGGGTCGATGCCCAGCGACCCCAGCAGCGGCAGCACGATCGGCGTGACGATCAGCAGCACCGCCACAGCATCCAGGAACATCCCCATCACCAGCATGATGAGATTGAGCGCGATCAGGAATTGCCAGGGCTCCAGCCCGACGCCCACCGCCCAGCGGACCAGTTGCGTCGGGATGCCGCTGCCGGTGATCCAGTGCGCGAACAGCATCGCGAACATCACGATGAAGGTCACGGCGCTGGCCGATTTCATCGCCTCGGCGGCCATGGGAAAGATGTCGCGCCAGGTGATCTCGCGGTAGACCAGAACCGCGATCAGCACCGAAGCGACCGCCGCGACCCCGGCGGATTCGGTCACCGTGGTGATGCCGGTGTAGATGCCCACGAACACCGACACCGGGATGAACAGCGCCGGCACGGCGCGCAGGTTGCGGCGCAGGAACTCGGCCCGGCTGACCCGCGTGCCCGAGGCATAGCCGCGCTTGCGCGACAGCACCATGACCACCACCGCCAGGATTGCCGCCTGGATAAGCCCGGGGATGACCCCGGCAAGGAACAGGCGCGGCACCGATTGTTCGGCGATCAGTCCATAGAGGATCATGCTGAGCGACGGCGGGATCAGGATTCCCAGCGTGCCCGAGGCCCCGACCGTGCCCAGGGCAAAGGGCCGGTCGTAACCGCGCGCCACCATCGCCGGGATCAGAAATGTGCCCATCGCCATCGCCGTCACCACCGACGAGCCCGAGATCGCCGCGAACAGGGTCGTCGCCAGCACGCAGACCAGCGCCAGCCCGCCGCGCATGTGGCCGACCCAGGCCTCGGCCGCGTCGATGATGATGCGCGCGATGCCGCCCCGCTGCATGAAGGTCGCGGCCATCACGAAAAAGGGCACCGCCAGGAAGGTCGTCGAATTGATGCCCGAGATCGAGGTCATCGCCGCATCCATCAGCGGCCGCCCCTCGAACGCCAGCATGACCAGCGCGGCGGTGCCCAGCGCGACGAAGACCGGCGCGCCCAGGGCCATCAGCACCAACATGCCGCCCAGACCCAGGATCGCCTCCATCAGTTGCCCCCCTGGGTTTCGTTGCCGGTGATGGCGCGACCCGTCAGGGCCAGCAGCAGGATGCGGACGACCAAAAGGCCCATGCCCAGGGGCAGCGCCAGGAACAGCGCCCAGGCCTGCCGCACCCTGAGGCTGGAGGCCGAGCGGTCATCGAGCATCAGCGAGAAGCGGAAGGCCTCCCAGCCATACCAGGCGACGGCGGCGCAGAACGCCAGGGTCAGCACGCCGGTGGCCAGCGTGACCGCCCGGCGCGCCGGCGGGCGCAGGCCGGACAGGGCGATTTCGGTGTTGATGTGGCGTCCCTCGGCGGCCAGGGTCGATCCCGCCAGTGCCGTCGCCCAGATGATGAAATAGAGCGCGATCTCCTCGGCCCAGTCCACCGCGTGCTGCGGCGCCAGCACCCGCACCGCGGCGCCCCCCAGGAAGGTCGCCAACGCGCACAGCACCAGCAGGCCAATCAGCGCGGTTTCGATCCGCGACCAGATCGTCAGGATTCGGTCGATCATGCCCGGCTCCGGCAAGAATGGGGACCCCGGCGCACCGGCGCACCGGGGTCCCGGTGGCTCACTGGCTCAGCGACGCCTGCACGCGGCCGACGAAATCCGCGTCCATGCCCGAGGCGGCGACAATCTCGCCTTGCAGGTCCATCATCCGCGCCCGCATCGCCGCCACGGTCTCTTCCGAGGGGTCGGCATAGGTGATGCCCTGCGCCTCGTTCGTCGCCCGGGCCTGCGCCAGTTCGCGGGCCGCTTCGTCGCGCGCCCAGCCGACGGTCTCGGCCCAGGCGTCGTTGACGACCTGGCGCTGGGCCTCGGTCATCGCGTCGAGCGCGCGCGACGACACCAGCGGGATGTAGACCCCCCAGCCGGCGTTGTCATTGAAGGCGTAGCGGATGCCCGCCTCCCACAGGCGACCGCCCGAGATGGTCAGGTCGGTGACCGAGCCCAGGCCCTGGATCTGGCCCTGCGTCAGTTGCAGCACGATCTCGGTGCGCGGGGTGGCGACGCCGTTGATCCCCATCGCGCCCATGATCTGCACCACCACCGGGCTGGGCGGGGTGGCGACGGTGCGGCCCACCAGGTCCTCGTAGCTGGACGCGGGCTCGGTGGTGTAGGCGGTGTTGTTCGGCGCGAATTCGAACTGGCCGCCGGTCGGCACGGTGATGCCGCGCCGGGCCAGCATCGCCCACAATTCCTGTCCCAACGGGCCGTCCAGGACGCCGCGCACCTGATCGACCGAGGCGCCAAAGAACATCGGCAGGGTGATGACGCTGAGATTCGGCTCAAGCCGGCTGAGCGTGGGCGAGGCCTGAATCGACATGTCCAGCGCGCCCGATGCCAGCGCCCGGATCGCATCGGCCGAGTTGTAGAGCTGCCCCGAGGGGAAGACCTCGACCGTGATCTCGCCGTTCGACAAGTCATGGATCGCCTGCGCCCAATGTTCGGCCGCCTGGTTGCGGACATGGCCTGGCGGGGTTTCCACCGACAGGCGCAAATCCAGCGCGCCGGCGGTGCCGGCGATGGTCAGAGCGGCGGCGAGGGCCGCGCTCAGGGTCAGTGCCTTGGTCATGCTGTATCCTCCTCCCTTGGATCACGATGCTGCGTCTTGGTCCGCCATCGCCCCCAGCGCGGGGGCGGGGCGGGTCGTTCCGGGGCCGCCCGTTCGGAAACGGAACCCCGCATTCAGGATGCGCCGCCCGTCGGGCAGCGTCAGGAACAGGTCGCGCCCGGCCAGTTGCGGCATCGCCAGCGCCTGCGCGGCGGTCTGCACCCGGGCCGCGGGAATGCCCACGGCACGAAACGCGGCCTCCCAGTCGGCGGCGGGGCGGGTGACCAGCACCGCCGCCATGCGGGAAGCCAGCGCATCGGCATGGGCCGCCCGCTGCGCCCGGTCGGCGAATTCGGGGCGCGCCAGCAGGTCGCCCAGGCCCAGAACCTCAAGGGTCCGGGCGACATGCCCGTCCTCGACCGCGCCCAGGGTGATCGCGCCCTCGGCGCAGGCGAACGTGTCCGAGGTCGGCGCGCGGCTGAACCCGCGGTTGCCGGTGCGCGCCGGTTCCTCGCCCGCGATCAGCAGCGGGTTCACGACCGACAGCATCATCACCAGCGCCGCGTCCAGCATGGCCACGTCGATTTCCTGCCCCTGCACCAGCCCCCGCTCGCGCTGCAAGAGCGCGGTCTGGATGGCAAAGGCGGCAAGCAGCCCGGTGAAGGTATCGACCAGCGGGAAGCCCACGCGCATCGCCGGGTCGTCGGGCAGGCCCGACAGCAGCATCACGCCCGACAGGCTCTGCACGATCTGGTCCATCGCCGCGACATCGGCCATGGGCCCGGTCTGCCCGAACCCCGACACCGCGCACCAGATCAGATGCGGGTATTTCGCCCGCATCGCCTCTGCCCCGAGGCCCAGCCGCGCCATCACGCCCGGGCGGAAATTCTCGACCACCACGTCCGAGCCGGCGATGACCGCCTCGGCGCGTTCGCGCCCCTGCGGGGTCTTCAGGTCCAGCACCAGCGACCGCTTGCCCGCGTTGATCCCGGCAAAGGCCGGCGACAGGCCGCGCTGGGCGGGGTCCAGGGTATAGTTGCGCAACGGGTCGCCGCGAGGGGGTTCGATCTTGGTGACCTCGGCGCCGTTCAGGGCCAGGAAATGCGTCGCCAGGGGACCCGCCACCACATGGCTGAAATCCGCAACCTTGAGACCGGCCAGGGCCTGTGGCGTCGTCATCCTGTCCTCCGCATTGGTTCACAGGATGAACTATTTGATGACTCTGTCAACGACCTTTTTGCAAGACCCGGTCGATCGCCTCGGACACCAGGCGGTGGGCGCGTTCGCCGTCCCAGGCGCGCGCATCGACCATGTCGGCGTCGATCATCACGCAGGCGATTCCGGCCTCGTTCAGGGCGCGGGCGATGAAATTCGTCCCATAGCCCGAGGGGCGGTCGCTGGCCGGCACGATGATGACCGCCAGGTCGATACGGTGGCGCAAGGCCTCCTTGACGTGCCAGGCGCCAGCCCAGGGCGGTTGGTGCAGGTGTTCGTTCAGGTCGATGACCCGCGCGGCGAGGGCGCGCATCGGGTCGCCATGGTCGGCGCGCAGGTAGCCGTCGGCGGCAAAGGGCAGATACATCGACCAGGCAAAGACCGCGCCCTGGTCCTCGAACCGGGTATAGAAACCGGTGTCGAACCAAAGCCCGGCGCCGATCCACATCATGCGCACGCGCTCATCGGGGCAGACGGCCGCGCCCTCGGCGATGCGGGCCGCCACCGCGTCGCGGAAGCGGGTGGCATGGGCCAGCGCCCAGTCGCTGCCGCGGTGCCACTGCGGGATCATCACATTGGGGATCATCTCGGAGATCCGGACGGGCAGGCGCGGGGCGTCGGCGATCAGTTGCGCGGTCTCGTCGAACAGCCGCTCCTGCCGGTCGATGCGCGCCATGAGCGCGGCCAGCGCCCCGTCCTCGGTCCGGCGGCCTGCGACCGTTTCGGCCAGGGCGGTCAGATCGGCGATCTCGGCCACCATCAGGTCCAGGCGCGCGGTGCCGACCTCGTCCTCCCATGGGTCGCGCAGGGGCGTCCACCAGTCCGGCGCGGGCGCGTCATGGCCGGGAGCCGAGAGGATGCGCAGCGGCGCGCCGGTCAGCCGCGCCCATTCGGCAAAGATCAGCGGGTGGTCGTCGGCGCTGGCGCGCGCGCACAGCAGGCCCGGATGGGGCAGGCCACCCCAGGGCTGGGATTCGGGGCGGCCGTCCTGCGCGGCGAACAGGGGCAGGGCGGAATACTTGGCCAGCCGGCCGTGAAACCCGGCCCGTTCCGAAGCATCGAGATGCAGCGCGCTGAGCTGCTTGGCGGCGATCACCGAGGACCACCACTGGTTCACCACCACCGGCATTCCCAGCGCGTGGAACACCTCGAGCGGGGTGTCGGCATTGGCAAAGGCATAGGCCTCGCCGGCGGCCAGACGGGCGCGCAGGCTTTTCGTCCAGTCGCGTTGATAGGCGGCCGCCTGAGCGGTGCAGGACAGTGTCACGGCAACACCTCGGGCAGGTCGCGAAAGCTGGCAAAGGCGGGAATATAGCCCAGATCGACAAAGCGGATGCCCAGTCGGCGGCAAAGCGCGTGCGTCGCCGGGGCCTTCCAGCCGTGCAGGTCGTCGTGGGGATCGACCTGCCAGACCAGGATTTCGACCCCGCGCCGTTCGAGCATCCGCTCCAGCGGGTAGCGGTTGGGCACGTCGGGGCCTTGCAGGTCCAGCACCAACTGGCCCTGTCGATCGAGCCAGCGGTGCAGCCGGTCGCTGCCCAGGGGCGCCCCGGCCAGCGCCAGCCGGGGGCCGCTGGTCTGACCCGCGGTTTCGGTCGCGGCGGGCAGGCCCGTCGCGCGGGCCTTGAGCCGATGCGCAAAGGCCAGACTGCCCGAGATCAGCCCCGCCGCCTGGCGCGCGTCCAGCACCGCCAGCGGCCCCTCGCGGTCCAGCACGGGACCGCGCGGCAGGCCGGCGGTCAGCGCGGCCAGCGCGGCGTCCTGGGTGGCGTCAAAGGCGCGCGCGGCCTCGGTCTCGCCTCCGGTGCGGTTCCACAGGTGCAGCCTGGGCAGCGCCGGCACCAGGCCCAGGCGGCGCAGTTCCTGCGCGTAGCGGTAGGCATGCAGCGCGCCCGCGCCCTGCCGCCAGATCACCACAAGCGACGCGTCCTGAAAGGCGCCAGCCTCGAGCCCCAGCAGGAAGGCGCGCACGAAAGGGTCCAGAAAGGGCTCAAGCAGCGGGGCCACCCGGCTGCCGGGGATCGGCGCGCGGTAAAGGCGTGTCACGTCGCGCACCGCCAGACCGGCCAGCACCGGATCGGACAGCGGCACGCCGTGGCCAAAGAGCAGGATCTGGGCGGGCATCGGGCGACTCGCTTGGAACGAACCACGCTAACAACGACCGTCACCGGGCGTCAAACCGGTTGTTGGGCCCTTGCGCCGGACCGGCCCGATGGGCAGGGTGCGGACATGGGCAACGATCATACGACACAGCCACACGAGAGCGACGACCGGGCGTTCCGCTTTCGGTCGGGGGCGGTGGTGCGCGCCGGTTGGCTGGCTGGCGACCTGCCGTTCCTGACGCGCAGCCTGCGCTTCCTGCTGCGCGCGCCGGCCGACGATCTGCGGGCCGAGTTCGGGCTGGACGCGGGGGATGTCGGGGTGCTGGCGGTGGTGGATACCAACCCCGGCGTCACGCAAAACGATCTGGCGGCCTCGCTGGTGCTGAAGAAATCGGCGGTCACGCGGGTCGTGCAGCGGCTGGAGAAACGCGGCGTCCTGATTCGGCGCCGCAGCACCGAGGACCGGCGCGCGAACCGGCTGACTCTGACCCCCGAGGGGGTGCGCCTGGCGGTGGCGGTGCGCAAGGCGATGACCGCGCGCCACGACACCTGGTTCCAGGACATCGCCCCGGCTGATCGCGCGGTGTTCTTCGACGTGCTGTTCCGGCTGGTCGATCACCTGGCGGCGACGGTTCCACCGGGCGAGGGCGGCGACGAGGACTAGCGCCGCCGACGCGGGCGGCGGCCTAGTCCAGGGTGCGGCGGAATCGCAGCAGCGCGACCAGCGAGAACACCAGCACGAAGAGCGTCAGCACCGCGAGCGAATCGGCCACCGTCGCGGCATCCGCGCCCTTCAGCATCACCGACCGGATCAGGCGCAGGAAATGGGTCAGGGGAAAGATCTCGCCCAGGGTCTGCGCCCAGCCGGGCATGCCGCGATAGGGGAACATGAATCCCGACAGCATCAGCGACGGCAGGAAGAAGAAAAAGGTGATCTGCATGGCCTGCATCTGCGTGCGCGACACGGTCGAGATGAGATACCCCAGGATCACCAGCGCCAATACGAACAGCAGGACACCACCCAGGATCAGCGCCAGAGAGCCGACAAAGGGGATGCCGAACATCGCCCGCGCCGCAACCAGCACGACGATCACCTGCACCGCCCCGACACCGAGATAGGGCAGCACCTTGCCCAGCATGATCTCGAGCGGGCTGGCGGGCATCGACAGCAGGTTCTCCATCGTGCCGCGTTCGGTCTCGCGGGTCAGCGCCATCGAGGTCATCATGACCATGGTCAACTGCAAGATGACCCCCAACAAGGCCGGGACGATGTTGTATTGGGTGATGCCCTCGGGGTTGTAGCGGCGATGCACGGTGATCCCCAGGGGGATCGCCGGGGGCGGGCCGGTGCCGGCCTCGCGTTGCAGGGCCTCTTGCGCGACGGTGGACAGGGTCGAGATCGCGCCCGAGGCGACCGAGGGGTCGGTGGCGTCGGCCTCGATCAGGATCTGCGCGGGGTCGCCGCGTTCGATCCGCCGGCCGAAGTCCGACGGCACGGTGACGACGAAGCTGACATCGCCGCGCGCGATCATCGCCTCGGCCTCGGTCGCGGTGGCATTGGGGGCGATGAACCGGTAATACCCGGTCAGTTCCAGCGCCGAGACCATCGCCCGCGTGAAGCGGTCCTGCACCGGGGCGACCAGCGCGGCCGGCAGTTCCTTTGGATCGGTGTTGATCGCGTAGCCGAACAGCACCAACTGCACCAGCGGCACCGCCAGCATCATCGCAAAGGTCAGCCGGTCGCGGCGCATCTGGATCGTTTCCTTGACCAGCAGCGCCCTGAGCCGCCCGAGGGAAAAGAACCGCCCGATCATGCCATGTTGTCCTGCGCGGTGCCCATGAGCTGGATGAACACATCCTCGAGACTGGTTTCCGAGGGCGCGGCGGCACAGCCCGTTTCGGCGGCGACGCGCGCGACCGTGGCGGCCAGCGCCGCGCCGTCGCGGCCCACCACGTGCAGCGTGGCCCCGAACGGCGCCACCTGATCCACGCCCGGGGCGCCGCGCAACCGCCGCGCGGCCTCGCCGACGCCGGCGCCGGTCAGCACCATCGTCGTCAACCCCGCGTCGCGCACCACCTCGGCCACGGTGCCCCGGGCGATCAGGTGGCCATAGCTGATATAGGCGATGCGGTGGCAGCGCTCGGCCTCGTCCATGTAGTGGGTCGAGACCAGCACCGTCAGGCCGTCGTGCGCCAGGCGGTGGATCTCGTCCCAGAATTCGCGCCGGGCCTTGGGATCGACGCCCGCGGTCGGCTCGTCCAGCATCAGCAGGTCCGGCTTGTGCATGACGCAGGCCGCCAGCGCCAGGCGCTGCTTCCAGCCGCCCGACAGCTTGCCCGCCAACTGCCCCTTGCGACTGAGAAGGCCCAGATCCTCGAGCGTGTCGCTGACCACCCGGCGCGCGGGTTTCATGCCGTAGAGCCCGGCGACGAATCGCAGGTTCTCCTCGATCGTCAGGTCCTCGTAGAACGAGAATTTCTGCGTCATGTAGCCCACCCGCCGCTTGATCGCTCCGCGTGCGCGGCGGATGTCCAGGCCCAGGACGCGGCCCTGGCCCTCGTCGGGTTCCAAGAGGCCGCACATCATGCGGATGGTGGTTGTCTTGCCCGAACCGTTGGGGCCCAGAAAACCCATGATCTCGCCCCGCGCGACCTCCATCGTCACGTTGTCCACCACGGTGCGGTCGCCGAACCGCTTGGTCAGGCCGGTGACCGTGATCGCCGCCTCGGTCTGTGCGGCGGGCGGGGTGGAGCCGGAAGCGGGGGTCATTCCATGGCGCCGGATGCAGGGTCGCCGGGCAGCGCGACATCGACGATCTGCCCGGGCTTCAGGTCACCGCCCACGGGCGCGGCCTCGACCAGATAGACCAGGGTCTGGCGGTTCTCGAGGGAATAGATCACCGGCGGCGTGAATTCGGGCTCGTCGGAAATATAGGTGATGCGGGCGGTGATGCCGGGCGCGCAGCCATCGCAGTGCACCTGCAACATATCGCCCACATGGATCCGCGCGAACGAGGGTTCGGGCACATACAGCCTGAGCTTGACCGCGCCGTCGCCCAGCACCGACAAGACCGGCGCCGAGGGCCCGGCGATCTCGCCGGGCTGGCGGATCACATCGACCACGGTCACCGGCATCGACAGCCTGAGGGCGCGCTGGCCCAGCGCCCAGTCGGCGCGGTCGCGGGCGGCCTCGGCGGCATGAACCGAGGCCTGCGCCTGGGCGATGGCGTTGGGCCGCGCGGGCAGGCGGGCCACGGAAAGCTGCGCCTCGATCTGCGCGACCGAGGCCTCGGCCACCTGCACCGCGGTTTCGGCGTCGTCGCGCTGGGCGTCCGAGGCGACACCCCGGTCGGCCAGCCCGATCAGCCGGTCGCGCTGGCGCGTTGCCTCGGCCAGGCGGGCGCGCGCGGCCGAGAGATTGGCCTCGATCACGCGGATTTCCTCGGGGCGGGCGCCTTGCAGTAGATCGGTCAGGGCGCTCTGGGCGCGGGCGAGATTGGCCTCGGCCTCGGCCAGGGCGATCTCGGCGTCGCGCGATTCCATCGTTACCAGCCGCACCCCAGCGGGGACCCGATCGCCGCGCGCCACCGCGACCTCGGCCACCTGCGCGACGGCGACGGGCGCGACCAGGGTGAATTCCCCTTCGACATAGCCGGTGGCGAAGGGTGCCGGCGGCGCGCACAGGCTGAGCAACGAGGCCGCGAGGGGCAGGGAGCACAGGAAACTCATGACGCGCCTTTCCGTTTGTGGCGCCATTCTTTCGAAATCGCGTGCCGAGAGCAAGCGCAGCCATTGCCGCACGGCGAGGCGTTCAAGGGGTCAGCAGGCGCGTGAACAGCGTGTCCAGAAAGGCCTCGGCCCCCGCCATCGGGTCGGTGTCGCCGCGGATCAACCGGATCTGGGCATCGAAATCGGCGTAATGCTGGGTCAGCGCCCAGATCGAGAAGATCAGGTGATAGGGATCGACCGCGGTCAGCCGACCTTCGGCGCTCCAGCCGCGGATGACGGCGGCCTTGGCATCGACCAGCGCCTTCAGATCGCCCGCGATCGCGTCCGAAAGCCGGGGCGCGCCTTGCAGGACCTCGTTGGCGAACAGCCGGCTTTCGCGCGGATAGTCGCGCGACATCTCCAGCTTTCGGCGCATGTAGCCCATGATCTCGGCGCGCGGATCGCCCGCGGGATCAAGCGCGCGGAGCGGGGCCAGCCAGACATCCAGCAGATTGTCCAGCAGCGCGCGGTGCATGGTTTCCTTGCTGTCGAAGTAATACAGCAGGTTCGGCTTCGACAGCCCCGCGACGCCGGCAATCTGGTCCAGCGTGGCGCCGCGAAAACCCTGGGCCGAAAAGACGTCGAGCGCCGCGTCGAGGATCTTGCGCCGGTTGCGGCGCTGGATGCGTGTGGTCATCGGTCGGCGCACCCGCCCGTCAGGCCGATGCCGCGCAGGATGATACCGCACACCGTGTCGGTGGCGTCGGCCCATTGCGCATCGGACAGCGCGCCATGGTTCAGAACCTCGATCTGATGGGCGAAATCGGCGTAATGCTGGGTCGTCGCCCAGATCATGTAGAGCAGCCAGCGCGGATCGACGGGGCGGATTGCCCCGGCGTCGATCCACCGCCGGATGACGGCGATACGGGTCTCGGTCCAGGTGCGCAGCGTGGTTTCCAGATAGTCCTGGACGATGGGCGCGCCGTGCATCACCTCGCTGGCCCAGACCTTGGACCCATAGCGATGTTCGCGCGACAACTGCATCTTGCGCGCGATATAGCGGCGCAGCGCGACCTCGGGCGCGGCCTCGGTCTCGAAACTGTCGGCCGCCTCCAGCCAGACCATGAAGATGCGCTCGACCACCTGGCGATACAGCTTTTCCTTCGAGGCGAAATAGTAGTGCAGGTTGGCCTTGGGCAGCCCGCAGGCGTCCGCGATGGCCTGCATCGTCGCGCCGCCGAAGCCGGCCTCGGCAAAGACGACCTCGGCCGCGTCGAGGATCTGTCGCTCGGTTTCCTCGCGCATTTCGGCGCGCGTGCCCGATTTTTCAGCGCCCTCGCTCTGAGCCATGCGCGCCCTGCTCCCCCCGCTTCGCCGGTCCCGAAATAACCTTGACTGGTTGGTCAGGTCTGTTAGCGTCCGATCTGTGCCCGGTGCCCCATGTCCGGTTTTCGGCCCGAGAATAGGCCCCGGCGCGCGCCGTGACAACCCGGCCCGCCCGGGCCGCTGGAGAGACCGATGAGCCTCGATCACCCTTCGACCCCCAATGACCTGTCGGCGTTCTGGATGCCGTTCACCGCGAACCGCCAGTTCAAGCAGGCGCCGCGTCTGCTGGTCGCCGCGCAGGACATGCACTACACCAGCCACGACAACCGCCAGATCCTGGACGGCACGGCGGGCCTGTGGTGCTGCAACGCCGGTCACTGCCGCCCGACGATCGTCGAGGCGATCCAGAAATCCGCGGCCGAGCTGGACTATGCGCCGGCCTTCCAGATGGGCCATCCGGCGGCATTTGAACTGGCGAACGTTCTGGTCGGCATGGCGCCCGAAGGGTTCGACCACGTCTTCTTCACCAATTCGGGCTCGGAATCGGTCGATACCGCGCTGAAGATCGCGCTGGCCTATCACCGCGCCCGGGGCGAGGGGTCGCGCACGCGGCTGATCGGCCGCGAAAAGGGCTATCACGGGGTCGGGTTCGGCGGCATTTCGGTCGGGGGGCTGGTGAACAACCGGCGCGTCTTCGGCACGCTTCTGAACGGTGTCGATCACATGAGCCATACCTATCTGGGCGATCCCAACCGCTGGGCCCGGGGCCTGCCCGAACACGGCGCCGATCTGGCCGACGAACTGGAACGCATCGTCGCGCTGCACGGGGCCGACACCATCGCCGCCGTGATCGTCGAACCCGTCGCCGGGTCGGCGGGGGTGATCCTGCCTCCCAAGGGCTACCTGGAACGGCTGCGCGCGATCACCCGCAAGCATGGCATCCTGCTGATCTTCGACGAGGTCATCACCGGGTTCGGCCGTCTGGGCACGCCCTTTGCGGCGGATTACTTCGGCGTCATGCCCGACCTCATGACGACGGCCAAGGGGCTGACCTCGGGGACGGTGCCGATGGGCGCGGTGTTCGCGACGGGGGCGGTGCACGACGCCTTCATGACCGGGCCCGAGCACATGATCGAGTTGTTCCACGGCTACACCTATTCCGGGTCGCCCATCGCCTGCGCGGCCGGGCTGGCGACACAGGCGCTTTACAAGGCCGAGGGGCTGTTCGATCGCTGCGCCGCCATTGCGCCCTATTGGGAAGAGGCGCTGCATTCCCTGAAGGGCACGCGCCACGTCATCGACATCCGCAACCTTGGCCTGATCGGCGCGATCGAACTCGAGCCGATGCCGGGCGCGCCCACCAAGCGCGCCTTCAATGCCTTCCTCAAGGCCTATGAAAAGGGCATCCTGATCCGCACCACCGGCGACATCATCGCCATGTCGCCGCCGCTCATCATCGAAAAGGCGCACATCGACCAGTTGGTGGGCACGATCAAGGACGTGCTCGACGCGCTGGACTGACTTGCCACGGCGTCGGGTCCGCCCGGCGCCGATTCCCCGCCAAGGGCGGCGACAGATCGCCCGCAACCGACAGGAGAGACCATGACCGCGCCCGCCGCGAATCTGCGCATCAACCCCGACCGGCTGTGGGACAGTCTGATGGAGATGGCCAAGATCGGCCCCGGCGTGGCCGGTGGCAACAATCGCCAGACCCTGACCGACGAGGACGGCGAGGGCCGGCACCTGTTCCGGCGGTGGTGCGAATCGGCGGGGATGACCGTCGGCGTCGATCAGATCGGAAACATGTTCGCGACCCGCCCGGGCGAGGACCCGGCGGCGCTGCCGGTCTACATGGGCAGCCACCTGGACACCCAGCCGACCGGCGGCAAATACGACGGGGTGCTGGGGGTTCTGGGCGCGCTCGAGGCGGTGCGCACGATGAACGACCTGGGGGTGAAGACCAGGCACCCGATCGTCGTGGTGAACTGGACGAACGAGGAGGGCACGCGCTTTGCCCCGGCGATGCTGGCCTCGGGCGTGTTCGCCGGGCGGCACACACTGGACTGGGCCTATGACCGGGTGGATGCCAGGGGCAAGCGGTTCGGCGACGAATTGGCGCGGATCGGCTGGAAGGGCGACGAGGCGGTCGGCGCGCGCAAGATGCACGCGCTTTACGAACTGCACATCGAACAGGGGCCGATCCTGGAAGCCGAGGGCAAGGATATCGGCGTGGTGACGCATGGCCAGGGCCTCAGGTGGATCGAATGCACGGTGACGGGCAAGGAAAGCCACACCGGCTCGACGCCGATGCACATGCGCAGGAACGCGGGCCGTGGCCTGGCGCTGGTGACCGAACTGGTGCACGAGATCGCCATGAAGAACCAGCCCGGCGCGGTGGGGGCGATCGGTCATATCGACGTCTATCCCAACAGCCGCAACATCATCCCGGGCAGGGTGGTGTTCACGGTGGACATGCGCACGCATCGGCTGGACACGCTGAACGCGATGGTGGCCGAGTTGATGGCGCGGGCACCGCAGCTTTGCGAGGGGATCGGCGTCGGCTTCGACGCGCAGATCGTCGGCCAGTTCGATCCGCCCGCCTTTGACGAGACCTGCGTCGCGCGGGTGCGCAGCGCGGCCGAGCGGCTGGGCTATTCGCACATGGATATCGTGTCGGGCGCCGGGCATGACGCCTGCTGGATCAACGACATCGCGCCCACGGCGATGATCATGTGCCCCTGCGTGGACGGGTTGAGCCACAACGAGGCCGAGGAGATCTCGAAGGATTGGGCGGCGGCCGGGACGGATGTTTTGCTGCACGCGGTTCTGGAGACGGCCGAGGTCGTCGGCTGACGGGGCGCGCGGCGCTCGGCCCCCGTCGAGGGGGCCTCGCGCCGGTGGGGGCTGGCCCCCACGCCCCGACCGGGAGGATTTTCCATCCTCCCGGACCCTCCTGGAGGATATTTGAGGCACAAAGATGGGACGGGCCTGGGACGACGAGGGGACCACAGCGCGGATCGCGGACCTGATCGCGGCCGAGATCGACGCGTTCGATGCCTCGACCAGGGCCGCAAGGATGACGCTGGCCGCGTTCGAGGACCGCCGCGTGCGCCGCAACCGGGCGGTGACGGTGACGTTTTCCGGCGGGATCGAGCGGCGATGCTGGACGGTCACCCGGTCGGACGGGTGCTATAGCGTGTTGTTCCTGCCCGGGCCCGGGTGTTTCGCGCTGTGCGTGGACAGCGACTTCGGGCCACTGGATATTGGCGTGCACGGGCGCGCGCTGGATTGTTTCGCATCGGTATAGAAGGGGAGAGGACATGAGCACGGTCATTCGCAACGGCACCATCGTCACCGCCGACCTGACCTACAAGGCGGATGTGCGCATCGAGGGCGGCGTCATCACCGAGATCGGCCAGGGGCTGACCGGAACGACCGAACTGGACGCGACGGGTTGCTATGTCATGCCCGGCGGGATCGATCCGCACACGCATCTCGAGATGCCATTCATGGGCACCTATTCGAGCGACGATTTCGAAAGCGGCACGCGCGCGGCCTTGGCCGGCGGCACGACGATGGTCGTCGATTTCGCGTTGCCCAACCCCGGGCAGGGGCTGCTCGATGCGTTGCAGATGTGGGACAACAAATCCACCCGCGCGAATTGCGACTACAGTTTCCACATGGCCGTGACCTGGTGGGGCGAGCCGGTGTTCGACCAGATGGCGACCGTCGTGCGCGAGCGGGGGATCAACACCTTCAAGCATTTCATGGCCTACAAGGGCGCCTTGATGGTGAACGACGACGAGATGTTCGCCTCGTTCAAGCGGCTGGCGGAACTGGGGGCGACGGCGCTGGTTCACGCCGAGAACGGCGACGTGGTGGCGGAACTGACGGCAAAGCTGCTGGCCGAGGGCAACATCGGCCCCGAGGCGCATGCCTATTCCCGCCCGCCGCAGGTCGAGGGCGAGGCGACCAACCGCGCGATCATGATCGCCGACATGGCCGGCGTGCCGCTTTATGTGGTGCATACCTCGTGCGAGGAAAGCCACGAGGCGATCCGCCGCGCCAAGCAGGCCGGAAAGCGCGTCTGGGGCGAGCCGCTGATCCAGCACCTGACGCTGGACGAAAGCGAATACTTCAACCCCGACTGGGACCACGCCGCGCGCCGCGTGATGTCGCCGCCGTTTCGCAACAAGAAGCACCAGGACAGCCTTTGGGCGGGGTTGCAGGCGGGGACCTTGTCGTGCGTGGCGACCGACCATTGCGCCTTTACCACCGATCAGAAACGCTATGGCGTGGGCGATTTCTCCAAGATCCCGAACGGCACCGGGGGGCTCGAGGACCGGATGCCGATGCTGTGGACGCATGGCGTGGCGACCGGGCGTCTGACGATGAACGAATTCGTCGCCGTGACCAGCACCAACATCGCCAAGATCATGAACATGTATCCGAAAAAAGGCGCGGTTCTGGTGGGTGCGGATGCCGACCTGGTGGTCTGGGACCCCGGCAAATCCAAGACGATCTCGGCCGCCAGCCAGCAATCCGCGATTGATTACAACGTGTTCGAGGGCCAGCAGGTCACCGGTCTGCCGCGCTTCACGCTGACCCGGGGCAAGGTCGCCGTGCACGACGGCGAGATCCGCACCGAGGAAGGCCACGGCAAGTTCGTGAAACGCGAGCCCAACGCGACAGTGAACAAGGCGCTGTCCTCGTGGAAGGCGTTGACCGCCCCGCGGCCCGTTCAGCGCAGCGGCATTCCGGCGACGGGGGTGTGATGCAGGCGGCCGTTCCCGCGCCCGTGATCTCGGCGCAAGACCTCAACCTGACGTTCCACACCAACGACGGGCCGGTGCACGCCCTCAAGGACGTGAGCCTGTCCGTCGCCAAGGGCGAATTCGTCAGCTTCATCGGCCCTTCGGGCTGCGGGAAAACGACACTTCTGCGCGCGATCGCGGATCTCGAACAGCCGACCTCGGGGCGATTGACCGTCAACGGAATGACCCCCGAGGCCGCGCGCAAGGCCCGCGCCTATGGCTATGTATTTCAGGCAGCCGGACTGTATCCCTGGCGCACGATCGAGGGGAACGTGAAGCTCCCCCTTGAAATCATGGGGTATTCCAAGGCCGACCAGGCCGAGCGCGCGGCGCGGGTTCTGGAGCTGGTCGAATTGAAGGGCTTCGAGAAGAAATTTCCCTGGCAGTTGTCGGGCGGGATGCAGCAGCGGGCCTCGATCGCGCGGGCCCTGGCCTTTGACGCCGATATCCTGCTGATGGACGAACCCTTCGGCGCGCTGGACGAGATCGTCCGCGACCGTCTGAACGAGGAGTTGCTGAAGCTCTGGGCGCGGACCGAAAAGACCATCGGCTTCGTCACCCACTCGATCCCCGAGGCGGTCTATCTGTCCACGAAAATCGTGGTGATGAGCCCGCGCCCGGGGCGGATCACCGATGTCATCGACTCGACCCTGCCGCGCGAGCGTCCGCTCGACATCCGCGACACGCCCGAGTTCATCGCCATCGCGCACCGGGTGCGCGAGGGGTTGCGGGCGGGGTATGACAGCGATGCGTAGGCTGGTCCTTGCCCTTGTCCTGCTGCTGGCCGGGCCGGCCCTGGCGCAGGGGTTCACCACCCGCGAGATCGGTCGCGACGGCGACCTGATCGGCGTGGCGGCGCTGCTGCCGATGGACGGCGCGGATTTCCTGTCGGCCTGGAACACACCCCGCGAAACCCCTGACGATCTGCCCGAGATGAGCGTTGCCACCGCCGGCCAGGTCGTCAGTTTCGTGCTGTTCGCCGCCGGCATGGGCCTGAACGACCAGCACGCGACGCTGGACTGCCATGTCGCCTTTCTGACTCGCGATGGCGAGGGGCAGGTGGTGCAGGACGGCCCCTGCCTGACAACCCCGGTCGAGGGCGACGGCACCGCCATTCAACCCGCCTATCTGTTCGATTTCCGCATCCCCGACAGTTTTGCCGGCGAGATCGTCGCCATTGGCGCGCGGCTGACCGACCGGGGCACCGGCAGCAGCGTCGCGATGCGGCTGGCGATGCCGGTGGTCGCAGCCGGGGAGGCGGGGGAATGAGACGCAGCCTGCCTGTCCTTGCCGTCGTCTTGACCTTGCTGGGCCTGTGGTATCTGCTGGTCATCCCGATGAACGCCAAATGGGAACGCGACCAGGCCGCGCGCGCGGGCACCGATCTGCCCTTTGGCACCCTGGTCGCGAACACGATGCGCCAGGACCGCCCGGTGCTGCCCGCCCCGCATCAGGTGGTGCAGGAGTTGTGGAATTCCACCGTGGTCGAGGAATTCACCGGTCGGCGCGGCCTGTGGCGGTCGGGCAGCCTGTCCAATCGCAGCCTGGTCTACCACGGGCTGGTGACGCTGAGCGCGACGATGCTGGGCTTTGTCATCGGCACCGGCGCGGGCATCCTGCTGGCGATCGGCATCGTCTACAACAAGGCGATGGATGCCTCGGTCATGCCCTGGGCCATCGCCAGCCAGACGATCCCGATCATCGCGCTGGCGCCGATGATCATCGTCGTGCTGAACTCGGTGGGGATCTCGGGGTTGATCCCCAAGGCGATCATCGCCGCCTATCTCAGCTTTTTCCCGGTCGTCGTGGGGATGGTCAAGGGCCTGCGCGCGCCCGATGCGATGCAATTGGACCAGATGAAGACCTGGTCGGCCTCGGGCGGGCAGGTGTTCCGCACGCTGCGCCTGCCGTCGTCGATGCCCTATCTCTTTGCCTCGCTCAAGGTGGGCGTGGCGGCGGCGCTGGTCGGCACCATCGTCGGCGAGCTGCCGGTGCAGCAGGGCGGACTGGGTGTGCGGCTGCTCAGCGGCAGCTACTATGGCCAGACGGTGCAGATCTGGGCCGCGCTCTTTGCCGCCGCGATCCTTGCGGCGGGGCTGGTCTGGATCGTCGCGCTGATCGAAAAGCGCGTGCTCGAGCGGATGGGGATGGCACCATGACCGGGTTGCGCGTCGCTTATGCGCTGGCGGTCCTGACCGCGTGCTGGGTGCCGGTCGCGGCCGGGGCCGAACCCTCGGTTGCGGTGCTGGGGGCGCTGGTGCTGGCGCTGGTGATCGATTCGGCGCTTGACGCCTGCCGCCGCCGGGGCTGGCGCGCGCTGGGTCTTCTGGCGCTGTGGAACGCGCTCGTGGTCGCGGCGGCGGGGCTGGCGCTGCACCAGTCCGGGGCCGAGAGCGGGGCCTTCTGGGCGGAGGTCGTGGCGGTCTGGCTGGGCGCCTGGCTGCTGGTCTCGCGGGTCGCCGCGCTGCCGCGGCGGCCCGGGCCCTGGGGGCGGCTGCTGGCGCTCATAGCCCCGGTTCTGTTCGGGTTGACGGTGCTGTGGATCTGGGAGGTGGTGGTGGACGCGCTGAATGTGCCGCGCGTCATCCTGCCCGCGCCCAGCGAGATCGGTGCGCGGCTGTCCGATTCGACCGACACGCTGTGGATCGACCTGGTGCAGACCTTTGGCCGGGGCGCGCTGGCGGGCTTTACCATCGGCTGCGGCACCGCGATCGTGTTCGCCCTGGTGGTGGATCGCTACCCGTTTTTGCGGCGCGGCCTGTTGCCGGTGGGCAACTTCCTGGCCGCGTTGCCGATCATCGGCACGGCGCCGATCTTCGTCATGTGGTTCGGGTTCGACTGGCCCAGCAAGGCGGCGGTGGTGGTGGCGATGGTGTTTTTCCCGATGCTGGTGAACACCGTGCAGGGGCTGGCCGCGACCGACGCGATGCAGCGCGACCTGATGCACACCTATTCCGCCGGCTGGTGGCAGACGTTGGTCACGCTGCGACTGCCGGCGGCCATGCCCTTTGTGTTCAACGGGCTGAAAATCTGTGCAACCCTGGCCCTGATCGGGTCGATCGTGGCCGAATTCTTCGGCTCGCCGACCTATGGCATGGGGTTCCGCATCTCGACCGAGGTCGGGCGCTTGCAGCTTGACATGGTCTGGGCCGAAATCGCCGTGGCAGCGCTGCTTGGCACGCTGTTCTACGGCGTCTGGGCTCTGCTCGAACGGCGGGTGACATTCTGGCACCCGTCGCAGCGCAGCAGGTAATTCCGGCGCAAAGCCGGGCAACAAGGAGGTGGAAGATGTCGAAGTTGAAACTTGCGGGGCTGACCTCGGCGCTGGCGATGCTGGCGGGAATGGCCAGCGCAAACGACCCGGTGACGCTGCAACTGAAATGGGTGACGCAAGGCCAATTCGCCGGGTACTACGTCGCGCTGGACAACGGCTATTACGAGGACGAAGGCCTCGACGTCACGATTCTCCCCGGCGGTCCCGATCTCGCACCCGTGCAGGTGCTGATGGGTGGCGGCGCGGATGTCATGGTTGACTGGATGCCCTCGGCGCTGGCGGCGCGCGAGCAAGGGGCGCTGGTGGTCAACATTGCCCAGCCCGTCGCGCGATCTGGCCTGATGCTGGTTTGCTGGGCTGATTCGGGTATCACGACGCCCGAAGATTTCCGGGGGCACCGGATTGGGACCTGGTTCTTCGGAAACGAGATTCCGCTGCTGAACTGGCTGTCGCAGCTCGGTATTCCGACCACCGGCGGCGAAGACGGGGTCGAGATTCTTCGCATCGGATTCAGTGCCGATCCGCTGCTGCAACGCCAGGCCGATTGCATCACGGCGATGACCTACAACGAGTATTGGCAAGTGATGGATGCCGGCGTCACCCCGGACCAGCTCGTGATTTTCCGCTATGACGACTACGGCGTGTCAACGCTTGAGGACGGCCTTTACGTGAACGAGGCAAACCTGTCGGACCCGGCTTTCGTCGACCGCATGGCGCGATTCGTCCGTGCCTCGATGCGCGGCTGGCAATGGGCGCTCGCGAATCCGGAAGCGGCTGCCGAGATCGTTCTCGACAATGACGAAACCGGCGCACAAACGATGGAGCATCAGGTGCGCATGGTCCGCGAGATGGCTCTGCTGACCGAGGGCTCGACCGGCGAACTGGATGAGGCGGCCTATCAGCGCACTGTCGATACGCTCTTGGGCGGCGGCTCGGACCCGGTGATCACCCGCGCCCCCGAAGGCGCCTGGACCCATGTCGTCACCGACGCCGCCATGAACTGAGGCAAAGCTGCATCACCCAAAACGCGAGCCCCGGCACACCCGATGTGCCGGGGTTTTTCATGCGCCGCGTCAGCATGTTTCGCCAAGTGTCCCGGATCATTGGGGAAACGCCGATCGTTAATCTTTGAGTCGTTCCCGCCCTGAGAGAGTGGCTTCCGGTCAAGCGGAAAAACGTTACGAACCCGTGAAAAATGGCGTTGCACGGCGGCGCGACATACGTCAGATTGTGGAAGCTGACAAAAGGGCCACTAGATATAGTAAGGCTCGCAGGGGCAGAGAAACACAGAGAGTTCCGGTTCGACAACGCCTTTTCAGGGTGTTGCGCGACGTGGCGTCCTTTGCGCCGCGGTCGGTCTTCTTGTGCCTGACGCCGCCCGCGACCCGCCATATCGTCGAAGGGCCCGTCGGAACGACAGAGACCACACGGGACAGGGCACATGAAAATCGAGCGCAAATTCACGGCCGAGGGCCAGGACGCCTATGCGGCGCTGGCCTTCAGGACGACGGTTTCCGAAATCCGGAACCCCGACGGCAAGATCGTCTTCCGCAACGATCAGGTCGAGGTGCCCGAAGGTTGGTCGCAGGTCGCCTCGGACGTGATCGCGCAGAAATACTTCCGCAAGGCCGGTGTGCCCGCGCGGCTCAAGCGCGTCGCCGAAAAGGGCGTGCCGGCGTTCCTGTGGCGCTCGGTCCCCGACGACAAGGCGCTGGCCGACCTGCCCGAAGGCGAGCGGTTCACGGGCGAAAGCTCGGCCAAGCAAGTGTTCGACCGTCTGGCCGGGGCCTGGGCCTATTGGGGCTGGAAGGGCGGCTATTTCACCTCCGAAACGGATGCCCGCGCCTATTTCGACGAAATGCGCGTGATGCTGGCCCGCCAGATGGCTGCGCCGAACAGCCCGCAGTGGTTCAACACCGGCCTGCACTGGGCCTATGGCATCGACGGCCCGTCGCAGGGGCATTTCTACGTCGATCCCTTTACCCACAAGCTGGTCAAGTCGAAGTCGTCCTACGAACATCCGCAGCCCCACGCCTGCTTCATCCAGTCGGTTTCGGACGACCTGGTGAACGAGGGCGGCATCATGGATCTGTGGGTCCGCGAGGCACGTCTGTTCAAGTATGGCTCGGGCACCGGCACGAACTTTTCCAGCCTGCGCGCCGAGGGCGAGACGCTGTCGGGCGGGGGCAAGTCCTCGGGTCTGATGGGGTTCCTGAAGATCGGCGACCGCGCGGCCGGGGCGATCAAGTCGGGCGGCACCACGCGCCGCGCGGCCAAGATGGTGATCTGCGACGTGGATCACCCCGATATCGAACAGTTCATCAACTGGAAGGTCATCGAGGAACAGAAGGTCGCCTCGCTGGTCGCCGGTTCCAAGGCGCATGAAGCGCGCCTCAACGACATCTTCGCCGCCATTCGCGCCTGGGACGGGTCCAGCGAGGACGCGGTCGATCCGGTGAAGAACCCGGGCCTGAAGGCAGCGATCCGCGCGGCCAAGAAGGCGATGATCCCCGACACCTATACCAACCGCGTGCTGCAATACGCGCGGCAGGGCTATACGTCGATCGAATTCCCGACCTATGACACCGATTGGGACAGCGAGGCCTATACCTCGGTCTCGGGGCAGAATTCGAACAACTCGGTCCGCGTCACCGACGCCTTCCTGAAGGCGGTCAAGGACGATGCCGACTGGGAGCTTTTGCGCCGCACCGACGGCAAGGTCGCCAAGACCGTGTCCGCGCGCGACCTGTGGCAACAGGTGGGTCACGCCGCTTGGGCCTGCGCCGATCCGGGCATTCAGTTCCACGACACCGTGAACGCCTGGCACACCTGCCCGGCGGATGGCGCGATCCGGGGCTCGAACCCCTGTTCGGAATACATGTTCCTCGATGACACGGCCTGCAACCTGGCCTCGATGAACCTGCTGACGTTCTACACCGACGGCGGTTTCGACGCGGAATCCTATGTGCACGCCACGCGGCTGTGGACCATCACCCTGGAAATCAGCGTGATGATGGCGCAGTTCCCGTCCAAGGAAATCGCGCAGCGCAGCTATGACTACCGCACGCTGGGCCTGGGTTATGCCAATATCGGCGGCCTGCTGATGAACATGGGCCTGGGCTATGACAGCGACGCGGGCCGGGCGATGGCCGGCGCGCTGACCGCCGTGATGACCGGGGTGAGCTACGCGACCTCGGCCGAGATGGCCGCGGAACTGGGCGCCTTCCCGGGGTTTGCGCGCAACCGCGAACACATGCTGCGCGTGATCCGCAACCACCGCCGCGCCGCCCACGGCGCCACGGATTTCGAGGGGGTCAACGTCGCCCCGGTCACACTGGACGCCGCCAACTGCCCCGATGCGCATCTGGTGGCGCTGGCCCGCAACGCCTGGGACGAGGCCCTGGCCCTGGGCGAGGCCCATGGCTACCGCAACGCGCAGGCCACGGTGATCGCGCCCACGGGCACCATCGGCCTGGTGATGGATTGCGACACCACCGGCATCGAGCCCGACTTTGCCCTGGTCAAGTTCAAGAAACTGGCCGGCGGCGGCTATTTCAAGATCATCAACCAGTCGGTTCCGGCCGCGCTGGCGAAACTGGGCTACAAGCCCGCCCAGATCGAGGAAATCGTCGCCTATGCCGTCGGTCACGGCAGCCTGGGCCAGGCGCCGCACATCAACCACACGGCGCTGATCGGCCACGGGTTCGGCCCGGCCGAGATCAAGAAGCTGGAAACCGCTCTGGCGACGGCCTTCGACATCCGCTTCGTGTTCAACCAATGGACCCTGGGGACCGAGTTCTGCACCGGCACGCTGGGCATCCCGGCGGCCAAGCTGAACGATCCGTCCTTTGACCTGCTGAAGCATCTCGGTTTTTCGCGTGCCCAGGTCGAGGCCGCGAACGATCACGTCGTCGGCACCATGACGCTGGAAGGCGCGCCGCACCTGAAGACCGAGCATTACAGCGTCTTCGATTGTGCCAACCCCTGCGGCAAGAAGGGCACGCGCTATCTCAGCGTGGACAGCCACATCCACATGATGGCGGCCGCGCAATCGTTCATCTCGGGCGCGATTTCCAAGACGATCAACATGCCGAACTCGGCCTCGATCGAGGAAACGCTGGCGGCCTACGAACTGTCGTGGTCCCTGGGTGTCAAGGCGAACGCGCTGTATCGCGACGGCTCGAAACTGTCGCAGCCGCTGGCCGCCGCCCTGATCGAGGACGACGAAGAAGCCGAGGAAATCCTGCTGACCGGCTCGATCCAGGAAAAGGCCGCCGTCATCGCCGAGAAGATCGTCGAAAAGGTCATCGTCAAGGAAATCGCCCGCGGCCGCGAGAAGCTGCCCGAGCGCCGCAAGGGCTACACCCAGAAAGCCATCGTCGGCGGGCACAAGGTCTATCTGCGCACCGGCGAATACGGGGACGGCCGCCTGGGCGAGATCTTCATCGACATGCACAAGGAAGGCGCGGGCTTCCGGGCGATGATGAACAACTTCGCCATCGCCGTGTCCGTGGGCCTGCAATACGGTGTCCCGCTCGAGGAATTCGTGGACGCCTTCACCTTCACCCGGTTCGAGCCGGCGGGCATGGTGCAGGGCAACGAGGCGATCAAGAATGCGACGTCGATCCTGGACTACATCTTCCGCGAACTGGCGATCAGCTACCTGGACCGCACCGATCTGGCGCATGTGAAGCCCACCGGCGCCTCGTTCGACGATCTCGGCGCGGGCGACAAGGAAGGGCAAAAGAACAACGTCTCGGTTGTGTCCGACGATGCCGCCTCGCGCGGGCTCGAGGTGTTGCGCCAGATCTCTTCGACCGGGTATCTGCGCAAGCGCCTGCCGCAGGAACTGGTGGTGCTGCAAGGCGGCGGTGCCACCGCCCGCAGCGTCGAGGTCGTGGCCCCGCAGGCCATTGCGCCGCTGGGCGGGCTGGCCGTGGCGACACGCAGCGAAACCTCGATCGAAGCCTTCGCGTCGGTCAGCATGGACGCCCGCACCAAGGCCAAGATGCAAGGCTACGAGGGTGACCCGTGTGGCGAAT
Organism: Rhodobacter sp.; assembly: GCA_020637515.1. Lineage (NCBI taxonomy): Bacteria > Pseudomonadati > Pseudomonadota > Alphaproteobacteria > Rhodobacterales > Rhodobacter > Rhodobacter sp. The sequence continues at coordinate 2,795,932 of JACKKG010000001.1, read as the reverse complement.
GCGGCAACTACACGCTGGTGCGCAACGGCACCTGCATGAAGTGCAACACCTGCGGCTCGACCTCGGGCTGCAGCTGATCCGCGCCCAAGGCGGACAGACGAAAGGGCCGGGGGAAACCCCGGCCCTTTTGGTTGCGCTTTGTGCGATCCCTCAGTCCAGGTCCGCCGCAGAATGGCGCTCGCGCACGCCGTCCTCGGACCAGCTGTTGTTGACCCGCTTGCCACGCTGCACCGCCGGCCGCGCCGCCAGCTCGGCCGCCCAGCGCACGACATGGGTATAGTCCTGCACCGACAGGAACTCGCCCGCGTTATAGGCGCCCCCCTCGACCAGCCGGCCATACCAGGGATAGATCGCCATGTCGGCGATGGTATAGGCGTCGCCGGCGATGTAGCGCGTCTCGGCCAGGCGGCGGTCCAGAACGTCGAGCTGGCGCTTCACCTCCATCGCGAAGCGGTTGATCGGGTATTCCCATTTCTCGGGCGCATAGGCGTAGAAATGGCCGAACCCGCCCCCCAGATAGGGCGCCGACCCCATCTGCCAGAACAGCCAGTTCAGAACCTCGGTTCTGGCCGGGCCCGCGGCTGGCAGGAACGCCCCGAACCGTTCCGCCAGGTGCATCAGGATCGAGGCGCTCTCGAACACCCGCACGGGCTCCGGGCCCGAGCGGTCCATCAGGGCCGGGATCTTCGAATTGGGGTTCACCCCGACAAAGCCCGACCCGAACTGATCGCCCTCGTTGATGTTGATCAGCCAGGCATCGTATTCGGCCCCCGAATGCCCGGCAGCCAGAAGCTCCTCGAACATCACCGTGACCTTGACCCCGTTGGGCGTGCCCAGGGAATACAGCTGAAAGGGATGCGCCCCGACCGGCAGGTCCTTGTCATGCGTCGGCCCGGCGATCGGGCGGTTGATGCTGGCAAAGCGCCCGCCGCTCTGCTGGTCCCAGGTCCAGACCTTCGGCGGCACATAAGGGGTTTCGGTGGACATCGCGTTTCCTTTGCAGTGGGTCCCCTGAACCTGCGCCCACAGGCGGAAAGGTCAAGAGGCCCCGCGCCGCGCGGCCCGGCCCGTGCCGTCTTTGTGCCCCAAATATCCTGCGGGGGTGAATGGGCGCAGCCCAGAGGGGGCGCAAAGCCCCCTGCGCGCGGCGCGTCAGCGCCGCGCCCGGTCGCCCGAGGGCTGCGGCCTGGAAGGCTGCCGGCCGAGGGCGAAACCCCCGCCCGCCCATGAAAAAGGGGACCCGGGCGGGTCCCCTCCGTCGGCGTTCGGGTGGGTGGGATCAGCTGGGGATCTCGCCCTGGATGCCCTCGACATAGAAGTTCATGCCCAGAAGCGTGCCATCGTCCGACACTTCGCCCGCGGCCAGCCAGGCCGAGCCATCCTGCTTGTTCAGCGGACCGGTGAAGGGATGGTAGCTGCGGTCGCGGATCGATTCGATCAGCGCGTTCGCCTCGGCCTGAACCTCGGCCGGGATGCGGTCGTTGAACGGGCCAAAGGTCACCGCGTCCTCGGGGATGCCCAGCCACACGTTGTCCGCGCTCCAGGTGCCGTCCAGCTTGGCCTGGATGCGCTCGATGTAATAGGGCGCCCAGTTGTCCACGATCGAGGTCAGGCACACGTCCGGAGCAAAGTGCTGCATGTCCGACGCCTGGCCAAAGCCCAGCGCGCCGCGCTGCTGGCAGACGGTCAGCGGCGCGGTCGAATCGGTGTGCTGCATCAGGATGTCGCAGCCCTGTTCGATCAGCGCCTCGGCGGCGGCGGCTTCCTGCGCGGGGTCGAACCAGGTGTAGGCCCAGACGACGCGGAAATCGACGTCGGGGTTCACCTTCTTGGCGTGGATATAGGCCGCGTTGATGCCCATGATGACTTCGGGGATCGGGAACGAGGCGATATAGCCGATCTTGTTCGACTGGGTCATGCGGCCGGCGATGGTGCCGATCACCGCGCGGCCCTCATAGAAGCGCGCGTTGTAGAGCCCGACGTTGGGCGATTCCTGCAGATAGCCGGCCGCGTGTTCGAAGGCGATGTTCGGGAACCGCGCGGCCACCGCGTTCATCGACGGGCCATACCCGAACGAGGTCGCGAAGATCAGCTGCGCGCCCGACAGCGCCATTTGCGTCATGATGCGCTCGGCGTCGGGGCCTTCCGGCACGTTGTCGACATAGCTGGTTTCGACCGCCGCACCGAAATGCTCCTGCGCGGCCAGGCGCGCGTGGTCGTGGCCATAGGTCCAGCCAAAGTCGCCGGGCGGGCCGATATAGATGAACCCGACCTTCAGCGGCGACTGGGCCCGCGCGGCCGAGCCGGTCAGCGCGGCGAGACCCAGCGCGGCGGCCGAGGTGGCCAGAAGTTCTCTGCGTTTCATGAACATACTCCCTGTTTTCCGGGCAAGGCCCGTTTCGTGATACCGGGGGTCACCCGGCGGCATGGAAGGACCGACCCAACGACCCGGGGGCCGACAGCGTGGTCCGCGCTCGACTCGACGACATAACGACAAGCACGAGGATAGTGATCAGATACGGCGACATTGACAGATATTCCACGGGGATTTGAAAGCCCGCAGCCTGCAAATTCAGCTGAAGCACGGTGATTCCGCCGAAAAGATAGGCGCCCAGCAGCGCGCGCCAGGGCCGCCACGAGGCGAAGACCACCAATGCCAGCGCAATCCAGCCGGCGCCGGCGGTCATGCCTTCGGTCCATTGCGGCACACGCACCAGCGACAGATAGGCGCCCCCCAGCCCCGCGCAGGCGCCGCCAAAGGCGATCGCCAGAATGCGCACGCGGCGGACCTTGTAGCCCAGCGCGTGGGCCGAATCGTGGTTCTCGCCCACCGCGCGCAGGACCCGGCCGCCCCGCGTGTAGGTCAGCCAGTACCAGACCGCCGCGGTCAGCAGGATCGAGGCATAGACCAGCACGTCATGGCTGAACAGGATCCGTCCCACCACCGGCAGATCGCTGAGAAAGCCGAAGTTCAGCTTTTCGGTGCGGGGCGGCACGATGCCGACGAAGCTTTGCCCCAACAGCGCCGAGAACCCCAGCCCGAACAGCGTCAGCGCCAGGCCCGAGGCGACCTGGTTCGCCATCAGCACCTGCGTCAGCACGGCAAAGATCAGCGACAGGGCGGCGCCCGCGACGATCGCCGCCAGCATCCCCAGCGTCGGGCTGCCGGTGGTCACGGCCACCGCAAAGCCCGACACCGCGCCGGTGATCATCATCCCCTCGACCCCCAGGTTCAGGACGCCCGCCTTTTCCACCACCAGTTCGCCGATCGCGGCCAGCAGGATCGGCGTCGCCGCCACCATCAGCGAGGCGACCAGAACGACCGGGTTGATTGCTCCGAAATCCATGTCACGCGCCCTCCGGGCTGCGGCTGGGTGCGGCCAGCCGGATGCGATAGTTTGACAGCACGTCCAGCGCCAGCAGGAAGAACAGCAGCATTCCCTGGAACACCTGGATCGCCGCCGCCGGCAGGTTCAGCATGAATTGCGCCAGTTCGCCGCCGATATAGGTCAGCGCCAGCAGCATCCCCGCCAGCACGATGCCGATCGGGTGCAGGCGACCCAGAAAGGCGACGATGATCGCGGTAAAGCCGTAGCCTGCGTTGAAGTCGATCGAGATCAGCCGCGCCGGTCCTGCCAGTTCGAACATCCCGGCCATGCCGGCAAAGGCCCCCGACAGCCCCATGCACATCAGCACCAGCCGCGCGGGCGCCACGCCCGCGAACCGGGCCGCGCGCGGCGCCTGGCCCGCCAACTGGACGTGAAAGCCCAGGATATGGCGTTGCAGCAGGAGATAGGTGAACAGCACCGCGACGAAGGCCGCGACCCCGCCCCAATGCAGGCCGGAATTCACGATCAGCTCCATGTTCGAGGCGGCGCCATATTGGTGGATGTTGCGCGAGCCCGGGAAACCGGCGCCATCGGGGTTGCGCATGAACCCCGTGGCGGCGGCGGCCAGCAGCTTCTCGGCGACATAGACCAGCAGAAGCGAGACAAGGATCTCGTTGGTGTTGAACCGCGTCTTCAGGATCGCCGGGATCATCGCCCAGGCCCAACCGCCGGCCGCGCCCGCCAGGATCATCAGCGGAAAGACCAGCACGCTGTCGGCCGGGTAAAAGGCCAGCGCCACCGCGGCCGCGCAAAGCGCGCCGATGATGTATTGCCCCTCGGCGCCGATGTTCCAGATGCCGGCGCGAAAGCCCACCGACAGCCCCACCGCGATCAGGATCAGGGGCCCGGCCTTGACCAGCAGTTGCGGGCGCGAATAGGCCGCGAACTGTTCGCTGAACAGCGGGTCCCAGAAAATCAGTTTGATTGCCTCGAACGGGTTCTTGCCAAGGATCACGAACAGGATGCCGCCGGCGATCATCGTCAGCAGCACCGCGACGATGGGGGTTGCATAGTTCCAGGCCCTGGATGGCGAAGGCCGTTTCTCAAGCCGCAGCATTGGTCTCTCCTTCCGCAGCTCCGCCCAGCATCAGGCCGATCTGGTCCATGGTCAGCCCCTTGACGGGGCGCGGCGCGCTCAGGCGGCCGCCGTTCAGCGCCGCGAAATTATCAGCGACTTCAAGCAGTTCATCAAGATCCTGGCTGATGACCACGACCGCGGCGCCGGCCTGCGCCAGATCCAGGATCGCCTGCCGGATCGCCGCCGCGGCGCTGGCGTCCACGCCCCAGGTCGGCTGGTTCACCACCAGAACCGAGGGGCGTTGCAAGATCTCGCGGCCGATGACGAATTTCTGCAGATTGCCGCCCGACAGCGCCCGCGCCGCCACATGCGGGCCGGGCGTGCGCACGTCGAACCGCTGGATCACCGTTTCGGCAAAGCTGCGCGCCTTGGGCCAGTTGATGAAGCCCCGGTTCACCAGCTTTTCACGCCAGGCCCCCGTCAACAGGGCGTTTTCCGTCAGGCTCATGTCCGGCGCGGCGGCGTGGCCCAGGCGTTCCTCGGGCGCGCACAAAAGGCCCATGGCCCGGCGTGCGGTCGGCCCCATGTGGCCGACGGGTTCGCCCGCCATCCGCACCGCATCGCTCTGGGCGCGCAATTCGCCCGACAGCGCCCCCAGCAATTCGTCCTGCCCGTTGCCCGCGACGCCGCCGATGCCCAGCACCTCGCCCGCATGCACCTTGAGCGAGACGCCCTTCAGCGCGGTGCCAAAGGCGGCGGGCGAGGCGACCGACAGGTCGCGCACCTCGAGCAGCAGCTTGCCGGGTTGCGCCGGCTCGCGCGAGGGGGTGTGCAGGCTCTGGCCGACCATCATCTCGGCCAGCGACCGCGCGCTTTCCTGCCGGGGGTCGGCGCGGCCCACGACCTTGCCCAGGCGCAGGACGGTGGCGTTCTCGCACAGGGACCGGATTTCTTCCAGCTTGTGCGAGATATAGAGGATCGAGCGCCCCTCGGCCCTGAGCTGGCGCAGGGTCTTGAACAGGATCTCGACCTCTTGCGGGGTCAGCACCGAGGTCGGCTCGTCCATGATGAGAAGCTGCGGGTTCTGCAACAGGCAGCGGATGATCTCGACCCGCTGGCGTTCGCCCGCCGACAGGTCGCCGACCATCCGCGAGGGATCGAGCGGCAGGCCGTAATTGTGCGACACCTCGGTGATGCGCGCGGCCAGTTCGCGGATCGGCGGCGGGTTGTCCATGCCCAACGCGACGTTTTCGGCCACGTCCATCGCGTCGAACAGGCTGAAATGCTGGAACACCATGGCGACGCCGGTGGCGCGCGCCTGCGCCGGGGCGCCCGGCGCATAGGGCTGGCCGCGCCACAGCATCCGCCCCTCGTTGGGGCGGATCAGGCCGTAGATCGCCTTGACCAGTGTGGACTTTCCCGCGCCATTCTCGCCCAGCAGGGCGTGGACCTCGCCCTCGCCGATGTCGAAACTGACGTCCGAATTGGCGACGACACCGGGATAGACCTTGGTCAGGCCCTGGATGGACAGAAGGGGGGTGCTCAAGACGCGATCTCCCGGGCGAGGGCTGGGGTGGACCGCTGCAGGATCGCGGCGGCGACGGAAATGGCAATGGCCTGCGGATGCTTGCCCAGGGCGGGGTCGCCGATCGGGCTGGTGATGCGGGTGGGGTCGTGGCCCAGCGCCGACAGGCGGCTGCGGAACCGAGCCCATTTCGAATGCGACCCGATCAGCCCGCACGCGGCAAAGCCGTGGCCCAGCAGCCGGTGGCACAGGTCCAGATCCAGTGCATGGCTGAAGGTCAGGATCAGGTGCTGCGCCTCGGCCGGGGCCTGGGGCACCAGAGCGCCGGGGTTGGCCGCGCTCAACACCCGGACGCCGTCGGGCACGGGGTCGGGGAAGCGGTCGGGCGCGGTGTCGATCCAGGTCAGCGCCAGACCGGGCAGGGGGGCCAGCACCTGCACCAGGGCGCGCCCGACATGGCCCGCGCCCCAGATCCACACGGGACGCGCCGGGTCGATCACGGGTTCCGCAAGCCAGCCGTCGAGAAAGCGCAGGCCCGCCACCCCCTCGCCGCGCGCGGCCCTCAGCGCACGGCGCAGGGGCATCGGCATCTCGGGCGCGGCATCGCGCGCCAGCGGCCGGGCGTGAAGGCCGGTTTCCGGCACGCCCGAGAGGTCGGCGAACAGCTCGAAACCCAGCGTCACCGCACCGCCGCAGCACTGGTTCAGCGCGGGGCCCAGGGCGATCCGTTCGATCCGCGGCGCGGCGCCTTCGGCCAGCATCACGCGGGCCTTGCGCGTCGCTTCGAATTCCAGCGCGCCGCCGCCGATGGTGCCGTCCTGACCTGTCGCCCAGACCAGCATCGCGGTCCCGGCCTCGCGCGGCGCGGACCCCTGATGCGCGCAGATCACGACACGCATCACCGCGCCATGCGCGGCCAGCGCGCGCCCCAGGGCGGGGCGATCCAGGCTCATGCAAGGCCCCTTTGGCGGGCCACGGCGGCCAGAACCCGCTCGGCCGTGGCCGGCGCGTCGAGGTCGGGATAGCGCGTGCCGTCGCCGCAGGCCGCCACGGCGTCGGACAGCGCCATCAGCACCGAGATCCCGTGCATGAAGGGCGGTTCGCCCACGGCCTTTGATCGGTGGATCGTGTCCTCGCGGTTTTCGTGGTTCCACAGATCCACGGTGAACACGCGGGGCCGGTCGCCGCAGGCCGGTATCTTGTAGGTCGAGGGGGCGTGCGTCCTGAGCCGCCCCTTGTCGTCCCAGACCAGTTCCTCGGTCGTGAGCCAGCCCGCACCCTGGACGAAGCCGCCCTCGATCTGGCCCTTGTCCAGCGCCGGGTTCAGGCTGGCGCCCGCGTCGTGCAGGATATCGACGCGCAGGATGCGGTTCTCGCCGGTCAGGGTGTCGATCACGACCTCGCTGCACGCCGCGCCATAGGCGAAGTAGAAAAACGGCCGCCCCTGGCCCTGGATGCGGTCCCAGGCGACCTTGGGCGTGGCGTAGAACCCGGTCGCGGACAGGCTGACCCGCGCCTGATAGGCCGAACTCGCGGCCTCGGCAAAGCTGATCTCGTGGTCATCGACCATCACCACCCCGTCGCCGAAGCGCACCAGATCGGCGCGAACCTGGTAGCGTTCGGCCAGATGCGCGGCGATCCGGTCGCGGATCGTGTCACAGGCGGCCTTGACCGCCATGCCGTTCAGGTCCGACCCGCTGCTCGCGGCGGTGGCCGAGGTGTTGGGCACCTTGGCGGTGTCGGTGGCGGTGATCCTGACGGCGTCCAGCGGCACGCCAAAGCCATGCGCGGCCACTTGCGCCAGTTTCTGGAACAGGCCCTGGCCCATTTCGGTGCCGCCGTGGTTCAGATGGATCGAGCCGTCCTGATACACATGCACCAAGGCGCCCGCCTGGTTCAGATGGGTCAGGGTGAAGCTGATCCCGAACTTGACCGGCGTCAGCGCGATGCCCTTTTTCAGCACCGGGTTGCACGCGTTCCAGTCGGCCACCGCGGCCTTGCGCGCGGCGTAATCGGCGGTTTTCTCAAGCTGCGCGACCATTTCGTGCAGGATGAAATCCTCAACCGGCTGGCCGTAGGGCGTGGTCTGCGGCCCGCTGTCTGCCGGCGGCTGCGGGCTGTGCGCCCCACCAAAGCGTTTCGCGGTGCCAGGGCCCGTCCAGGCGGTGGCGGCAGCGCGGTAGAAATTCGCCTTGCGCACGGCCAGCGGGTCCAGGCGCAGGTCGTGGGCGATATGGTCCATCACCCGCTCGATCCCCAGCATCCCCTGCGGCCCGCCAAAGCCGCGGTAAGCCGTGGCCGAGCACATGTTGGTGCGCAACCGGTGGCTTTCGATGCGCACATCGGGCAGCCAATAGGCGTTGTCGGCGTGCAGCATGGCGCGGTCGGCCACGGGCAGCGTCAGGTCCATCGACCAGCCGGCGCGGGTGTAATGGGTGAACGCGATCCCCAGCACGCGGCCGTCCTCGGCGACGCCGACGCGATAGTCGATGCGGAAATCGTGGCGCTTGCCGGTGACCACCATGTCGTCGTCGCGGTCGTAGCGCATCTTGCATGGCCGGCCCGTCAGCCGGGCGGCCAGCGCGCAGGCCACGGCCAGATGGTTTCCCTGGCTTTCCTTGCCGCCAAAACCGCCACCCATGCGCCGGGTCTCGACGCGGACCGCGTGCATGGGAAGGTGCAGCGCGTGGGCGACCTTGTGCTGGATTTCGGTCGGGTGCTGGGTCGAGGAGACGACGTGCATGTCGCCCCCTTCCTGCGGGCTGACCAGGGCGGCCTGACTCTCGAGATAGAAATGTTCCTGCCCACCCATGTCGAGCCGCCCCTCGATCACCCGGGAGGCCCGCGCGATGGCCGCCTCGGCGTCGCCGCGCTGCCAGATGCGGGGGCCGTCCTCGAACCGGGCGTTGGCCGCGAGCGCGTCCTCATACGTCAGGATCGCCGGTTTCTCGGCATAGCTGATCTTGCCCAGCCGCGCCGCCTTGCGGGCGTTCAGATGGGTGTCGGCGACCACCAGGAACACCGGCTGGCCGACGTAATGCACCGTGCCCAGCGCCAGCAGCGGTTCGTCGTTGTTCGAGGGCGAGCAGTCGGCGTGGCCGATCTCGGCGCCGGTCAGCACCGCGACCACGCCGGGCGCGGCGCGCACCGCCGCAAGGTCCAGCGCGGTGATGTCGCCATGCGCCACGGTGGACAGGCCGAACGCCAGGTGCAGGGTGCCCGCCGGCGTCGGGATGTCATCCACATAGCGGGCCTCGCCGGTCACATGGAGCGGCGCGGCGTCATGCGGGTGGGGTTTGTGAATGCTCATGCCTCGACCTCGAGAACGCTGGTGGCAATACCCTGATCTTCAAGGAAATATCGCAACAGCAGATTGCGCGCGGCACCAAGCCGGTACTCGGCCGAGGCGCGCATGTCGCTGAGCGGCGTGAAATCCTGCGCAAAGGCGGGCAGGGCGGACCGCACGGCGGCCTCGGTCCAGGGCTGGCCGGTCAGCGCGGCCTCGACCCGGGCGGCGCGCTTGGGGATGCCCGCCATGCCGCCAAAGGCGATGCGGGCGCGGGTCACGGTCCCGGCTTCGACGGCGATGTCGAAACACCCCAGCACCGCGGAAATGTCCTGATCGAAGCGTTTCGAAAGCTTGTAGCACTTCAGCCGGTCGGGCTGACCGGCAGGGCCGCGCGGAATGCTGATGGCTTCGACGAATTCGCCCGGCGCGCGGTCCTGCCTGCCGTAGTCCAGGAAGAAATCCTCAAGCAGGATCGTGCGGCGGCTGTCGCCCTTGCGCAGGTGCAGGCGGGCTTCCAGCGCGATCAACGCGGGCGGGCTGTCGCCGATCGGCGAGCCGTTGGCGATGTTGCCGCCCAGCGTCGCCGCCGCGCGGACCTGCGCCGAGGCAAAGCGGCGCAGCATCGCGGCGAAGCCCGGGTGATGGGGCGCGATGGCGGGCAGCAGGTCGGCCAGCGTCGTCGTGGCGCCGATGCGGATCTCGTCCTCGCGGACCGTGACGCCGCGCAGGTCGTCGATCCCGGCGATGAAGGCGACGGGCCCGAGGTCGCGCAACTGCTTGGTGACCCACAAGCCCACGTCGGTCGCGCCGGCGATCAGCCGGCCGTCGGGGTTGGCCTGATACCATGCGGCCAACTCGTCGGCGGTGCGCGGGTTGGTGCCGCCCGCGGGCGCCCCGGGCAGGCGTTGCGCGATGAATGCGGGATCGGTCTGCTCGCGCAGCCACTGCGGCGCGGGCGATTGCGACGCGGCCTCGGCGGCGCGCACGATCGGCGCGTAGCCCGTGCAGCGACAGAGGTTGCCGGCCAGGTTGGTGTCGTGATCGGTGACGCCGTTGATCTGGCCCGCGGCCATCGACATCACGAACCCGGGCGTGCAGAACCCGCATTGGCTGCCGTGGTGGTCCACCATCGCCTGCTGCACCGGGTGCAGCGCGCCGTCGGGGGCGCGCAGCCCCTCGACCGTATGCACCGCCTTGCCGTCGAGCTGCGGCAAGAACAGGATGCAGGCGTTCAGGGCGCGGCGGCCGTGGCCATCGGACACCATCACCGTGCAGGCGCCGCAGTCGCCCTCGTTGCACCCTTCCTTGGTGCCCTTGAGACCGCGCTCCTCGCGCAGCCAGTCCAGCAGCGTGCGCGTCGGAGGCGGGTCGGTCAGGGTGACCGGGGTGCCGTTCAGAAGAAAGCTGATCGCGCTCATGCGTTGTTCCGCCGCTGTCTGGTCATCGTCATCCGGTTCTTGGGACTGGCCCCCCGGCCCGATGCGGCGTAAAGCCTCGGGTAAGCCGTGGTCCCTGATCCGAGTGAACAGTGGGACCGGCCTGCAAGCAAGCACAGACTGGTGGCCAAGGCGAGAAGCATTTTCGCTGATCTGTTGAAAATCAGGGCAGGCTTGCGTCCGATTGCCCTCTGGATAAGCTGCGCACATGAGCGATCCCCGATTCATCCATCTGCGTGTCCACACCGAGTATTCCCTGCTGGAAGGCGCGGTGCCGCTGAAGTCCCTCATCAAGCTGTGCGAGAAGCGCGCGATGCCCGCGATCGCCGTCACCGACACCAACGCGCTGTTCGCAGCGCTGGAGTTTTCGGTCTCGGCGCTGGGGGCCGGGGTGCAGCCGATCGTCGGGTGCCAGATCGACGTGCAACTGCCGCCGGGCCAGCCGGGCGAGCGCCCGCGCCCTGCCGCGCCGGTGGTCCTGCTGGCGCAGACCGAGCGCGGCTATGAAAACCTGATGGCGCTGAATTCGTGCCTGTATCTGCGCACCGACGGGTCCTTGCCGCATGTCACCCCCGACGAACTGTCGCGGCACTCGGAAGGGCTGATCTGCCTGTCGGGCGGGCCGGACGGGTTGATCGGGCGCGAGATCCGCGAGGGGCGCGAGGCCCAGGCGCAGGCGTTGATGACGCGACTGGCCGGGATCTATCCGGGGCGGCTCTATGTTGAACTGCAACGGCACCCCGGCGAGGGCGGCGCCCTGACCGAGGCCGAGCAGGCGACCGAGCGCCCGCTGATCGAGATGGCCTATGCGATGGACCTGCCGCTGGTCGCGACCAACGACGTGCACTTCCCCGATGCCGCCATGTTCCAGGCCCATGACGCGCTCTTGTGCATCAAGGAAGGGGCCTATGTCGATCAGGCCGAACCGCGCCGCCGGCTGACGCCCCAGCATTACCTGAAGACGCCCGACGAAATGGCGGCGCTGTTCGCCGACCTGCCCGAGGCGCTGGAAAACACCGTCGAGATCGCCCGCCGCTGCGCCTTTGCGGCCTACAAGCGCGCGCCGATCCTGCCCAGGTTCGCCGATGACGAGGTCGAGGAACTGCGCCGGCAGGCCTGGGAAGGTTTGCAGGCGCGGCTGGCGGTGATCCCCCATGCGGTCAGCGTCGCCGAGTATGAGAAGCGCCTGGAATTCGAGCTGGGCATCATCGAGCAGATGGGCTTTCCCGGCTATTTCCTGATCGTCGCCGATTTCATCAAATGGTCCAAGGACAACGGCATTCCGGTGGGCCCGGGGCGGGGCTCGGGGGCGGGCAGTCTGGTGGCCTATGCGTTGACGATCACCGACCTCGATCCGCTGCGCTACAGCCTGCTGTTCGAACGCTTCCTGAACCCCGAACGGGTGTCGATGCCCGACTTCGACATCGACTTCTGCATGGACCGGCGCGAGGAAACGATCCGCTACGTGCAGCAGAAATACGGCCGCGACAAGGTCGGCCAGATCATCACCTTCGGCGCGCTTCTGTCCAAGGCCGCGGTGCGTGACGTCGGGCGCGTGTTGCAGATGTCCTATGGCCAGGTGGACAAGCTCAGCAAGATGATCCCGGTCGAAGGGGTGAAGCCCGTCTCGGTCACCAAGGCGCTGGCCGAAGAACCGCGCCTGCGCGAGGCGGCCAAGGAAGAGGTCGTCGCGCGCCTGCTGGACTATGCCGAAAAGATCGAGGGCTTGCTCAGGAATGCCTCGACCCACGCGGCGGGGGTGGTGATCGGGGACCGGCCGCTGGATGCGCTGGTTCCGCTCTACCGTGATCCACGGTCGGACATGCCGGCGACGCAGTTCAACATGAAATGGGTCGAACAGGCCGGACTGGTCAAGTTCGACTTCCTGGGCCTGAAGACGCTGACGGTGATCCAGAACGCGATCGACCTGATTCACACCTCGGGGCGCGATCTGCATGTGGGGCCCGGCGGTGTCGCGCTTTATGATCCGCCCAAGGGGGCCGAGAACCAGATCAACGCGATCCCGCTGGACGACGCCAAGACCTACAAGCTGTATTCCGACGCCAAGACGGTCGCGGTGTTTCAGGTGGAAAGCTCGGGCATGATGGATGCGCTCAGGCGCATGAAACCCACCTGCATCGAGGATATCGTGGCGCTGGTCGCCCTTTATCGTCCCGGCCCGATGGAGAACATCCCGACCTATTGCGAGGTCAAGCACGGGCTGAAACCGCTGGAATCGATTCACCCCACCATCGACCACATCCTGGCCGAGACGCAGGGCATCATCGTTTATCAGGAACAGGTCATGCAGATCGCCCAGGTGATGGGCGGCTACAGCCTGGGCGGCGCCGACCTGCTGCGCCGCGCCATGGGCAAGAAGATCGCCGAGGAAATGGCCAAGGAGCGTCCCAAGTTCATTGAGGGGTGCAAGGCGACGCATGGAATCGACGCGAAAAAGGCCGGCGAGGTCTTTGATCTGCTTGAAAAATTCGCGAACTATGGCTTCAACAAGTCGCACGCGGCCGCCTATGCCGTGGTCAGCTATCAGACCGGATGGCTCAAGGCGAACCACCCGGTGGAATTCATGGCCGCGGTGATGAACTGCGATATCCACCTGACCGACAAGCTGGCCGTCTACAAGCGCGAGGTGGACCGCATGGGCATCACCGTCGTCGCGCCCTGCGTGAACCGCTCGCTGGCGACCTTCAGCGTGGTGGACGGCGCGCTGGTCTATGCGCTGGGGGCGCTGAAGAACGTCGGCGTCGAGGCGATGAAGCTGATCGTGCAGGCGCGCGGGGACCGCCCCTTTGCCGACCTGACCGATTTCGCCGCCCGGGTCGATCTGAAACGGGTCGGCAAGCGGCCGCTGGAAATGCTGGCCCGCGCCGGCGCCTTCGACGCGCTGGATCGCTCGCGCAAGCGCGTGTTCGACGCGCTGGACGGGCTGGTCGCCTATTCGGCGGCGGTGCACGAGGCCGCGGGTTCGGGTCAGTCGTCGCTCTTTGCCGGCGGGGACGACCTGCCGCCGCCGCGGCTGGGGCCAAAGGGCGACTGGCTGCCGATGGATCGCCTGACGCAGGAACACGCGGCGATCGGCTTCTACCTGTCGGGGCACCCCTTGGACGATTACGCGGCCGCGCTCAAGCGCAAGGATGTCGTGACGCTGGCCGAACTCACGCGGCTGGCGCAGGCCGGCGGCACGGTCCGGAAGCTGGCCGGCTCGGTCTCGTCGCGCCAGGAACGCAAGTCGGCGCGCGGCAACCGCTTTGCCTTCGTGCAACTGTCCGATCCGACCGGTCTTTATGAGGTGACGGTGTTCTCGGAAACGCTCGAGGCCGCGCGCGCCTACCTCGAGCCGGGCATGAACGTCGTGCTGACGGTCGAGGCGACGATGGAGGGCGACAGTCTCAAGCTGCTGGCGCGCGGCGCGATGCCGATCGACGATCTGGTCGCGGACGCGGGCGCCGCCGGGCTCAAGGTGCGGCTCGACACGGCCGCGGCGCTCGACGAGCTGCGCGCGATCCTTTCGCAGACCGCGCAAGCCCCGCGCAAGGCCTTTGGCCCGCTGATCCTGTGCGTGCCCAACCCCGAGGACGGTGGCGAGATCGAAATCGACCCGGGGTTGAAGGTTCCGGTGACCCCGGTGCTGAAATCCGCGCTGCGCGCCGTCGAGGGCGTGCTGGAAATCGAGGAGGTCTGACATGCTGACGCTCGAAACCCGCGACCGGGTGCGGATTGTCACACTGGCGCGCCCCGAGGCGCGCAACGCCGTCAACCCGGCGCTGGCGCGCGCGCTCTTCGAGGCGCTCTGCGCCTTCGATGCGGACGATGGCGTGGATGTCGCCGTGCTGACGGGCGCAGGCGGGTCGTTCTGCGCCGGGTTCGATCTGAAATCCGTCTCGGCCGGCGACGGCGCGGGCTGGATCGCAGGGCTCGACATTCCCGGTGACTGGGACCCGCTCACGCAACCGATCGCAGGGCCGATGGGACCCACGCGGCTGATGCTGGCAAAACCGGTGATCGCGGCGATCGAAGGGTCGGCGGTCGCGGGCGGGTTGGAGCTTGCGCTCTGGTCCGACCTCAGGGTCATGGCCGACGACGCGCAATTCGGCGTCTTCTGCCGCCGCTGGGGTGTGCCCCTGATCGACGGCGGCACGGTGCGCCTGCCGCGCCTGGTCGGGCAGGGCCGCGCGAACGATCTGATCCTGACCGGCCGCCCCGTCGCCGCGCCCGAGGCCCATCGGATCGGACTGGCCGACCGCGTCAGCGCGCCCGGTCGGGCGCTGGCCGAGGCACTCGATCTCGCCCAGGCGCTGTGCCGGTTCCCGCAAGGCTGCCTCCGCGCCGATTTCCTGTCCGCCCGGATGGCGCCCGCCGACCTGGCGGCCGCGCTGCGCCGCGAATGGCGCAGCGCCGGAATGGCCCTGACCGAGGGCACCGCCGGTGCCGCCCGTTTCGCCAAAGGTGCAGGTCGGGGCGGCCGCTTCGATTGACGGCCGCGATGCAGCGGGGGCGGTGCTGGCGACGGGGATTTTCAAGGGGGGCGTGCCCCAAGGGGCGGCGTGCCGCCCCCCGTCTCCCGCCCCTTTTCTACGGCACCCGCAAGGCGCACGCCGTGCGGGCCAGCGCCTCGATCGCCGCCCAGTCGCCCGCCGCCATGGCCGGTTTCGGTGCCACCCAGCTGCCCCCCACGCAGGCCACGTTCGGCAACGCCAGATAGGCCCCGGCATTCTGCACCCCGATCCCGCCCGTCGGGCAGAAGATCGCCTGCGGCAAGGGGCCGTGCAGCGCCTTCAGCAGGTCCGGCCCCCCGACCGGTCCGGCCGGGAACAGCTTCATCGTCCGATAGCCCTGCTCCAGCAGGCCCATCACCTCGCTCGCCGTCGCGGCGCCAGGCAACAGCGGCAGGTCCAGTGCCGTGCACGCCGCGACCAACCCCGGCGTCGATCCGGGCGACACCGCAAAGGTCGCGCCCGCCGCGCGGGCCCGCTCGGCGTCATGGGCGCCCAGCACCGTGCCCGCGCCGACCCGCGCGCCGGGCACCCGCGCCATGAGGGAAATCGCCTCGAGCGCGCAATCCGTGCGCAATGTCACCTCCAGCACCGGCAGCCCCCCCCCGACCAGCGCCCGCGCCAGCGGGACCGCGTGGGCCGGGTCCTCGATCACCAGAACCGGGATCACCGGTGCCAGACGGCAGAGGGCAAGCGTTGCGTGGCTTTGCAGGGCAGGGGTCATGCGGCACCTCTTGGGCAAAATTGCGTGCGTCCTTGCGCGTCAGGCGGTTCGGCCGGGGCCCCCGCGCGGGTCACCCCGAATGACCCAACCCGCGCGAGATCTCGTCGGCCGCCGCGCGCACCCGCGCTTCGATCAGCGCGGCCTGGGGCGTGTCGGGTGCAAAGCGGTCTTCGGGCCCGGTCACGTTGACCGCCGCCACCACCCGCCCCCGATGATCGCGGATCGCGGCCGCGCAAGACCCGATGCCGCGTTCGAAATTGCCCGCGCTCCAGGCCGCGCCCCGGGCCCGGTCGGCGGTGATCTGCGCGCGCAGCGCCGCCAGCGTGGTCGAGGTCTTGTCCGTCGCCCGGGCCAGAACCGCATCACCGTAAAGCCGGTCCAGATCCTCGGGCGCGAGATGGCCCAGCAGCACCCGCCCGACGGTGGTCGCGTGCGCCGGCAGGCGCGAGCCTTCGCGCACGTTGGACACCAGATGCGTGTTCGGCGTCTCGCGCAGCAGATAGATGATGTCACGCCCGTCCAGCACGCCCAGGTGCGACGACAGCCCCAGATCTGCCGCCAGCCGCGCCATGACCGGCTGCGCCACCCGCACCACATCGCGCGACTTCAGCGCCTCGGCCGCCAGCACGATCATGCCCGGGCCCAGTTGCCAGCTCAGCCCGTCATCGACCGATTCGATCATCCGCTCGGCTTCCAGCGTGTGCAGCAGGCGGATCAGCGTGGTGCGGTTGATGCCCAGTTCGCGCGCCGTGGCCGAGGCATTGCGGCACCGCCCCCCGGCCGCGATGTGGCGCAGCAGGGTGAACGCGCGGTGCACCGGCGGAACGGAATAGGCGGCGGACTCGGGGCCGGACTCGGTGTCGGTCTCGGACAGATCGGTATCGGGCACGGTCAAAGCCTTCAATATTGAACAGATTCCAGCATAGGGGCTTCGTCCGTCCGCCGCAATCCGCGCGG
The DNA here is from genome assembly GCA_020637515.1 of Rhodobacter sp. Lineage (NCBI taxonomy): Bacteria > Pseudomonadati > Pseudomonadota > Alphaproteobacteria > Rhodobacterales > Rhodobacter > Rhodobacter sp. The sequence continues at coordinate 2,779,083 of JACKKG010000001.1, read as the reverse complement.
GACGCTTGGAATTTGAGCAGGTTATGAAGGAATGTGTGGCGGGCCCGGTTTTTTTCTTGACCCGCGCCGCTAGCCAGCCAATAATGAACATGCTGTTAATATATGAACACATGGGCCGACGCCCACGCCCTGAGACCGGAGGAGCCACGATGGACAGTTTCAAGGACCGCCTTTCGCAACGCGCCCGTGACACCAGCCGCCCGGCCTTGGCCCATCAGTCGCTGGGCCGTCCGCTGACCGCTGCCGAAACCGCGCTGGCCGAGGCGATGATGGAGCTTCTGGCCGAAAAGGGCGCCGATTTCGCCCGGGTCGCCGAGGGTCTGAAGGCGCGTGGCCTGGTCGCGCCCTTGTCGGGGCGCAGCGACTGGGACCTCGGGTTGCTCGAATCCGAGCTGGCCGCGCTGAATGCCGATCTGGACTCCGCCTATCTGGAGCACGGGTATGGCGCTTGAGTTCAAGGGCGTCACCAAGACCTTCACCTTGCCCGACGGCAAGGACCTGACCGCCGTTCGCGACATCAATTTCAAGGTCGAAGAGGGCGAATTCGTCGCCGTCGTCGGCCCCTCGGGCTGTGGCAAATCGACGATCCTCAGCATGACGGCGGGGCTTTACCAACCGACCGGCGGCGAGGTCCGCGTGTCGGGCGAGGTGGTGACCAAACCCAACCCGCATGTCGGTTTCATGTTGCAGAAGGACCTTCTGCTGCCGTGGCGGACCATCATCAAGAACGTCGAATTCGGGCTGGAATCGCGCGGCGTGCCCAAGGCCGAGCGCCGCGAGCGCGCGCTGTTCGAACTGGACCGCTGCCACCTGAAGGGGTTCGAGGACCACTATCCCTATCAATTGTCGGGGGGGATGCGGCAGCGCGCGGCGCTGGCGCGCACGCTGGCGATCGACCCCGCGATCATCTTGCTGGACGAGCCGTTCTCGGCCCTGGACGCGCAGACCAAGCTGCTGATCCAGAACAGTTTCGCGGAAACGATCCAGGAGGCCGGGATTACCACGCTGTTGATCACGCATGACCTGTCCGAGGCCGTCATCATGTCCGATCGGGTGCTGGTCCTGTCCGAGCGTCCGGGCACCGTGATGCGCGAGATCCCGATCGACCTGCCGGACCGCGCGCACCCGCTGCATCGCCGCCAGATGCCCGAAATTCATCAGCACGCCAGCGAGATCTTCACGCTGCTGCGCCTCGATCAGCGCGCGGCCTGACCCCCTCAAGACCAACCAACGGGAGAACGAACCATGAAGAAGACGATCCTTGGCCTTGCCGCCGCCGCCACACTGGCGGTTTCGGCCTTTGCCGCGTCCGCGCAGACGGCGGTGACCTACCTGTTCCCGGCGCCCGATTTCCTGCCGGCCTTTGCGCCGTTCCAACTGGCCCTGGGCAAGGGTTATTACGCCGACGCGGGGCTGGACGTGACCTTCCGCACCGGGCAGGGCGGCGCCGACGTGGCGACGCAGGTGGCCGTGGGCAACGCCGACCTGGGCGGCGGCATGGGCGACACCGCGCTGATCGTGCGCGCCAACGGGCTGGCCATTCGCGGCGTCGCGCTGCTGGGCGGGCAGGGGATCACCCAGATCGCCTGGCGCAACGATCGCGGCATCAACGGCGTGGCCGATCTGCGTGGCCGCGACATCGGCGTGATCGGCTTCCAGGACACGACCTTCTACAACCTGGTGGCGGTGCTTGCGACCGAGGGGATCACCCGGTCGGACGCGAACGTCCAGGCGCTTGGCCCGGGCGGCATCATCCAGAACATGATCGGCGGAGCCCTGGACGCGATGTCGGGCGTGCCGGAATGGATCGTCGCGATCGAGGACGCCGGCGTGCCGCTGACCGTGACGCCCGCGCGCAACTACTTCCCGTCGCAGGCCCAGGCGATCATCGCCTCGGACGCCTATATCGCCAGCCACCCCGAGGCGGTGCAGGGATTTGTCAACGCCACGCTGCACGCGGTGCGTGACATCATGGCCGATCCGCACCAGGCCGCGCTCGACTATGTCACGCTGGTGCCGCGCCATGCCGAGGCCGTCGATCAGATCGAACGCATCATGCGCATGTATGTGGACAGCGTCTACGCGCCCGACGGGGACCGCCCGCTGGGAGCCTTCGATCCGGCGCAATTGCAGGCCGCCGACGACTTCTATGTCGCGAACGATCTGGTGACCGGCGCCGTCCCGGTGGAAGACGCCTACACCAACCAGTTCATCGCGAACTGAGCCACGCACCCTCGCGTCCCGCCGCTGTCACGCCATCGCGCACCGATGGCGGCGGGGTTCCCTTGCCTGTCCCCAAGCCTTCCGAGGACCCCCGATGTCGCAAGCCACCACGCAGAAATTCGTCGCCGTGGCGATCCTGGCCCTGCTGCTGCTGGTCTGGCAGTTTCTGCCGCCGGCGCTGGGTGTGCCCAAATACATCGTTCCCACGGTGTCCGACATGCTGACGGAACTGGGCCGGATGTATCGCCGCGAGAATCTGATCGCGAACCTGGCCTCGACCGCGATTTTCACCGTCCTGGGCTTTGCCATCGGTTCGGGCCTGGGCGCGGCGATCGGCTATCTGCTGGGGTTGTCCGCCTTTTGGGAGCGCGTCCTGTCGCCCTATATCCTGGCCTTGCAGATCGCCCCCAAGGTCGCCTTTGCGCCGCTGTTCATCATGTGGTTCGGCTACAATTCCACGCCCAAGCTGCTGGTCACGGTGCTGATCGTCTTCTTTCCGGTCCTGGTGAACGTGCTGGCGGCGATGAAGACGGTGGACCGCGACATGGTCAACCTGGCGCGCGCCTATTCGCTGACCCGCTGGGAGATCTTCAAGAAGGTCGAATTCCCCTCGACCCTGCCCAACCTCATGGCGGGGCTGCGCATCGCCTCGACGCTGGCCGTGATCGGCGTGACGGTGGGCGAACTGGTCGGCGGAAACACCGGGCTTGGCTTTCTCATCAGCTACGGCGGCGGGCAGGCCAACGCGGCGATGGTGTTCAACGCCATCGTGCTGCTGACGATCATCGGCATCGCGCTCTATTCGGTCCTGGTCTGGGCGGAAGAGCGGCTGCTGCACTACATCCCCAAGAAGGACCACTGAATTCCCTCGCGGCCAGGCCTGAAAGCCCGCCGCGCCCCCTCCGAAACCGCAGGAGTCACCCATGAGCACCGCTCCCATGAAATTCCCCTCGATCGAACCCGATGACGTGGTCATCCCCGAGGGCAAGACGCTGGAAAGCTGGATCCAGAGCCGCACCGCGACCTATGCGACCCGCACCCTCGACTGGGACGCGCTGAAATTCCAGGCCGATTACGACCCGGTCTATCGGCGCGCGCAGATGCGCTATGTCGGCACTGGCGCGACCGGGGTCGATGCCGACGAAAACGTGGTTCCGGCCGAGCATTTCACCTTTTCCACCATGGTGCTGCCCGCCGGTTGCGAAGGGCCGCTGCACATCCACCGCGACGCCGAGGAGATCTTCTTCATCCTCAAGGGCCACAAGATCCGCTTCTTCATCGAGCACAAGGGCGAGATGGTGGAAACCGTGCTGACCGAACGCGACCTGGTGTCGGTGCCGCCGGGTGTCTATCGCGGTCTGCGCAACGAAGGGATCGAAGAGGCGCTGATGTGCGTCCTGATCGGCAACCCCAAGCCGGTGACGCCCACCTATCCGCCCGAGCATCCTGTCGCCAAGATTCCGCGCCCCAAAGGGTCCAAGGCCGCCGGCTGATCGCAAAGCGAAGGGGCGTGCCGCCCCTTCCGACCCTGGAAAGCCCGCCGGATGGGCAACCGGCCCATCCGCCGCCCGCAACTCTCGCCAGAGGTGTTCCCATGACCGCCCTTCCCGACAAGAAAGCCCTGATCGAAGACCGCGTGAATACCGGCCTGCTGGGCCAGTGGTATCCCGTCGCCAAATCGGTCGAGATCAAATCGACCCGCCCCTATGGCGCCGTCCTTCTGGGCCAGAAACTGGTTCTGTGGCGGTCGGTTGACGGCACGATCAAGTGCATCGAGGATTTTTGCCCCCACCGCGGTGCCCCGCTCAGCTATGGCGAGATCCACGAAGGCAACATCGGATGTCGCTATCACGGCGTCGTCGTCGATGGCGAGGGGGTGGTGGTGCGCGTTCCGGCCATGCCGGAATGCGCGCTCGAGGGGCGCAAGGCGCTGAAATCCTTTCATGTGACCGAACATTCGGACGCGGTTTTCGTCTATGTCCCCTCGGTGACCCAGCCCGAACCGCCCGAACTGGTCATGCCGCCCGAACTGACCGGCGGCGAATGGACCGGGTTCCTGTGCACCTCGGTCTGGGAAGCGAACTACCGCTACGCGCTGGACAACCTCGCCGACCCGATGCACGGCTGCTACCTGCATTCCGAAAGCTTCACTCTGGCCTATGGTTCCAAGCAGGACCTGATGAAGCTGGACAAGACCGAGCACGGGTTCCACATCACCCGCGTGGGGCAGGTCGGCGACAATTTCGACTGGTCGGAATTCGTGGTGCATCCGGGCAACATGTATTGCTTCCTGGACATTCCCTATCCGCCCGCCGCCGGGCCGGGGGGCAACATGCGCATCGTCGGCTTTGCGACGCCGGTCGATGCCACCACCTGCAAGGTCTTCTTCTGGCGGCTGCGCAAGGTGACGGGCCTCGCGGCCTCGAGCTGGCGGTTCCTCTATCGCGCCAAACTGGAAGAGCATCACTGGAACGTCCTGGAACAGGACCGCGTCATGCTCGAGGGGATGCCGGACGACGCGCGCCGCCGCGAGATGCTGTATCAGCACGACGTCGGCGTCAGCCGCATTCGCCAGATCCTGACGCGCGCCGCCAAGGAGCAGATCGAGGCCGAGCAGGCCCAGGTGGCGGCGGAATGACGCTGGCCGGGCGCACCTTGCTGATCACCGGCGCGGCGCGCGGGTTGGGGCGCGAGATCGCCCGCGCCTGTGCCGCCGCGGGCGCCCGGCTGGTGCTGGCCGACATCGACCTGGCCGGGGTTCAGGCGACCGCGGCCGAGGTCGGCGGCCGGGCCGAACCCGTCGATCTGGGCGATCCCGCCGCGATCGAGGCGCTGGCCGCGCGGATCGCCGAGCGCGAGGGCGTGCTGCACGCGCTGGTCAACAACGGTGCCGTCGCGACCGATGTGGGCGGCATGGGATTCGAGGACATCGCGCTCGAACTCTGGGACCGGGTGATGCGGGTCAACGTGCGCGGCACCTGGTTGATGACCCGGGCGGTCGCGCCGCTGCTGCGCGCTTCGGGGTCGGGGCGGGTGGTCAACGTGGCGTCGGATACCGCGCTGTGGGGCGCGCCCAACCTGCTGTCCTATACCGCGTCCAAGGGGGCGGTGATGGCCATGACCCGGTCCCTGGCGCGCGAATTGGGCAAGGACCGCGTCGGGGTGACCTGCGTCGCGCCGGGCATCCTGACCACCGAAAGCACCGACTATGTCCCCGAGGCCCGGCACCGTCTCTATGCCGAGGGCCGGGCCGTTCCCGGCCCCCAGGCCGCGGACGAGATCACGGGCACCATCGTCTTCCTCGCCTCGGAGGCGGCGCTGACGTTGACCGGCCAGGTGTTGCCGGTGAACAACGGGTTCGTGTTCAATGGCTGACTGGCGCGATCAGCACACCGGCGGCATCGCCTGGCGCGAGCGCCCCGGGGCCGGGCCGGTGCTGGTGTGTCTGCATGGCATCGGCTCGCGCGCGGCGGGTTGGCAGGCCTTGGCCACGCATTTGCCCGGCTGGCGGTTGATTGCCTGGGATGCACCGGGCTACGGCGCCTCGGCCCCGCTGGCGCAGGATTGGCCCGTCGCGCGGGACTACGCCGCCGCGCTGGAACGCCTGACAAATGCTCTTGAATTGTCAGACTTTCATTGTGTCGGGCACTCCCTCGGCACGCTGATCGCCGCATCTTATGCACGAAATTATCCACAGGCGCTGAAAAGCCTGACATTGGTGTCCTGCGCGCAAGGGGGCGGCGTGAGCCCGGGGGAAACCCTGGCGTCGCGTCACCAGGCACGGATCGATGATCTTCAAGCTCTTGGTCCGGTTGAATTTTCGAAATCCCGCGCGCCGCGCCTGATCCACCGACCCGAGGCGAATCCCGCCCTGGTTGCGGCGGTCGAGGCGTCGATGAAGAGCGTGACCCTTCCGGGTTATGCACAGGCCATGCGGATGCTGGCCTCGGGCGATTTGGCGGCCGATTGCGCAAGCCTGTCCACAGCCACGGCTGTCATCGTCGGCGCCGAGGATATCGTCACCCCGCCCGAACAGTCCCGGCGCGCCCATGCCGCCCTGCCGAACCCCGCGGGGCTGACCCTGGTGCCCGACTGTGGCCACGCGCTGCCGTTGCAGGCGCCCAGGGCGCTGGCCGAAACCCTTCTCGCGCAGGCTGCCTGCGCCCCGACAGGAGCAATCCGATGAGCGACCATCTTGTGGGTGCCCTGCGTGGCATCGTCATGCGCGCGCCCGGCATCACGGCCACCAAAGCGTTCTATACCGACAGCTGGGGTCTTGACCTGGCAGCCGAGGAACCCGGCACCGTCTGGCTGCGCGGCACCGGCACGAACGCCTTTCTCTATGGCCTGAAGGACGGGCCGGTCTATGGCATCGACCATGTCGATTTCGCCATGGACGACCGCGACCAGGTCGCGCGCCTGCACGCCCATGCGACCGCCGAGGGCGCCACCGTGCTGGGCGCGCCCGCCGCCTTTGACGACTGGGTCGGTGGCTGGGGGTTCGAGATCCTCGATCCCGACCATCGCCGTCTGCGATTCCGCGCCGAGGCCCGCAGCCTGCCCGAGGCCCCGCACTGGGCGCGCCCGCGCAAGGTCAGCCATGTGGTGCTGAACACCGCCGACATGGAGGGGCTCGAAGCCTGGTATATTCGCTCGCTGGGCTTTCGCGTGTCCGACTACAGCGCCGATCAGATGGTGTTCCTGCGCTGTGCCTCGGACCACCATTCGATCGCGCTGGTGCGCGGCCATTATGCCAGCGTGAACCATGTCGCGTTCGAGCTGCCGTCGATCAATGAATTCATGCGCTCGATCGGGCGGATGCGCGAAAAGGGCATCGTGCCCACCTGGGGGCCGGGCCGTCACGGGCCGGGCAACAACCCGTTTGCCTATTTCGTCTCGCCTTCGGGGTTCTGCATCGAGTTCACCAGCGAGTTGCAGCAGATCGACGAGGCCACGCATCAGGCCCAGGTCTGGCCGCGGGACGTGCCGGAAAAGATGGATCAGTGGATGACGGCCGGGGCGCCGACGACAGCGCAACGCACCGTGATGCAGGGCCGCCCCGATCCGGGCTTTCCCGAACTTGCGAAAGGGGCAAAGGCATGAAACCGCCCTATGAGGGACAGGTCGCGGTGGTGACGGGCGGCAGCTCGGGCATCGGGCTGGCGACGGTGCGGCTGCTGCTCGAGCAGGGGGCCTCGGTCGCGTTCTGCGCGCGCGGCGAGGGGCGTCTGATGGACGTGGCGGCGGTTCTGGTCCGCGACTTTGGCGCCGACCGGGTGCTGGCGCAGGCCGTGAACGTGCTGGACGCGGCCAGCGTCAACGCCTTTGCCGCCGCGGTCGAGGCACGCTTTGGCGGCTGCGACCTGCTGGTCAACAACGCCGGTCAGGGCCGGGTCAGCACCTTTGCCGACACCTCGGACGACGATTGGCGCGCCGAATACGAGTTGAAGCTGTTCAGCCAGATCAACCCGACGCGCGCCTTCCTGCCGATGCTGCGCGCCGCCCGGGGGGCCATCATCGCGGTGAATTCCCTGCTGGCGACCCAGCCGGAACCGCACATGGTCTGCACCGCGTCGGCCCGCGCGGGCGTGCAGAACCTGTTGAAATCCCTCAGCATCGAGCTGGCACCCGAGGTGCGGGTCAATTCGATCCTGCTGGGGCTTGTCAGTTCGGGCCAATGGACCCGCCGCTTTGCCGCCCGCGCCGACCAGTCGGTCAGCCGCGAGGAATGGTATGGCGATCTCGCCCGATCCAAAGGTATTCCGCTGGGCCGTCTGGGCGATCCGGCAGAAGCCGCCGCCGCCATCGCCTTTCTGGGCTCGCGGGCGGCCAGCTACATCACTGGCGCCCAGCTCGAGGTTTCGGGCGGGCTGTCGCGTCACATCTGAGGGGGGAAGCGATGAAAATGGACACCAGCGTGACGGTCGAGACCGTCGGCGAATTCATCGCCCGCTATCTGGCCGAGATCGGCACCGAGGTCATGTTCGGCGTGATCTCGATCCACAACATGCCGATCCTGGACGCCGTGGCGCGCCAGGGGCGCATCCGCTTCGTTCCCGCCCGGGGCGAGGCCGGGGCGATGAACATGGCCGACGCCTATGCGCGGGTGTCGGGCAAGATGGGGGTGGTCCTGACCTCGACGGGAACGGCGGCGGGCAACGCGGCCGGCGCCCAGGTCGAGGCCCTGACCGCCGGCACGCCGCTGTTGCACATCACCTCGACCGTGGATCTGGCCTTTGCCGACCGCGACCGTGCGCCGATCCACGATGTGCCGCGCCAGCACGAGATGCTCAAGGGCATCTCGAAGACCTATGTGCGGATGTGGAGCGCGGGCGGCGCCATCGGCGCGCTGACGGCGGCGGTTTCGGCGGCGGTTTCGGCCCCGGCCGGCCCGGTGGCGCTGGAAATCCCGGTGGACGTGCAGCGCGCCCGGATGGAGGGGGCGGCCCCGGTGTTCGCGCCGGAACCGCAGCGGCCCCGGGCCTCGGACGCGGCGCTGGACGCGCTGGCGGCGATGGTGCTGAAGGCCCGGCGCCCGATCCTCTGGCTGGGCGGGGGGGCGCGCGGCGCCTGCGCCGAGGCGCGCGAACTGGTCGCGCGCGGGTTCGCCTGTGTCACCTCGACCCAGGGACGCGGCATCGTGCCCGAGGATCACCCGGCCAATCTGGGGGCCTTCAACATGACCCCCGAGGCGCAGGCGCTGTATGCGCGTTCGGATTTCATGCTGGTCGTCGGCTCGCGCCTCAGGGGCAACGAGACGCTGAACAACGCCATGCGCCTGCCGCGGCCGCTGGCCCAGATCGACGCCGAACCCAGCCAGGGCGGGCGCAACTATCCGGTGGACCTGTTCGCCCACGGCGATGCCGCCGAAACCCTGCGCCGCCTGCTGGATCGTCTGCCCGCCCGGCTCGAGGTGGACCCGAACCTGGCCTTTGACGTGGCCACCGCGCGCGCCCAGTCCGAAGGCGCGCTGCGCAGCCGGCTGGGCCCCTACGAGGCGCTGGCCGAAACCCTGTGCGAGCGCGTGGCCGAGGGGCGGCACCCCTGGGTGCGCGACGTGACGATCTCGAACTCGACCTTTGGCAACCGCTATGTGCGGGTCGCCGAACCGCATCTGGGCGTGCACGCGCTGGGGGGCGGCATCGGGCAGGGGGTGGCGATGGGAATCGGCGCGGCCCTCGCGTCGGACCGCAAGGCCATCGTGCTGCTGGGCGATGGGGGCACGCAACTGGGCATCGCCGAGATGATCACCGCGGTCGAGGAACAGGCCCCGCTGGTCTATGTGCTGATGAACGACAAGGCTTATGGCGTCATCCGCAACATCCAGGACGCCCAATACGACAGCCGGTATCACTATTCCGCGCTGCACACGCCTGATTTCGGGGCGCATTGTGCCTCGATCGGGCTGGCGCATCGCAAGGTCGCCGCGATCGCCGATTTCGCCGCCACGCTGGACGCGGCGCTGGCCGAACCCGGCCCCGTGCTGATCGAGGTGGACATGCTGGCCATCGGTCCCTTTGCCGAAAGCTTCGCCGGACCGCCGGCGGGCGCCGCGGGAAAGGTGGCGTGATGCATCTGGGTCTCATTGGATATGGCAACATCGCCCGCACGCTGATGGGGGTCCTGGCGCGCGAAAACGCCGCCATCTCGCGCGTCAGCGTGGTGTCCCTGCCCGAATTCGCCGACGCGACCCGCACCGCCCTGGCGCAGGATTTCGCTGGCGAAAGCGCGGTTTACACGGATTCGGCGCCACTGATCCAGGCGCGGCCCGACCTGGTGGTCGAATGCGCGGGCCACGCCGCCGTGCAAGCCCATGCCACCGCCGTGCTGCGCGCCGGGATCGAGGTTCTGATCGTCTCGATCGGGGCGCTGGCGGACGCGGCGCTGCTCGATGCGGTGGAACGGGCCGCGGCCGAGGGCGGCACGCGCATCACCTTGCCCGCGGGCGCCATCGGCGGGGTCGATATCCTGTCGGCGTTGCGCCCCTCGGGGATCGAAAGCGTCACCTATTCGGGCCGCAAGCCGCCCATGGCCTGGTCGGGCACCCCGGCCGAGGATCTTCTGGACCTGCCCGCGCTGACCCGTGAAGCGGTCTTTTTCACCGGCAACGCCCGGGATGCGGCCACGCAATACCCCAAGAATGCCAATGTCGCCGCGACCCTGGCGCTGGCCGGTCTGGGGTTCGAGGCGACGCAGGTGCGCCTGATCGCCGACCCCGAGGTGACCAGGAACATCCACGAATACACCGTCCGCGCCGGCGCCGCGAACTATACCATCCGGATCGAGGGGAACCCCTCGCCGGACAATCCCAAGACCTCGGTGACGACCGTTTATTCCGTCGCGCGCGCGGTCCTGAACCGAACCCGCAAGGTGGCGATATGACCGAACTTCCGGACGGGCGCCTGTTTCTGGCCGGCCAGTGGGTGGCGGGCGAGGGCGATGAAATCACATCTGTTTTTCCCGCCGATGGCGATGTGAACCGGGTGCTCGCGGGCGCCAGCGCGGCGCAGGTCGATACCGCGATCGAAGCCGGCGCGCGGGCCCAGGCCGACCCCGCCTGGCGCGCCCTGCGTCCGCACGAGCGCGCGCGGCTGCTGACCCGCATCGCCGACGGGATCGAGGCCAACATCCAGCGCATCAGCCAGATCCAGAGCCGCGACACGGGCAAGACCCTGCGCGAGACGGCGGCGCTGGCGGGCTCGGCGGCGGGAACCTTCCGCTACATGGCCGCCGCGCTGGAAACGCTGGACGACACGATGACCGTGCCGCGCGGCGACTATCTGACGCTGTCGGTGCACGAGCCCCTGGGCGTCGTCGGCGCGATCACGCCCTGGAACTCGCCCATCGCCTCGGACGCCCAGAAGGTGGCGCCGGCGCTGGCGGCGGGCAACGCGGTGGTGCTGAAACCGGCAAGCTGGTCGCCCCTGACGGCGCTGGAGCTTGCGCGCATCATCGACGCGGCCGGGCTGCCCAAGGGATTGTTCTCGGTGCTGCCCGGATCGGGGCGCGCGGTCGGCAACCGGCTGGTCGCGCATCCCCTGGTGCGCAAGATCAGCTTCACCGGCGGCACCACGACCGGGCGCGGCATCGCCGCGCAGGCGGCGGCAAAGCTGATGCCGGTGTCGCTGGAACTGGGCGGGAAATCCCCGACCATCGTGTTCGCCGACGCCGATCTGGACCTTGCCGTCGCGGGGGTTCTTTACGGGATCTTCAGCTCGACCGGGCAAAGCTGCATCGCCGGCTCGCGGCTGTTCGTGCAGCGCGCGGTGTTCGACGATTTCGTCGCCCGGCTGGTCGCGGCGACCCGGCGGCTGGTGGTGGGCCACCCGTTCGACGCGGACACGCAGGTCGCGCCGCTGATCCATCACGACCACCGCGACGCGGTCGCCGGTCACGTCGCCCGTGCCCTGGCTGACGGCGCCGAGGTCCTGTGTGGCGGCGCCCCCCCCGAGGGCGCGGAGTTCGAAAAGGGCAGCTACTATCTGCCGACGATCCTGGCGGGCCTGCCCAACACCGCCGCGCTCTGCCGCGACGAGGTTTTCGGCCCGGTTCTGGCCGTGTTGCCCTTTGACGACGAGGCGGACGTGATCGCCCAATCCGAGGACAACGCCTATGGCCTGGCCTGCGGGATCTGGACGCGGGATTTTCCCCGCGCGTATCGCGTCGCGCGCGCGATCACCACGGGCACGGTGTGGATCAACACCTACAAGCAATTCTCGATCTCGACCCCGTTCGGCGGCGAAAAGGACGCCGGGCTGGGCCGCGAGAAAGGGCGCGAGGGGATCCGCGCCTACATGGCGCAAAAGTCGCTCTACGTCGATCTGACCGGGCGCCCGCACCCCTGGGCGAGGCTGTGATGCCCCGCGTCGCGATCATCGGGGCCGGCCCCTCGGGCTGCTATGTCGCCCAGGCGCTGGCGAAATCGCGCCCGGATGCCGAAATCACGATTTTCGATGCCTTGCCAGTGCCTTATGGCCTGATCCGCTACGGCGTGGCGGCGGATCATCAGGGAACGAAAAGCGTCATCCGGCAGTTCGAACGGCTGTTCGAACGCCAGGGTATCGGCTTTGCGGGCCATGTCACGCTGGGCCGCGACGTGACGCTTGAGGCGCTGCGCGATGCCTATGACGCGGTGGTTCTGGCGACCGGTCTGTCGCAGGACCGCGGGTTGGGCATCGCGGGGCAGGACCTGCCCGGTGTCTTTGGTTCGGGTGCCGTGACACGCGCCTGGAACGGCTTTCCGGGCGAACCGGTTCCGCAGATCGGTCGCCGCGTGGTGGTCATCGGCAACGGCAATGTCGCGGTGGACCTGGTGCGGATCCTGGCCAAGCGGCCAGACGAGTTCCACGGTTCGGACATGGCGCTGGACCCGGGCGCCGGGGTCGAGGAGATCACCATCGTCGGCCGTTCGCGCGCCGAAGCGGCCAAGTTCGATCCGGTGATGCTGAAGGAACTCGGCCGGCTTGAAAGCTGTGCGATCGCGGTGCGCGACCTGACGGGCGAGGGCAAGATCGTCGAGGCCCTGCAAGCGATCGACGGCCACGCCCCGGAGGGCGCGCGCAAGCGGTTGACCTTCCGCTTTGGCCTGGTTCCGACGCGCATTCTGGGCAGCGACCGGGTCGAGGGCGTCGCCTTTGCCGATGGCACCTCCCTGGAGGCCGACACGGTTCTGACCGCGATCGGCTTCGATGGTGCGCCAGGCTGGGCCCCGTCCGAAGACGGCGTGCTGGGGCCGGGACTCTATGCTGTCGGCTGGGTGCGGCGTGGCCCGCGCGGCACGATCCCCGAGAACCGCGCCGACGCCCAGACGATTGCCGCCCGGATCGCCGCCGACTTGCCGCAGGGACCGGGTCGGCCTGGCCTGGTGCTTGCGGGCGCCACCGATTACGCCGGTTGGCTGCGCATCGACGCCGCCGAACGCGCCGCCGCGCCCGAGGGCCGGGTGCGCGCCAAGATGACAGATCTTGCGGGGATGCTGCGCCTCGCACGCCAGACGGGAGAACACTGATGCAGATCGCCATTCTCTATGGAACCGAAACCGGCAATGCCGAAATGCTGGCCGAGGACATCGCCGCGCATCTGTCCGACCACGATGTCACGGTGACCAACCTGTGCGATTTCGCGCCCGCATCGTTTGACACGGGCACGCTGTATCTGATCGTCACCTCGACCTATGGCGACGGCGAATTGCCGGCCTCGGCCCAACCGTTCGGCGCGGCGATGGCCGCGCAGGCGCCGGATCTTGCGGGCGTGCAGTTCGCGGTGTTCGGCATGGGCGACAGCGAATACCCCGAGACGTTCAATTTCGGCGGCAAACGCCTGGAAGAGATGATGTTGGCCGCCGGCGCGACCTTGCTGGGCGCGCGCGTCACGCATGACGCCTCGGGAGACGACATGGCCGACGATCTGGCCTATCCCTGGGCCGAGGCGGTGATCGCGCTGGCCGAACCGGCGCTGGCGTGATGCGGGCCGCCGAGATCCGCGCCGCGCTCGGACGCCCCTGGGTCCACGGCCAGGCCGAGGACCTGCGCGGCCTGACGGTGGACGAACCCCTGGACCTGAGCGGACTGACCCTGCGCGGGGCGGATTTCACGGGCACCCGATTCCGCGCGCCGGTGTGCGCACGCGGTGCCCGGTTCGAGGGTTTGAGCTGGTTCTCGAATTGTCACTTTGCGGGGGCCGATTTTTCGGGCGCGCTGTTCGTCAACGACGCGCGCTTCGACGGCGCGCGCTTTGACGACGCCACCGCGTTCCGGGGCGCCGAGTTCCGCGGCATCGCCCGATTCGACGCGGCGCTCCTGCCGGCCGGCGATTTCCGCGACCTCATCTGCTTTGGCAACGCGGACTTTGCGCGGGTCCAGGGGGGCGCCGTGGATTTCACCGGGTCCGAGTTTCTGGGCGGCTTCTGGGCCCAGTCCGCCGCCTTTGCCAGCGCGGCGCGGTTCGACGACACGCAGGTGCACGGCCGGCTGTGGCTGCGCGGGGCCCGACGCGGCAACCACCCGCTGGCGGCGCGCGATTTCGGGCTGGTGTTCGGCTACACCTGGGTCTGATCGCGCAGCAGCGCCGCCACCTCGACCTGGACCCGTTCGACGGCCGCCCGCTTGACCGGACCAAAGCCGCGCATCCCCATTGGCGCCTGCAACACGCGCAGCGCGTCGTTGCGCCGGTCGCTCCTTGCCAGCGTGGCGGCCTGGCCGATGACCCCCTCGAACCAGGGGATCAGATCGCGTTCCATGCGCCGCTCGGCGGTATGCCCGAACGGGTCCAGAACCGTGCCCCTGAGCCCCTTCATCCGCGACAGAAGGGCAAAGGCAGGTCCCATAGCCCAGCCCGGGAAGCGGCGTTTGCGCGGCCGCCCGCGCCCGTCGCGCCCGGGCAGCAGGGGCGGGGCCAAGTGGTAGGTCAGGCGCGCGTCGGGTCCGAAATCCCGCGCGATCCGCGCGGCAAAGGCGGGATCGCGGTGCAGGCGCGCGACCTCGTATTCGTCCTTGTAGGCCATCAGTTTGAACAGGCTGTTTGCGGCGGCGCGGGTCAGATCGGCGTCGCCCAGAACCGGGGTCAGGGCATTGCGGAACCGCGTGGCAAGGGCTGCGTTCTGATAGGCCGTCAGCGCCGCCGCGCGGCGTTCGACCAGCGCGTCGGCGGATTCGACGGGGGCGGGCTTTTCGGCGAAGACCGCCGGGTCCGCCGCCGCGAGCCTGCCCAGCGCAAAGGCCCGCCGGTTCGCCGCGACCGCGACCGCGTTCAGGTCGATCGCGCGGTGCAAGGCGTCGAGCCCTACGGGGACCAGGCCCGACTGCCACGCGAAACCCAGCATCATCATGTTGGCAAAGACGGTGTCGCCCAGCAACCCCTCGGCCAGGCGGCCGGCGTCCAGCGTGCCCAGTTGGCCGACCGCGCCCGAGAGCGCCGCGACCCGGTCCGGAACCCGCAGCGAGGCGTCGCGATCGAGCACGATGTCGCCGGTCGGCATCTCGGCCAGGTTCACCACCGCGCGGGTCGCGGGCGACAGGCAGGCCGAGGCCTTGGGCGAACTGGACACGACGATGTCGCAGCCGATCAGCGCATCGGCCGAGGCCGCGTCGATGCGCACCTGCGTCAGATCGGCGGGCCGGGCGGCGATTCGCAGATAGCTGAGAACCGGGCCGAATTTCTGCGCGAATCCGGTGAAATCCAGGACCGAGACGCCGCGCCCTTCCAGATGCGCGGCCATCGCGGCGATCTGGCCCACGGTGACGACGCCGGTGCCGCCGACGCCGGTGACCAACAGATCCCAGACCGACCGGGCGGGCAGATCGGGCAGCGGAAGGCTGGCCAGCGCCGCGTCCAGGTCGGGGCGGGCGTCGGGCGCGGGTTTGCGGCGCGCGGCCCCCGCGACGGTGACGAACGAGGGGCAGAACCCGTCCAGGCAGGACAGGTCGCTGTTGCAGGTGGACAGGTTGATGCGCCGCTTGGGGCCCAGGTCGGTCTCGACCGGTTCCACCGACAGGCAGTTCGACGCGACCGAGCAATCGCCGCAACCCTCGCACACGGCCGGGTTGATGATCGGCACGCGGGGCGCCGGCGGCAGGGTGCCACGTTTGCGCCGGCGGCGTTTTTCGGTGGCGCAGGTCTGTTCGTAGATCAGCACCGAGACGCCCTCGACCCCGCGCAGGTCCCGCTGCACGGCGTCCATTTCGGCGCGGTCGTGGAAACGGGTCCCGGCGGGGAAATCGGCGCGGCGGAACTTGTCGATGGCGTCGGACACCAGGGCGATGTGCTGCACGCCCTCGGCCCGGCACACGGCGGCGATCGCCTGCACGCTCACTGGCCCGTCCACGGGCTGCCCGCCGGTCATCGCCACCGCGTCGTTATACAGGATCTTGTAGGTGATATTCGCCCCGGCAGCGATCGCCTGACGGATCGCCATCGACCCCGAATGATACCACGTCCCCTCGCCAAGGTTCTGAAACACATGGGGTTTCCCGGTGAACCGGCTCGCGGCCGCATGGTTCACCCCTTCGCCCCCCATCTGGATCAGCGAGGTCGTCTCGCGGTTCATCCAACTGGCCATGAAATGGCACCCGATCCCCGCCAGGGCGCGCGACCCCTCGGGCACCCGGGTCGAGGTGTTGTGCGGACAGCCCGAGCAGAAATACGGCGTGCGGGTCGCACCCGGGACCTGCAACAGGCGCGGCGCCTGCGCCAGCAGCGCCCGGGCCCGGGCCGGAAAGTCCTGATCGGGGAACAGCCGGTGAAGCCGCCGCGCGATCAGCGGCAGCAGCAGACGCGGCGACAGCTCGCCGGTCCAGGGCACCAGTCGCTGCCCGGTCTCGTCGGTCTTGCCGACCATGTGGTGCGGTTTCTGGCCGTCCCAGTCGTAGAAATACTCCTTCAACTGGCTCTCGATGATGCCGCGCTTTTCCTCGATCACCATGACCTCGTCCTTGCCCTCGACAAAGCGCAGGGCGTCGCGGCGGGCCAGCGGCCAGACCATGCCGACCTTGTAGAGGTCGATCCCCAGCCGTGCGCAGGCGTCCCGGTCGAGACCCAGCAACCGCAGGGCCTCGATCAGGTCGAGATGCGCCTTGCCGGTGGTGACAAAGCCGAATCGCGCGTTCGTCAGGGCGTATTCGGCGCGGTCGATGGGGTTGGCCTCGGCAAAGGCCTGGATGGCGCGGGTCTTGGCCTGCATCCGGTCCTCGATCTGGAAACCGGGCAGGTCGGGCCAGCGGTAGTGCAGGCCGTCGGCATGGCGGGGCAGGTCGGGCGCGCGAAACACGCGGTCGGCGGGCAGGTCCACCGACATCGCGCTTTCGACGACGTCCGAGACGGCCTTGAATCCCACCCACAGCCCCGTTGCGCGCGACGCGGCGAAACCCCATTCGCCGAACGGCAGGAACTCGGCCACCGAGGCGGGGTTCAGCACGGGCATGAACCAGGCCATGAACGCCACGTCCGATTGATGCGGCATCGAGGAACTGACGCAGCCGTGGTCATCACCCGCCACCACCAGCACGCCGCCATGCGGGCTTGAGCCATAGGCATTGCCGTGCTTCAGCGCGTCGCCCGCGCGGTCCACGCCCGGGCCCTTGCCATACCACAGCCCGAACACGCCCCGCACCTGCGCCGCCGGGTCGGATTCGACCTGCTGAGAGCCGAGGATGGCGGTCGCGGCGAGGTCCTCGTTCACGGCCGGCAGAAACGTGACGCGGGCGTCCTGCAGGCGGGACTTCTGGCGCCACAGCTCCAGGTCCACCCCGCCCAGCGGCGAGCCGCGATAGCCGCTGACCAGCCCGGCGGTGTCCAGCCCCGCCTCGTGGTCGCGCCGCGCCTGGTCCAGAACCACCCGCACCAGCGCCTGCGTGCCGGTCAGAAAGACTCGGCCCGTGCGGCGGGTATAGCGGTCGTCCAGGCCGTAATCGTCGAGGGCGGGGGTATGGGCGGTCATGGCGGGCCTCCTGTTCGTCGCACGATAGCGCCGCCGGGGTGAAAAGCGGTGTCAAAGACACCGCTTTCTCTTGTCGTTTTTGAAAGGATGAACCAACATGTTGGCCAACTTGGCAAAGATTGACCGAAAGAGCGCCTCATGTTGGAAGATCAGGATTGGAAGTTGCTGAGTCTGTTGCAACAGGATGCCCGGCTGTCCAACCAGGAACTGGCGGATCGGGTGGGGATGTCGGCTTCGTCCTGCTGGCGGCGCGTGCGCGCGCTCGAGGATGCCGGCGTCATCCGCGCCTATCGGGCCGACCTGGACGCGGCGCGCGCCGGGCTGGGGTTTCACGCGATCCTGCATCTGACCCTGACGCGCCATTCGCGCGAGATCGTCGAACGGTTCACCGCCGAGGTGATGCGCCATGACGAGGTGCTGGATTGCTATGCCACGACCGGCGCGATGGACTATCACCTGCGGGTCCTGTGCCGCGATCTTGACGCCTTCAACGCCTTCATGGAACGCACGCTTTTCCGGCTGGAGGGGATCGCGCAGGTGCAGACCCATCTGGTGCTCAGGCATGTGAAAAGCCGGGGCAATCTGCCCCGGCCCTGAACACTCGCGGATCGTCGGCTCAGAAAAAGGCGAAGTGGTGCCCGTGGCCGTGACCGTGGTCGCCCGAGTCGTCGTCGTTGTGATCGTCGCGCGCGGCGTGGTCCTCGGTGTCGTGGCGACCGAACTTGAACAGCCCGCCGCACGACTGGTCCCCGTGCCCGCTGTCGCCGTGGCCCTTTTCGTCGTGGTCATGGCCGCCATGGTCGCGGTCGCCGTCGGCATCGTCGTCGCCGGTGTGGTCGGTCGTCTGATCGTCGTTCGCGCCGCCGTTGCCCGAGGGATCGCCCTGGCTGGGGTCGTGGTCGGTGAAGGTGCCGTCCGTGTCCTTGTAGAGCACCTTGATGACCTGGTGCTGGTCGTTTTCGACCACCACCTTCATCACCTCCTTGCACGAATCGAGGCTGTTGCCGCGCGCGGCGTATTCCTCTTCGGCGGCGGCGATGTAGTCGTTCAGATTCGACGGGTCCTGCACATCGTCCGCATAAACCCGCAGGTAATCGTCATAGGTGTCGTTGCTGGGGTCGTTCTCGATCACCATGATCGCGACATGGGCGTTCTCGGGGATCGAGATGTCCACGCCGTTCGCCGCGCCGTTGCAGGTGCCGTCGCCGCAGTCCTGCCCGTCACCATGGCCGCCACCATGGCCGCCATCATGGCCGTCGTGACCGTCAGAATGACCGCCATGATTGTCATCGTCGCCATGCCCATGCTGGTCCCCATGCCCGCTGTGATCGCCCTTGTGATCGTCGTGCCGGTCGTCGCGGTCGCCGTCGCGCCCGCCTTTGTGGCCGCGGTCGTCGTCGTCGCGCCCCCAGGCATCGTGGCCGCCGCGCCCGCCGGCCATGGTTTCGAAGACCGTCCTGCAGGCGCTCCCGAAGCTTTGCAATCCACCGAAATTGAACATCTGTCACATCTCCTGGCTGGTCGCCCCGCGCAGAAGTCTACAGTCCACACGGTCACGAAAATCTTGTCGGATGCCATAATGTTGCCACAGTTCCGCCAAAAAAGTAACATGTAAACAATGTGTTGACGTCCCCGATCCATGCAAGGACCGTTTCCTGGACCGCGCCAATTCCGCTGTCTCGGCCTCGGCGATTGCGTTTTCGCGCGCCGCGTGGCTAAGGTTGTTCGCGCAGGGTCAACAATCCGGTAAACGAGGGGCGAATGCATCGACTTTGGGTCCTGGTCGCGGTCCAGGCCGCAATTTCCGCCGCCAGTCTGGTCGTCGAGATCGTGGCCGGACGGATGCTGGCGCCTTATGTCGGGATGTCGCTGTATACCTGGACCTCGGTCATCGCGGTGGTGCTGGCCGGGTTTTCGGCCGGGCATTGGGTGGGCGGACGCCTGGCCGAGCGCCCGCCCGCCGCGGCACTGCGGGCCAATGGCTGGGCCTTGCTGGCGGCGGCGGCGGCGACGGCGGGTGCGGTGTTTGCGTTGCGTGGCACGGCGGGTCCGGTGATCGCGGCCTTGCCCGATCCGGTCGCGGCGATCGTCGTGCTGAGTGCGCTGGTGTTCTTCCTGCCCTCGTTCTTTGCCGGGGTGCCCGCGCCGATCCTGTCGATGATCGCGGTCGCCAGCGCCCCCGCGCGCAAGGGCCGGGCGCTGGGGGCGATGTTTGCGGCCGGTGCCTGGGGGGCGATCCTGGGCACGCTGGCGGCGGGGTTCGTCTTTATCTCGTGGCTGGGATCGGTGGGCACGCTGGCCACGGTCGCGGCGGTCTATGCGGCGCTGGGGATCGCCTCGCTGGCGTCGGCGGGCGGGTTCAAGGGGGCGGGGCAGGGCGCGTTGGCGGCGATGGTGGTGCTGGCGCTGGCGGCGGGCGGGCTGACCCGTCCCGATCCCTGCACGGTCGAGAGCGACTATTTCTGCATCCGCGTGATCGCCGACGACAGCGGCCCCGAGGTGGCGCGGCTGATGGTGCTGGACCATCTGGTGCACGGCATCGCCAGCCCCGATCCCGCCCGGCTGCTGACCGCGCACGCGATGATGCTGTCGGCGCTGCCTGCCATGCGGATGCAGGGCCGGCCGGACTGGAGCGCCTTTCTGATCGGCGGCGGCACCTATTCGGTGCCGCGCGCCTGGCATGCCGCGGGCACGCCGGTGCGCGTGACGGTGGCCGAACTCGATCCCGCGGTGACCGAGGCCGCGCGGCGCTGGTTCTGGTATGAACCGGGCCAGGACCGCATCCTGAACGCCGACGCGCGCCAGGTGCTGGCCGGCGATCCGGCGCGTTATGACGTGATCCTGGGCGATGCCTTTGGCGACATCGCGGTGCCGCAACACCTGATCACGCGCGAATTCTTTGCCCTGGTGCACGACCGGTTGAACCCGGGCGGGGTCTATCTGATGAACGTGATCGACCACATGGACCGGCTTCAGGTGCTGGCCTCGGTCGTGGCGACGGCGCGGCAGGTCTGGCCCTCGGTCGAGGTCTGGACCGATCCCGCCCATGACCCCGCCGAAACCCGGCGGGTCTTTATCCTGGTCGCTGGCGAAACCCCGTCCGGCCGCACGCGCATCACCAACGCCTCGGGCGATGCGATCCGCATTGCGGCGCCGTCGGTGCAGGCCCTTGTCGAGGGGCGCGATCCGGTGATCTTCACCGACGATTACGCCCCCATCGACCGCCTGCTGGGCGACCGGGGCGAAGGCTGAGACCGGCCGACCACCTCGCAAGCCTGTCAGCGTTCCCCGCTTGCCCCTCCGGGCGCTTGGCCCTACACAAGGCCAGCCCTGAGACCGTCCAGCCAGCCGGAGTCCGACGATGGCCAAGAAGAACAGCGCGCAACTGATCCTTGCCTGGGTCCTTTTGGCGATGGTGATCGCCGGTCTCGGCGGATTCGGCATCGACAATTTCCTGAGCCAGCGCGCAACCGCCGTCGCCACCGTGGGTGACCGGCCGATCACCGCGCAGGTCTACGGCCGGGCGCTGCAAGCGGAAATGCGTGCCTTCGAGCAGCAGGTCGGCCAGCCGGTGACGCTGGCGATGGCGCAGGCGGCGGGGCTGGATGCGCGCGTGCGCAGCCAGCTCATCACCCAGGCGGCGCTGGAAAACGAGGCGGCGCGTGTCGGCATCTCGGTCGGTGACGATCAGGTCGCCCGGACGATCCGCGACATCCGGGCCTTCCAGGGGCCGGGCGGCGCCTTCGACATGGACACCTATCGCTTCCAGCTGCAAAACGCCGGCATGACGGTCAACGAGTTCGAGGACGAGGTTCGCCGCGAAGCCGCGCGCGGCATCTTGCAGGCGGCCACCTCGGGCGGGGTCGAAACGCCCGCGAGCCTGCGCACCGCTCTGGTCGATTTCTATGCGATCCGGCACAATTTCACGGTCTTCCTGATGGGCGAGGATCAGTTGCCGGCGCCCGTCGCCGCGCCCGACGACGCCACCGTCCAGGCCTATTACGACGCCCATATCGACCAGTTCACCGCGCCGGAAACGCGCCATATCACCTATGCCTGGATCACCCCCGAGATGTTGCTCGACACCGTCGAGGTGGACGAGCAGGCGATCCGCGATCTCTACCAGCAGCGCATCAGCGACTATGTGCAACCCGAGCGGCGGCTGGTGGAACGACTGGTGTTCCAGGACGCGGCCGCCGCGCAGGCGGCCCGGGACCGTCTCGATGCCGGCACCGCCAGCTTCGAGGACATCGTGGCCGAACGCGGGCTGACGCTGGACGACATCGACCTGGGCGATGTCAGCGAGGCCCAGCTTGGCGCCGCTGGTGCGGCGGTGTTCGCGTTGACCGAGCCCGGGCAGGTCGCGGGGCCGGCGGATTCGCCCCTGGGCCCGGCGCTGTTTCGCATGAATGCGATCCTGAACGCGCAGGAAACCCCCTATGACGAGGCGCGCGCCGACCTGCGCGCCGAACTGGCCGCCGACCGGGCGCGCCGCGCGATCGCCGACCAGCAGGAAAGCTTTGACGACATTCTGGCGGGCGGGGCCACGCTGGAACAGGTCGCCGGCGAAACGCCGATGCAACTGGGCACCATCGACTGGACCACCGAGTCGAACGAGGGGATCGCGGCCTATACCGAATTCGCCCGTGCCGCCGCCGCCGTTACCACCAATGACTTCCCCGAACTGACCGCGCTGTCCGACGGCGGGTTGTTCGCGCTGCGTCTCGACAGCGTGACGCCGCCGACGCCGCACCCGCTGGACGAGGTCCGCGATGCTGTCGTCGCCGGCGCCCGCGCCGAGGCGGTGAACGCCGCGCTCATGACCCTGGGGCAAAGCCTCAGCGTCGAACTGTCCAGCCAGGGCAACGACGCCTTTGCCCAGGCGCACGGCGTCACGCCCGAAACCTACGCCGATGTGACGCGGCTGGACCGGTTGACGCAGATTCCGCAAACGATGCTGGAATCGCTGATGGGTTCGGCCGCCGGCACGCCCGTGGTGCAGGTGAGCGACCAGCAACTGATGCTGGGCCTGGTGGGCGACACGCAGCCCGCCGACCCCGAGGACGCGCAGACCCAACGGTTGATCGGCGCCATCGACGAGCAGATCGGCGGCGCGTTGGCGCAGGACGTCTACACCTATTTCGCCAACGCCCTGACCGCCGAGGCCGGGATCACCCTGAACCAGCCCGCCATCGACGCGGTCCACACTTCCTTCCGCTGATCTCGTGCGCGTAACCAAAGGCCTCCGGACGTGTCCCAATCCGCCCTGCTGACCCCCGATTTCGCCGCGTTCGAGGCCGGCTGGGCCCGCGGCGAGAACCAGCTCGTCTACGCCCGGCTGGCGGCCGACCTCGACACGCCGGTGTCGCTGATGCTGAAGATCGTCGGCAACCGCAAGGACAGCTTCATGCTGGAATCGGTGACCGGCGGCGAGGTGCGCGGGCGCTATTCCATCGTCGGCACCAAGCCCGATCTGATCTGGCAATGCCGGGGCGGCACCAGTCGCGTCAACCGCGAGGCGCGGTTCGACGACGCCGCCTTTGTCGATCTGCCCGGCCATGCGCTGGCAGAGTTGCGCGCGCTGCTGGCCGAAAGCCGCATCACCATGCCCGCCGACCTGCCGCCGATCGCGTCCGGGCTGTTCGGGTATCTGGGCTATGACATGATCCGCCTGGTCGAGGATCTGCCGCAGACCAATCCCGACCCTTTGAACCTGCCCGACGCGGTGCTGATGCGCCCGTCGGTCGTCGCGGTGCTGGACGGGGTCAAGGGCGAGGTGACGATCGTCTCGCCCGCCTGGGCCGGCGCGGGCCTGTCGGCGCGCGCCGCCTATGCGCAGGCCGGCGAACGGGTGATGGATGCGCTGCGCGATCTAGAACGCGAGGCCGTGGGCCTGGGCCGCACGCTGGGCTCTGTCGCCAAGGTCGGCGAGGCGCGTTCGAATTTCACCAAGGACGGCTACAAGCAGGCGGTGGAAAAGGCCAGGGACTACATCCGCGCCGGCGACATTTTCCAGGTCGTGCCCTCGCAACGCTGGGCGCAGGCGTTTCCGCTGCCGCCTTTCGCGCTCTATCGCTCGCTCCGGCGGATGAACCCGTCGCCGTTCATGGTCTATTTCGACCTGGGCGCCTTTCACATCGTCGGCGCCTCGCCCGAGATCCTGGTGCGGCTGCGCGATGGCGAGGTGACGATCCGTCCGATTGCCGGCACCCGCCCGCGCGGCACCACGCCCGAAGACGACAAGGCGCTGGAACAGGACCTGCTGGCCGACAAGAAGGAACTGGCCGAGCATCTGATGTTGCTGGACCTGGGCCGCAACGATGTCGGCCGCGTGGCCAAGATCGGCACGGTGCATCCGACCGAGAAATTCATCATCGAACGCTACAGCCATGTCATGCACATCGTCTCGAACGTGGTGGGCGACCTCGCCCCTGGGCACGACGCGCTCTCGGCCTTGTTGGCGGGTCTGCCCGCGGGCACCGTCTCGGGCGCGCCCAAGATCCGCGCGATGCAGATCATCGACGAACTCGAGCCCGAAAAGCGCGGCGTCTACGGCGGCGGCGTGGGCTATTTCGCGGCCAATGGCGAGATGGACTTCTGCATTGCCCTGCGCACGGCGGTGGTCAAGGACGGGGTGATGTATATCCAGGCCGGCGGCGGCGTCGTCTACGACAGCGACCCCGAGGCCGAATGGCAGGAATCGGTGAACAAGGCCAAGGCCCTGCGCGCCGCCGCCGAGGGTGCCGGCCTGTTCGTGCGCGGCAACGGCTGAGCCCGCCCCGCCGATTGCCTTTCGCGTCGCGCGCGGGCTAGCATGGACCTGTTGCAGGGGATGGACCGGACATGAAGATCGCGAGCTTCAACATCAACGGCGTCAAGGCCCGTGCCGAGGTCCTCGGCCGTTGGCTGGACGAGGCCGCGCCCGATCTCGCCGTGCTGCAAGAGATCAAGTCGCAAGACGACGGCTTTCCCCGCAACCTGATCGAGTCGCGCGGCTATCATCTGGAGACCCACGGCCAGAAGGGGTTCAACGGGGTCGCGATCCTGTCGAAGCTACCGCTTGGCGACGTCGTGCGGGGCCTGCCGGGGGATGACGGCGACGAACAGGCCCGCTGGATCGAGGCCGACGTGGGCGACACCGGGCTCAGGGTGTGCGGGCTCTATCTGCCGAACGGCAACCCCGCGCCGGGCCCCAAGTTCGACTACAAGCTGGCCTGGATGGCGCGGATGGAAGCGCGCGTGCGCAGCCTGATGGCGCGCGAACGGCCGCTGATCCTGGGGGGCGACTATAACGTCATTCCCCAGCCCGACGACGCCGCCCGCCCCGACGCCTGGCGCGAGGATGCGCTGTTCCGCCCCGAAAGCCGGGCCGCCTTGCGCCGGATCGAGGCGCTGGGATTCTACGATGCGGTGCGGCTCAGGCATCCCGGCCCGGGGATCTATTCGTTCTGGGATTATCAGGCGAACGCCTGGCTCAGGAACGACGGTATCCGCATCGACCACTGGCTTCTCAGCCCGCAGGCCGCCGACCGGCTGACCGATGCCTGGGTCGAAACCGGCCCGCGCGGCTGGGACAAGCCGTCGGACCACACGCCGGTCTGGATCGACCTGGCGCTGTAAGGCTTGTCTGACGGCGGGTGCCGTGGCAGCATGAGCGCGCCGACCCCTGACAGGCCGGGTATTTGTGATGAGCGATTTGAATTGTCCGACCTGCGGCGCCGCGCTGGGTCCGCGGATCGGCACGGTGAAAATGATTTCCTGCGCCCATTGTGGCACGACCTCGTATCTCGAGGACGATCAGTTCCGCGCCGCCGGTCAGTCCGGCGTGATGCACGACGGACCCCAACTGCTGGCCCTGGATCGGCCCGCCCTTGTCGCCGGCTTGCGCTACACGCCGCGCGGGCAGGCGCGCTTCAGCTACGGGCGCGGCGAATGGGATGAATTCTGGGCCCTCGACGATGCCGGTGCGGGGGTGTGGATCGCGATCGACGAGGGCGACGTGGTGGTGCAGGCCGCGCTGCCCGCCGGCAACGCGCCGCGCCCCAAGGGGCCGCTGGCGCTGGGGCAGGGTTTGCAGGCCCGGGGCGAAAGCTTTGCTGTGTCCGAGATCGAGACCGCCACCTGCATCGCGCTGCGCGGCGTCTTCCCCGAGGTCCTGCGCCTGGGCGAGACCTACCGGTTCGTCAACGCCACCGCGCCCTCGGGGCGGCTGTTGTCCGGCGAGGAAGGGCCGGACGGCTGGGAGTGGTTCCTGGGCGACTGGGTCGATCCCTTCGAGGTCCGCGCGCCATGAGGGACCCGGGGCAGATACGCGCGATCCAGTGCACCCAATGCGGTGCCGGTCTCGATGTGCTGGGCGGCGGGCGCGTCACCACGCATGTCTGCCCCTATTGCGGCAGCGCCCTGGATGCGCTGGACAATTACCGCGTTCTGACCCGCTTCACCGAGATGACGCGCCCGGCGACGCCTCTGTCGATCGGTGACAGGGGGCGGGTGATGGGGCAGGACTGGCAGGTGATCGGCATCCTGGGCCTGAGCGAACGCTGGCAGACGCAAGTCTGGACCTGGGTGGATCACCTGCTCTATTCCCCGACACACGGCTATGTCTGGCTCACGCTCGAGGACGGGCATCTGATCCTGACCCGCCGGTGGCGCAAGGCGGTCAGCCCTGGCTGGATCTCGGCCGCGCAGGTCGAACAGGCCAACGCCCGCCCCGGTGCCGACAGCGACGGCGAGCATTTCCGCTATTTCGAGACCTCGACCGCCAGCATCACCTTTGCCGAGGGCGAATTCACCTGGCGTCCCCGGCAGGACGACCGCACCATCACCGTGTCGCTGCTGGGCGATCGCACCATGCTGAGCTATGTCGAGGGGGCGCACGAACGCGAGATCGAGCGGTCCTGGTATCTGCCCCAGGCCGACGTCTGGGCCGCGTTCGGCGTGACCGGCGCGGCGGTGCCCCGCACCGAGGGCGCGCACCCGCTCGCCCCCGTGCGCCTGCCGCGCGACCTGTCCTTCCTGATCGGCGCCAGCGCGGTCTTCGCGGCGCTTTGCGGTCTGCTGGCGCTGGTCTTTCTGGCCATGAACGGGCGCACCGTGCTGGCCCAGACGACGTTGCGCGCCAGCCAGTTGCCGACCGAAATGGCCTTTGACATCGCCGACACCTCGCGGCTGGCCGAACTGCGATTCGAGGGGGATCTGGGCACCAACACCTGGGCCTGGATCGAGGTGACGCTGAGCGACCCCGAGGACGTGCCGCTGTTCGAGGCGGGGCGCGAACTCGGCTATTACGCGGGTCGGGATTCCGACGGTGCCTGGACCGAGGACGACCGCGTCACCGTGATCCGCTTTCACCCGACTCAGTCGGGCCGCTACACGCTCGATCTCGATGCCCCCGAGGGCGGCGCCGGCGAGGCCCAGGACGGGCCCCGCCTGGGCGGGCTCAGGGTCTCGGCACGCGAGGGGGCGTCGAGCGCGCGCCCACCGCTGGCGCTGGCGGTCCTTTTCGCCCTGCTGGCGGGCGGGCTGGTCCTGTGGCGCCGCACCGCCGAGGCGCGACGCTGGCAGGGCTCGGACTGGGAGGATGACGATTGACCCCGATCCGCATGGTCTTTCTGACCGCCGCCCTGATCGTGACCGTCGGCACCGGGTATCTGGGCTACAGGGGGATCGGTGGTGCCAGCACCGATCTGGACCGGTCGATCCGCGTCGGATCGGCGGGCAACGCGCTGGCAAGTTCCCACGTCAAATGAAAGGCGCAGCATGACCCTTCTTTCGGCCTTCAACCTCGGTGAATTCGTCTCGACGATCATCTACACGACGCTGGGCGTGGCGATGATGGCGCTGTTCTGGTGGATCATCGCCAAGCTCTCGCCCTTTTCGATCGTGCGCGAGATCGAGGAGGACCAGAATGTCGCCCTGGCGATCCTGATCGGCGCCGTGTTCATCGCGCTGGCCATCATCATCGCGGGTGTCATCCGTTCATGACCGACGCCACGCCGCCGCGCGGCGCCGCGGGGCAGGGACCCACCGCGCGGGGCCCCGAGATCTGGCTGCTGGTCGCGACCTTTCTGGTCGCCGTCGCGGGCATGGTTTACGAGCTGATCGCCGCCACGCTGTCCAGTTACCTGCTGGGCGACAGCGTGCGGCAGTTCTCGCTGGTGATCGGCGTGTTCCTGGCGGCGATGGGGCTGGGGGCCTGGGTCTCGCGTCTGGTCGCGGACGCGGTGCGCGGATTCGTCTGGGCGCAGATCGCGCTGGGGGTGGTCGGCGGCTTCATGGCGCCGGCGCTCTATTTTGCCTTTGCGTGGTCCGGAGCGGTCGAATTGCCGCTCTATCTGCTGCTGGTGCTGACCGGGGCGCTGTGCGGGATGGAGATCCCGCTGATCGCGCGCGTCCTCAAGGACATCGGCGCGCCCGAGTTCCGCTTCGAGAACGTGCTCAGCGTGGATTATGTCGGCGCGCTGGTGGCGTCGGTGGCGTTCCCGCTGGTGATCGTGCCGCACCTGGGGCTGATGTCGGCGTCGCTGTCGCTGGGCATCCTGAACCTGCTGGTCGCCGGCTTTTCGCTGTGGCTGTTTCGCGCCCGGATGGGGCGGGGCGTCGCCGTGGTCTGGGCGCTGGCGCTGGCCGCGTCGGTGACGGGGCTGGTGGCGGCCGAGCGGATGGTGTCGGTCGTCGAGGCCAGCCTCTACGAGGACGAGGTGCTGATCAGCCAGGACAGCCGCTATCAGCACATCACCCTGACGCGGTTCCGCAATCGCACGCGGCTTTATCTGGATGCCTCGATCCAGTTCGACAGCCTGGACGAGTATCGCTATCACGAGATGCTGGTGCAGCCGGCGATGGCGCTGGCGCCGCGGGTGGCGACCGTGCTGATCCTGGGCGGCGGCGACGGCATGGCCGCGCGCGAGGTGTTGCGCCATCCGGGCGTGCAGGCGGTGACGCTGGTCGATCTGGACGCCGCGGTGACCGACCTGTTCCGCACCCATCCCGACCTTCGCGCGCTCAATGGCGATGCCCTGAACGACCCGCGGCTGGCCATCGTCAATGCGGATGCCTGGCGCTTCGTGCAGGAGGATGCGCGCAGCTACGACGTGATCGTGGTCGATCTGCCCGACCCCAAGTCGATCGCGCTGTCGATGCTGTATACGCAGGAATTCTATGCCCGGCTGGTCGAACGCCTGTCGGCGACCGGGCTGATGGTGGTGCAGTCCGGCTCGCCCCTGTTCGCGCGGCAGGGCTATTGGTCGGTGGTGCACACGCTGGCCGCGACGCGCAGCACGGCGGCGCCCGGGGCCCGGATGTCGGTGCTGCCCTACCATGTCTATGTGCCCAGTTTCGGCGATTGGGGATTCACCCTGGCCGCCCCCAGGCCGCTGGCGCCCCGGCGCTTGTCCGGGCTGCCCGACGGGTTGCGGTATCTGTCGCAGGCGACCTGGGAGGCCGCGCAGGTCTTTGCCCCCGACGCAGGCGACACCGAAGCGGCGGTCAACCGCCTGCAATCGCACGCCCTGCTTGGCTATTACAACGCGGGCTGGGACGCCTGGTTCCGCTGATGCCGGGGGGGTGCGGGGGCTGCCGCCCCCCCACCCCCTGCTTCAAGGGGGGCACGCCCCCCTTGAAAATCCCCGTGCGTATTGGGGACAAGATGATGGGGCGGTTCAGTCCTGACGGGTGCCGCGCGCGATGCGGGTGCGGATCGCCCGGGTCGGCGCGAGGGCGGCTTCGATGTGGTCGCAGGCCCGTTCGGGCAAGGCGTCGCCGCACACGAACACATCGACGGCGGCGAAGCCGATTTCGGGCCAGGTGTGGATCGTGATATGCGATTCCGCCAACAGCACCACGCCGGTCACGCCGCCGGTATCGCCGAAGTGGTGGAAGCGGGCCTCGAGCACGCGAGCGCCGGCGGCCAGGGCGGCCTGCCGCAGCACCGTTTCCAGCCGCGCGGGGTGATCGAGGTCGCGGCCCCCGTAGAGGTCGAGGAGGAGATGCGCGCCGGGCGGGTGCGGCGATTGTGTCACCGATGGCCCTGCTGGCGCCGCGCCATGAAGGCCAGCCGCTCGAACAGATGCACGTCCTGCTCGTTCTTGAGCAGCGCGCCGTGCAGTTTCGGCAAGGCATTGACGCCGTCGCGCTTCAGGTCCTCAGGGGTGAGGTCTTCGGCCAGCAGCAGTTTCAGCCAGTCGAGCATCTCGGAGGTCGAGGGTTTCTTTTTCAGCCCCGGGGTTTCGCGCAGTTCGAAGAACTGGGTCAGCGCGGTGGAGAGCAGCGATTCCTTGATGCCCGGGTGGTGGACCTTGACGATCCGCGAGAGGGTCTCGGCGTCGGGGAAGCGGATGAAGTGGAAAAAGCAGCGCCGAAGGAACGCGTCGGGCAGTTCCTTTTCGTTGTTCGAGGTGATGATGACGATCGGCCGGTGGCGGGCGCGGATCGTCTCGCCGGTCTCGTAGACGAAGAACTCCATCCGGTCGAGTTCCTGCAACAGGTCGTTGGGGAATTCGATGTCGGCCTTGTCCACCTCGTCGATCAGCAGGACAAGCTTGCGGTCGGCCTCGAAGGCCTGCCAGAGCTTGCCCTTGCGGATGTAGTTGCGCACGTCGTGCACGCGGTCGTCGCCCAGCTGGCTGTCGCGCAGCCGGCTGACGGCGTCGTATTCGTAGAGGCCCTGCTGCGCGCGGGTGGTGGATTTCACGTTCCACTCGATGATGTCGAGCCCCAGCGCGGCGGCCACCTGGCGCGCCAGCTCGGTCTTGCCGGTGCCGGGCTCGCCCTTGACCAGCAGCGGGCGTTCCAGCGTCACGGCGGCGTTCACCGCCATCGTCAGGTCGTCGGTGGCGATATAGGTCTCGGTCGAGGCAAAGCGCATGAAGGTCATCCCGGAATTCTGTCGGCCGCGAGCCTATCCGCGCGCCGGTCGGCCCGCAAGGCGCCGTGCCCCGGAGGGAAGGCGGGGGAAGGCGGGGGAAAAAGTGAAGGGCGCGGCGCCACGAAACCTGCCGTTTGCCCCGTGACATTCCCCCAGCTATGGGGTAATGGGCCACCCAAAGGGGGCCAGGATGACGATCAAGCATGCCACTGTCGAATCGGCAGCCGCAACCCCCAGACAAACAGGGGACACGTCGATGAAACCCGAAACCTTTCTGCCCGATGACTACAAGCCCGCCGAAGACGAGCCGTTCATGAACGATCGTCAGCTCGAGTATTTCCGCCGAAAGCTGCTCTCCTGGAAGGAAGAGCTGCTTGAGGACAGCAAGGAAACGCTGGCGGATCTGGCGAATTCGACGCGCAACCTGCCCGACATGGCCGACCGGGCCTCGGAAGAAACCGACCGCGCGCTGGAACTGCGCACCCGGGACCGGCAACGCAAGCTGGTGGCCAAGATCGACTCGGCGCTGCGCCGGATCGACAATGGCGAGTTCGGCTATTGCGAGATGACCGGCGAGCCGATCTCGTTGAAGCGGCTCGATGCGCGGCCGATCGCGACCATGACGCTCGAGGCGCAAGAGCGCCACGAACGCAGCGAACGCGTCCACCGCGACGACTGAGGCGATGAGCATGACCGCGCGCGATGCCCTTGCCGGGCGCCGGGCGCTGGTTCTGGGCGCCGGCGTGGCGGGGCTGACCGCCGCCTGCGCGTTGCGGCACTTCGGGGCTGGCGTGGACATCCTGGAACAGGCCCCCGCCATCGCCGAGGTCGGCGCGGGGTTGCAGATCAGCCCCAACGGCGTGCGCGTGCTGCGCGCGCTGGGGATCGACCCGGCCGAGGCCGGGGATCCCAGCGCGGCGGTCGAATTGCGCGACCGCGAGGGGCGGCTGGTCACGCGGCTGGACCTGCCGCAGTCCCCCGGGTTCTATCTGTGCCACCGCGCCGATCTGGTCGGCGCGCTCGAACGCGCCGCGCGTCGCGCCGAGGCCCATGTGCAACTGTTGCAAAGCGTGCGCGAGGTTGCCCTGACGCCGCAGGGGGCCGAGGTCGTCACCGCCGTCGGTTCGACCCATCACACGCCGCTTCTGATCGGTGCGGACGGGTTGCACTCGGTGTTGCGCAGGGTGCTCGACGGCGGGGCAGAGCCCTTTTTTACCGGGCAGGTCGCCTGGCGCGCGCTGATCCCCGGGGATGGCGGCGCGCCGGTGGCGCAGGTGTTCATGGGGCCGGGCCGGCATCTGGTCAGCTATCCGCTCAGGGGCGGTGCGCTGCGCAACATTGTCGCGGTGCAGGAACGCACGGCCTGGGCGGCCGAGGGCTGGAACCATCCCGACGATCCCGACAACCTGCGCGAGGTCTTTGCCGGATTCGGCGGGCCGGTGCGCGGTTGGCTGGACCAGGTGCGCGCGGTGTATCTGTGGGGCCTGTTTCGCCACCCGGTCGCCGGGCAATGGACCGACGGGCAGGGGCGGGCGGCGCTGTTGGGCGATGCCGCCCATCCGACGCTGCCATTCATGGCGCAAGGGGCGAACATGGCGCTGGAAGATGCGTTCAGCCTGGCGCGCAACCTGGCCGCCAGTCCCGACGCCCCCGCCGCCGCTCTGCGCCGCTACGCCACCGACCGCGCGCCACGGGTTCGCGCGATCGTTGCCAAGGCCAACGCGAACGCGCGCAACTATCACCTGCGCGGCCCGCTTGCGCCGCTGGCGCACGGGGCGTTGCGGTTGGCCTCGGCCCTGGCGCCCGGGGCGGCGCTGGGGCGCTATCGCTGGATCTACGATTACGACGTGACCGCCTGACCGACACGGCCGAGGCGGGTCATCAGATCGCCGATTTCGGTGGTGTCCGCGTTGGCGAAGGCGATGCGCATCTCGCGCGCGCCGGCCGGGTCGCCCTGGGGGCGGAACATCGTGCCCGGCAACATCAGCACGCCGGCCTCGGCCAGCAGGCGCCTGGCGACCTGCGGCGAGGGGGCGTCGAACGGGTGGCGGGCATAGGCGAAATAGGCGCCGCAGCCCAGCAGTTCCCAGCCGTCCAGCCGCTGGAACCCCGCGATCATCGCCGCGCGCCGCCGCAGGATTTCGAGCCGTTCGCCGGCCAGCCAGTCCTCAAGGTTCTCCAGCCCCCATAGCGCGGCCATCTGCCCGGGCCCCGAGACGCAGATCGTCACGGTGTCGAGGAACTTCTCGATCTCGGCCAGCCGTGCGGGGGCGGCGGCGATCGCGCCGACGCGGTGCCCCGTCAGGCGGTAAGCCTTTGAAAAGCTGTAGAGATGAATCAGTGTTTCGTCCCAGTCGGGATTGGTGAACAGCGTGTGGGGGGCGCCGTCACGGGTGTGAAAGTCGCGGTAGGTCTCGTCCACGATCAGCGCGATCTTGTGGCGCGCGGCCAGGGCGGCAAAGGCCTCGAGCAGCGCGGGCGGATACTCGACCCCGCCGGGGTTGTTCGGCGTGACCAGCGCGATGGCGCGGGTGCGCGGCGTGATCAGCGCCGCCGCCTGGTCTGGGTCCGGCAGCAGGTCGGCGCCGGTCGGCAGGGGCACGGCCTCGATCCCCGACAAGCTGAGCCACATCGCATGGTTGAAATACCACGGCACCGGCAGGATCACCTGATCCCCCGCGGCCGCCAGAACGGCGACAGCCGCGCAAAAGGCCTGGTTGCAGCCCGAGGTCAGCGCCACCTGGTCGGCCCCGACGGTCCCGCCGTAAAGCGCCGCGATCCGCGCCGCAAGCCGTGCCCGCAGCGCCGGATTGCCCAGCACCGGGGAATAGAGGTGGATCGACGGGTCCTGTTCGATCGCCCGGGCCATCGCCGCGCGCAGCGGCGCGGGTGGGGGATCGACGGGGGCCGCTTGCGACAGGTTCAGCAGGGGCAGCCCCTCGGGCAAGGGGGTTTCGGTCAGCCAGCGGCGCGCCTCCATCACGGGGGGCGCAAAGGTGGCGGCAAAGGCGGGGTTCAACGGCATGCGTGGGGCTCCGGATTTTGCCATACCCTGCCGCAACGCCCGCGCCGCGGCAATGCCTCTTGGTCCCCGGCCTGCCGCCCCCTTGCCATCGCTGCGCCCTTCCGCCAAACCGGCACAAACCCCGAGAGGCCCCATGACCCCAGCCGCCCGCCAGGCCGCCGCCCTTGCCATCCTCGACCACTGGCTGTCGGGCCAACCCGTCGAAGCCGCGTTGACCCAATGGGCCCGCGCCAGCCGGTATGCCGGGTCCGGCGACCGCGAGGCCGTGCGCGACCTCGTGTTTCGCGCGGTGCGCCAGCGGCGTTCGGCCGCCGCGCTCGGCGGGGCCGAGACGGGGCGCGCCTTGCTGCTGGGCCTGGCGCGGATGGACGGCGCGCCCCCCCAGGACTGGACCGGCGACGGCCACGCGCCCGCGCCCCTGACGCCCGACGAGACCGCGCGCCTGGGCGCGCCGGCGCCGGAATTGCCGCGCGCGGTGGCGCTCGATTGTCCGGAGTGGCTGCTGCCGGCGTTCGACGCCGCGCTTGGTCCGGCGACGGATGCGGTGTTGTCCCTGATGCGCGAACGCGCGCCGGTGTTCGTGCGGGTGAACCGCGCCGCCGCCGACGTGGCCGGCGTGATCGCCGAACTGGCCGATCAGGGCATCGCCGCCCGGCTGCATCCCTTGTCCGCCTGGGCGCTGGAAATCACCGCCAACGCCCGCCGTCTGCGCACCACGCCCGCCTTTGCCCAGGGCCGGATCGAGATGCAGGACGCCGCCAGCCAGGCCGTGGCCGAGCGGTTCCTGGACGCCGCGCCCGCCGGGCCCGTGCTGGACTATTGCGCCGGCGGTGGCGGCAAGGCGCTGGCGTTGGCGGCCGCGGGGCGCGCGGTCACCGCCCATGACGCCGCACCGCGCCGCATGGTCGATCTGCCGGCGCGCGCCGGGCGCGCCGGGGCGCGGGTGCGGGTGCTGGAGGGTGCGGCCTCGGGGCGCTGGCCCGCGATTCTGGCGGACGCACCCTGCTCGGGATCGGGCAGTTGGCGACGCGCCCCCGACGCCAAATGGGCCTTTTCCGCCGAACGGTTACAGGCGCTTTGCGCGGTGCAGGACAGCATCCTCGACGCCTGCGCCGCGCTCACCGCGCCGGGGGGCGTGCTGGGCTATGCAACCTGTTCGCTGCTGCGCCCCGAGAACGAGGACCGCGTCGCGGCCTTTCTTTCGCGTCACCCCGATTGGCGCCTGAACGCGCAACACCGCTGGTCCCCGTGCGACGGGGGCGACGGGTTTTTTCTGGCCCTGCTTCATCGACCCTGACGCGCGGCGCTCTTGTCAATTCAACCTGTGGTGGTAACGTGGGCCTTAACCGCCCCTTAACCCCTTGGGGCGACAGTCAAGAGATGCTCGTGCAAGCCGCCAGGACCCCACCCGATTCGATGCGTGACAGCCTCGCGTTGCCCCTCGCCGCAGTGCGCCCGCCGCTGATGGCGCCGCTTCTGCGGCTTGCCCCGCGGGGCGGTCTGCTGGTGCTGGCCGGCGCCGCGATCCTTGTTTTGACGGCGATTGCGGCGCGGTTCGGCCAACCCGTGCCGGCGCTGGTGACGGCGGTTGCGGGCGCGACGGCGCTGGTGCTGGGCACGGCGGCGCTGGCGATCGGCTGGCGCGCGCGGCGTCGGCAGGGCCGGGTCAGCGCCGTGCTGGCGCAGGCGCTGGCCGGCGATCCCGATCCTGTTCTGGTGACCGATTCGCAGGGCCTGGTGCTGGCCGCCAACCTGGCCGCCAGCGGCGCAGGTTCAGCGTCGGGGGCCGCGGGAACCGGTCTTTCGGCGCGACTGGCGTCCTGGTGTGTCGATGCCGACTCGGTCGCCGCCGCACTTTTGGCCGAAGCCCTGCGCGTTGGCCATGTCCGCCGGGAATTCTGGCGCAAGGACAGCGGCTTGCGCCTGTCCCTGCACCCCGCCGACCGGGGCGCGGCGCTTTTTGTCTGGCGCTTTTCGCCGATCGCGCGCGGCGGTGCGCGCGGGCTCGACGCCCTGGGCCTGCCGGCGCTGACCCGGGGTGCCTGCGGGCCGAGCGCCAACCCCGAGGCGCGTGCCCTGGGGGCGCAGGGCGACCTGACCGACCTGTGGGCCGAGGCCGCGACCCGTGCCGGTTCGGGCGAGCTGCTGTCCTTGCCCGACGGCACCCAGGTGCAACCGTTGCACGTGCCCGCCCGCGACGGAAGCGAGGACATCCTGTTGTTGCCGCCCCTCGGCACCTCCCGACCGGCCAGCGCGGACGGCTTTGATCCGGACGCCAGCGACATCCCCGTGGCGCTGGTCCAGATCGATCCCGAGGGGCGCATCCAGGGCACGAACCGGCTGGCACGCGGGCTGCTGGGGCTGGTGGCGGGCGAAACCCGCTTTTTCTGGGAGGTGGTCGAAGGGCTTGGGCGCCCGGTCGCCGACTGGCTGGACGACGCCCGCGCCGGGCGCGCGCTGGGACGCCCCGAGGTTCTGCGCGCCGCGCTGACCGGGCAGGAGACCTATGTGCAGATCATCCTGCGCCGCGCTCCGGGACCCACCCGCGCGCCGGGATCTTTGGTCGCCGTGATCTCGGACGCGACCGAGCTGAAGTCGTTGGAAGCGCGCTTTGTGCAAAGCCAGAAGATGCAGGCCATCGGCCAGTTGGCGGGCGGAATCGCCCATGATTTCAACAACCTGTTGACCGCGATCTCAGGCCATTGCGACCTGTTGTTGTTGAACCGCGACCGCTTCGATCCCGACTATAACGACCTGTTGCAGATCCACCAGAACGCCAACCGCGCCGCCGCCCTGGTGCGGCAGTTGCTGGCCTTTTCGCGCAAGCAGACCCTCAAGCCCGAGGTGATGACGCTGGAATCCATGCTCGAGGATCTGACGCATCTGCTGACCCGGCTGGTCGGTGAGCGGATCACCCTGTCGCTGACCAACGCTGCCAATCTGGGCGCGATCCGGGCGGATCGGCGGCAGCTTGAGCAAGTCATCATGAACCTGGTCGTCAACGCCCGCGACGCGATGCCGATGGGCGGGACGATCAGTCTCGAGACCGAGGCGCGGCATCTGGACGCCGAACTCGAACACGGCCGCGCCCGGGTGCCGCCCGGTGACTACGCGCTGATCCGCGTGGTCGATCAGGGGATCGGCATCCCCGCGGACATCATCGACAAGATCTTCGAGCCGTTTTTCACCACCAAGCGACTGGGCGAGGGGACCGGCCTGGGTCTGTCCACCGCCTATGGCATCGTCAAGCAGATGGGCGGCTATATCTTTTGCGACAGCGTCGAGGGGGCGGGGACCACCTTTACGCTGTATTTCGCGGTCGAGGCGGCGGGCGACACGGTCCCGGGGCGGTCCGTGCCGCCCGGGGCGGCGGCGCTGCCCGCGAGCCCGGCGAAACCGGCGCCGCGATCCGAAACCGTCCCGGTCCCGCCATTGGCGGCGCCCTCGCGCGGCGGTTCGATCCTCCTGGTCGAGGACGAGGCCCCGGTGCGCGCCTTTGCCGCACGGGCCCTACGCCTGCAGGGCTATCAGGTGTTCGAGGCGCAAGACGGCGAACAGGCGCTGGAGTTTCTGGAAAACCCCGCGGTGCGGGTCGATCTGTTCGTGACCGATGTCATCATGCCGGGAATCGACGGCCCGGGGTGGGTGACGCAGGCGCTGCGGACCCGCCCGGGAACGCCGGTGGTCTTCGTTTCGGGCTATACCGAGGATGCGCTGAACGCCGCGCTGGTGCGCATTCCGCGCGCGCGTTTTCTGGGCAAGCCATTCTCGCTGCACGAACTCAGCGAGACGATCGAGGCGCAACTGGTCGTCTGACGCGCTGGCCGGTGCCGGGTTTCGCACCGGAGCGCCCCGGGTTTCCGGGTTCCTCGCGGTCGTATCGCGGCCTCGGGGCGTCGCCTGCGGCGCTTGCAACCGTCCCTCGGGCTGTTAGGAAGGTCGCGAGCCCGCCGCCCCTGAGGACAGAACCCGTGACCGACAGTCTTGCCGCCCGCATTCGCCATACCATCGACACCAAGACCAAGCCGCTCGGCGCGCTGGGGCGAATCGAGCAGCTGGCGGAACAGATCGCGCTGGTGCAGGGCACGACCGCGCCGGTGATGTCGGTCTGCACGCTCACCATCTTCGCGGCCGACCACGGGATCGCCGACGCCGGCGTCTCGACCTTTCCGCAGGTCGTGACAGGGCAGATGGTGCTGAACTTCCTGTCCGGAGGCGCGGCGGCCAACGTCTTTGCGCGGGTGAACGGCGTCGGGTTGCAGGTGGTCGATGCGGGCGTTGCCGGGGCGCCGATCGCCCATCCGGACCTGATCGACCGGCGGGTTGGGGCGGGCACCGCGAACTTCCTGGACGGCCCGGCGATGAGTGCGGCGCAGGCGCAGGCCTGCCTGGATCACGGCGCGGACATCGCACGCAAGGCCCTCGGCGAGGCGCTGGCATTTGGCGAAATGGGGATCGCCAACACGGCCACGGCCGCGGCGCTGGCGCACAAGCTGACGGGGCTGCCGCTGATCGATCTGGTCGGGCGCGGCACCGGCCTGGACGACGCAGGGGTGCGTCACAAACTGGCGGTTCTGGAACGCGCCTGTGGCCGAACCGGCGCCTTGTCGCCCGCGCAGGCGATGGCCGAATACGGCGGGTTCGAAATCGTCATGATGGCCGGGGCGATGCTGGAAACCGCGCACGCGGGCCGGATCGTCATGGTGGACGGCTTCATCGCCACCGCGGCGGCGACGCTGGCCTGCGCGCTCGAACCCGGCTGCCGCGCGGCGATGGTCTTTGCACACCGCTCGCACGAATCCGGCCACCGGGTCCTGCTGGCGCATCTCGGCGCGACGCCGCTTCTGGACCTGGACATGCGTCTGGGCGAGGGCACCGGCGCGCTTCTGGCCTGGCCGTTGCTCAAGGCGGCGGCAGCCATGATGTCGGACATGGCCAGCTTCGAGGCGGCGGGCGTCTCGAACCGGGACTGAGCGATGCGCGCCTTTCGCGCCGCGCTGACCTTCCTGACCCGGCTGCCCGTTGGGCGACTCGAGGCCGGGGATTTCGCACGCGCGCCGGGATGGTTCGCCGCCGCCGGGCTGGTCATCGGGGCCGCGGGCGCGGGCGTCTGGTGGCTGGCGGCCGCGATCTGGCCCCCGGTGCTGGCTGCGCTGGCCGCCGTCGCGGCGATGCTTATGATCACCGGCGCGCTGCACGAGGACGGGCTCGCGGATGCCTTTGACGGGCTGGGCTCGGGGCGGCCGGCAGAGCGCGCGATGGAGATCATGCGCGACAGTCGCATCGGCAGTTTCGGAACGCTGGCGCTGGCGCTGGTGCTGGGCGCGCGCATCGCGGCGCTGGTCGCGCTGGGTCCGCTGGCGCCGGCGGCGATGATCGCGGGGCAGGGGCTGAGCCGCGCGGGCATGACGCTGATGTTGCGGCGCGGTCCCTACCTGCGGGCCCAGGGCACGGGCAGCGGCATGACCGGCCCGCTGGGCGCGGGCGCCTGGCCCCTGGCGCTGGCGGCGCTGGCGGCGGCGGCGCTCACCCTGTGGAGCGGCGGATGGGCCCTCGCGCCGGCGCTTCTGGGCCTGGTGCTGGCGATGCTGGTCCTGCGCGGCTGGGCGATCCGACGGCTGGGTGGGCTGACCGGGGATATCCTGGGGGCGGCGCAGGTGCTGGGCGATCTGGGGTTTCTGCTGGGCTGGCTGGCATGGCCTTGATCCTTTTGCGCCACACCCGGCCCGAGGGCGCCAGCGGCGTCTGCTACGGGCGCACCGACCTGCCGCTGGCCGAGGGGTTCGCGCAGGAAACGGCGGCGATCGCCGCGGGCTTGCCGGCGGTCGCGCGGATCGTTTCATCGCCGCTGTCGCGCTGTCTCAGGCTGGCCCAAGCCATCGGTGCGGCGCGCGATCTGCCCGTGCAGGTGCTGCCCGATCTGATCGAAATGGACTTTGGCCGCTGGGAAAACCACCCCTGGGACCGCATCCCGCGCGCCGAGATCGACGCCTGGTCCGAGGATTTCCTGGATGCGCGGCCTCATGGCGGGGAAAGCGTCCGGCAGTTGGCGGCGCGCGCGCGGCGTGCGCTTGACATGGCGGCGACGGGGCCGCGACCGGCGCTGGTGGTGACGCACGCCGGGATCATCAAGGCGGCGCGCGTGGCAACCGGCGAGGGCGACGGCTGGCGGGCCGAGACCGCCTTCGGCACCTGGGTGACGGTGGACTGGCCATGAGCGTGACGCTGGTTCTGGGCGGCGCCCGGTCGGGCAAGAGCGCGCTGGCCGAGCGCCTGACACGGGCGTCCGGTCCGGCACCCGTCTATCTGGCGACCGCGCAGGCCTGGGACGACGAGATGCGCGCGCGCATCGAACAGCACCGCGCGGATCGCGCGGGACAGGGCTGGCACACCGTCGAATCCCCGCTGGCGATGCCCGCGGCACTGGCCGCCGTGCCCGAAACGGCGCCGGTCCTGGTGGATTGCCTGACGCTTTGGCTGACCAACCTTCTGCTGGGCGAGGCGGATATCGAAAGCGCGACCCGGGCCTTGCTGGCTGCGCTCGACCGGGCGGGGGACACGGTCCTGGTGGCCAATGAAACGGGGCTGGGGATCGTGCCCGACAACGCGCTGGCGCGACGGTTTCGCGATTCGGCAGGGCGCCTCAATCAACAGATCGCGGCGCGGGCGGATCATGTGGTCTTTGTCGCGGCCGGCCTGCCGCTGGTGTTGAAGGGCGCGCCGGCGCTATAGCCCGGTTTCCATGCGGTAGCCCGGGGCATAGACCAGCCGCACCCAGGTGATCGGCGCCAGATCGCGGGTTTCGCGGTCCAGCGCCAGCAATGCGGCGCCCGGCGCACAGGCCAGCGCGCGGACCAGCGCATCGTCCGCGGCGATGGCGTGAAAGGCCAGCGTGCCCTCGGCGAAGCTGACATTGCCGACCAGCCATTCGTTGGCGCTGAGCGTGTCGAAGCGGATGCCCTCGGCGATGCGGGGGGCCAGCCAGCGATCCTCGAGGCAAAAGGGCGCGCCGTCGGCCGTATGCAGGGCCACCACGTGCCGCATCGCCCCGGCGCCCAGCTGCGCGTGCAGCGCCTCGGGCACCGGCGCGATCCGGTCGGACAGCAGCCGGTAGCCGGGCACCTGGCCGCGCGCCTCGATGTCGTGGCGGATGATGGAAATGGCGAAGGTCGCCATGCGCACCGGGGTGACCGGCACCCGTGTCCCGCCTTTGCGCCTGCGGTCCAGGTAGCCCGCGTCGGCCAGGTCTCTGAGCGCGCGGTTCACGGTCGCCCGAGCGACCCCCCATTCGGCGGCCAGGTCGGCCTCGTCGGGGATGCGGCTGCCGGGCGGCCAGTCGCGCGCGCGGATGCGTCGCAACGCCTCGTCCCGCGCGGCCTGCCAGCCGGTGATCGCCATCATACCCCCTGCAAGCGTCGCACCACCGCGCGATAGCCCGTCTCGATCCTGTCGCGCGCGACATGGCGACCGGCGCGCACCAGATGACGGCCGGCCGACCAGACCTCGGCCACGGCGCGGTCGTCGCCGGCAA
This sequence comes from Rhodobacter sp., assembly GCA_020637515.1. Lineage (NCBI taxonomy): Bacteria > Pseudomonadati > Pseudomonadota > Alphaproteobacteria > Rhodobacterales > Rhodobacter > Rhodobacter sp. The sequence continues at coordinate 2,738,003 of JACKKG010000001.1, read as the reverse complement.
AGATCCACGCGTCCAGCAAGGCATCGCCCGTTCGCCCCTCGAGGTCAACCCGCCCGGTGTCCAGCGCCAGCATGTCGGCCAGTCGCCCCTCGGCCAGGGTGCCGCTGTCCCGCCCCGCGGCCTGCGCGCCGCCCAGGGCCGCGCCCTGCAACAGGACCCGCCCCGTCGATTGCGTGGGCGTCGCCAGGGCTGCGCGCACCCGGTCGCGCAGGCGTTGGGAATGGTCCAGGGTGCGCAATTCCTCGGACAGGGTGATGCGGATGTTGCTGTCCGAGCCGATGCCGAACCGGCCTTGCGCGCGGGTCCAGGCGACGCCGTCGAAGATCCCGTCGCCCAGCGAGCTTTCGGTGATCGGGCACAGGCCCGCCACCGCGCGGGTTGCGGCCAGCGCCAGCGTCTCGGGCCGCTGCATCTGGGTGCAGTGGATCAGGCACCAGCGGTCATCGACGGCGGCGTGGTCCAGCAACCATTCCACCGGCCGCGCGCCCAGAAAGGCAAGGACTTCGTCCACTTCGGCGGTCTGTTCGGCCAGGTGCATGTGCAACGGGGCCGTGGGGCGCAGGCGGGTGCACAGGGCCAGGGCCTCGGGCGTCACGGCCCGCAACGAGTGCGGGGCGATCCCCAGCCGCGCGTCGTCGGGCAGGGCGCCGAGGGCCGTTTCCGCGCCCTCGACCAGACGGGCGAAACCGTCGGGCGTGTTGCCGAATCGCACCTGCCCGGGACCCAGCGCGCGCCCGTCGCACCCCCCTTGTTGGTAGAGAACCGGCAACAAGGTCAGCCCGATGCCGCTGTCCTGCGCCGCACGGACCACGCGCGCCGCCATTTCGGCCGGGTCCGCATAGGGTGTCCCGCCGGGGGCGTGATGAAGATAGTGGAACTCGACCGAGGCGCCATAGCCGGCCTCGAGCATCTCCATCTGGACGAAGGCCGCGATGGCTTGAACGTCCTCGGGGGTGAGCTGGTCCAGGAAGCGGAACATGAGCTGCCGCCAGGTCCAAAAGGAATCGCTGTCCGATGGGCCGCGCCGTTCGGTCATGCCGGCCATGGCGCGCTGAAAGGCGTGAGAATGCAGGTTCGCCGGTGCGGGCAACAAGGCGCCGACCGCGATGTCCCCCGCGCGGGGGGCGCTGTCGGGTTCGATCCGGGCGATGCGTGCGCCGTCCAGCGTCACCGCCACGTCCCGCGCCCAGCCCGTCGTCAGCAGCGCCTGTTCAGCCCGGATGCGCGTCATCGAAAACTCCGTTGACTGTTCCAATAAGTATATACATATTACCGCCAGAGCAAAGGATCGCAAGATGGAATCGGCTGACCTCATTCTGACCAACGCCCGGCTTGCCCCCGGACCCGGGGACCACAGGGGGGGCGTGGCCATTCGGGATGGGCGGATCCTGTGGGTCGGGCCCGCCGACGCGGTGCCCTGCGCGGGGCCGTGTCGCGATCTCGAGGGGCGGGTGCTGACCCCCGCGCTGATTGACTGCCACACGCATCTGGTGCACGGCGGGCACCGCGCCCGCGAATTCGCGCTGCGGCTGGAAGGTGCCAGCTACGAACAGATCGCCAGGGCGGGGGGCGGCATCGTTTCGACGGTCAAGGCCACCCGCGCCGCCAGCGAGGACGCGCTTTATGCACAGGCCGTGCCCCGTCTTGAGGCCCTTCTGGCCGAGGGCGTCGGCACCGTCGAGATCAAGTCGGGTTACGGGCTCGACCGCGACACCGAATTGAAAATGTTGCGCGTGGCCAGACGGTTGGGGCAGGCGTTCCCGGTGCGCGTGGTGACCAGTTTTCTGGGGGCTCACGCCATTCCCACCGCGTATGCAGGAATGCCAGACAAATATTTGACTGACATTTGTTTGCCTGCATTGCGCGCGGCCCATGCCCAGGGCCTGGTCGATGCCGTGGACGGGTTCTGCGAGGGGATCGCCTTTGACACCGCGCAGATCGCCCGTGTCTATGACGAGGCCCGCGCGCTGGGATTGCCGGTGAAACTGCACGCCGAACAACTGTCGCATCGCGGCGGGGCCGCGCTGGCCGCGCGGCATGGGGCGCTCAGCGCCGATCATCTCGAATACGCGACCGACGAGGACGCCCGCGCCATGGCCCGCGCCGGCACCGTCGCGGTGCTGCTGCCGGGCGCGTTCTATGCCCTGCGCGAGACCCAGGCACCGCCCGTCGCCGCCTTTCGGGCCCAGGGCGTGCCGATGGCGATCGCCACCGACGCGAACCCGGGCAGTTCGCCGCTGACCTCGCTGTTGCTGGCGATGAACATGGCCTGCACCCTGTTCCGCCTGACCCCGGACGAGGCCCTGCACGGCGTGACCGATCACGCCGCGCGGGCGCTGGGTCTGGCCGATACCGGGCGGCTTGCTGCCGGGATGCGCGCCGATCTGGCGGTCTGGAGTGTCGAAGACCCTGCCGAACTGGCCTATCGGATCGGCTTCAACCCGCTGTTCACCCGCTATTTCGAGGGGCGCGAATGCTGATACTGAGCCCTGGCGCGACGACGCTGGAACAACTGGAAACCGTTTACAGACAGGGCGTTGGCGTTCGTCTTTCAGACGATTGCCGGGCCCCCGTGGAGGCCGCGCAAGCGATCGTCGCGCGCGCGGCCGCGGGCGGGGTGGCGGTTTACGGTGTGAACACGGGCTTTGGCAAGCTGGCTTCGGTCAAGATCGCTCCGGGCGATACCGCGCGGCTGCAACGCAACCTGATCCTCAGCCATTGCTGCGGCGTGGGCGAGGCGCTGGACGTGGCCACCACCCGGTTGATGATGGTGCTGAAACTGCTCAGCCTTGGGCGCGGGGCTTCCGGCGTGCGCTGGACCGTGATCGCGGCGATCGAGGCGCTGTTGGCACGGGGGGTCACGCCGGTCGTGCCGTCGCAGGGATCGGTCGGGGCCTCGGGCGATCTGGCGCCGCTGGCACACATGACGGCCGTGTTGATCGGCGAAGGCGAGGCCTGGCTTGAGGGGCAGCGGATCTCTGGCGCGCAAGCCCTTGAACGCGCGGGGATTGCGCCGATCGTTCTGGGACCCAAGGAAGGCCTGGCACTGATCAACGGCACGCAGTTCTCGACCGCTCTGGCGCTGGTCGGGCTGTTCGATGCCTGGCGGCTTGCCCGCGCGGCGCTGGTCACGGGGTGCCTGTCCACGGATGCGATCATGGGGTCCACGGCGCCCCTGCAACCGGCGATACACAGCCTGCGCGGGCATCGTGGCCAGATCGAGGTCGCCGCGACGATGCGCGCGCTGATGGACGGGTCAGTCATTCGTGACAGCCACCGCGAGGGCGACACGCGGGTTCAGGATCCGTATTGCATCCGCTGCCAGCCGCAGGTTCTGGGCGCCGCCGTCGATCTGCTGCGCTTCGCCGCAACCACCCTCGAAACCGAGGCCAATGCGGTCACGGACAATCCTCTGGTAACCGCCGAGGGTATCTATTCCGGTGGGAACTTTCACGCCGAACCCGTTGCTTTCGCAGCAGATATCATCGCTCTGGCCCTGGCCGAGATCGGCGCCATCGCGCAGCGTCGCGTCGCGCTGATGGTCGATCCGACCCTCAGCCATGACCTGCCGCCTTTCCTGACGCCGGCCCCCGGGCTCAATTCGGGTTACATGATCGCCGAGGTGACGACCGCGGCCTTGATGAGCGAAAACAAGCATCTGGCCACGCCTTGTTCCACCGATTCCACGCCCACGTCGGCCAACCAGGAGGATCACGTCAGCATGGCGGCTCACGGCGCGCGGCGGTTGCAGCGGATGGTGGCCAACCTGGCCGGCATCCTGGGGGTCGAGGCGCTTTGCGCCGCGCAGGGCATCGAGTATCGCGCGCCGCTGACCACGGCGCCGCGCCTCGACTCGGTGGTCGGCGCGATCCGGTCGCAGGTGCCGCCACTGGCCGAGGACCGCTATCTGGCGCCCGAGATCGAACGCGCGGCGCAGATGGTCCGTCAGGACGCGCTGGCCGACGCCGCCGAACTGGCGTTCGCGCTATGACGCCGGTCGTCGTGCAGGAGGGCGCAAGCCCGCTGATCCTGGCCATGCCGCACACCGGCACCGCGCTGCCGCCCGCGATCCTGGCGCGGCTCAACCTGCGCGGCCAGGTGCTGGCCGATACCGACTGGCACATCGACCGGCTCTATGCGGGGTTGGTGCCCGACGCGACCGTCGTGCGCGCCACCTTTCACCGCTACGTCATCGATGCGAATCGTCCGCCCGACGGGGCCAGCCTTTATCCCGGGCAGAACACCACGGGCCTGGTGCCCGAGACCGATTTCGACGGCCAGCCGATCTGGACCGCGCCACCGACCCCGGCCGAGATCGAGGAGCGCCGCCAGACCTTTCACGCGCCCTATCACGCGGCGCTTGCGGCGCAGATCGCGCGGGTGCGCGCCCGTCACGGGGTGGCGATCCTTTATGACTGCCATTCGATCCGCTCGCACATCCCCTTTCTGTTCGAGGGCCGGCTGCCCGATTTCAACATCGGCACGGCGGGCGGCACGGCCTGCGCCCCGCAGGTCGCGGATCTGGTCGCCGGGTGCTGTGCCCGTGCCGAAGGGTTCCGCTGGGTCCTTGACGGCCGGTTCAAGGGCGGGTGGACCACCCGCCATTATGGCCGGCCCGACGAGGGCGTTCACGCGGTGCAGATGGAACTGGCGCAGGCCACCCATCTCAGCCACGAGGCGCCCCCCTTTGCCTATGATGCCGACCGCGCCGCGCCGCTGCGCGGCCATCTCGGCACCATTCTGAACGGGCTTTGCGCCCTTGCACCCACGCTGCGCGCCTGACGAAGGAGACCTTGCCATGACCGACCCCCGACACAACACCCGCGATGTCTTTCCCCCGACCGGCCTCGCGATCACCGCGAAAAGCTGGCAGACCGAGGCTGCGATGCGGATGCTGATGAACAATCTGCACCCCGATGTGGCCGAGAACCCGCATGAGCTGGTGGTCTATGGCGGGATCGGCCGCGCGGCGCGAACCTGGAAGGACTTCGATCTGATCGTGGACAGCCTGAAGCGGTTGGACGAGGACCAGACCCTGCTGGTGCAGTCCGGCAAGCCGGTGGGCGTGTTCCGCACCCATGCCGACGCGCCGCGCGTGTTGATCGCCAATTCCAACCTGGTGCCGCATTGGGCGAACTGGGATCATTTCAACGCGCTCGATAAGGCCGGGCTGATGATGTATGGCCAGATGACCGCCGGGTCCTGGATCTACATCGGCACGCAGGGCATTGTGCAGGGCACGTTCGAGACCTTTGCCGAGGCCGGGCGCCAGCATTACGGCGGCGATCTGCGCGGCAAATGGATCCTGACGGCGGGTCTGGGCGGCATGGGGGGCGCGCAACCCCTGGCGGCGGTCATGGCGGGGGCTTGCTGCCTGGCCGTCGAATGCGACGAGACGCGCGCCGATTTCCGCATCCGCACCCGCTATTGCGACGCCAAGGCCCACAGCCTGGACGCGGCCTTGGCACTGATCGCCGACTGGACCGCCCGGGGCGAGGTGAAATCTGTCGCGCTGATCGGCAATGCGGCCGAGGTGTTCCCGGAACTCCTGCGCCGGATGCAAGCGGGCGGCCCGCGCCCCGACATCGTCACCGACCAGACCAGCGCGCACGATCCGGTGCACGGCTATCTGCCGCTGGGCTGGAGTGTGGCGGAATGGCGCGCGAAGCAGGAGAGCGACCCCAAGGCCGTCGAGCGCGCGGCGCGGGCCAGCATGAAAACCCATGTCGCCGCGATGGTCGGGTTCTGGAAGGCGGGGGTGCCGACGCTGGACTATGGCAACAACATCCGCCAGGTTGCGCTGGACGAGGGGCTGACCGACGCCTTTGCCTTTCCCGGCTTCGTTCCGGCCTATATCCGGCCGCTGTTCTGCAAGGGGATCGGGCCGTTTCGCTGGTGCGCGCTGTCGGGCGACCCCGAGGATATCGCGAAGACCGACGCCAAGATGAAGGAGTTGTTCCCCGACAACGCCCATCTGCACCGCTGGCTGGACATGGCCGCCGAGCGGATCGCCTTTCAGGGGCTGCCGGCGCGCATCTGCTGGATCGGCCTGGGCGAGCGGCACAAGGCGGGGCTTGCGTTCAACGCGATGGTGCGCAGCGGCGAGTTGAAGGCACCGGTGGTGATCGGGCGCGACCATCTGGACAGCGGCTCGGTCGCCTCGCCCAATCGCGAGACGGAGGCGATGCGCGATGGATCGGACGCGGTGTCGGACTGGCCCTTGCTGAACGCGCTGCTGAACACGGCCTCGGGTGCGACCTGGGTCAGCCTGCATCACGGCGGCGGGGTCGGTATGGGGTTCAGCCAGCACGCCGGAATGGTCATCGTCTGCGACGGGACCGAGGCTGCGGACAAGCGGTTGGCGCGGGTGTTGTGGAACGACCCGGCGACCGGCGTGATGCGGCACGCGGATGCGGGCTACGACATCGCGCTGGACTGCGCGCGCGCGCACCAGCTGGACCTGCCCGGCATCCTGTGAGGGGCGGGGGCTGCCGCCCCCGCACCCCCGCTTCAAGGGGGGCACGCCCCCCTTGAAAATCCCCGTGCGTATTTCGGACAAGATGATGCGCGCGCGCGGGGGTGTTCGGTCCTGGGCGCGCATGGGCGGGGTCCAAGGGCCACAACACCCATGTGATAACTTGCCCCTTGACCGCGTGCCGCTTTCGCCCGACCTTGCGCGGCACCGACAACAGGCCCGGATCGCGATCCCTCCATGACTCCACGGACACCGCCTTTCGCCGCGTTCGAGTGGATGATCGCCTGGCGCTATCTGCGCGCGCGCCGGGCCGAGGGCGGGGTCAGCACGATGACCTGGATCTCGCTGGTCGGGGTGGCGCTGGCGGTGTTTGCGCTGATTGCCACGCTGGCCGTGCGCTCGGGTTTTCGGGCCGAGTTCGTGGACACGGTGTTGGGCGCGAACGCCCACGCGACGATCTATTACACCGGCACCACGACCCCCAGCGGGCAGATGAGCCGGGCGATCGAGGATTACGCCGACCTGACGCGCCGGCTGGCCGCGGTGCCCGGCGTGAGCCGCGCGGCCCCCCTCATCAAGGGGCAGGTGATGGCGACCAATCAGGGCCGCAGTGCCGGGGTCGAGGTGTTCGGCATCCGCGCCGAAGACCTGATGGCCATTCCGCGCATTGCCCATTCCGACCGGTCGCGCGGCGACATCGCGCGCTTCGATCAGGGCATTGCCATCGGCGAGGGGGTCGCGCGCGAGTTGAACGCGCAGGTCGGCGACCGGATTCGCGTGATCTCGCCCGAGGGCGCGCGCACGGCCTTCGGCACGTCGCCGCGCGTCAACAGCTACGAGGTGGTCTACATCTTTTCGGCCGGGCGCTACGACATCGACCGCACGCGCGTCTATCTGCCCTTTGCCGAGGCGCAGACCTTTTTCAATCGCGACGGTGTCGCCGACGAGATCGAGGTGATGCTCGACCGGCCGGAAGACGTGGATTCGATGGTCTACCCCTTGCTGCGCGCGGGTGGCGAGCGGGCGATGATCTGGACCTGGCGCGACAGTGCGGGCAGCTTTCTGCGGGCGCTGGATATCGAGGACAACGTGATGTTCATCATCCTGTCGATCCTGGTGCTGATCGCGGCGATGAACATCATTTCGGGCCTCATCATGCTGGTCAAGAACAAGGGCCGCGACATCGGCATCCTGCGCACCATGGGATTGAGCGAGGGGTCGATCCTGCGCGTGTTCTTCCTGTGCGGTTCGTTGGTGGGGGTCGCGGGCACCGCGATCGGCGTGATCGCGGGCTGCCTGTTCGCGCTTTACATCGACCCGATCTTTGCCTTTGTGAACTACGTCGCGGGGGGCGGGGTCTGGGATCCGTCGATCCGGGGCATCTATGCGCTGCCGGCCGAACTGCGGCTGGTCGATGTGGTCAAGGCGGTGTCGCTGTCGCTGGGCCTGTCCTTTGTGGTCACGCTGTTTCCCGCCCGGCGCGCGGCACGCATGAACCCGGTGGAGGCCCTGCGCTATGAATAGTCCCGCGCTGGTTCTGGACGGGATCGTCAAGACCTACCCCGGCCCGGTCGAGGTGCTGCGCGGGGTGTCCGTGTCGCTGGCACGCGGCGAGGTCGTGGCGCTGGTCGCGCCTTCGGGGGCGGGCAAATCGACGCTGTTGCATGTCGCCGGGTTGCTCGACTCGGCCGACCGGGGCCGGGTCGAGATCGACGGCATCGACATGACGCGGCTCGGCGATGGCGCGCGCACGGCGGCGCGGCGCGGCGCCGTGGGGTTCGTCTATCAGTTCCACCACCTGTTGCCGGAATTTACCGCGGCCGAGAACATCGTGCTGCCGCAGTTGGCCAACGGCGCGCCCCGCGCCGCGGCCCAGGCGCGCGCGGCCGATCTTCTGGCGCGGGTGGGCCTGTCCGACCGCGCCACGCACCGCCCGGCGCAACTGTCCGGCGGCGAACAGCAGCGCGTCGCCTTCTGCCGGGCCATGGCCAACGCGCCGCATGTGCTGCTGGCGGACGAGCCGACCGGGAACCTGGACCCGGGCACCTCGGACCAGGTGTTTGGCGTGCTGATGGATCTGGTGCGCAACACCGGCCTGTCGGCGCTGATCGCCACCCACAATCTGGAGCTTGCGGGGCGCATGGACCGTATCCTGCGGCTCGAAGGCGGCAGAATCGCAACATCGTGAGACGGAATCGGCATCTTTCCGCCGAAAATCTTGACTCTGCCCCGCCGGATTCGGGAACTGGAACCAAGGGCGCTGCCACGCCTTGTTGTTGTTGATTTCCACCGGGGGGTTGGAATGAATGTCCTGTTTCGGGCCGCGATCGCGGCCGCTCTGCTGTTGGCGCCCGTCGCCGCCCATGCCCATGCCATTGTTGCACGCGTCAGCGTCGGAACGCAGACGATGCATGTCTATCTGGACGGTCAGTTGCGCTATGAATGGCCGGTCTCGACCGCGGGCAATGGCTATATCACGCCGCGCGGCGAGTGGGAGCCGACCTGGCTGTCGCGCTGGCACCGTTCGCGGCAATACAACAATGCGCCGATGCCCTTCGCGATCTTCTATTACGAAGGCTACGCCATCCACGCGACCGAGGCCACCTGGGCGCTGGGGCGCCCGGCCAGCCACGGTTGCGTGCGCTTGCATCCCGACAACGCCGCGCTGCTCTTTTCCATGGTCGAGCAGGAGGGGATGGAGAACATGCGCGTGATCGTCACCGATTGACGGGCCGCGCCGGGGCGGCCACAGCCCGGCCCCTCGATCTGGGGTCGGGAAATTTCCTCTACCCAAGGTTTCGCGGTGTCCCTATAGTCCCTGTGGATAAAAGATAGCCCACCCCGAGGGAGAGGTCATGCGCTGCCCGTTCTGCGGAAATGTCGATACCCAGGTCAAGGATTCCAGGCCGGCCGAAGACCATGTGTCGATCCGGCGCCGGCGCTTTTGCCCGGCCTGCGGCGGCCGGTTCACGACTTACGAGCGCGTGCAGTTGCGCGATCTGGTTGTGGTGAAATCCTCGGGCAAGCGCGAGCCGTTCGACCGCGACAAGTTGGAGCGCTCGATCCGCATCGCCATGCAGAAGCGCCCCGTGGAACCCGAGCGCATCGAGCAGATGATCTCGGGCATCGTGCGGCGGCTGGAGTCGATGGGCGAAACCGACATCCCCAGCCGCGTGATCGGCGAGATCGTGATGGAAACCCTCGCGCGGATCGACACCGTGGCCTATGTGCGCTTTGCCAGCGTCTACAAGAATTTCCAGGCGGCGGACGATTTCGACAAATTTGTCAGCGAACTGCGCCCGCCGGTGTTGAATGAGGACTGATCGGGGACGGGGGCGCTTGCCCCTTGCACCCCTTGGGCTGACCTTTTGGCGTTCGGCGGACGGGACGAAAGGGCGCGGCCGTGTCGCGGGATGATGCCGGCTACATGCGGATGGCGCTGGGGCTTGCGGCGCGCGGGCTGGGCAATGTCTGGCCCAATCCGGCGGTTGGCTGCGTGCTGGTGCGCGACGGCGCGGTGGTCGGACGGGGCTGGACCCAGCCGGGCGGACGCCCCCACGCCGAGGTGCGCGCGCTGGCGCAGGCCGGTGCGGCGGCGCAGGGCGCGACGGCCTATGTGACGCTCGAACCCTGCGCCCATCACGGCCAGACCCCGCCCTGCGCCGCGGCGCTGATTGCCGCCGGCGTGGCGCGGGTGGTCACCGCGTTGACCGACCCCGACCCGCGCGTCGCCGGACGGGGCCACGCGATGCTGCGCGCCGCCGGCATCGCCGTGACCGAAGGGGTCGAGGCCGAGGCCGCCACGCGGGCCAATCTGGGCTTCCTGCTGCGCGTGACCGAGGGGCGCCCGCTGGTGACGCTGAAACTGGCGCTGACGCTCGATGCGCGCATCGCGACGGCCTCGGGCGAGAGCCGGTGGATCACCGGCCCCGAGGCCCGCCGCCGCGTGCATCTGATGCGCGCGCGCCATGACGCGGTTCTGGTCGGCTCGGGCACGGCGCGGGCCGACGACCCCGACCTGACGGTGCGCGACCTGGGGATCGACCGCCAGCCGGTGCGGATCGTGGCGGACAGCCGGCTGGGCGTGTCGCCCGACAGCCGGCTGGGCCGCAGCGCGCGCCAGTCGCCCGTCTGGATGCTGCACGGCCCCAACGCCTCTGCCAGCCAGCGCGAGGGCTGGATCGCCCGCGGGGCGTCGCTGATCCCTTGCGACGGCGATGCGATGGGGCGGCTGGATGTGCGGCAGGCGCTGGCGGAACTGGGCGCGCGCGGTCTGACGCGTGTCTTCTGCGAGGGGGGCGGCGGTCTGGCGGCCAGCCTGATCGCGGCGGGCCTTGTGGATGACCTTGTGGTGTTCAGTGCAGGCCGGCTCTTCGGCGCCGACGGCACGCCCGGGCTTGCGGGGCTGGGCATGACCGCGATCGGACCGCGCGCCTGGGCGTTTCAGGGCGCGGAACCCGTCGGCGAGGACCTTCTGCACCGCTGGCGCCGGTTGCGTTAACCCGGTGACGCGTTTTTTACCAGTCCGCAAAACGGTCTCAATCGGTGCAAACTTGTGCCACAGTGCACAGGCAAGCCTGATAGACCAGATGTTGAATTTCCGTCCGGGCGGCCCCAGATATGTCGCTGAACGGGGCGACCCGGGGCTGCATGCCCGCCGGGCGCCGAACAAGTGTTGAGGTTAGGTATGACGAACCAATCCACCGCCTACGCCGTGCTTCCCCTGCGCGACATGGTCGTCTTCCCGCACATGATCGTGCCGCTCTTTGTCGGGCGCGACAAATCCGTGCGTGCGCTCGAGGCGGTGATGCGCGAGGACAAGCAGATCCTCCTGGTCACCCAGATCGATCACGCGGCCGAGGACCCCGGCACCGACGGCATGTATCGTGTCGGCGTGCTGGCCAATGTGCTGCAACTGCTGAAACTGCCGGACGGCACCGTCAAGGTCCTGGTCGAGGGCAAGGCCCGCGTGCGGATCACCGGCTTTGTCGAAAACGACCAGCATTTCGAGGCCGAGGCCGTCGTACTCGAGGAAACGCCCGGCGAGCCCGCCGCGGTCGAAGCGCTGACCCGCGCGGTCGGCGACGATTTCGAACGCTACGCCAAGATCAAGCGCAACGTCCCCGAAGAGGCCCTGACCGCGATCGCCGATGCGGCCGAACCGGCGCGCCTGGCGGATCTTGCCGCCGGTCACCTGGGGGTCGATGTTGCCCGCAAGCAGGAGCTTCTGGAAACGCTGGACGTGGCCGAACGGCTGGAAAAGGTCTATGGCCTGATGGAGGGCGAGATCAGCGTTCTTCAGGTCGAGCGCAAGATCAAGTCGCGCGTCAAGTCGCAGATGGAGCGCACCCAGCGGGAATACTATCTGAATGAGCAGATGAAGGCCATTCAGAAGGAACTGGGCGAGGGCGAGGACGGCCAGAACGAGCTGACCGAGCTTGAGGACCGCATCAAGTCCACCAAATTCTCGAAGGAAGCGCGCGAAAAGGCCGAGGCCGAGCTGAAGAAGCTGAAGTCCATGTCGCCCATGTCGGCCGAGGCCACGGTGGTGCGCAACTATCTGGACTGGCTGCTGGCGCTGCCCTGGGGTGTGAAATCGCGTGTCAAGAAGGATCTGAACCGCGCGCAGTCGATCCTGGATCAGGACCATTACAGCCTGGACAAGGTCAAGGAACGCATCGTCGAATATCTGGCGGTACAGTCGCGTTCGGCCAAGCTGAAGGGGCCGATCCTGTGCCTCGTCGGACCTCCGGGCGTGGGCAAGACCAGCCTGGGCCGGTCGGTCGCCAAGGCCACGGGGCGCGAATTCATCCGCATCTCGCTGGGCGGCGTGCGCGATGAAAGCGAGATCCGCGGCCACCGGCGCACCTATATCGGTTCGATGCCGGGCAAGATCATCCAGGCGCTGAAAAAGGCCAAGACGACGAACCCGCTGATCCTGCTCGATGAAATCGACAAGATGGGTCAGGATTTCCGGGGCGATCCGGCCTCGGCCATGCTCGAGGTGCTGGACCCCGAACAGAACGCGACCTTCGTGGATCACTATCTTGAGGTGGAATACGATCTGTCGGACGTGATGTTCATCACCACGGCGAACAGCTACAACATGCCGGGCCCGCTGCTGGACCGGATGGAGATCATCCCGCTGGCCGGCTACACCGAGGACGAAAAGACCGAGATCGCCCGCCGGCACCTGATGCCCAAGGCGCTGAAGAACCACGGTCTGAAGAGGTCCGAACTCAGCGTGTCGGATGACGCGCTGACGGCGGTGTTGCGGTATTACACCCGCGAGGCCGGGGTGCGGAATTTTGAGCGCGAGCTCAGCAAGATCGCCCGCAAGGCGGTCACCCAGATCGTGCGCAAGCAGGCCAAACACGTCGATGTCACGGCCGAAAACCTGTCTGACTATCTGGGCGTGCCGCGGCACCGCTATGGCCTGGCCGAAAAGGAGGACCAGGTCGGCGTGGTGACGGGGCTGGCCTGGACCAGCGTCGGTGGTGATCTGTTGCAGATCGAGGCGTTGAAATTGCCGGGCAAGGGCCGGATGAAGACCACCGGCAAGCTGGGCGAGGTGATGAAGGAATCGATCGATGCGGCGTCGAGCTATGTGCGCTCGATCAGCCCGCAGATCGGCGTCAAGCCGACCAAGTTCGAGACGATGGATATCCACGTCCACGTTCCCGATGGCGCCACGCCCAAGGACGGCCCTTCGGCCGGTCTGGCGATGGTGACGGCGATCGTTTCGGTGCTGACCGGGATCCCGGTGCGCAAGGACATCGCCATGACAGGCGAGGTCACGCTGCGCGGCAACGCCACCGCCATCGGCGGATTGAAGGAGAAACTGCTGGCGGCGCTCAGGGGCGGCATCACCAAGGTGCTGATCCCGGTCGAAAACGCCAAGGATCTGCCCGAGATCCCCGACAACGTGAAAGAGGGGCTTGAGATCGTGCCCGTCAGCCACGTCAGCGAGGTGCTGCGCCACGCGCTGGTGCGCGCGCCCGAGCCGATCGACTGGGACGAGGCCGCCGAAGAGGCCGCGCAGGCGGCCCGGCTGGCGCAGGCCAGCACGGCCCCGACCGCGACCGCCCACTGAACCGCGCCGTCCCTCGGCGCCAGCGCCCCCGCCCGGCCGTCGTGCCCGGTGCGGGGGCGTTTTCATGACCGCCGCGTCCCCCCCCCGTTCGCCGGGGGGCCGGGGCAATGCCGGTCGGTTCCAACCCGCGGTCCGGGGGCGCGCAGGAAAACGTAGAAAGCTGCATCTGACCCCTTGAGCCTCGCGGCGTGACTCGCTATAGACCGCGCCACGGCGGGCGATTAGCTCAGCGGTAGAGCGCTTCGTTCACATCGAAGATGTCAGCGGTTCAAATCCGTTATCGCCCACCATTCCCCTTTCCGCCCTGCGCTGGACCGCGTTGCAAGACGCGGTGATGGGCCGTGAAACGCCCGTTGCGCGGCGCGTTGGCTGCGTTAGTGTAGCCGTTCAATCCAGCCCCGAGGCTTTCTTGCTCACCATCTACGGAACCCTCCGCTCCCGCACGACGCGCGTTGTCTGGGCGGCCGAGGAACTCGGACTTCCCTATCGCCGTGAAACCGTCGTTTTCGCCAGCGCGCTGCCCGATCCGCAGGCCGCGGGTGCGCCCCTGAACACCGCCTCGGCGGCGTTTCTGGCCGTGAACCCGATGGGCCAGTTGCCCGCCATGCGCGACGGCGACCTGTGCCTTGGCGAATCCCACGCGATCTGCTTCTACATGGCGCGCAAGGCGGGCGGCCCGGTCGCACCCGACGGCGCGGCCGAGGAAGCCGAGGCGCTGCAATGGGCGTTCCTCGCGGCCTCGACCATCGAGCCGCAGGCGATCGAGGTGCTTTACACCGTCATGGGCGGCACCGCCGACACCGCCGAGGGCAAGGCCCGCATCGCCGCCGCGCTGGACAAGCTGGTCCGCCCGATGCGCCGGATCGAGACCCATCTGCAAAGCCATGAATGGCTGGTGGGCGGGCGTTTCACCATCGCCGACATCATGATGGAGGAAACGCTGCGCTATGTCGCCGCCGCGCCGGGGGCCTTTGACGCCTCTCCCGCGCTCAAGGCCTGGTTCGACCGTTGCCAGGCGCGGCCGGGATTCCAGCGCATGTGGACGGCACGCAACGCCGAGTGAGGCGCGCACCGCATCGGCGGGCCCCTGTGGTCCCGCCGATCGGGCGCACGCCGCGCGCCGCCGGGGATCGCAAAACCTTGCGTCCGGCGGCCGCGGATGGTCTAGTGCTGCCAAAATCATACAAGCCAAACACGAGCAGCCCGATGTCCGACGACCTCCTCTCCGGCCAGACCGAAACCTATGACGCCTCGTCCATCGAGGTGCTCGAGGGGCTGGAACCGGTCCGCAAGCGCCCTGGCATGTATGTGGGCGGCACGGACGAACGCGCGCTGCACCATCTGGTGGCCGAGATCCTCGACAATTCGATGGACGAGGCCGTCGCCGGCCACGCCAATCGGATCGAGGTCGAACTGCACGCCGACTACGCCGTCACCATCCGCGACAACGGGCGCGGGATGCCATTCGACCCGCATCCCAAGTTTCCCGGCAAATCCGCGCTCGAGGTGATCCTGTGCACGCTGCACGCGGGTGGCAAATTCTCGGGCAAGGCATACGAGACCTCGGGCGGGTTGCACGGGGTTGGCGCATCGGTGGTGAACGCCCTGTCGGACAGCATGGTGGTGCAGGTCGCGCGCGACCGAAAGCTGGTCGAACAACGGTTCGCGCGCGGGGTGCCGCTGGGCCCCGTGGTGGAACTGGGCGCCGCCCCCAACCGACGCGGCACCACCACGACCTTCCATGCCGACGAGGTGATCTTTGGCCATCACCGGTTCAGGCCCTCGCGGCTGTTCAACATGGTGCGCTCGAAGGCCTATCTTTTCTCGGGCGTGGAAATCCGCTGGAAATCCGCGATCGAGGACGGCGACACCCCGATGGAGGCCAGCTTCCATTTCCCGGGCGGCCTGGCCGATTACCTGTCCGAGCAGCTCGACAAGGACACGACCTATGCCGACAAACCCTTTGCCGGCAAGGTCGGCTTTCAGGAAAAGTTCGGCGTGCCGGGTTCGGTCGAATGGGCAATCAACTGGACACCGATGCGCGACGGCTTCGTGCAGAGCTACTGCAACACCGTTCCCACGCCCGAAGGCGGCACGCACGAGGCGGGTTTCTGGGCGGCGATCCTCAAGGGGATCCGCGCCTATGGCGAACTGGCCAACAACCGCAAGGCCAAGGACATCACCCGCGAGGACATGACGACGGGCGGCTGCGCCCTGGTCTCGTGCTTCATCCGCGAGCCCGAGTTTGTCGGCCAGACCAAGGACCGGCTGGCCACCACCGAGGCCGCGCGCCTGGTCGAGGGCGCCGTGCGCGACCATTTCGACAACTGGCTGGCGGCCGATCCCAAGGCGGCGGGGGCGATCCTGGATTTCCTGGTCCTCAGGGCCGAGGAACGCCTGCGCCGGCGACAGGAAAAGGAAACGCAGCGCAAGACCGCGACCAAGAAACTTCGGCTTCCGGGCAAGCTGGTCGATTGCTCGGCCGTGTCGCGCGCGGGCACGGAATTGTTCATCGTCGAGGGCGACTCGGCCGGCGGCTCGGCCAAGATGGCGCGCGACCGCAAGACCCAGGCGCTGCTGCCCCTGCGCGGCAAGATCCTGAACGTGCTGGGGGCGGCCTCGGGAAAGATGGGCCAGAACGCCGAGATCAACGATCTCTGCCAGGCGCTGGGGGTGGGGCTGGGGTCCAAGTTCCGCGTCGATGACCTGCGCTATGACAAGGTCATCATCATGACCGACGCCGATGTGGACGGCGCGCATATCGCCTCGCTGCTGATGACCTTCTTCTTCACGCAGATGCGGCCGATGATCGACCACGGTCACCTCTATCTCGCCTGTCCGCCGCTCTTTCGCCTGACGCAGGGCGCGCGCCGCATCTATGCGCTCGACGAGGCCGAAAAGGCGGTCTGGCTGGACAAGGGGCTGGGCGGCAAGGGCAAGATCGACGTGTCCCGCTTCAAGGGTCTGGGCGAGATGGACGCCAAGGACCTGAAGGAAACCACCATGGACCCGGCCTCGCGCAAGCTGATCCGCGTCAGCATCGACGAGGACATACCGGGCGAGACCGGCGATCTGGTCGAACGCCTCATGGGCAAGAAGCCGGAACTGCGGTTCCAGTATATCTCCGAGAACGCCCGCTTCGTCGAGGACGTGGACGTCTGACCCCAGGGAATGGGCTAGGCGACCTTGACCTTGACGCTGTGGCGGTCTTGGCGGTGCCCCTGGGCGTTGTTGCGGAATTCATGAGCTTCCGGGATTCACGGTGTGACTCCTATGGGTTAGGAGCCTGCCACGAGCTAGCCCGAACCTGCCCGCTATCGCACGACGATTTGGAAATCCTGTAACGATGCGCTGAAGCGGCGCGGGCCTACGCGAGCCTTACTTTTCAGCCTTACGCGAGAAAGTCCGGGAAAAGAAAAACCCTCTAAGTCATTGACCTAGAGGGCTTATCTTGGCTCCGGCGGTAGGGATCGAACCTACGACCAATTGATTAACAGTCAACTGCTCTACCGCTGAGCTACGCCGGAACACGTGGGCCGTATAGCAAGGGGGTATTGCGGCGTCCAGAGGGGGGCGGTGGTTTTTTTCAATCT
This sequence comes from Rhodobacter sp., assembly GCA_020637515.1. Classification (NCBI taxonomy): domain Bacteria; kingdom Pseudomonadati; phylum Pseudomonadota; class Alphaproteobacteria; order Rhodobacterales; genus Rhodobacter; species Rhodobacter sp. The sequence continues at coordinate 2,720,842 of JACKKG010000001.1, read as the reverse complement.
GTTCTCAGGGCGCGGCGATACGCGTGTTTGGCCCTGGAATTCCCTCGAATTTCAAGATGTTGCGCGCGTCGAGGTCGATCAGATGCGCGAGCACGTTGCGCGCGGCGGCGGGCAGCAGGGCCGGGGGCACGTCGGTATAGACCCGTTCGGTCACCGCGCCCAGGGTCCGGGCCCCGTCCAGGACGGCCTCGCGAATCGCGGCCTCGCGCATCAGGCGGTGGCTGCGCAGCGCGCGGGTGCGCGCCAGGCCGTCGGGCACCGGCGCGCCGTGGCCGGGAAAGTAGCGCAATGGGCCCAGGGATTCGATCCGGTCGAGGCTGCGCATGAAGTCCGTCAGGTCCCCGTCGGGCGGGGACACCAGACTGGGCGCCCATCCCATGACGTGATCGCCCGAAAACAGCGCGCCGCCCCAGTGAAAGCACAGATGCCCGCCCAGGTGGCCCGGGGTGTGCACGGCGCGCAGCGGCTGGCCGCCGACATCGACCGTGTCGCCGTCGGCCAGTTGGAGATCGGGCGCAAAGGCCAGGTCCAGCCCCTCGCCGCCGCCGACATGATCCCCCAGCGCCGCCATGCGGTCCGAGCGTCCGGAGCGCGCGTCGCCAAACGACAGAACCGGCGCTTTGGTCTGGCGGGCAAGCGGTGCGGCCAGGGGCGAGTGATCCAGATGCGCGTGGGTGACCAGGATCTGGGCCACCCGCTCGCCAGGCTTCAGCGCCGCCAGGATCGCCGCCAGATGCGCGGGATCGGCAGGGCCCGGGTCGATGACCGTCACCGCGCCGTCGCCCAACAGGTAGGTGTTGGTGCCGCGTTCGGTCATGGGCGAGGGGTTGGGCGCCAGCACCAGGCGCAGCCCCTCGGCCAGTGTCAGGGGCTGTCCGGGCCGGGGGGAGAATTCGGTGGGCGGTTCGCGGTCGGTCACGGCGGGTCTCGTCAAGTTGCGTCCTCGGGCCTAGAGTATCGCCATGCTCGGCCGCTTGCTCAAACCGTTTCTGCCGCGCGGCCTCTATTGGCGGGCCGCGTTGATCGTATTCGTGCCGGTGCTGACGATCCTGCTGGTGGTGTCGCTGGCCTTCATCCAGCGCCATTACGAGGGGGTGACGCGGCAGATGACCGGCAATTTCGTGCTGGTCGCGCATCATATCCTGGCCGAGACCGACACGCGCCCCGATCGCGCCGCGGCCGCGGCCGAGGCGGCGCGCCTGGCCCGGGCCTTTGACCTGCTCGAGGCCGGGATCGACACACGCGCGCCCGCCAGCGACAGCCCGGCGACGCTGCCGATCTACGATCTGTCGGGCCGCCTGGCGATTCGCGAACTGCAGGCGGGTCTGCCCGAGATGGCCTCGGTGCGGTTGCGCGACGGGGATGTGACGCTGTGGCTGGACGGCACGCACGGGTATCTGCGGCTGAAATTCCGGCTCAGCCAGATCTCGGCGCGCAATCCGCATCAGATGCTGGTGCTGACGCTGGTAATCGGGCTGGGGATGGGGGTGATCGCCTTCATCTACCTGAAGAACCAGATGCGCCCGATTCGCCGGCTGGCGCGCGCGGCCGAGGCCTTTGGCCGGGGGCAGAGCGTGCCCCTCAGGCTGTCCGGCGCGACCGAGGTGCGGGCCGCCTCCGCCGCGTTCCTGCAAATGCGCGAGCGGATCGAACGGCACATCGAACAGCGCACGCTGCTGCTGTCGGGCGTCAGCCACGACCTGCGCACGCCGCTGACGCGGATGCGCCTGGCCCTGTCGATGATGGACGACGAGCCGGAAGCCCGGGCGCTGCTGGCCGATGTCGCGGAAATGGAGGCGCTGATCGACCGCTTCCTGGAATTCGCCCGGACCGAAGTCGCCGAACCCTCGGTGCCGACCGACCTGGGCGCGCTGGTTGCGCAGCGCGTGGCCGACGCGGCGCGGGGCGGGCGGGCGGTGACCCTGATCGCGGGGCCGCCGCCGCCGATTCTGGCGGTTCGACCGCAACTGCTGGCGCGCGCGCTCGACAATCTGATCGGCAATGCGCTGCGCTATGGAACCCGGGCGCGGGTGTCGGTGGTCCAGGAACCCGACCGCGTCGTCGTCAGTGTCGAGGATGACGGACCGGGTATCGATCCCGCGGAATACGACCGCGCCACGCGCCCCTTCGTGCGGCTCGACCCCGCGCGCGGGGCCAGCCGGGGCGCCGGCGTCGGGCTGGGCCTGTCGATCGTGGCGGATGCGATGCGCTCGCATGGCGGCAGCCTGACGCTGGATCGCGGGGATACGCCCGGTTACGGCGGGCTGGTCGCCCGTCTGATCCTGCCGCGGAAACACGCGGATGCGGGGTCCGTCTAATCGCGCGGCGGGGCAAGGGCCGCACGGGGATTTTCAAGGGGGGCGTGCCCCCCTTGAAGCGGGGGGACCGGGGGGCGGCAGCCCCCCGGCCTTGCGGGTTACTGCGACTGGCTTTGCAGATAGGCGATGATCGCCTGCCGGTCGCCCGCGTCCCGCAGCCCACGGAACGACATCCGCGTGCCACGCATGTAGGCGCGCGGATCGGCCAGGAAGGAATCCAGTTCCTCGGGCGTCCAGATCAGGCCGTTCGCGCCGGCCTCCTGCATCGGGGCCGAATAGCGGAAGCCCTCGACCGACGCGGCATGGCGACCCACGACGCCGGTCAGCAACGGACCGGTGCCATTGCGCGCGCCGTCACCCACCTGGTGGCACGAGCGGCACTGACGCCACAGACCTTCACCGGCTGCCACCAGCGCGGGGTCCAGGCCCGGGCTTTCCGGCTCGGCCACGGCCTGTTCGACCGGTTCCGCCGGGGCCGGGGCAGGGGCCGCCGGCGCGGCGCCTTCGCCACCCTCGGGGGCGCCGGCGTTGTCGGCCACGCCCGTCGGGCGATCGGGCGCGAAGACCGTCACAGCGCCTTCGGGGGTCGATTGCAGATCGGTGGCGCGGTGGGTGATGTGCACCGCCGGGCCGCACCCGGTCATGCAGACCTCATGCGTGAAGAGCGGCACTTCGCTTTCGTCGCGGTCGTCCGGGTAGAACCCCTCGGCGTTCGGCATCACCACGTCGGTGAAATTCTCGTTCGACAGGGTGAAGTCGTCCTCGACCAACCCGTTCGAATAGAGAATGTAGGCGACGATCGCATAGGTGTCGTCCGGCGTCAGGATCTGCGCGTTCCCGAAGGGCATCGAGCGGTGGACATAGTCGAACACCGTCGACAGATAGGGCCAGTAGCTGCCCACCGTCTTCACCGGGCGGCGATTGGTCAGGGTGCCGTCACCGCCGGCGATGACCGGATAGGCCCCCGCGCCCTCGCCGAAATCGCCGTGGCACATGGCGCAGTTTTCCACCCACAGGTCCTCGCCCGTGAGCACGTCGCCCGACCCCACGGGCAGGCCATGCCCGTTCGGCTGGACCGACACGTCCCAGGCGGCGATTTCCGCGGGCAGGGCGGCACGGCCCAGTCCCAGCGTCTGCGCCGAGGCCGGCAGGCCGGCCCCGACCAGCGCGGTCGCAGCGAGGAGCTTAAGAACCGACTTCGACATTTTCCACCGCTCCGTTCTCATAGACCGCCCAGGTCTGGATACCGTTGTTGTGATAGACCGAGTTCAACCCGCGGATCTCGCGCAGCTGGTCCTTGGTCGGCTGGACATAGCCGGTCTCGTCGGTCACGCGCGATTGCAGCAGCATGGGCGCGCCGTCCCAATCGATTTCCAGATAGAAGCGCGACAGCGCGTAACGCCCGCCCTGGGTGCCGATGCGCGCCTCTTGCCAGTTGACACCGCCGTCCAGCGACACGTCCACCCGTGCGACCGCGCCGCGGCCCGACCAGGCCAGCCCGGTGATGACCAGCGGACCCGCACCATGCAGGATCGGTTTTTGCGGCGAGGGCGCGGTGATGACCGACTTGGGGTCCATCGTCCAGGTCCATTTGCGCGCGCGTCCGTCGGGCATCAGGTCGGTGTATTTCGAGGTCTCTTCGCGGCTTTCCACGGCGGTGTCGGTGACACCGATGCGGCGCAGCCACTTGACCCACATGTTGCCTTCCCAGCCTGGCACGACCAGACGCACGGGATAGCCGTGTTCCTTGCGCAGCGCCTCGCCATTGGCGGTAAAGGCGACCAGAACATCATCGAGCGCCTTTTCCATCGGGATCGAGCGTCCGTTGGACGAGGCATCGGCCCCTTCGACATAGACCCAGGTGCCCTCGGGTTTGACGCCCGCTTCCTGCAACAACAGGCGCAGCGGAATGCCCGAATATTCCATGTTGTGGATCATGCCATGGGTGAACTGGGCGCCGTTCAGCTGCGCGCCGCCCCATTCCATGCCCGAGTTCGCCGCGCATTCACAGAAATAGACGTGGTTTTCGCGCGGGAAGCGTTGCAGGTCCTCCCAGGTGAAGACCAGCGGCCGGTCCACCAGGCCGGTGATCATCAGCCGATAATCGTCTTTCGAAAGCTCGATCGCGCCCGAGTGGTGGCGCTCGAACGCGCAACCGGCCGGGGTGATGGTGCCGTCGAGCGCGTGGATCGGCGTGAAGTTGATCGAGGAAATCGGGTCCGCCGTCAGCCAGGACACGGTGCGCCGCACGACGTCGCCTTCGAACCGGATCGGCATCCCGTAGGGGGTGGCATCGACGCCCTCGCCGGTCATGGTGGCCCAGTCCTGGACCTCGGTGATCAGCGGGTCGGCTTCCTGCGCGCCGGCAGCGGCGCCGATCACGGCCCCCCCGGCGGCAAGGCCCGCGGTGCGCAGAAAGGCACGGCGGCTGGTGCCGACCGGCTCGCGCATGTCGTCATCGGACATGTCGGTCATGACGCTTGCTCCTTCGTTTGTCGTTTAGATTCCGGTGACGGTGACGGTGTCGTTGGGTTCCGCGGTGACGCGGCCCTGGCGGCGGATATACGCTTCGACCAGGTCCCAGATCATCGGCCCCTCGGTGCCCTCGTTGACCGAGGCCCAGCCCCCCACGGTGTAGCTGCGCGCGGGATCCAGCGCCTCGCCGGTGCGGGTCAGGGTCAGGCCGGTAATCCGTTCGCCGATCGGTTTCGCGATGTCGATCGCATAGGCAAGGCCGCCCAGGCGCACCATGTCGCCGCCCTGCTGGTAGTAGGGGTCGGTGTTGAACAGGTTGTCGGCCACGTCTTCCAGGATGGCGTGGATCGTCTCGCCGGTCATCGCGGTGCGATAGACCTGGCCATAGGTCATCGAGGTGACGCTGTGGATGTCCTCGCGGGTGATCGCGTCGCCGGGCATCAGGCTGGCACCCCAGCGCACGCCCGGGGACATGGCGATCTCGGTGTCGCGCTCGGCCATGACCGCATCGCAGATCAGGTTGTCCCAGGTGCCGGCAAAGTTGCCCCGGCGATAGAGCAGGCTGTCGGTGTGGCCGACGACCTCTTCCAACTGGTCCTTGTAGGGCGCGCGCTCGGTCTCGATCACGGCGGCCATGTCGGCGTCGGGTTCGATCACGTCGGCAAAGATCGGAATCAGCTTGTGACGGAAGCCCATCATCCGGCCGTCGCGCACATCCAGGTCCAGCCGGGTGACGAACTTCCCGTGCGAGCCCGAGGCGATCAGCAGCGTGTTGCCGACCAGCACCGGTTCGGGCAGCGCGTCATGGGTGTGCCCGGTCAGGATCACGTCGATGCCTTGCACGCGGCCGGCCATCTTGCGGTCCACGTCGAAACCGTTGTGCGACAGAACCACCACCAGGTCGGCGCCGGCGGCCTTCACCTCGTCCACCATCTCCTGCATCCGCTCGTCGCGGATGCCGAAGCTGAACTCGGGGAACATCCAGCGCGGGTTGGCGATGGGCGTGTAGGGGAAGGCCTGGCCGATCACCGCGACCTTGGCGCCGCCACGCTCGAACCAGGTGTAGGACGGGAAGTCCTCGAAGTGTTCGTCCCATTCGACGTCGAAAATGTTCTGCCCCAGGAACGGGAAATTCAGCTGATCGACCAACTCCATCACCCGGTCGGTGCCAAAGGTCCATTCCCAGTGCGAGGTCATCGCCTCGGTTCCGAGGGCGTTCATCACATTGACCATGTCCTGGCCGCGCGACAGATACGACGACATCGAGCCGTGCCAGGTGTCGCCCCCGTCCAGGATGATCGCCTCGGGGCGGTCGGCGCGGATCGCCTTGACCACGGTGGCCACCCGGTCCAGACCGCCCATGCGGCCATAGCTTTGCCCCAGCGCCACGAAATCCTTGTAGGTCAGCGCATAGGCGTCGCGCGATCCCGGCGTCAGGTTGAACATGCGGATGAAGTCGTCGCCGACGACATGCGGCGGCTGGCCGCGGACCTCGCCCACGCCGAAATTGAATTCGGGCTCGCGGAACCAGATCGGCTTCAACTGCGCGTGGATGTCGGTCACGTGGATCAGCGAGACGTTGCCGAACGTGTCGAAGCGCAGCAGGTCGTCCTGCGTCAGGGCCTGTTGCGCCGCCAGCCGGGACCAGTTGCCAAAGCCGGAAACGCCGTAAAGCGCCGAAGCGGCAACCGAAGCTTGCAGGAACTCGCGCCGGGAAATCATGGGGTGTCTCCTATCGGCCAGGGAGGCGGCCGGTCGAAGTTGGCACGCCTTGGGAGGGAGACATGCCAATCTTCAAAGAAATGAATATAGCTGGACGGGAAGATCCCGCGATACGCGGCAGCCCAGCCCGGTGGGAGAGAAGGGGCAGGGGCGCGCGAAGACCGCACGCCCCCGTCCGGGTCATCAGGGACGCACCGTCACGCCTTCGACGCTGAGACCGTTCCCGCGCGAGGCGACATACAGTTCCAGCGCGCGGAATTCGTCCGAACCCTCGGCAAAGGTTTCGGCGCGGGTGTCGCGGATACAACCACGGAAGCGGTTGTGGATCGACACCATGCCCGCGTTCTTCAGGCGATAGGTGGGGAAGCCGTTGATCTGGCCCTGGCTCAGGTGGTCCGCGCGGATCATCCGGCCATAGCTTTCCTCGTGGCAGTTCGCGCACGACAGCTCGAGCTCGCCATAACGGGTGTAATACATCTCGCGGCCCTGCTCCCAGTAGGGGGCGGCGGCGCCGTCGATCTGCACGTCCACCGGCATCCCGCGCGACTGCATCGCGATATAGGACGTCATGGCCACCATCTGCTCGCCGCTCCAGCGCCAGGCTTCGGCGCCCATGCGTTCGGTGCGGCAGTTGTTGACGTAGTCTTCCATCGACCACAGCACGCCATTGGCGTTGACGTGGGGCATGTGGGCGCGCACGCCGGCCATGCTTTCCTCGGCATCGCCGTGGCAATCCTGACAGGATTGGCCCGCCGTGCCGTCCGCGGTGCTCCACAGGTCGGCACCTTGCTCGACCGCCAGCATCGCCGGGTTCGCAAAGTCATCCATTTGCAGAGCCCGCGTGTCGGCGGTGCGGAACAGCCAACCCGAATAGCGTTCGGGCAGGTTCGGCGTGACGACATCGTCGCTCGGCGCGCGGGTAACCAGGTGCAGTTCGCCGTCGATCACCAGTTCCGCGGTCAGATCGGGGTCGGCCACGGCCGCCCCGGTCCAGAGCGCGGCAGCGCAGGCCGAGGCCAGCGCAAGCGCTTTCGCAGTCTTCAGGTGCTGCATAGTGTCTCCTCCCAGACTTCTGTTGCGCCGGATTCTCAGCTGACTTCGAACGCTTCGGTCGCGGTGTAAACCTCGCCGTTGTCGTCATACCAGGTGAAGACGAACTCGCCGGAAGCGGGCACCAGGGCCTCGAATTCCATGTAGGGGTTCGCCGAGATGGCGGGTTCCAGCGCCGCGTCGATCACCATCGCGCCGTTGAATTCGCAGGTGAAGCGGTTGATGATCTGGCGCGGAATGGTCTCGCCGGCGGAGTTGCGCCGCTGGCCGGATTCCATGTCGTGGTTGATCAGCGTCTTGACGGTGATCGAATCGCCGGCCGCGGCGTTGCGGGGCAGGCGGATGCGGGGTCTGACATCGGTCATGACTGGTTCTCCTGGGAAATCTGCTTCAGCCGCCGCAGCCGCCGATGGTGACCTTCACCTCGACCCGGGTGGTCTTGAAGGTGCCGTCGGCCATCTTGGCGATCGCCATCACGTCCTGGGTGCGGCCCAGGCGGATGCGGGTGGCGATCATCGGCGCGCCCGAACCGGGGCCAAAGGTGAAGCGGCCCACGTTGGGCGTGGGGTTGCCGGTCGCGATCAGCACGATCTCGGTGGCGCCCGCCGCCTCGATCGAGATCGGAACGGTGTTGCCGTTCTCGGCGATCTCGGGGGCGGTGATGGTCACGCCACCGTCTTCCATGGCGGCACCGCCGGTGTAGGCGGCAACGGCGTCTTCGACGGCATCGGCCAGCGCGGCCATCGGCAGCATGGCCACAGCCGAAGCGCCCAGGCCGATCGCGAGGGTATCGCGTCTTGTCAGCATTGAGGGACTCCTTGTCAAAACGGGTTCGGGGCGCCGATCCGGATCAGTCGGTCAGCGTCATCAGATAGGCGAGGGTGTCCTCGATCTGCTGCGCGTTCAGCAGCGGACCGAAGGTTTCGGGATTGGCGGCCCGGCCGGTATAGGCATCGCCCGGGCGGATGAAGCCCGTGGTGCGATAGAAGGCCGGCATCCGGGTATCCGGGAACATGTGCTTGGCATCGACCAGGATGCCGCGCAGCTCGGCCTCGGTCCAGCGGCTGGCGACGCCGTCCAGCGACGGGCCGACATCGCCCTGGAACTGGACGTTGGGCAGCGACGAGAACTGGTGGCAGGCCACGCAATTGCCCTGGGCGCGGCTCGAGATCACGGCGACCCCGTTCTCGGCCACGCCAGGCGCGCCGGTCAGCGAGGCGGGAATCTGCACGTCGTCCACCCAGACGACGTCACCGGGGGCGACTTCGGCAGTGGCGGCGCCGGCGAGGGCGAGTCCGGCGGCGACGAGGCCGCTCAGGGCTTTCAGCTTCATGGATGTCCTCCCTGACATTCAGCGTTGTTTCTTGCGCTCTCCCAAACGCGTCGGGGGCATCGTAGCCCATGGCATACCGGGTGAGCAACAGGAAATTCAATTATTTGCATATTGTCGTATACACAGGCCTTCCCGCCCCTGCAAGCCTGGTGCAGGGGCAAAGGAAAGACCGGAATTCAAGACCTTGGCCCGAAAAGGGGGAGGTCAGTTCCCGGCATTCAGGTTGCGCGCCACATAGTGCTGGAAGTGCTCGTCGCCCTCGTAGCCGCGCTCGAGCACCCATTGCAGCATCAGTCGCGTCGTGCCCCGCTCGAACGCGCCGGGCATGACCATGGCGGCATTCTGCGCGGCGGTGCCCGATTCGGGAATCGCCTCGGGCATGAACATCATGGTGGGCGTGAACACGACCCCCCAGCGGTTCATCATGTCGCGCTCGTCCATCTCGACGCCGTCGAAATCGGTCACCGGCACGTTGCCGAACAGGTTCATCTGCACGACCATGAAATCGTCGCGCAGCATCTGGGCGATGCGGTCGTCGGTGTAGACGTGCTCGTGCATCCGGGTGCAATAGATGCATCCGCGCTGTTCGACCAGGATCAACAGGCGCTTGCCCTCGGCGTTGGCCTCGGTCAGGTCGTCGCGCATGTCCTTGAAGGTTTCGACGATCCAGTCGGGTTTGTGCAACCCGTCCTCGCCCAGCGGCGGCACGGGTTGGTCGGCGCGTGCGGGGCGAATCAGCGCCGGCGCGGCCAGCGCCAGCGCGGCACCCGTCAGGAACGTGCGGCGGTTCGAAAGCATGGGTCCTCTCCTCAACCGATGGTGGCCATCCAGGGCATGACCTCGATCAGCCACTGGGCAATATAGTTCAGCGTATTGGTCGCGATCAGCAGGGCAAAGACGATCAGCATCACGCCCATGACCTTTTCGACGTATTGCAGCTTGTCGCGGTGCCGGCCGACCCAGGCCAGGAACGGCCGTGCGAACAGCGCCGCGATCACGAACGGCAGGGTCATCGCCAGCCCGTAGACCGCCAGCAGCGCCGTGCCGCGCACCAGGTCGCCCATGCCCGAGGCGATCATCAGGATCGCCGCCAGTGCCGGGCCGACGCAGGGCGTCCATCCAAAGCCGAAGGCCAGCCCCATGACATAGCTGCCGACGATCGACTTGGGCGAGCCGGCGTCCTCGATTCGCGCCTGACGATAGAGAAGCGCGATCTTCACGATGCCCAGGAAGTGCAGGCCAAAGACCAGCAGCACCGCGGCGGCGATCCAGCGCAGGGTTTCCTTCCACTGGATGAAGGCCTGCCCCAGGGCCGTCGCACCCAGGCCCAACAGCATGAAAATGGTGGTGACGCCCAGCGCAAAGGCAACCGCCGACAGCACCAGACGACGCTGCGCGCCCGGCGCAAGCCCTTGATCCGACCGCAGTTCCGACATCGACAATCCGGCCATGTAGCACAGATAGAACGGCACCATCGGCAGGATGCAGGGTGACAGGAACGACAGGATTCCGGCCAATGCCGCCCCGCCGAACGTAATATCGAACATGAATGCGCCCCTCCTGGTGGCCTGGTCGGGCGGTCTCTCTGCGTGACGCTTGCCCGGGCTTCTCAAAAACATTACAATGTTCATATGTATAATTTCCGCCGTCAATCGGAATGTGATCCGGCGGCGGGGGCAGGGGTGCGATGATCCAGAAGGTTCGGGTCCTGGGATGGGCCGTGCTGGCGGCGTTGGTCTTGGTTGCAGCGACCGGCACCGCCCGGGCGCAAGAGTTCCGCCTGCTGATGATCGAGCAGGTCGGCTGCTACGTCTGCGCCGCGTTCAACCGCGATGTGGCGCCCGCCTACGAGGCCTCGGCCGAGGGGCAGGTGGCGCCGCTCGAACATGTCGATCTGCGCGGCCCGCTGCCCGAGGGGGTCACGCTGGCCTCGCGGCCCTATGTCACGCCGACCTTCGTGCTGATCGGCCCCGACGGCCACGAACTCGCGCGCCTGACCGGTTTTCCGGGCGAAGATTTCTTCTGGCCCTATCTGAACGAGATGTTCGTCCAGGCCCGCGCCACGCTGGCCGGTTGAGCGCGCCGCCCCGCAGGCCCCTCCGGGTGCGCCCCGCGTGAAGCCGCGCCCGGACGACCCGAAAACGGCGGTGTTGCGGGCGCCGGTCCTCGATTCCCGGCGCGCGCCATGCTAGGTTCGCCGACGAAAGGTCCCGGAGCGCCGGGCGGCAGGGCAGGGTAAAGGGCGATGGCGCCAGACGGCCACAACGCTGAGGGCACGCAGGGTTCACCGAGTGTGGATCGCAGTTGCGCGCCCTACGCCGTCGCGCCCGAAACCCTGGCCGCCGAAGCGCGCGAGGCGTCGGATTTCCTGAAGGCGCTGGGGCACGAGGGGCGGCTTCTGATGCTCTATCACCTGTGCGAGCGCGACCACACGGTGACCGAGTTGGAGCAACTCATCATGTCGCGCCAGGCCGCCGTCAGCCAGCAACTGGCCCGCCTGCGCCACGAGAAACTGGTGACCACCCGCCGCGATGGCAACCAGATCATCTATTCCCTGGCCGACCCCAAGGTGCGCGAGATGATTGCCGTGATCCAGCGCCTGTTCCGCGGGGCATGAACGGCCCCGGCGGCTGATCCAGATCAAGGACCATATTCGCATTCCGGCATATTCCCGGCGGGATCATGCAGCACGAGGGGCCGGTATGGAGCAGTTCATAGCCTTTGTCGAATGGGCGGGCGAGGCCCGGGCGGGCGCGTTGTTCGGCCTGATTACCGGGGCGATCTTCGGGGTGGCCGCGCAGCGGTCCTCGTTCTGTCTGCGCGCGGCGACGGTGGAATTCGCGCGCGGCATCCTGGGCGGCCGGGTCGCGGTCTGGTTGCTGACCTTCTCGACGGCGCTGTTCTGGGTGCAGGCGGCGCAATGGCTGGGCCTGTTCAACGCGGTCGATTCGCGCATGATGTCGGTCGCAGGATCGTGGTCGGGGGCGATCATCGGCGGGCTGATCTTTGGCGTCGGCATGGTGCTGGCGCGGGGCTGCTCGGGTCGGCTGCTGGTGCTGGCGGCGACGGGCAACCTGCGCTCGGTCGTTTCGGGGCTGATCTTTGCCGTCGTTGCGCAAATGAGCCTGCACGGCTGGCTGGCCCCCCTGCGCAACTGGCTGGCGAGCCTGTGGGTCACGCCGGACGGTCGCAACCTGAACCTGCTGACCATGCTGCATCTGCCGGATGTGACGGGCCTGTTCCTGGGCGCGGCGCTGGCGGTGGTGGCGATCACCGTGGCGCTCAGGGCCAAGATCGGCGCCCGGGTGCTGGTCTTTGCCTCGGGCGTGGGCTTTGCGGTCGCGGTGGGCTGGGTGCTGACCTGGACCCTGGCCGAATACGCCTGGGAGCCCGTGAACGTGACCTCGGCCACCTTCACCGGGCCCTCGGCCAACACGCTCATGTTCTTCCTCGAGCCGACGCCGGTGCTGGATTTCGACGTGGGGCTGGTGCCGGGCGTGTTCCTGGGGGCGTTCCTGGCGGCGTGGTTCGCGGGCGAGTTCCGGTTCCAGGGGTTCGACGGCGAAAAGACCATGCGGCGGTCGATGTTCGGCGCGGTGCTGATGGGTTTTGGCGGGATGCTGGCCGGCGGCTGCGCCATCGGCGCGGGCGTGACCGGCGGGTCGATCTTTGCCGCCACGGCCTGGCTGGCGCTGTTCTGCATGTGGATCGGCGCGATGCTGACGGATCTGGTGATCGACCAGCGGGGCGCCCGACTGCAAGCGGCCTGACGGGCCCAAACCGGGGTTCCGCGCAGCCGAGAGGGGCGCCGGGGAAAATATCCGGCGTTTTCCCCTGGCGGTCTGCCCCCATCGGCCTAAGCTACCCCCATCCCGGAGACGGGTGCACGTCAACACACCGATGCAGACCTAATTGGGGGAATTCACATGGAATGGATCATCAGCCTGATTGCCGGGGCCGTGGGCGGGAACGCCGCCGGCGGGCTCTTGCGCAACCTGAACCAGGGCACGCTCATCAACTCGATTGCCGGCATCGTCGGCGGCGGCCTGGGCGGGCAGATCCTGTCGATGGTCGGCGCGGGCGGCGTGGCCGGTGCGGCGGCCTCGGGCGGGATGGATATCGGCGCGATCGTCGCGCAGATCGCCTCGGGCGGCGTCGGCGGCGGTGTCGTGCTGGCGATCGTCGGCCTCGTGCGCAACATGATGGCGCGCTGAGCGGATTCCGCGCCGCCAGGAGCGGACGGATCGTCCCATCCCAACCTGATCCGGCTGTCCGCGGTGCGGTGGTTCGGGGGACCTTCGGGTCCCCCGAATGCGTTCTGGATGCGCTCTGGCCCCCCGGGGACGGGGTCAGCCCTCGGTCACGAAGCGATAGCCCGCGCCGTCGCGTTCGACCCGGCCCAACCCGCCGGGCAGGTGGAATCCGGCGATGCGCATCTGGTCGGCGACCAGTTGGTCCAGCAGCGAGATACGGGTCGTTGCGGCGAGCGGCTGATCCTGATCCGAGCCGCTGTGCCAGTCCGGTCGCGCAAAGGCTACGTGGTCGTTGCCCAGCGAATCCCCCGTGACCATCAGGCTTTCGGACCCGTCACGCAGTTCGAAGGCCATGTGGCCGGGCGTGTGGCCCGGTGTCAGGCGCGCGGCGACGCCGGGCAGGATCTCGGCGCCATCCTCGAAAAAGGTCACGATGTCCGCGATGGCCTCGAGCCGGCGCTGCGCGCCGACCGCAAAGGCCGTGCGCGCCTGACCGATGCTCGACACGGTGTTGGGGTCCATCCAGTAGTCGAACTCGGCCCGGCCCATGAGGATCTCGGCGTTCGGCAGGAACGGGTCGCCGAAATCGTCGAGCATCCCCCAGATGTGATCGGGGTGGCCGTGGGTCACCACCAGATGGGTGATGTCCTCGGGCGCCAGGCCGATCGCGTCCAGCGTCTGCGGCAACAAGCCCGCGGTCGGCTGGAAATCGGGCCCTGAGCCGATGTCGAACAGCACCACCCGGTCCTGGTGACGCAGCAACGTCAGGTTGCACGGCGGCATCAGCGGGCCGGCGGGCACGTGACGGGCGCTGAGAATGGCCTCGGCCTCGGGCTCGGGCATCGGGCCCAGGATGAAGTCGCGCGGCAGCACCAGATTGCCGTCCGACAGCATCTCGATCGTCATCGTGCCCAGTTGCGCGGTGGCCTGCGCCAGCACGCGGCGCGGCAGGGCCGGCGCGGCCAGCAGGGCGGCCCCGCCCATCATCAAGGTGCGGCGTGAAATCTGCATGGAATCCCCCAGAACAGGCCCGCGCCCCATCGGGGCCGGGGCGTTGCAAACCCGGTCCGCCAAGCGGTGGGAGAACACGCCCGCGAACCATCCCCAACATAACGTCCCCCGGGGCGAAGGCAAGACTTCATGCAAGATTTTGCATGTCATCGCACGGCAAGGACCGTGCCGGCTATGGCGGGATATCCAAAGACCGGGGCTTGCTTTTTCCCCGGTGAACCGGGAATCTGCGGCCCTGTATCCGCCGGAACCGGCGCGCCACGGCAGGGGGCCCCGCATGGACAGCATTTCCTTTGGCGTCATGGCCGCCCTGATCGGGCTGGTCGCGGGCGTTGTTCTGGGGTTGTCGGCGAGGCTGGGCAATTTCTGCACGCTGGGCGCGCTGGAAACCGCGGTCTACGGCGGCGATCAGCGCCGACTCAGGCTGTGGGGCATCGTTCTGGCGGTGTCGATCAGCGGGGTGTATCTGGGCGCCGCGACGGGACATGTCGAGATCGCGCAGACCTTTTACCACCAGATCGCCTGGAATCCCTGGGCCTCGGTCGTTGGCGGCCTGCTGTTTGGCTATGGCATGGCGCTGGCGGGCAATTGCGGCTTTGGCGCGCTGGTGCGTTTTGGCGGCGGTGACTTGCGGTCGCTGGTGGTGGTGGTGGTCATGGGCGTGGTCGGCTTCATCACCCTGTCGGGGCCGCTGGCGCCGCTGCGGGTGGCGCTGTTCGAGCAACGCACCGCGCAGGGCCCGCAGGGCATCGCCGCCACGATCGAGGCCATCGCCGGGGTGCCGCAACTGGTCAGCGCGCTGGTGATCGCCGCCGGTTTGCTGATCTGGGCGCTGGCCTATGGCCCGTTGCGCCGCGCCCCGAGCGAGATGGCCTGGGGCCTCGTCGCCGGGCTGGCGGTGGTCTTTGCCTATTGGGGCACCAGCTGGGTCTGGCAGGAAAGTTTCGGCGAGGTCGGGGTCGAGGGGCTGTCCTTCACCGCGCCTGTAGGGCGCACGATCCTGTTTCTGATGACCGCCACCGCGGGCGGGATCAATTTCTCGGTCGGCGCGGTGCTGGGGGTGATGGCGGGCGCGCTGGCCGGATCCCTCTGGCGCGGCATGTTCCGCTGGGAAGCCTGCGAGGACCCGCGCGAACTGGGCCGCCAGGTCGGCGGCGCGGCGTTGATGGGCGTCGGCGGCGTGATCGCGCTGGGATGTTCGGTCGGGCAGGGGGTCAGCGCCTTTGCCACGCTGGCCTGGTCGGGCCCGGTGACGCTGGCGGCCATCGCCGCCGGCGCGTTGGCGGGGTTGCGCGGCCTGATCGGCGCGGCCGAGGCCGAATAGGCCCCCCCCCGGCGTCATCCGGCGTCATCCGGCCAGAAAGGCGTCCACCTGCGCCAGCACCGGCGCGACCGCGGTGCGGATCGCCTGACCCGCGCGCAGGTCGGTCAGGATGCCTTCGACCTTGTCCTGGATGAAGCCCTCGGTATCGTCCCACAGCATCGGCCGGGCCGCGTCGGGGGCGCCCAGTGCCACGCCGCGCGCCGCGCGGTAGAGCGCGCGGTTGCGCACCGACAGCAGGTCCGAGGCGTCGTAGTGCCCCGGGCGCACCGTCGCCGCCCGCAATTCGACGGCCTGCACGGCAAAGACCAGCGCGGCGGCCAGGAAATGCTCGCTCGCCTCGACGCTGTCACGCGCCAGATTGGCGGCGTTCATCGCCTGGCTGTTGATGTTCTGGTTGAACTGTTCGGCGTGCGAGGGGTAGAGATCGGCCATCGAGCGGCCATAGAACTGCACCAGCGGCGCGACCGAATTGCAGGTCAGTTGCAGCGATTTCAGCCCCATGTTCAGGCCGTGGCCGGTGTTGCCCACAAGCGACGGCGGCAGGCCGTTGTTGAACTCGGGTGTGACAAGCATGGCGATCTGCACATCCAGATGTTTCAACAGCATCGCCAGATGCAGGCGGATCTGGTCGCTGGCGATGGCGGTGTATTGGGCCAGGAAATTGCCGGTGTGATAGACCTCGCCGGTGTCCGGATCGACCAGGGGGTTGTCGTTGGCGCTGTTCGCTTCGGTCACGATCTGGCGCGCCGCCATGGCCAGCCCGTCGGCGATGGGGCCCGTGTATTGCGGCAGGCAGCGCAGCGAATAGCGATCCTGGATCAGCTTGCCCTGGCGGTGGCCGCGCGCGCCCGCGGCCTCGGAGCGGATCAGCGACGATCCGTCCAGCAGATCGCGCATCAAGGCCGCGCTGAACACTTGCCCGGGGTGCGGCTTGACCGCTTGGATGGTCGGGTGAAAGGACTGGTTGGTGGCCAGAAGCGCCTCGGCCAGCAGGGCCTGCGTGTGCAGCCCCAGCGCGAAAACTGTCGCCGCGCGCCCCATGGCGTTCGCCGCGACCCCGGTCGAGGCCGTGGTGCCGTTGTTCAGCGCCAGCCCTTCCTTGGGGCGCAGCACCAGCGGGTCCAGCCCCAGCCGCGCCAGCGCCGTGTGGCAGTCCAGCACCGCGCCGTCCCAATCGACCAGAAAGCCCGGGTCCAGCCCGATCACGCTGGCCCCGATATAGCTGAGGGGCACCAGATCGCCCGACGCCCCGATCGAGCCGCGCTGATACGCCTGTGGCGTGACGCCCGCGTTCAGAAAGGTCACGTAGCGTTGGATCAACTCCAGCCGCACACCGGAATAGCCCTTCATCAGCGAATTCGCGCGCAGCAGCATGGCCGCGCGCACGTCCTCGGTCGGCAGGCGCGGCCCGGTTGCGGTCTTGTGGTGCCACAGCGCGATGTGCTGCAATTCGACCATGCGTTCGACCGGGACGCGCTGGTCGGCCATGCCACCGTAAAGCGTGGTCACACCGTAGACCTGCTCGCCTTCGGCGACCGCGGTTTCGATCCGCCCTTGCGAGGCCGCGACCCGCGCCAGAACGTCCGGCGCCCGGGACAGGGCGACCTTGGCGCCCCTGGACACGGCGACGATATCCGCGAGGGTCAGCCCCTCGCCGCTGATGGTGATCATGCTGCCCTCCCGTGCGAATCCCTGCGCAAGGCTAGCAGGACGGCGGGGCCGGGCAATGGGTGTTTTCCACGGAAACTAAACGGCGCGCGCGCGGATCGGCCCCCCAAAGGGACGAAGGGTCAGGGAATGATGCGCTGATAGCGCACGCCCGCCAGCGAGGCGCCGGCGATCAGCCCGGCCTGGCCGAACACGACCGCGATCACCGGGGCGAACAGCGTCGTCGTCTGCACGCCGGCGGACCCGCCCTGCGTCGGCGTCGCATAGCGGATGTCGGCCGAGGCCGCCCAGCCCTCGCCAGCGCGGAAATCGGCCAGCGCCTGCGGCGTCATGAAGAACAGCACATGGGCATATTGCTGCGCGCCGATTTGCAGGCCCGCGCTGAGCCGCGTGGCCGAATAGTAATCGACCGTCGCGTCGTTGATCCTGAGCGCGCCTTGCCCGAAGGACCCGCCGATGAACAGCCCGGCCTCGGTCACCAGGGGCATGTAGAGAATGCCCTGGGCGTCCTGGAACAGGGTGTCCAGTTCAGGGTGGTTCTGGCGCAGGTAGTCCCGGGTGGCGTCCACCCGGCTGTCCAGCCGCTCGGCGTTGAAATTGCCGACCGGGTTGCCGCAGGCGGCCAGGGTGGCCAGGGCGGCACCGCCGGTCAGCAGGCCGCGACGCGAAAGCGTGCGCGAAGAACGCGAAATCTGGGTCATGCTCAACCTCTTTGTGGCGGCCCGGGATCTGTCGCCCCGTGACCGAAAATCCTGTGTCGGAAAACTATACGAGTCCTTGCGGCGCTTGTCACCTGCGCCGCAAGCCCTTGGGCGAATCGTTGCCCAGACCGCCGGTCAGCCGCGCAGCGCCCGCGCCGCCGCCGGCGCGAAATAGGTCAGCACCCCGTCGCATCCCGCGCGCTTGAACGACAGCAGGCTTTCCAGCATCACCGCGTCGCCCAGCCAGCCGCGGTCGATCGCACCCGCCAGCATCGCGTATTCGCCGCTCACCTGATAGGCAAAGGTCGGCACGCCGAATTCGTCTTTCACCGCGCGGCAGATGTCCAGATAGGGCATACCCGGCTTGACCATCACCATGTCGGCCCCCTCGTCGAGGTCGCGCGCCACGCAGCGCAGCGCCTCGAGCCGGTTCGCGGGATTGACCTGATAGGTCTTCTTGTCGCCCACCAGCCGCCCCGAGGCCCCCACCGCGTCGCGGAACGGCCCGTAAAAGGCGCTGGCGAACTTGGCCGCGTAACTCAGGATCGCGACCTTCTGGAAGCCGGCGGCCTCGGTCGCCGCGCGGATCGCGCCGACACGGCCGTCCATCATGTCCGAGGGGCCCAGGATGTCGGCGCCGGCCTCGCATTGCGCGAGGGCCATCTTCACCAGCGCCTCGACCGTTTCGTCATTCACGATCTGGCCATCCACCACGAACCCGTCATGGCCGTTGATGTTGTAAGGATCGAGCGCAATATCCGTCATCACCGCCATGTCCGGCAACGCGGCCTTGAGCAGGCGGATCGCGCGATTGGTCAGGTTTTCGGGGTTCCAGGCCTCGGCGCAATCCTCGGTGCGCAGCGCCGCGGCGGTATAGGGGAACAGACAGATCGCGCCCACACCGGCCGCGTGCGCCTCGGTCGCCTTGCGCAACATCACGTCCAGCGACAGGCGGCTGACCCCGGGCATCGACGCCACCGGCTCTTCGATGCCCTGGCCCTCGCGGATGAACACCGGCCAGATCAGATCGGCGGCGGTGACGGCGTGTTCGGCCACCAGGTCGCGCAGCGCATGGGTGCGACGCAACCGGCGCAGGCGGGCGGCGGGAAAAGGGGCTGGGGCGTGGACGGGCATGGGCGATCTCCCTGGAACTTGCGGCCTTGGTGCCACGCGCGGGCCGCGACCTCAAGTCCCAGGTCGGTTTCCCGGTTGGCCCCGCCGGGAAACATGATTAATCAGAGAGAGTCTCTGATTGCGCGGCGGACTGTGACGGATTCTCTGTTCTCCACGATCGACCTCAGGTCGTTCTCGAATGTCTGGTTCTGGCTCGTGCTGGCGGTTGCCTGGTCGAACGCCAGCCATTTCCTGTTGGGCGTGCCCTTCGACCTGGTGCAGAGCGCGCGCCGCAAGGGGGGCGCGGCGATGGCCGATTTCGAGACCCTGGCCCGAATCCAGTCGCGCCGCCGTATGGAGATCATGGAGCGCGCCGGCGTCTGGCTGGTGGCGTTCTGGATGGCCGTGCTCAGCGCGCTGGCGGTTCTGGGTTTTCGCTATGGTCTGGAATTCGCACAGGCGGTGCTGCTGCTGCTGGGGCCCTTGACGCTGGCCGCCTGGCTGACGCTGCGACTGGCCGCCCGGATCGAGCGCGGCCTCTACCCCGAGGGCACCGCGATGGCGCGCGCTTTTGGCCGGCTGCGGATCCTGGTGCAGGCGATCGGGCTGTTCACGATCCTTGTCACCACGATGTGGGGCATGTGGCAGAACCTGACCCTGCGCGCCCTCGGCTGAAAGGAAAGACACCATGGCCAACGACCGCCTGGTGATGGGCGGCGCGCCCGAAGGGTTCGACGCCGAAATCCTGCGCCGCGAGGTCGCCCGCCGCGGTACCCCGGTGATTCATGTCGCGCGCGACGACAAGAGGCTCGAGGCGATGCGCGCGGCGCTTGCGTTCTTCGCCCCGGATCTGGTGGTGATCGGCCTGCCGGCCTGGGATTGCCTGCCCTATGACCGCGTCTCGCCGAACCCCGATATCCTGGCGCGGCGCATGGCCACGCTGGCGGCGCTGGCGCAGGGTGTGCCCGGGCCCTTCGTGCTGCTGACCACGCTGAACGCGGCGATGCAGAAGCTGCCCGCGCGCGATCTGGTCCGCACCTCGAGCTTTACCGCCCAGGTCGGGCGTCCCCTGAACGAGGGCGCCCTGCGCGCCTATCTGGCGCGGATGGGCTATTCGCCCAGCCCGACGGTGACCGAGCCCGGCGATTTCGCCGTGCGCGGCGGTATCCTGGACATCTATCCCCCGGGCGACGCCGAACCCGTGCGCCTGGACCTGTTCGGCGATGTGCTGGACGGGCTGCGCCGCTTTGACCCGGTGACCCAGCGCACCACCGGCACGCTGGACCGGCTGGAACTGGCGCCCGCGTCCGAGGTGATCCTGGACGAGGCCTCGATCGCGCGGTTCCGCCAGAGCTATCGCGCCGAATTCGGCGCCGCAGGGTCGGACGATCCCCTGTATGAGGCGGTCAGCGCGGGGCGCAAGCATCAGGGGATGGAGCATTGGCTGGGCTTCTTCCACGAGCGCCTGGAAACGGTCTTCGATTACCTGCCGGGCGCCTCGGTGCTGCTGGACGATCAGATCGACGCCGTCCGCGCGGCGCGCTGGGACACGATCGCCGACCAATACGACAACCGGCGCGAGGCGCTGGCGGTCAAGGCGCGTGTGGACACCGTCTACAAGCCCGCCGCGCCCGGCACGCTCTATCTGGACGACGCGGGCTGGCAAGCGGCGCTGGCCCCCCTGCGCAGCGTTCGCCTTTCGCCCCTGCCGCAACCGCCGGGGCCCGGCGTGCTGGATTCCCAGGGCCGGGCCGGGCGCAATTTCTCGCTGGAACGCCAGCAGGATGATGTGAACATTTTCAAGGCCCTGCGCGATCATGTTCAGATCGAGCGGCAAACCCGCGCGGTGGTCATCGCGTCATGGTCCGAGGGCGCGCGCGAACGCTTGCAAGGCTTGCTTGCCGAGCACGGGCTCACCGACGCGATACCGATCCGCGATGCCCGCGACCTGACCGGCAAGGGACAGGTCGCGCTGGCTGTCTGGCCCCTGGACGCGGGGTTCGTCACCCCGGAACTGACGGTTCTGTCCGAACAGGACGTGCTGGGCGAGCGCCTGATCCGCGGCGCACGCAAGCGCAAGGCCGAGAATTTCCTGACCGAGGCCCAGAGCCTGACCGCCGGGGACCTCGTGGTGCATGTGGACCACGGTGTCGGGCGGTATACGGGTCTGGAAACCATCACCGCGATGGGCGCCCCGCACGAATGCCTGGCGCTGGAATACGCGGGCGGCGACCGACTGTATCTGCCGGTCGAGAACATCGAACTGCTGAGCCGCTATGGCCATGAAGAGGGGCTTCTGGACAAGCTGGGCGGCGGCGCCTGGCAGGCCAAGAAGGCGCGCCTGAAGCAGCGCATCCGCGAGATGGCGGACAAGCTGATCCGCATCGCCGCCGAGCGCGAGTTGCGCAAGGCTCCGATCCTGAACCCGCCCGAAGGCATGTGGGAGGCCTTTGCCGCGCGCTTTCCCTACGCCGAGACCGACGACCAGTTGAAGGCCATCGAGGACGTGATCGAGGATTTCGATCGCGGTCGCCCGATGGACCGGCTGGTGGTGGGCGACGTGGGGTTCGGCAAGACCGAGGTCGCGATGCGCGCCGCCTTCATCGCCGCCATGTCGGGCCTTCAGGTCGCCGTGGTCTGCCCGACGACCTTGTTGGCGCGCCAGCATTTCCACAGCTTTTCCGAACGGTTCCGGGGGTTTCCGCTGGTTGTCAGGCAATTGTCGCGGTTTGTTGGCGCCAAGGAAGCCGCCGCGACCCGCGAAGGTCTGACAAATGGAACGGTCGATATCGTGGTCGGCACCCACGCGATCCTGGCCAAGCAGATCCGGTTCCGCAACCTGGGCCTGATGGTGATCGACGAAGAGCAACATTTCGGCGTCCAGCACAAGGAACGGCTGAAGGAGATGCGCTCGGACGTGCACGTTCTGACGCTGACCGCGACGCCGATCCCGCGCACGCTGCAACTGTCGTTGACGGGGGTGCGGGACCTGTCGCTGATCTCGACTCCGCCGATCGACCGGCTGGCGATCCGCACCTATGTCAGCGAGTTCGACACCGTGACGATCCGCGAGGCGTTGCTGCGCGAACGCTACCGGGGCGGGCAGAGCTTTTATGTCGTTCCGCGTATCAAGGACCTGCCCGAAATCGAGGATTTCCTGAAGACGCAGGTGCCCGAAGTGTCGGTTCTGGTCGCGCACGGGCAGTTGGCGGCGGGCGATCTCGATGAGCGCATGAATGCGTTCTACGATGGCAAGTATGACGTGCTTCTGGCGACGACCATCGTCGAATCCGGCCTGGACATCCCGCAGGCGAACACCATGATCGTGCATCGCGCCGACATGTTCGGTCTGGCGCAGCTCTATCAGATTCGCGGCCGCGTGGGCCGGTCCAAGACGCGCGCCTATTGCTATCTGACCACCAAGCCGCGCACGCCGCTGACGCCTCAGGCACAGCGCC
This sequence comes from Rhodobacter sp., assembly GCA_020637515.1. Lineage (NCBI taxonomy): Bacteria > Pseudomonadati > Pseudomonadota > Alphaproteobacteria > Rhodobacterales > Rhodobacter > Rhodobacter sp. Next base: position 2,698,416 of record JACKKG010000001.1, on the reverse strand, counting down.
GCCTGAAGCTGCTGGGGTCGATCGACAGCCTGGGCGCTGGGTTCACCATTGCCTCGCAGGACATGGATCTGCGCGGGGCCGGCAATATCCTGGGCGAGGAACAATCGGGCCATATCAATGAGGTAGGCTACGAGCTTTATCAGCAGATGCTGGAGGAAACGATTGCCCGCCTGCGCTCGGGCGAGCTGTCCGACCTGAGCGATGGCCAATGGGCGCCGCAGATCAATCTGGGCGTGCCGGTGCTGATCCCGGAAACCTATGTCACCGATCTGGACGTGCGGCTGGGGCTGTATCGGCGCCTGTCCACGCTGGAAAAGAAGGTCGAATTCGAAGGGTTCGCCGCCGAACTGATCGACCGTTTCGGCGAATTGCCCAAGGAAGTGAACACGTTGCTGGCCGTCGTTCGGATCAAGGCCCTGTGCAAGCGCGCCCATATCGCCCGGCTGGATGCCGGGCCCAAGGGTGCGACGGTGCAGTTCTATCAGGATAAATATCCCAATCCCAAGGGGTTGGTCGAATTTCTTCATGCGCAGTCCGGGGCCCGTATCCGCGACAACAAGGTCGTTCTGCCCAGCGACTGGACCAGCGAGAAGGACCGCCTGCGCGGCGCCTTTGCCATCGCCCGCGCGCTGGCGGAAAAGGTTGCCTAGGCGGTTGCCAAATCGGGGTGCCGGGCCCACACTCGGCCGCGCATCGTGTTCGATTTACGCCGGCGGACCGGGGCCGCGCCCCCGACCCGGCCACCACAGGAGCCACCGTGGCCCGTAACGGAACCCCGCTTCTCGCCGTCCTGATCGACGCCGACAATTCCTCGCCAAAATGGGCCGAGGCCATTTTCGAGGAGATCGCCAGTCTGGGCGAGGCCTCGGTGCGGCGCATTTACGGTGACTTTTCGCGCCAGCAACTGTCGGGCTGGCAGGAAAAACTGCCGACGCTCGCGCTGGTGCCGCACCATCAGCCGGCCAACACCGTGGGCAAGAACTCGTCGGACATCGCGCTGGTGATCGACGCCATGGACCTGCTGCACACCGGCCGGTTCGACGGCTTTGTCCTGATCAGTTCGGACAGCGATTTCACCCGCCTGGCCAGCCGCATCCGCGAACAGGGGCTGGACGTCTATGGCATCGGTCAGAAAAAGACCCCGGACGCCTTCAGGAAAGCCTGCAAGCGGTTCATTTTCGTGGAAAATCTGTTGCAGCAGGATGAGCCGCGCGAAACCCCGCGCCGCGATCATGCCAAGGATGCGATCCCGATGATCAACGCCGCCATGATGGCCATCGACCCCGAAGGCGAGTGGTTCCCGCTGGGCCTGATCGGGCAGACCATCCAGGCCAGTCATCCCGATTTCGACAGCCGCAGTTTCGGCGTGGCGAAACTGTCCGATCTGGTGGAAAAGGCCGGCCGCTACGAGATTCGCCGCGACGGCGCGCAGGTGCAGGTCCGCCGCCGCGATTGAGGGCGTTCTAGCGCCGGGGCGGAATGGCGTAGGTCATGCCCGCGCGGGCCAGAACGTCCTCGGACCCCTCTGAGCGGATCAGCACGTCGCCCACCGCGAGCGTCTTGCCCAGTTTCAGCAGGCGCGCCTGGCCGATCAGGTCGCGCCCGGCCTGGGGTTTGCGCATGAAGTCCATTGAGGCGTTGGTCGTCACCGCCAGCGCCACGGGTCCGATCATGCCAAGCAGCACCGCATACATCGCCAGATCCGCCAACGAGAACATCGACGGCCCGCTGACCGTGCCGCCCGGTCTGAGATGGCCGTCCCCCACAAGAAGCCGCACATCGGCCTCCATCGGGGCGACGCGCTCGACCCGGTAATCCGCCGCCACTTGCGGAAATTCGCGCGCCATGAAGGCGTTCAGCGCCTCGTGGTCCATCATCACCGACATGCTTTCCTCCCTGCGTCGCCCCGACTAAGGTGCGGGAAACCGGGCAAGGAGGGCAAGATGAGCGGTGATCTGGTTCTGTGTGACGTTGCGGAAAAGGTGGCGGTGGTGACGATGAACCGTCCGGCGGCGCTGAATGCGCTGTCCGACGCGCTGCTGGCGGCGATGACCGGCACGCTGTCGCGGCTGGCCGAGGATCCGGCGGTCAAGGTGGTGGTCATCAAGGGTGCGGGCAAGGTGTTCTGCGCCGGCCACGACCTGAAGGAGATGCAGGCCGGGCGGGCCTCGGCCGACAAGGGCGCGGCCTATTTCGCCGATCTCTTCGGGCGCTGCGGGTCGCTGATGCAGTTGATTCCATCGATGCCGCAACCGGTCATCGCGCAGGTGCACGGGATCGCCACGGCCGCGGGCTGCCAGTTGGTGGCGAGCTGCGACATGGCGGTCGCGGCCGAGGACGCGCGCTTTGGCGTGAACGGGGTGAACATCGGGCTGTTCTGTTCCACGCCGATGGTGGCGCTGACCCGCAACCTGCCGCGCAAACAGGCGTTCGAGATGCTGACCACGGGCGAATTCATCCACGCCGACCGCGCGCGCGAGGTCGGTCTGATCAACCGCATCGCCGCGCCCGACCAGCTTCAGGCCGAGACGATGGCACTGGCGCAGACCGTCGCGGGCAAGCTGGGCGCGGCGGTGCGGATCGGCAAGCGGGCCTTCTATCAGCAGATGCAGATGCCGCTGGATCAGGCCTATGCCTATACCGGCGGCGTGATGGCCGAGAACATGCTGCTCAGGGATACCGACGAGGGGATCAGCGCCTTCATCGAAAAGCGCAAACCCGACTGGGCGTGATCAGCGCAACCCGAAATTGGCCAGCGCCTCGGCCAGTTCGGGGGGCAGGTCGTCGTCGCCCGCGCGCAGCGCCGGCAGGTCGCGCGGCGCGTCCTCAGGCTGAAGATAGCGCCAGCCCTGGAAGGGGCGGCGCGGCGCGGGCTCGGTGCGGACCAGATCGGGGTCCAGCACAAAGGCACAGCGGGTGACGCCGTCCGCGCCTTCGACCGGATCAAGGCGCAGGATGCGCTGGCGCACCAGCACCGTGCCCTTGATCACCCAGTAGATCGAGCCGCCATCCAGCACCGCCTGGGCCTGTTTCGGCCACATGCGGGTGACGTGGCGCGGCAGACCGCCGGGCAATTCGCGCGCACGGTCCTTTTGCCAGTCGGCCAGGTCCTCGACCGACTCGCAGCCGACACAGAGTTTGAGGATGTGCAGGGTCATGACGCAATATGTGCTGCGCGCGCGGCCAAGTTCAAGGCCCGATCCGTTGACCCCGTCCCGTGGGCGGACTATCTTCCTGCCTTCCCCGCAGCGCCCAGCAGGACCATCCCATGAGCCGCTTTTCCGCCCCCATCGCCGAGCAGATCTGGGACATGAAATACCGGCTCAAGGATGAGGGGGGAAAGCCCCTCGATGCCACGGTCGAGGACAGCTGGCGCCGCGTCGCGCGCGATCTGGCGTCGGTCGAAAGCGACCCGGCGCTTTGGGAATCGCGGTTCTACGACGCGCTGGCGGATTTCCGGTTCCTGCCGGCGGGCCGCATCCTGGCGGGTGCCGGGACCGGGCGCAGCGTGACGCTGTTCAACTGCTTTGTCATGGGCACCATCCCCGACAGCATGGGCGGCATCTTCGACATGCTGAAAGAGGCCGCGCTGACGATGCAGCAAGGCGGCGGCATCGGCTATGATTTCAGCACCATCCGCCCCAAGGGCGCCCCGGTCGCGGGGGTTGCGGCGGATGCCTCGGGGCCGCTCAGCTTCATGGATGTGTGGGACGCGATGTGCCGCACGATCATGTCGGCGGGCTCGCGGCGGGGCGCGATGATGGCAACGATGCGCTGCGACCATCCCGACATCGAGGATTTCATCGCCGCCAAACAGGATTCCGCGCGGTTGCGGATGTTCAACCTGTCCGTGCTGGTGACGGACCCGTTCATGGAGGCGGTCAAGGCCGGCGGCTCGTGGGATCTGGTGTTCAACGGCCGGATCTATCGCACCGTCGAGGCGCGCGATCTGTGGAACCGGATCATGCGCGCGACCTTCGATTACGCCGAACCGGGGGTGATCTTCATCGACCGGATCAACGCCGCGAACAACCTGGGCTATTGCGAGACGATCGCCGCCACCAACCCCTGCGGCGAGCAGCCGCTGCCGCCCTATGGCGCCTGCCTGCTGGGGTCGATCAATCTGGCGCGGCTGGTCTCGGCCCCGTTCGAGCAGGGCGCCGGGATCGACACGGCGGCGCTGGACGATCTGGTGCGCACGGCCGTGCGGATGATGGACAATGTCGTCGATGCCAGCCGCTTTCCGCTGCCCCAGCAGGCGGAGGAGGCGCGCCTCAAGCGCCGCATCGGGCTGGGGGTGACGGGGCTTGCGGATGCGCTGTTGATGATGGGGTTGCGCTATGGGTCCGACGCGGCGGTCGAACAGACCCGCGCCTGGATGCGGGCCATCGCGCGGGCGGCCTATCTGGCCTCGGTCGATCTGGCGGCGGAAAAGGGGGCTTTTGCGCTGTTCGACGCCGAGAAGTATCTGGCCTCGGGCACGATGCAGGCGATGGACGCCGACGTCCGCGAGGCGGTGCGCGCGCATGGCATCCGCAACGCGCTGCTGACCTCGATCGCGCCGACGGGGACCATCAGCCTCTATGCCGGGAACGTCAGTTCCGGGATCGAGCCGGTCTTTGCCTATGGGTATACCCGCAAGGTGCTGCAACCCGACGGATCGCGGACCGAGGAAGAGGTGGTCGATTACGCCGTCGCGCTGTGGCGCGACCGGCACGGCGACACGCCCTTGCCCGACTATTTCGTGTCCGCCCAGACGCTGGCACCCATGGACCATGTGCGGATGCAGGCGGCGGCGCAGGCCTGGGTGGATTCGTCCATTTCCAAGACCATCAACTGCCCCGAGGACATCTCGTTCGAGGCGTTCAAGGAGGTCTACATGGCCGCCTGGGACCTGGGCTGCAAGGGCTGCACCACCTATCGGCCGAACGCGGTGACGGGCAGCGTGCTGACCGTCAGCGAATCCTCGGACGCGGCGCCGCAATCCGACAGCGGGGCCGAGGTGATCTACCTGTCCGAACCGCTCGACCGCCCCGAGGCGCTGGAGGGCCAGACCTACAAGGTGAAATGGCCGGTCAGCGAGCATGCGATCTACATCACCGTGAACGACATCGTCGTCGGCGGGCGCCGGCGGCCGTTCGAGGTGTTCATCAACTCGAAGAACATGGAACATTACGCCTGGACCGTGGCGCTGACGCGGATGATCTCGGCGGTGTTCCGGCGGGGCGGCGATGTGTCCTTTGTCGTCGAGGAGCTGAAAGCGGTGTTCGATCCGCGCGGCGGGGCCTGGATGGGGGGGCGGTATATCCCGTCGATCCTGGCGGCCATCGGTGGCGTGATCGAGGAGCATCTCGTGTCCATCGGCTTCATCGAAGGGGTCGGCCTGGGCCTGAAATCCGACCCCAAGGCCAGCGGCCCGGCGCGCGCCCAGGCCTGCCCCTCGTGCGGGGCGTATGAGCTTGTGATGATCGAGGGCTGCATGACCTGCCGCGCCTGCGGTCATTCGAAATGCGGCTGACCGGCGGGGCGCGCGCCCGCGGATGATCGGCGTTTCGGTGGCCTCGGGGCTGCAGGGAACCAGCGCGGAATGCCAACGCCTGCGGGGGCTCGCCTGACGTCCGGCCCGGCCGGCGGGGCGCCGCGGGCCAGGCGGCGCTCGGGCAGGCCTGCCCGGGGATGATATTGACGCATCTGAATGTTTCGATTGACAGCCGGGCCGGCGGGGACCCATCCTTGGCCGCAAAAGCGGAGGGAACCATGCGTCTGAGGGTGATCGATTTCGGCTTTGTTCCGGCCTTGCGCAGCCAGGCCGTCTATCACGGTCTGGCCGAGACCATGACCGCGGACAGCGATCCGGTGCTGTCGCTGGTCTCGCCCTCGGAGCCCTATGTCTGTGTCGGCCTGCACCAGGACATCGCGCATGAGGTGGACACCGACTTTTGCGCCGCCCGGGGCCTGCCGATCTACCGCCGTCATGTCGGTGGCGGGGCGGTCTATCTGGACCGCAACCAGTTGTTCACGCATTTCATCTATCCCCGGCAAAAGGCGCCGGAATTCGCGGCCAACCTGTATCCGCTTTTCATCGAACCCGTGGTGCGCACCTATCGCGAGATGGGGATCAACGCGGTCTATCGGCCGATCAACGACATCCAGGTGGACGGGCGCAAGATCGGCGGCACCGGCGCGGCCTCGATCGGCGAGGCGACGGTGATGGTCGGCAGCTTCATGATCGACTTCGATACCGCGACCATGTCGCAATGCCTGAAGGTTCCCAGCGAGAAATTCCGCGACAAGCTCAGGCAGACGCTGGACGACTACATGACGACCATCGTCAAGCTGACCGGGACCGAGCCCGACCGCGCCGACCTGAAGACCCGCTTTCTGGCCCATTGCGCCGAGGTTCTGGGCGTCACGCCCACCTGGAGCACCCCGACCGACGCCGAACTGGAGGCCATCGCCGCCGCCGAACGCGCGCTGGCCGATCCCGAATGGACCGAGGTTCAGAAGCGCAAGCTGGTGGCGCTGGGGGTCAAGATTTCCGCCGATACCCACCTGACCGAGGCCGCGCACAAGGCGCCGGGGGGGATGATCCGCGTCAATCTTCTGGCGCGCGACGGGGCCGTGGCGGATCTGGTGATCTCAGGCGATTTCACCTGCCTGCCGCCGATGGGCGCGGACGCGCTTGCCGCGGCGCTCAAGGGCACCGCGCTGACGGCGGATGCGCTGGCGCAGGCGGCCGAGGCCGCCATCGATACCCTGGGGATCGAGATGCCCGGCGTCGGGCCCGCGGACCTCGCCGCGGCCATCATGGCGGCGGCGCCCGAGGCATGAAGCGGCTCGGCGTCCTGCAACATTCCGAGGCCGAGTATCTGGGCCTGATCGAGGACCATCTCGAAGGCCGGAACATCCGCTTTACCTATATCCGCCCCTTCGCAGCGGGCGGCGGTGTGCCCTCGGTCGTGGCGGGGGACGGGCTGATCGTGCTGGGCGGTGGGCCCTACGGTCTGGTCAGCGGGCATATCCTGCCGTCGCTGGGCCCCGAACTCAGGCTGGCGCGGGCCTATCTCGAGGCCGGCTTGCCGGTTGTCGGCTTCGGCATGGGGGCGCTGATCCTGACGGTTGCGGCCGGCGGCGGCGTGACCGAGGCGCCCTTGCGCTTTACCATCGACCAGGCCCGGGCCGCCCCCGGTTCGGGCCTGCCCGAGCAATTCCCCGTCGCCGCCTATCTGCGGGATGCGCCGGTGCTGAAACCGGACTGGCCGGTGCTGGCCACGGACGGGCAGGGCGCGCCCCTGGTCTTTGCCGCGCGCGCGAACGCCATCGGCTTTCTGGGCCACCCGGGCATGAAGCGCGGCATGGCCGAAGACCTGATCATGGAATACGCCGACACCCCCGACGACTGCCCCGAAGCCCTGGCGCAACTGGGCGCGGTGCAGGCCGATCTGGCCGGCGCGCTGTCGCCCCTGATGGTGTGGTTGGTGAACCGCTGCGGCTGGATGTGACCCGGGTATGCGCCGGTATGCCGCAGCGCGGCGGGTAATTTCTTTGACATGTAAATTTGCGCATATATGATTTTGAAAAGGTGAGTCCCGGGGAGGGGAGGCACCGCAATCCAAGGCACGGCTCGAGGAGGACCTGATGGCGTCGAAGCTGATCATCGTGATGGTCAACACGGACCCCCGCAATGGCGAGGAACTGGGCGCGCCCTTTTTCCAGGCGACCGTTGCGGCGGCCATGGACTACGAGGTCGAGGTGATTTGCACCGCCACCGCCGGCCGCCTGATGAAAAAGGGTGTGGCCGAGGCTCTGGTGGTCAAGGACGGCTCGCCCAAGACGGTCTATGACTTCATCAAGGACGCGCACGAGGCGGGGGCGAAATTCTACTGCTGTTCGCCGAACCTCGATCTCTTCGACATGACGGCAGAGGACCTGATCCCCGAATGCGAGGGGATCGTGGGCGGTGCGCATGTGATCGAATCCATCATGGAAGACGATGACGCCAAGGTTTTGACCTACTGACCTGTCGCCCGTCGAGGAGGACTCCGCGATGACCGCCCATGCCACGATTCCGCTGCCGCCGATCGCCGATCCCGTATCGGATGCGCCGCCGATCAGCCGCGCCAAGCTGGAAGAGATCTTCGACGACATCCGCGCCCATCCGACCTATGACCACGAGATCCACGGCTGCCTGAACTGCGGCATCTGCACCGCGACCTGCCCGTCGGCGCATTACTACGACTATTCCCCGCGCGAGATCGTCCAGCTTCTGTGGACCGAGAACCTGGAAGGCATCTACGATGCGATGCAGGAAAAGATCTGGGCCTGCGCCCAGTGCTACACCTGCGCCGCGCGCTGCCCGTTCGAGAACTCGCCCGGCGGCCTGGTGATGATCCTGCGCGAGGTGGCGATCCAGCACGACTTTGATTCGGTGAAAGAGGTGTTGCGCCCGTTCAGCCGGGTTCTGCTGAAGGTCGTCTCGACGGGCAACCAGCTTGCGCCCAACATGATCACCAAGGAGGCCTTCCCCGACTGGGGGCCGAATGTCGCCAAGGTGGACGCGCCGCTGGCCATCCTGCGCAAGGCGATCCCCATGCCGACGATGCACACGCTGGACACGGCGTGGGAGGTGAACCTGCGCACCTCGGTCGAGCTCTATACCATCTGGGAGGCGACGGGCGTCCTTGATCAGCTTGAAAAGGTTGATGAAAACCTCTTCGACGTGGTGTCCGACGTAATGGATGAAAAGCGCGAGGAATGGGAAGAGTGGCTCGACGAGCAGGACGATGACGACGACGAGGATGACGACGATTGATCGCCCCGCGGCGGTCTGCTCAAGGGAGGAGCGCAATCATGACGTCTGACACCGGGAACGGGACGTATAACGGCTTCGGCGCCGACTGGACGCCCACGCAACTCAGCCAGGTCGAGGCGCAGCGCGCCACCGACTGGGTTTCGGCCAAGATCGACAAACGCGCGCTGCTGACCGGAAAGAACCGCAAGGAAGACGTGCGCGACATCCTGTGGCAACTGGAACGCGACGGCGAGATCGTCGTGCACCGCGTCGGCGATCAGCACCAGCCGGTCATGGCCAAGACGCTGTATGGCTGGGACAAGAAGATCCCCACCACCAACCTGTGGCATCACAAGTCCTGCGGCCAGTGCGGCAACATTCCGGGCTATCCCAGTTCGGTCCTGTGGATCATGAACGAGCTGGGCCTCGACTATCTGGACGAGACCGACCAGACCAGTTGCACCGCCTGGAACTATCACGGTTCGGGGATCGGCAACGTGGTGTCGCTGGCGGCGGTGTTCCTGCGCAACTTCCACCAGGCCTATGTCAGCGCCAAGGCGCAGGGCCTGCCCGAAGGGACCTATTACCCGTTGATCCATTGCGGCACGTCGTTCGGCAACTACAAGGAAATCCGCCATTTCCTGCTGCATGACGCCAATCTGCGCGCCGAGGTGAAGAAGATCCTGGCCAAGCTGGGGCGCCTGGTGGACGGCAAGCTGCTGATCCCCGAGGAACTGGTGCATTATTCCGAATGGCTGCACGTCCTGCGCCACCGGATCGCCGACCGGCAAGAGGTGGATGTCTCGAACATCCGCGCGACCGTTCACCCCGCCTGTCACGTCTACAAGATGGTGCCCGAGGACGTGATCTATGACGACACGGTGCTGGACGGCAACCGCGTCGCCGTGACCACGGGCTTGTTGCAGGCGCTGGGAACGCAGGTCATCGACTATTCGACCTGGTATGACTGCTGCGGATTCGGCTTCCGGCACATCATCGGCGAGCGCGAATTCACCCGCAGCTTCGCCATCGACCGCAAGATCAAGGTCGCGGTCGAGGAAGCGCGCGCCGATGTCATGATCGGCCACGACACGGGCTGCATCACCACGCTGGACAAGAACCAGTGGATCGGCAAGGCGGTGGGCAAGGTCTATGCCCTGCCGGTCATGGCCGACTGCCAGTTCGCGGCCCTGACGATGGGCGCCCACCCCTATAAACTGGCGCAACTGCACTGGCATGCCAGCCCGTTCGAGACCCTGCTGGAAAAGATGGGAATCGACTGGGAAAAGGCCAAGGCCGAATTCGAATCCTACCTCGAAGAGGTCAAGCAAGGCCGGATCGAGACCCTCTACGATCCCAAGCGGGCCATCACCTCGGGCCCCGGCTATGTGAAACCCAAGTCCCTGACAGGAGCCTGAGTCATGACGAAACCGATCCTCATCGTCGGGGGCGGCCCGGCGGGTCTTTCGGCGGCCCATGCGCTGGCCAGCGCCGGCCAGGAGGTGGTGCTGGTCGAAAAGGAGGACCGCCTGGGCGGCGCGCCGATCCTGCAAGGCTATGCCAAGCTGGTGCCCAGCCACGAATGGGCCAAGGACGCGATCGGCGGCATGGTGGACCGGGTCACGGGGCGCGCGGGGGTGACGGTGCGGACCGGCGCCGCCGTGCACGGGTTCGACGGCGCGCCGGGGGCCTTTACCGCGACGCTCAGGGACGGCACCAGGATCGAGGCCTCGGCCGCGATCCTGGCGACCGGGTTCACCCATTTCGACAGCGTGAACAAGCCCGAGTGGGGTTTCGGCACCTATCCGGACGTGGTGACGACGGTGCAGGTCGAACAGATGATCTCGTCGGGGCAGGGCATCCGCTGCCCCTCGGATGGGCGGGTTCCGGACCGGGTGGCGATCTTGCTGTGCGTCGGCTCGCGCGACCGGCAGATCGGGCGCGAATGGTGTTCCAAGATCTGCTGCACCGTCAGCGCGAACATCGCCATGGAAATCCGCGAACTCAGCCCGCAGACGAACGTCTACATCTACTACATGGACATCCGCACCTTCGGTCTTCTGGAAGGCGAGTATTACTGGGGCAGCCAGGAAATCAGCAAGGTCAAGTATGTGAAGGCCCGCATCGCCGAGGTCACCGGCCGCGACGGGCGCCTGCTGGTCAAGGGCGAGGATACGCTGGTCAAGCGCCCGATCTCGATCCCCTTCGACATGGTGGTGCACGCGATCGGCATGGACCCCAATGTGGACAACATGACGCTCGGCGCGATCTTCGGTGTCGATCTGAACAAGTATGGCTATATCGCCAAACCCTCGAGCTATGCGCATCTGGCGGAAACCTCGCGGCCCGGCGTGTTCGTCGCGGGCGCCGCGACGGGCCCCGAGACCATCGACGATTCCATCGCCCAGGGCCATGCCGCGGCGATGGCGGCGTTGAACCTGGTGCGCACGCCCTCGATGGCGGCCGAGTGATGGGCTGGCTGGGGCGCAGGCAGGCGGTTGCGACCGCGCCCGAGACGGGCGTGGTGCTGGACCTGTCCGGCCCGCGCCTGCGGCGCGCGTTTCAGGACCTTGCGGCCTCGGCCGAACCGACCGGCGGCGTGTCCCGCTATGTCACCGCGCTGATGCTGAAATCCGCCCTGTTCCAGGAGCTTCTGGGCCAGGGCGCGGTGCGCGACCTGTCGCCGGCGGCGTTCCTGGACCTTGCGGCCTTCATCGCGCCGGTGCGTCGCCGGATCGGCGCCGCGCTGGCCGAGGAAGGCTTCGAGCGCATCAAGCTGGCGCTGATGCATCTGCTCGACGGCGACCCGGGCGCCGGGCCGGTGGATGACCGGCTCAGGGTCTTTTGTGCTGCCTTTCCGCAAGACAAGGCGCATCGCTGGGTGCGCGATCTGGGCGCCGAGGTGCTGCATTTCACCGATCCCGAGCGCATCCCCCTGATGACCCGCTGGATCTGGGACGCGCGCGTCGGCACCGGTGCCCTGCGCGAGATCTGGCACGCCGATGACGTGGACCTGGCGCGCATCGACGCCGACGACGGCCAGCGCAGCTTTGACACGCTCAGCGTGGAACTGATCGGTTTCCTGGCGAGCGAGGGGGTCTATCGCGACCTGCCGTTCGCCGTCGATTTGCTGCTGGCTCATGTCTATGCCGGCTACATCAACGACCGGGGCGGGCAGTATCTGCGGTCCGATTTCACCTCGGACACAGACCCGATGCACCACACGCGCCGGATGCTGGGGCTGGACGCCGTCGATACCGAAACGGGGCGCACCCGGCTCAGGCTGATCGACGGAAAGCCCCACGTTCTCAGCGGATTGCCAGACCCCGAGGTGTCGAATGCCCATTCATGAGAAATCGCTGATCCGGCCCGAAAACCTGGTCGAGCACGAGCATCTTGTCATCGACGGCGTGGATGTCTCGGGGCATTGGTCCACCTTCATCGAGGGGCGCTCGGTCACCGATTACAACGAGGCCATGCAAGACGAGATCGCCGCCCTTCCGGGGGGCGAGAACATCCACCGCTGCTGGCAATGCGGGTCCTGCACCAACGCCTGCACGGTCAATGCCGTGAACCCCGAATTCAACCCGCGGTACTGGATCTATCTGATCCGGCTGGGGATGGAGCAGGAGCTTCTGCGCGACAAGGACATCATCTGGCAGTGCGTCAGTTGCAACAAATGCACCTATGCCTGCCCGCGCGACGTGGTCCCCGAGGGCGTGATGAAAGCCACCGCCCACTGGCTTGAGCTGAAGGGCCACACGCCGAAAAGCCCCTCTACCCATTTCGACGAGGGTTTTGCCGGCAGCGTCATCAAGACCGGCAAGATCGAGGAAACGCGCGTGCTGCTGGGCTTTTTCCGGCGAACCGGGCAGCCTGCGAACCAGCCATGGCTGGCGCGTCTGGTGACGGGTTTGGTCAAGCGGATGCCACTGGGCTACCTGACGCGCCTGGGCTGGGGCGTGGTGTTCCGTCCGCGCACCCGAAACTGGGGCGCGGCGCGGCGCGCGATCAACGAATACGTCCACGAGGTCGAGGCGCAGAACCGCGCGGCCCTGGGGCTCGACGGGCAGGGGAGGCAGTAAGATGGCCAAGGATACCGACGGCAAGGACCTGAAAAAGGTTGCCTATTACCCCGGCTGCGCGCTCGAGGGGACGGGCCATGCCTACAACCGTTCGACCAAGGCGGTGGGCAAGGCGCTGGGGCTCGATCTGGTCGAGTTGAAGAACTGGAACTGCTGCGGCGCGATGGAAGTGAAGAACATCGACCCCAAGATCCAGACCTACCTGTCCGCGCGCAACCTGTCGATCGCCGAGGACATGGGCTTTGACACCGTGATGGCGCCCTGCAACGGCTGCTACCACAACCTGAAAAAGGCCGAATACGACCTGGCGCATGACGCAGGCTCGGTCGAGGTCAACGCGCGCCTCTCGGGCAAGGCGGGGCACAACACCTATGAGGCCGGCGGGGTCGAGACGATCCACGCGCTGGACTGGATCAAGCGCGCCGTGGGCGAGGAGGAGCTTGCGCGTCGCGTCAAGAACAACCTCAAGGGCCTGAAAATCGCCAATTATTACGGCTGCATGTATACCCGGCCCCGGCATATCTTTCCCGAAAAGGACCAGGGCCCGGGCAGCGAATCCACGGCGAAACCGCATTATATGGATGACATCCTGGCCGCCGCCGGTGCCGAGAACGTGGATTTCCCGCTGAAGACCGCCTGTTGCGGGGGCGCCCATTCGCTGTCGGACAGCGACACCTCGACCCGGCTGGTGCTGAACATCCTGGAAACCGCCGAGGCCTGCGGCGCCGAGGTGATCGCCACCGAATGCCCCACCTGCCACACCGGGCTGGAAATGCACCAGGTCCGCGCCGAGGAGGTTCTGGGACGCAAGACCAACGTGAAGATCCTCTATTTCACGCAACTTGTGGGCATGGCGTTGGGTCTGTCGCAGAAAAAGGTCGGTGTGCAGGAAAACCTGTCCGATCCGCGGGATCTGCTGCGGCAGAAAGGGCTGGGATGACCGCGCTGCCCTTTGCCGATCTGCTGGACCGTCTGGATGCGCGCGACGGCGCGGCGCCCGCCGTGGACCCGCGCGCGCTGGCCGACACGCACCTGATCGAGGGCGAGGGCGTGCTCGAAGCCTGGCTCGACTCGCGCGGGCAGGTGCCGACCGACGTCACGCACGAAGGGTTCCGCTTGCTGGCGCTGCACCGGCAGGGCGCGCGCGGCGAGCCGTCGTTCAACGCCTGCCGCGAGACCTGCCGCGAGCTTGTCTATCTGCGCAACGTGGCGCTGGCCTGCGAGGGCGACACGCCCGAATTGCGCCGGACCCTGCGTCTGCAAGCGATGGTCCTGCGCCACCTCGCCCTTTTCGTCGGCGGCAAGATGGTCGAATCGGGCCTGGGGGACTTCTGCTGTTCCTCGCGCCCGGTTCGCCAACGCGACGCCACACCCTTGCAAGGAGACTGATCATGCCCGTAGTGCGCGGCTGCAACCTGCCTGACGACCTGTTCTATGACGTGGCGAACAACCTGTGGTATCGCCCGAACGGCGACGGCACCTATACCGTCGGCATGACCATGATTGCCACCGGCATGGCCGGGGCGCTGGTCGCCTTCACCGCCAAGAAGGTCGGCAAGACCATCGCCGGCGGCAAATCCGTCGCCACGGTGGAAAGCGGCAAATGGGTCGGTCCGGCCAAGATCGGCTTCGACGCCGAGATCCTGGCGGTCAACGACACCCTGACCGCCGAACCCAAGCTGGCCAATTCCGACACCTACGGCGCGGGCTGGATGGTCAAGGTCAAGCCCGTGGACCAGGCGGCGGCGGATGCCGTGCTGGTCGCGGGCAGCGCCGTGGCCGCGCCCTACGAGGCCAAGATGGACGCCGACTCGTTCGCGGGTTGCGCGGCATGAGCTGACGGCTGCCCGCTGATCGTGAGGGGCACGCAAGGCGGCGGCAGCACAGGGTAGGGCGGACACGCCCGGTCGAACGGCGGTTCCGCGGGGCCGCCGAAAGGTCGGATTTGTTCCGCCAACGGGAGAGAAAGAACCATGCTGGACGATTCCAATGCCAAATCCATGACGATCATCGTCACCAAGGGCACGCTCGACTGGGCCTATCCGCCCTTCATCCTGGCCACCACGGCGGCCGCGATGGGGCTCGAGGTGACGATGTTCTTCACCTTCTACGGGCTGAGCCTGCTGAAGAAGGACCTGAACCTCAAGATCAACCCCCTGGGCAATACCGCGATGGAAATGCCCATGGCGGGCGGACACATGGCGATGCCGAACATCATGGCGGCGATGCCCGGGGCGACGGCGCTGACCACGGCCATGATGAAGAACATGATGAAAAAGAAGGGCGTCGCCTCGATCGAGGAACTGCGCGAGCTGGCCGTCGAGGCCGACGTGAACATGATCGCCTGCCAGATGACCATGGATCTCTTTGAATACAAGAAAGAGGACATGGTTGACGGCATCACCCTGGGCGGCGCGGCGAGCTGGGTGGATGTCGCCGCCCGCAGCGATATCAACCTCTACATCTAAGGAGCTATACGCATGGCCGATCAGGTTCTGGACGCCAAGGGTCTGAACTGCCCGTTGCCCATCCTGCGCGCGAAAAAGGCGCTCAAGGACATGGCGACGGGCCAGACGCTGGAAATCATCGCCACCGATCCGGGCGCGGTCAAGGATTTCGAAGCCTTCTGTCGCACCACGGGCAACGAGCTGGTCTCATCGAACGAGGGCAGCGGCACCTACACCTTCGTCATCAAGCGCACCGGCTGAGGGAACAGGGTTGTGGGACCTCGGCCCGAACGGTCAGGCCGTCGTCCCGCAGCACCCGCGCCACCCGCTGACCGACAGGCGCGTCACACGCCGTCGCGGCCCTGCGCATGTGCTGCGCGGTGGTCTGCCTGTTCGCGCCAGGCCTGCACCGCCGCCCTGTCGTGAAAGAGCGACGGGGAATGGCTTTGTCGGCCGCCAGACTCGCGACCTGATTGATCCCGCAGCGCGGGAAGGCCTGCCTACGGGTGCGGATGATCCGCGCCACCCCGTGGGGTAGCGCGGCGTTTTGCGGGCCGCTGGCCGGGCGTTCACGACGGATGCAGGATCAGCGTGGTGACCGCATAGGCCATGAACAGCAGGACAAGCGCCAGAAAGACGATCAGGCCGGGATAACGAAACATCGGGTCCTCGCAGGGATGGGGGTCGGTTCAGGGCTGCGGGGGCGGACCCGGGCGGCGCGCGCGCGGCCATGGGGCGGAACGTGGGGCGGGCGCGCGGCGGCCGCCGCTGCGACCGGGCCCCGCGCGGCAAGCGGCGCGCTTGCAAGGGGGCCGGGCCTGTCCGAGGAGTGGGCAATCCGGGTGGCAGGGGCAGCGGGCGGTCGCCGGGTCGGGCGGGGTCCCCCGCGACCGTGGCGACGACGAGCGCGGCCAACTGGCCGCCCCGGTCCGCACCCGGCGTGGGCAGGCCACGCTCGGGCGCATCCACGGGGCGCGCCAGAAGCAGCGCCAGAACGATCAGCGGGACAAGGCGCAGCACGCGTGTCATCATCGGCCATCCGCCCGACTCGGGCCCCGGGATGCAGCGCCTTTTCGAACCCTCCCGCAAGGGTGGGCGGGGCGCGATCACGCGGCCTTGACGGGCCGCGAGCAGTCGAGGAGGGGTCAAAGGCCGATGCGAAGGAACCGGGTCGATCCCCTGGGCGCGCTTCATGCCGTGGCGCCGCGCGGGGCGTGGATGGGCAATCGCGGATGCCTGCATGACGCCGAGGGCACGATCCGGCGCGCCCATGCCACCCGGCGCTGGATCACCTGCCGCACGGCGTTCCGGGGGCGGTCGCGGCCCGTCATGCAACCCGGCCGCTATACCGAGCTGTTCTTCCTGGACGAGGCCACGGCCTATGCCGCCGGGCACCGCCCCTGCGCCGAATGCCGGCACGCCGACTGGTTGCGCTTTCGGGCGCTCTGGTCAGAGCTGTTCGGCGACCCCACGGCCGACGCCATCGACACCCGCCTGCACGCGGCGCGCCTGGACGGGCAGGCCCGGCGGCTGGTGCCGACCCCGGCCCAGGCCGTGCCCGACGGCGCGATGATCCTCCACGACGGTGCGCCCCTGCTGCGCTGGGGCGGATGGTGGCGCTGGGGGTTCACGGGCTACACGCGGTGCCAGGACCCGCGGCTGGACAGCGGCCCCGTGGCGCTGCTGACGCCCGAGCCCCTGGCACGGCTCATGGCGGCGGGATTGCCGGTGCAGGTGGCGAAATGATTGCCTTGTTCAGTATCTTCTGATTATCTGCCTCGGGACGGACGGTTCAGAAAGGCCCCCCATGACCACCGAAAAACCCTTGCTCGATTGGGACCAGTTCGCCCGTCTCGGGGCCGATATCGCCCGTTGGGGTGCCGCGTATCACCGCACGATCGCCGAACGCCCGGTGCGCGCGCCGCTGGAGCCGGGCCGCGTCGCCGCCGCCTTTCCCGCCGCCCCGCCCGAGGAAGGCGCGGGGCTCGATGACCTGTTGGCCGACCTCGACGCCAAGGTGGTGCCGGGGTTGACCCATTGGCAGCACCCGCGCTTCTTTGCCTATTTCCCGGCCAATGCCACGCCGCCCTCGATGCTGGCGGATTTCGTCGCCGCGATCCTGGCGCAACAGGGGATGCTGTGGCAGACCTCGCCTGCCAGCACCGAGATCGAGACGCGCATGATGGACTGGCTGCGCCAGGGGCTGGGCCTGCCCGACGGGTTCCAGGGGGTGATCCAGGACTCGGCCTCGGGTGCCACGCTGGCGGCGGTGCTGGTGATGCGCGAACGCGCGCTGGCCTGGGCCGGCAACCGGCAGGGGCTGTCGGGTCAGCCCCGGGTGCGGATCTATGCCTCGGACGAGGTGCATACCTCGGTCGATCGGGCGATCTGGATCGCCGGGATCGGTGCCGAGAACCTCGTGCGGATCCCCACGCAGGGCCCGTTGCGGTCCATGGACCCGGTGGCCCTGCGCAACCGGATTGCCGCCGACCGCGCGGCCGGGGATCTGCCGGCGGGGGTGGTGGCCTGCGTGGGCGGCACCGGGACGGGCGCCTGTGACGACCTGACGGCGATCCTGGCCGTCGCCCGCGACGAGGGGCTCTACAGTCACGTTGACGCGGCCTGGGCGGGGGCGGCGATGCTGTGCCCGGAATTCCGCCCGCTGTGGGCGGGGATCGAGGGCGCGGATTCGCTGGTGCTGAACCCGCACAAATGGATGGGGGTGCAGTTCGATTTTTCCGCACATTTCCTGCGCGACCCCGAGCCGCTGGTGAAGACCCTCGCCATCCAGCCCGAATACCTGCGGACCCATGGCAAGGACGGGTTCGTCAACTATTCCGAATGGTCGGTCCCGCTGGGCCGGCGGTTCCGCGCGCTGAAGCTGTGGTTCGTGCTGAAGGCCTATGGCCTGCGCGGGTTGCGGGCGGTGATGCGCGACCATGTCCGCTGGAGCCAGGCCCTGGCCGAGGAATTGCGCGCCGATCCCCGGTTCGAGATCGTGACCGAGCCCGTGCTGTCGCTGTTCACCTTTGCCTTGAAGGGGGCCGACGAGGCGGCGATGATCGACTTTGTCACGCGGGTAAACGACGACGGTCGGATCTATGTCACGCAGGGGCGGACGGGCGGGCGGCTCGTGGTGCGCTTTCAGGCGGGCAGTTTCGCCTGCACCGAGGCGGATGTGCGGCTGGCAGGCACGGTGTTGCGCGATCTGGCCGGGTAGCGCGGGGGCTGCCGCCCCCGCACCCCCGCCCCAAGGGGGTTTTCCACCCCCTTGGGAAACCCCCGAGGATATTTGGAGCACAAAGATGCAGAAAAACGGGTTCAAGGCGGCGCTGGCGCGCGGCGAGGTGCAGATTGGCTGTTGGGTCGGGCTGGCCGACGGCTATGCGGCCGAGATCTCGGGCGAGGCCGGGTTCGACTGGCTGCTGATCGATGGCGAGCACGCGCCCAACGACCTGCGTTCGATGCGCGAGCAGTTGACGGCACTGGGGCGATCGCGCGCGCATCCGGTCATCCGCCTGCCGGTCGGCGAGGTGTGGATGGTCAAGCAGGCGCTGGACATCGGCGCGCAGACGATTCTGGTGCCGATGGTCGAATCGGGCGCCCAGGCGGCGTTGCTGGCGCGGGCGATGCGGTATCCGCCCGAGGGCCTGCGCGGGGTCGGCGCGGCGCTGGCCCGGGCCTCGCGGTTCAGCGGGATCGCGGATTACGTCAACAAGGCCGACGCCGAGGTCTGCCTGCTGGTGCAGGTGGAGAACCGCGCCGGGCTCGCCGCGCTGGACGACATTCTGGCGGTCGAGGGGGTGGACGGCGTGTTCATCGGCCCCGCCGATCTGTCGGCCGACATGGGCTATCGCGGCCAGGCGAACGCCCCCGAGGTGACGGAGGCGATCACCGGCGCGATCCAGCGCATCCGTGCGGCCGGCAAGGCGGCGGGGATCCTGTCCACCGACGAGGCGCAGGCGAAGGGCTGGATCGCCACCGGCGCCAATTTCGTGGCCGTCGGCATCGACGTGCTGGTGCTGGCGAACGGGATGCGCGCGCTCGCGGCCCGGTTTCGCTGAGCGCGCGCCATGCGGGTTCTGACGTTCAACGTGCAGAACCTGCGGCTGCGCCACAACCGCGGGCGCGCGCGGCTGGACGGGGCGCGCGACAGTGACGAGGCGGCCGACGCGCTGGACTATGCCGACCGGCGGCTCACGGCGGCGATTCTGGCGCGCTCGGACGCCGATGTCTGCGCCTTGCAGGAGGTTTTCGACCGCGCGACGCTGGACTATTTCCACGACCACCTGTTGCGGGCCGCCGGCGCTGCCCCCTGGCCCTGGCGCGCCTGTCTGCCCGGCAACGATGGCGGTGGGCGCGATCTTGCGGCGATGGCGCGGCGGCCCTTTGCGGCGCGCAGTCACGCGCGGCAGTCGGCGCGCGCGCTGGGGCTGGCCAGCGAACGCGGCGACGGGCGCGTGTTCGCGCGCGATTGTCTTGAGGTCGATCTGGGCGCGTTGAGCCTGTTCATCGTGCATTTCAAGGCGCCCTATCCAGAGGCCGCGGCGGCCTGGGCGCAGCGGTGGACCGAGGCGAGCGCGGTCCGCCGCCTGATCGAGCGCCGCTTCGACGACCCCGCGCGGGCGCTGTGGCTGGTGCTGGGCGATCTGAACGACCCGCGCCGACAGCGCGCGCGCGCCGTGGCGCCGCTTTTGGGGCCCTTTGGCGTGGACCTGATCGACCGGATGCCCGAAGCCGACCGCTGGACCTGGTGGGATGGGGTCGGCCATCGCGGCTGCCCGGACGGCATGATCGCCTCGCCCGCGCTGGCGCGGCGCTGGCCCGGGGCGGTGCCGGTGGCCATGCGCGCGGGCCTGGGGCGTGACGCGGGCGGGCCGCAGGCGCGGCTTGCCGATGTGGGGGGTGCACGGCCCCGTGCCAGCGATCACGCGGCGCTGGTTCTGGACCTGCCCGGTCTTTGACGCGCGGCCCGGGACCTCTGGCACCGAGGACAGGGGACGCGGTGTCATCGTTCTGTTACAAAGCCTTGCGACAAGATCGACAGCCGGACCCAGACGATGCCCTTTGCCATGACTGCCGACCTGACTCATTGCGGTGCCTTGCTTGACGCGATGCCCGATCCGGCGCTGCTGGTGGGGCAGGATCGCCGCATCCTGCTGGCCAATCCCGCCGCCCGCGAACTGTTTTCCGCGCCCCTGACCGGCGCCTCGGCGCTCAGCTATCTGCGCCAGCCCGAGCCCGCGGCCGCGCTCGACCGGGCGCTGGCATCGCTGGCCGAGGGCGCGCGCGGGCATCCCGGGTTCGAGGCGCGGATGTTCCAGACCTCGCCCACCCGCGAGACGGTGCTCAGGCTGACCGCGGTGCCGTTGGTGCCCGAACAGGGCCTGCCCGGGGTGCTGGTCACCCTGCGCGACATCAGCCATGTCGAGGAGGCCGAGCAACAGCGCCGCGATTTCGTGGCGAATGTCAGCCACGAGATGCGCTCGCCGCTGACCGTGCTGGCCGGTTTCATCGAGACGCTGAAAGGGCCCGCGCGCAACGACCCGGCCGCCACCGCGCAATTCCTGGACATCATGGAACGCGAGGCGCAGCGCATGTCGCGACTGGTCAGCGATCTGCTGTCGCTGTCGCGCGTCGAGGCCGAGGAAAAGGTGCGCCCGCGCACGCCGGTGTCGCTGTCCGAGGTGTTGCGCGCCACGCTGGCCGCGCTGCGCCCGCAGATCGACGACGCGGGGCTGGTGGTGGATTTCCGCGATCTGCCCGAGGCCCCGACGATCCCCGGCGACCGTGACCAGTTGGTGCAGGTCTTTCACAACCTGATCGAGAACGCGCTGAAATACGGGGCCTCGGGCGGCCGGATCGAGGTGTCGCTGGACCGGGTCGATTCGTTGCCGGGACTGCCGGGGCCGGTGTTGAAGGTGCTGGTGCGCGACCATGGCGACGGCATCGACGCCATTCACCTGCCGCGGTTGACCGAACGGTTCTACCGCGTGGACGGCCACCGCTCGCGCGCGATGGGGGGCACCGGGCTGGGGCTGGCCATCGTCAAGCACATCATCAATCGTCACCGGGGAAAGTTCACGATCCGCTCGACCCGCGGCGAGGGCAGCACCTTTGCCGTGGCCCTGCCGATCGCCTGAACCGTCACCGAAGTGTCATATTCGCGGGCTAAGGTGCCGCAAACGCAAGAGAGACCCCTCCATGACCCGCCTGCATATCGATTCCACCTTTGACGAAGACCTCGAGCGTATCCGGGATTCCATGCTGGGCATGGGCGGGCGTGTCGAAGAGGCGATCACACTGGCGGCGCGCGCACTCGAAGAGCGCGACGAGGATCTGGCGCAGCAGGTGGTCGCGGGCGACCGCGCCATCGACCGGCTCGAGGAGGAGATCGACAGCCAGGTGGTGCGCCTGTTGGCGTTGCGTCAGCCGCAGGCCGGCGATCTGCGCGCGGTGATCGCGGTGATGAAAATGGCCGCCGATATCGAACGGCTGGGCGACTACGCGAAAAACATGGCAAAGCGTGTTCCGGTGCTCGCCGCCGGCCCGCAGATCGAGGGTGCAAGCGCCGCGATCCGCCGCCAGGCGCGCCAGGTCGGGCAGATGTTGAAGGACATGCTCGACGCCTTTGCGCGGCTGGACGTGGCCCTGGCCGAGGACGTGATCGCCCGCGATGTCGAGGTCGATCACATGACCAACGCCCTGTTCCGCGAGTTCATCACCCACATGATGGAAGACCCGCGCAACATCTCGGCCTGCCTGCACTACACCTTCATCGCCAAGAACGTCGAACGGATGGGCGACCTGGTGACGGGCGCGGCCGAGCAGGTCGTGTTCCTGGCCACCGGCGAACGGCCCGGCGACCGGCCCAAGGGGCAGTCCACCGCCTCGATCGACGTGCCGCACGGATAATCCGCCATGAGCCGCAACGACAATCCCCTGGTGTTGGTCGTCGATGACGAGCCGGCACAACGCGCGCTGCTCAGCTACAACCTGGAAGCCGCCGGTTTTCGGGTCGCCACGGCCTCGGACGGCGAAGAAGCCTTGCTGCTGGTGGCCGAGGAATCGCCCGATGTGATCTTGCTGGACTGGATGCTGCCGCGCGTCTCGGGGATCGAGGTCTGCCGCCAACTCAAGGCGCAGCGCGGCGCCGCCGATGCGGCGATCATCATGGTTTCGGCGCGCTCGGACGAAAGCGACCGCGTGCGGGGGCTGGAAACGGGCGCGGACGATTATATCACCAAACCCTATTCGGTGACCGAACTGCTGGCGCGGGTGCGCGCCAACCTGCGCCGCGTGCGGCCCGCGCGCGCGGGCCAGGCGCTCGAGGTGCGGGACCTGCGGCTGGACCCCGAAACCCACCGCGTCCACCGCGCGGGCGCCGAACTGCACCTGGGGCCGACCGAATTCCGCCTGCTGGCGGCGCTGATGGAGAAACCGGGCCGCGTCTGGACCCGCGAGGCGCTGCTCGACCGGGTCTGGGGGCGCGACATTTATGTCGATACCCGCACCGTGGACGTGCATATCGGCCGGTTGCGCAAGGCGATCGGCGCGCGCGGCGGCGAGGATCTGATCCGCACGGTGCGCGGCGCGGGCTATTCCCTCGACTGACGTCGGCACGCGACGGGCCGGGGTGCAAGGTCGCGCCTTGACAGTCCCGCCCCCTTTGCCCCCAATCGGGACCGCAGCAGGGGGACCCGATGAGCACCACGTCAACCACGACCGCCGCGCAGGGCTATGTCGCCGATCCGCGCAATGACCAGGTCCTGGTCTGGGTGAACGGCGCGCTGGTGCCAAAGGCGCAGGCGGTGGTCAGCGTGTTCGACGCGGGCTTTGGCTTTGGCGACGGCGTGTGGGAGGGGCTGAGGCTGGTGCGCGGGCGCATCTTGCAGCGCGAGGCCCATCTCGACCGGCTGTTCGAAGGCGCACGGTCCATCGCCCTGGACATTCCCCAGGGCCGGGACGGGATCAATGCCGCCATCGACGGGGTGATCGCCGCGAACCGGATGACGGACGGCGCCCACCTGCGCCTGATGGTGACCCGGGGCGTCAAGGCGACCGCCAACCAGGACCCGCGCTTCCTCGTGTCGGGGCCGACCGTCGTCGTCACCGCCGAATACAAGACCCCGCGCCCCGAGACGCGCGCCCGGGGGCTGACGCTGTTCACATCAACTTTCCGAACCTCGGGGCCCGATGTGTTCGACCTGCACCTGAACTCGCATTCGCGGCTGAACCTGATCCAGGCGCTGATCCAGGCCATCAACGCCGGCGCGGACGAGGCGCTGATGCTGGACCCGCGCGGCTTCGTGGCCTCGTGCAACTCGACCAATTTCTTCGTCGTCCGGCGGGGCGAGATCTGGACCTCGAGCGGGGCCTATTCGTTTCGCGGGATCACCCAGCGCGCGGTCATCGACGCCGCACGCGCGGACGGGATCCGTGTGCACGAGGGCGACTTCACCCTGGCGCAGGTCTATTCCGCCGACGAAAGCTTCGTCACCGGCACGCTGGGCGGCGTCACGGCGGTCACCCGCATCGACGGTCGCGTGATCGGCATGGGCGTGCCGGGGCCGTTGACGGACCGGGTTCGCGCGCTCTACGAGGCGGCGGTTTACCCGGGCTGATCGCGATGCAACCCGATCAGATCGACACGTTTCTGGACCTGTGCGAAACGCACAGCTTCCACCGCAGCGCGGAACGGCTGGGCGTCACGCAATCCACCGTCTCGGGCCGGCTGGCGTCGCTGGAGCGGGTGCTGGGGGTGACGCTGATGCGCCGCTCGCGCGCGGGGTGCGAACTGACCACCGAGGGGCTGCGCTTCGAACCCCACGCCCGCGCCCTGCGGCACGCCATGACCGAGGCCCGCGCGGCCGCGCGCGGGGCCGAGGGGCGGGCGATGACCCTCAGGCTGGGTTTGCAGAACGACCTCGCCGCCGACGATCCCGCGCATTGGGTTCAGGCGATCCGCGCGCTGCTGCCGCAGGCTGCGATCTATATCGAGGCCGACTATTCCGCGCAGATGTGCCGCGACGTTCAGGGCGGGTTGCTGGATCTTGCGCTGTTGTTTTCGCCGCACCCGTCGCCCGACCTGCATTTCGAAACGCTGGGCGAACTGGCCTATCGCATGGTCGCGCCAGGCGCCGGGTCCAGCGGTGACCCGGCGCCGCGACTGGCCGACATCGCTGCCGAACGCTATGTGATGGCCAATCTGTCGCCGGCCTTTGCCCGCACGCACGAGGCCCTGCTGCCGCATCTGTCCGCGCCGCCGCTGTCGGCCGGGCAGAACGCCACGGTGCGCGGCATGATCCTGGCCTTTGGCGCGGCCGGTTATCAACAGGTTGGTGCGGCGCGGCGGCTGGTGGCGCAGGGGCAGGCCCGGTTCGTCGCCGACGCGCCGGTGCTGACCCAGCCGATCTTTGCCGCGATCCACTACCGCAACCGCCACCGCGCCGTCTGGCGCAAGCTGATCGCCGCGCTGCGCGCAACCCTGGGAGCCCCCGCATGACCCGTGACCCAAGCGACTATTCCTGGCTGCCGGCCGATTTGCGCGCCTTCATCGCCATGACCGAGGCCGACTATCCGCCGGACGCGGTTACCTTGTCGATGGCCCGGCAGCGCGCGGTCTATGACACCTCGTGCGCGCGCTTCGACCAGCCGCACCCGCCGGGCCTGCGGACCGAGGATCGGACGATCGCCGGCGTGCCTTGCCGGCGCTACATCCCGACCGCGCCCAGGGCCGATGTCACGGGGGTCTATTTCCATGGCGGCGGCTTCGTGGTCGGCGGGTTGCACAGCCACGATTCCATCGTCGCCGACCTGGCCGAGGCCGCGCAGGTGACCCTGATCGCGGTGGATTACCGGCTGGCGCCCGAGCACCGGCACCCCGCGCATTACGACGATTGCGTGGCGGTGGTGGACGCGCTGGACGGGCCGCTTGTCCTGGTGGGCGACAGCGCGGGGGGCAGTCTGGCGGCGTCGATCTGCGCGACTCGGCCCGGGCGCATTCGCGGGCAGGTGCTGATCTACCCGGGGCTGACCTCGGACGCCGACATGCCCAGCATGATCCGCCACGCCCACGCCCCCATGCTGACCGCCGCCGATTGCCTCTATTACCATGAGATCCGTTTCGACGGGCCGCCGCCCCGGGGCGACGTGACGGCCGAGGCCCTGGCGGCGACCGATTACAGCGACCTTCCGCCGACCGCGATCTTCACCGCCGAGGCCGACCCGCTGGCATCGCACGGCGTGGAATACGCGGCCCGCCTGGCCGAGGCGGGCGTGCCCGTGTCCCTGACGGAAGAGCCGGGTCTGGTGCACGGCTATCTGCGCGCGCGAACCCTCGCCGAGGGCGCGCGCGCCTCTTTCGAACGGATCGCCAGGGCGCTGGACACCCTGGCGCGCCCGGCTCAGTAGCGGACCACCGTCTCGAACGTGTCGGGCATCTGGACCTCGGGGTCCAGGATGTCCACCAGGTTGAAGGTCCAGGTCGCCTGGGTGTGATCGTCGTTGATCGTCCCGTTCGACGAGACGACCTCGGCCCCGGCGACGCGGATGGTGAAGACATGGCCTTCCAGCATCGGGCGCATCATCTGCGCCATCTGCGGATCGGCGCGCAACTGGTCGGATTCGGCCGTCATTTCGGCCAGCGGGAAGGTCACACGCACGGTGCCGTCGCCCAGATCGGTCGCCGTCGGATGCGGCTCGTCGGGGGTCTTCTCGAACACCTCGGCAAAAGTGCCCGAGATCGACAGGTCGCAACGCGCCTCGGTTTCGGTCATCACCAGCGTGCCGCCTTCGTCGGCCGAGCAGAAATTGTCGGTGCCGCCCATCATCTCGAGCATCTGGCGCTGGATGGTCATGTTGCCGGTCACGCTGGCCTGGTCGGCGCCGGTGATCGTCGTCGTCAGATCGACATCGACGCAACCGGAAAGGGCAAACGCCCCGACAAGGGCCGCGGCTTTGAACAGTTTCATGGAAAGCTCCCGTCCTGAAATGGATTCCGGGCGTCAGACTAGCCGGGGGGAGCGCCGGCTTCCAGCGGTAATGCGCGGCGATCGGCGGCCCGTTGCAGGGCCGCCGGACCGATCAGTTCTGCGTGCAATGCGCGCCCGTCGGCGCCGCGCCCGATCCCAGCGCCAGCGCGGCGGGAAAGGCATAGGGTTGGGGCAGGCCGCTGACGGCGGCATCCCAGACCAGCAGCGCGGCCAGCGCCGACAGGGCGATCAGGGCAACCAGAGGGCGGCTCATGCGGCGACCTCGCTGGGGCGTCGCGCCGGAACCAGCACGAAGGGGCGCAGCCTCAGCCCCAGCGCCGAGCCGGCAAAAGCGGCGACAAACCAGGCCCAGCCGTGCAGCGACCCGGTCGAGATGCCCGAAAAGAACGCCCCGACATTGCACCCCAGCGCCATGCGGCTGGAATAGCCCAGCACCACGCCCGCGACCAGCACCAGCGCCCATCCGCGCGGCGCCAGCGGGGCGACCGGCGCGCCCGGGGCCTTGCGGGCGTTGACCACCAGGAACGCGCCCAGGATCAGGCCGATGTCGGTCAGCGAGGTGACGTCCGTCAGGATCGACTGCGACAGCCGCGTCACGTTGCCCGGCTCCGCCCAATAGGCCGAGGCGCTCAGATCGGCGCCCAGGGCGGTCGCGATCTTGGCGCCCCACAGGCCCAACCCGTAGACGATGCCCCAGGCCTGCCCGGCGACCACCAGATTGCCGATGGCCAGCGCCGCCAGCAGAGCCGCCGCCCAGAACAGGCGCGCCGGCGGCAGGCGCTTGCCCGGCGCCGCGCGCCAGGCGAACAGAACCGCCAGCAGCGCCAGCCCGCCCAGCGTCAGGGCCAGCCCGCCCGTGGGCCCGGCCAGAGACTGCGCCGAGACCATCGGCAACCCCGGCAGCCCGCCCCAGAATCCCGCGTTGAGCGTGCCCAGAAAGGCGCCGGCGACAAATCCGGCCAGCGCGACCAACCCCACCAAGTTGCCCGAGCCCGCGTTCACCAGCGTGCCCGATCCGCAACCCATCACCACCTGCATCGTCGCGCCAAACACAAACGCGCCGATCAACATGCCCAGCCCGATCGGGGCATGGGCCGGGGCCAGCTCGACAGGGTTCGCGGCCAGCAACGGAAAGGCCACGGCGGCGGTCAGGCCGATGGCCAGGACCTGCGCGATCAGTCCGCGCGCGTCGCGTTCGGCGATCATCAGGCGCCAGGGCCCGGCAAAGCCGAATCGCAACCCTTCCAGAACCAGGCCAAAGCCGATTCCGATCGCCACCAGCAGGCCCGAGCGCGGCCCCGCGGCCAGCGCCACCGCGCCGACCACCGCCAGCCCCAGCAGGGTCATCGCAAGACGGCGCGCGGTCATCAGAACAGCCCCGCCACCCAGCGCGAGGTCGCGCGCCAGGCGTATTGCAGCCGGTTCGGCGCGTGATCCAGTGGACGGCTGCCGTCGGCGGTGTATTCCGCCATGCTCTCGGCATAGAGGCGCACATCGTCGTAGCCGGCGACCTCGGACAGGGCGAACCAGTTGATCGCGGCCCAGTGCCCGGTGTTGCAGAAGCTGACCGCCGTGGTGCCCTGGGCATAACCCGATTGCCCGGCGAGGGCGCGGATGCGATCCGCCCCGACCAGGCGCGTGCCGTCGAAGAATTGCGAATAGGCCACGTTGTCCGCGCCGTGGATCGTGCCGGGCGCGGCAACCGACCAGGTCAGCCCCTCGAAGAAATCCGCCGGGCGCGCGTCCAGCAACCGGGCGCTGCCGTCGGCGGCCATTTGCGTCACCTGGTCGGTGGTTGCGCGCCAGGCATCGCTCCAATGCGCGACATATTCCGACGGAAGGGCCGAGGCCGGCGCGGTTTCGGTCGGCAGGCCCGCGCCGCTCCAGGCGGCCAGCCCGCCGTTCAGCAGCGCCAGGTCCGCGATCCCCAGCGATTTCAGGGTCCAGTAAACCCGCGCGGCGGCCCCCATGTCGGTGGCATTGGCGCCCGCGTGCACCACGACGACGGGCGTGTCGGTGTCGATCCCCAACTCGCGCACGACGGTTTGCAGATGCGCGAGATCGCGCAGCGCGCCCGGGTTCGGCATGTCCGAGCGCCAGGCGGCATAGGGCGACCACTCGGCACCGGGGATATGCCCGGCGGCGTAATCGCCGGTGATCTGCACGATGCGGATCTCGTCGCCGTGTTGCGCGAGCAGCGCGCTCAGTTGCGCGGGCTCCAGCAGGGGCGACCACCCCTCGGGGGCCAGGGCGAACGCGGGCAGGGCGGTGGTCAGGGTCAGGGCGGCGGCCAGCGCGAGGGCAGGGCGGCGGGACAGGGTCATGGCGCATCTCCGATCAGGGACATGGGTCCGATCTGTCAGCGTCATGGCACGCTGGCAAGCGCCCGGCGCGCCGCGCGGCTGCACGCCGGGCGACCCGTATTCCGCCCGCGCCACGAAGGCCGGAACGCTGTTTCGGCGCGGCGCGGAACCGGACGACCCCGTCACACGGACGGAGCCGCAGGGCGGACAGGCGGACTTATTTGCCGGCCGGTCCGCCGAGGCTCAGCCGGTGACCTGTTCGCGCAGGATCGCCGAGGTCATCGAGATCATGAGATAGATGCCGGCGAAGATCAGGAAGGCGAGCGCGGTATCGGCAAAGGCGCGGGGGTAGGTCGGCTCGTCGGGGGCGACGGGGGTCACGCCCAGCGACAGGTAGCGCACCTGGCGGTTGGCCTCGACGCGGGCGGCCTCGAGTTGTTGCATGGCCTGGGCCAGCAGCATCTGCCGGGTCGCGACATCGGCCTGCGCCATCGTCTGTTCGCGCTGCAACTGCGCGACCGAGGCCTCGCCGTTGCTGCCCTGCGTCAGGCTGTTGCGCAACTGGTTGATCCGTTCTTCCAGCGACGCGACGCGGCGCTGCGCCTGTTCCAGCCGCGCCGGGTTGGGCCGCGCGTTGGCTTCGAGGTCGGCGAGGCTGAGCCGCTCGTTGTTCAACTGCGATTCCAGCTGGGTGATCTGTTGGGTGAGCAGCGTCACCTCGACCTCGGACGACAGCATCTGCGTGCGTTCTTGCAGATCCAGCACCCGTTGCTGGGCGTCGCGCATCTCCTGCTCGGCGTTGGCGACGTGTTGCTGGGCGTCGCGCATCTGGTTCTCGCGCACGCGCTGCGTCAGTTGATCGACCTGTTCCTCGGCGTAGGAAATCAGCGCGCGGGCGAAGCGTTCGCTGGTTGCGGGGTCGGCGGCGATCACCTCCATGCGGATGATCCCCTCGGTCGGGTCGTAACTGACCTGCACCATGCTTTCATAGAGTCGATAGGCCGCCTCGTCGGTCGAGTCGGGGGCCAGACGGCGCAGCGGGTCGATGTTGTCGCCCTGGAAATACGCCTTGAACCCCTGTTCGGCATCGAGCCGGCGCATCGCGTCGCGCGATTGCAGGTAGCTTTGCACCGCGCGCGAATCGTTGTTCGAGCTGAGCCCGGCACCGCCGAACATGCCCGCCAGCGCCCCGGCGCCGGCGCTGGACCCGCTATCGGCCTGCTGCACGATGAATTCGGAATTGGTCGCATAGAGCGGCGTGGCCAGAACATAGAAATAGAAGGCCGCGATCAGCGTCGGCAGACCGACGAAGACCAGCAACCGCGTCGCCAGCAGGGTCATGCGCCGCCGGCGCCGGCGGGCGATGTCGTGCTGGATGCGCGAGACCTCCATCTTGCGCACCTCGGTCGAGGGCAGGCCAGGCCCCGGCTCGGCCTTGGCCGGGGGGGAGGGCTGGCGATAGGTCTTGGGCAGCTGCGGTTGCGCCGGCTCGGTCGTGGTCAGCGCGCGGCTTTGCGGCGTCTCGTCCTTTGCCAGGTCCAGCAGGGTCGAGCGTTCGAACGGGTCGATGCCCCGCTTGCGCAGAAGGCGCACAGCCTCGATCCCCGAGGTCGCCTTGATGCCGTTGCGCTGCGCGACGCGCATCGCCATGCGCAACTGGCGCCCGGTCAGTTCCGAATCGCGGATCGTGTCGATATCGGCCTCGGCAGGTGTAACCGGTTGCGCCGGGCGCGGCGCGGAGGTGTCGGCGAGTCGGTCCTGCGCCGGCGGCTGTGCCGCGGCCGGGCGCGGGGCCGGGCGCGGGGCGTTGCGTGCGGCCGGGTGCGTCGGCGCAGGCCGGGTGGGGCCGGATTCTTCATCGAAAAGGGCATCGGGCACGGGCCGCGCGCCCCGTTCGGGGGACCGGTTGGCGGGCTGCGCGGGCCCCTCGGCCCTGGGGGGCTGCGGTCGGGACGGCTGGGCGCCGGGGTCCCGCGTGCTGGATGGCCGCGTCGCCGAGGGGCCCTCGTTCGCGCCCGGCGTGGCGCCGGGCTGCGGCGCCACCGCGGTGCGAAGCGCGCCGGTGGGATCATCGCCCAGCCTGAGCCGGAACCGCCTAGCTTTGGGTTTCGTAGTCATAAATCGCTTTCGCTTCTTCCAGCGAGTCATAGAACCGCAACTGCCCGTCGCGCAACACGGCTGCGGACTGACAATAGCGTTCCAGCGTCTCGGCCTGGTGGGACACGATCAGCACCGTCGCCTGTTCCAGCCGTTCCTTCAGCATGGCGCCGGCGCGGCGGTTGAAATTGGCGTCGGTGGTCGCCGGCATCCCTTCGTCCACCAGATAGAGGTCGAATTCGATCGCCAGCATCAGCGCAAAGGCGAACCGCGCGCGCATCCCGGCGCTGTAGGTGCCGACCGGCATGTCGAAATATTCGCCGATATCGCACATCCACCGGCAGAAGGCTTCGACCTCGTCGGGATCGAGCTGATAGAGACGGGCGATGTAGCGCGCGTTCTCGGTCGCGGTGTGGCGGTGGTTCAGCCCGCCCATGAAGCCCAGCGGAAAGGACACCCGGCAGGCCCGCGTGATCGTGCCCTCGTCGGGCTTTTCCAGCCCGGCCATCATGTTGATGATCGTCGTCTTGCCCGAGCCGTTCGGCGCCAGGATTCCGACGGAATTGCCCAACTCGATGCGGAACGACGCATCGTGCAGGATCACCTTGTGGGTTTTCCCGGTCCAGAAGGATTTGCTGACGTTGTTGAACTCCAGCATTGCGCGCGCCTCGTTGCCCGGGCCTGTCGTGACGGTGGCCCAACGCGGACCAGTCTGCCATGCAAGGCTTAACAGGGCTTTTCTTGCGGCCCGGATACGGACCGATCTGGGCGTCAGTATGGCGCATTCAATGGGGCCGGGGTAGTGAAAAACATGTGTTCACAGGGTAGCAAACCGGCGCCGGGGTTTACTTTGCGCGTCAAACCGCCGACATCCGGGTCCGCAACCGATCCGCAACCGATCCGAGGCGCCGCGATGGACGATCTGCCGGAAACCGACCTGGACCTGACCCTGCGGCACCTGGCCGAAGCGCCCGCGGACGCCCCGCGCCGGCTGGCGCTGCACGCCGAACTCAGCCGCGCCGAGGTCTTCGTGCTGCTCGATGCCGAGGTTGCCGGCGACCGGATGGAACCGCGCGTCTTCGCGCTGTCCGACGGGCCGGCGGTGCTGGCGTTCGACAGCGAGATGCGGCTCGCGGGATTCGCGGGCGAGGCGGCCTATGCGGCGCTGCCGGGGCGGGTGCTGGTGCCGATGCTGGCGGGGGCGGGTCTGTCGCTGATCCTGAACCCCGATGCCGACCATGCCGCGCTGCTGGACCCGCCGGCGCTGGCCTGGCTGGCGGACACCCTCGCCGCGCCTGCCCCCGACGTGGCCGAGGCCGTGCCCGAGGGGTTTGCCGCGCCCGCGTTGCCCGCGCCGGTTCTGGCGCTGCTGTTGCCCGCGCTCGAGCGCCGCCTGTCGGGTCTGCCGGGCCTCGGGCGGGCGGTCCTGGCGGCGGTGCGCTGGCGCGGTGGCGGCCGGGGGCATGTGCTGGCGCTGTCGGGATTGCCCGAGGCCGCGCACCCGCCCGTCGCGCGCGCCGTGGCCGAGGCCCTGTCGCTGTCTGGTCTCGACGCGGGGGCGCTGGACGTGATCTTTCCGCCCGCGCCGGCGATGGCGACGATCGAGGGCGTCGGCCTGGCGCTGTCGCCGGTGCCCGCGCCCGCCACAACTGACCAGATCGTGACGCCCGAGCCGGCCCCCGGGGCCAACCCGGGGCTTGACCCGTCCCGCCCGCCCAAGCTGAGATGACCGGCAAAGGGAGACGCGCATGTTCGAACGCCTTGGCAGCGTCCTGGGCCGGTTCCTGGAACGGGACAAACCGCGCGATCAGCCGGTCATCGCGCAAGATCACCCGGCGCTGTCGGCAACGATCCGGGTGGGCGATGTGCTGCTTGTCGAGGGGCGCGCGCGGATTTCCACGGCAATCAAGTATCTGACGCAAAGCACCTGGTCGCACGCCGCGCTTTGCGTGCGCGATCTGCGCGACGGTGGCAATCTGGTGGAACTGGTCGAGGTCACGCTTCAGGACGGCTGCCACCGCGTGCCACTGTCGAAATACGCGCTGTTCAACACCCGCCTGTGCCGCCCCGCCAGCCTGTCCGATACCGAACGGATCGCCGTGGCGCGCTACATGGCCGACCGCATCGGCTACACCTATGACACGCGCAATGTCATCGACCTGGCGCGCTACCTGTTCCCGACGCCGCCCATTCCGGTGCGCTGGCGGCGCCACATGCTGAGCCTGGGGTCGGGCGATCCGACGCGGGCGATCTGTTCCTCGCTGATCGCCCAGGCGTTCCAGTCGGTGCGCTACCCCGTGCATCCGCAGATCGAGATGCTGCGCCAGCCCGGCACCGGGCAGACGGTGGGTCGCGTGCAGGGCCAGGTCTGGCGCCCGCGGAGCCCCACGCTGATCGTGCCGCGCGATTTCGACCTGTCGCCCTATTTCGCGGTGGTGAAGCCGACGCTGACCCACGGTTTCGACCATCACCGCATCCCCTGGGCCGACGCGGGGACGGGCAAAGTTTTGGGGTAAAATGATACCTATTTCGCAAAGCATTGTTTGATAAGGATTATTCCGCGCATCATCCCCTTGACGCGCCCCGGCAATCCGCTAGAACACGGCCATCCGGCGCCTTGGGTCCCCTTGGCGCCGAATCCCTTCTCACGTTTCAGGGCTGGACCATGAAAACCTACACCGCAAAACCGGCGGAGATCGAGAAGAAGTGGATCCTGATCGACGCCGAGGGCGTCGTTCTGGGCCGCCTCGCCACGATCGTTGCCAACATCCTGCGTGGCAAGAACAAGCCGACCTTCACGCCGCACATGGACATGGGCGACAATGTGATCGTCATCAACGCCGACAAGGTGCAGATGACGGGCAACAAGCGCGCCGACAAGCGTTACTACTGGCACACCGGCCACCCGGGCGGGATCAAGTTCCGCACCGCCGGTCAGGTGCTGGACAGCGCCCACCCCGAACGCGTCGTGATCAAGGCTGTCGAGCGCATGATCACCCGCAACCGCCTGGGCCGTCAGCAGATGACCAACCTGCGCGTCTATGCCGGCGCCGAGCATCCGCACGAAGCCCAGCAGCCGACCGTCCTCGACGTCAAGTCGATGAACCCGAAGAACACCCGGAGCGCCTGATCATGGCTGATGAGATCAAAACCCTCGACGCGCTGAAAGACGCCGTCGCCGGCGCTGCGGCCGCCCAGGCTGCCGCGTCGCCCGCCGCCGAGCCCGCCGCCCCCCGGGAACCCAAGCGCGACGCGCTCGGCCGCGCCTATGCCACCGGCAAGCGCAAGGATGCGGTCGCGCGCGTCTGGATCAAGCCGGGCACCGGCAAGGTCACCGTGAACGGCAAGCCGATGGCGGAATATTTCGCCCGTCCGGTGCTGCAGATGATCCTGCGCCAGCCGTTCACGATCGCCAACGTTGAAGGCCAGTTCGACGTCTTCGCCACCGTGGTCGGCGGCGGTCTGTCGGGTCAGGCCGGGGCCGTGAAGCACGGCGTTTCCAAGGCGCTGCAACTCTACGATCCGGCGCTGCGCCCGGCGCTGAAGGCCGCGGGCTTCCTGACCCGCGACTCGCGGACCGTGGAACGCAAGAAATACGGCAAGCGCAAGGCGCGCCGCAGCTTCCAGTTCTCGAAGCGCTGATCGAACTGGTGTATACGATACAGGGCGCGGCTTCGGTCGCGCCCTTGTGACTTGGGACGGTCCGTTTTTTTCCGGGTTGTCCTGTTTGGTTCCAGCCTGCTTGTTGCTTTATCTGTTCCCGCCTTGTTCCGTGCGTGTTTCGTCGCCTGGTATCGAGTTCGCCCCGATTGCGGAGAATTTTCATGGGTTTCGACAGTGCCTATCAGGCATTGCAGGACGTGTTCTGGCGGGGCCGCGGCCTGGGCCGGTTCCGGTCCTCGCGCTATCCCGAACGCTCGAATGTCCGTGACGATTTGCGCGACAGCTACGGGTTCACCGGCGATCTGGCCGACATTTTCTGCGACAACACCGGCAAGGTGGTGCACAAGTGGCACCACTTCCTGCCGATCTACGAACGCCACTTCGCCCCGTTCCGAAACCGTCCGATCCGGTTTCTGGAGATCGGCGTCTCGCGCGGTGGGTCACTGGCGATGTGGCGCAAGTATTTCGGCCCCGAGGCGATCATCTACGGCATCGACATCGACCCGGAATGCGCGGCCTTCCAGGGCAGTGATGGTCAGGTGCGAATCGGCTCGCAGGCCGATCCCGACTTCTTGCGCCGGGTGGTCGCGGAAATGGGCGGGCTGGACATCGTGCTGGATGACGGCAGCCATGTGATGGCGCACATCAAGCGCACCCTCGAGACGCTGTTTCCGCTGCTCGATCCGGCCGGGGTCTACATGATCGAGGACCTGCACACCGCCTATTGGCGCCGCTTTGGCGGGGGCTTCTGGCGGCGAGGGAATTTCTTCAATTACACCCGCCAGCTCGTGGATGACATGCACAGCTGGTATCATGTGACCAGGCCAAAGCACCCTGTCGTCTCGGATATCTGCCGTTCCATTCAAATCTACGATTCGATCGTCGTGCTGGAAAAGGGCCGCAAGGTGATGCCGCTGCATTCGCAGATCCCCTCGCCCGACGCAGCGGACTGACGAAGGCTCGGACTGGGCGCGCGATGTGCGCGCCGGTATCCGAACCTCGACCCCGGCGTCCCGCATCACCGGGTGCTGCCGCTGGCGGTGGTGCGGGCGTTGATCGTCGCTTTCTACCGCCGCCGACTTTCCGCTCGCTTCCGTCGGCAATTTCCGCGATAGCCCTGCCCATAGCCCCAACCCCGCAGGCCGCATGTACACCCCCGACCATTTCACCGAATCCGATGCCGCCCGGATCGACCAGGTGATCCACGATCATCCGCTGGCCGCGCTGGTGGCGATGGGCCCGCAGGGGCTGGTTGCCAACCATCTGCCGCTGTTGCGCGACGGCGACGGGTTCGTCGGGCACGTGGCGCTGGCCAACGATCTGCACCGCGACCTGCCCGACGGCGCCGCGGTGCTGGCGATCTTTCGGGGCGCCGAGGGCTATGTCAGCCCGAACTGGTATCCCTCCAAGGCCGAAACCCACCGGGCGGTGCCGACCTGGAACTACCAGGTGGTGCATGTGCACGCCCGCATCCGCTGGTCGCATGCCGAACGGGACCGCCGCCGCGCCGTGTCCTTGCTGACCGCCAGGCACGAGGCCGCGACGCAGGGCGCCGCCGCCTGGCGGATGGGCGACGCGCCGGCGGATTTCCTGGCCCAGCACCTGGCCCGGATCGTCGCCTTCCGGCTGGAGGTCACGCGGGTCGAGGCCAAGTCCAAACTGAACCAGAACCGCGACGCGCGCGACATCGCCGCCGTGGCCGAACGGTTCGAGGCGCAGGGCAAGGACGGGCTGGCCCGCGCCATGCGCGGCACCCCCGATCCCCGGAGCGATGTCACGCCGATGACATGAATCGCGCCCCGGGGACGCTTGCCCCTTGCCCCGCCGGGGGCAAGCGCCTAAAGGAGGCGCATCGCAGCTATGGGGATCCGCCATGCAGCCTTGGCTCAGCCATCCATTCGACGATGACAAGCTGAAGGAGGAATGCGGCATATTCGGCGCGGTTGGCGTTCAGGACGCCGCGAATTTCGTCGCCCTCGGCCTGCACGCGCTGCAACACCGTGGCCAGGAAGCGGGCGGCATCATCACCTATGACGACGCGCGCGGCTTTCAGTCGGCCCATCGCTTTGGGCTGGTGCGCGACAACTTCACCTCGGCCAAGCTGATGGAAACGCTGCCGGGCTCGATCGGCATCGGCCATGTGCGCTATTCCACGGCCGGCTCAAAGGGGGCGACCGCGATCCGCGACGTGCAGCCCTTCTTTGGCGAATTCGCCATGGGCGGGGCCGCCATCGCGCACAACGGCAACATCACCAACGCCAACGCGATCCGGCGCGAGCTGATCGACCGCGGGTCGATCTTTCAGTCCTCGTCCGATTCCGAATGCATCATCCACCTGATGGCGCGGTCGATCCAGAAGACCATCGCCGAACGCCTGAAAGACGCGCTGCGCCGGGTCGAGGGGGCGTTTTCGGTGATCGCCATGACCCGCACCAAGCTGATCGGCGTGCGCGACCAACTGGGCGTGCGCCCCCTTGTGCTGGGCCGGATCGGCGACGGTTGGGCGCTGGCATCGGAAACCTGCGCGCTGGACATCATCGGCGCAGACTTCGTGCGCGAGATCGAACCGGGGGAAATGGTGGTGATCGACACCAAGGGGTTGCAATCGACCCGCCCGTTCGAACGCACGCCGTCGCGGTTCTGCATCTTCGAGCAGGTCTATTTCAGCCGACCCGATTCGATCATCGGCGGGCGCTCGGTCTATGAGACGCGCCGCCAGATCGGCGTGGAACTGGCGCGCGAGGCGCCGGTCGAGGCCGACCTGGTCTGCCCGGTGCCTGACAGCGGCACGCCGGCGGCGATCGGCTACAGCCAGGAATCGGGCATTCCCTTTGCCATGGGGATCATCCGCAACCAATACATGGGGCGCACCTTCATCGAGCCCAGCGAACAGATCCGCAACATGGGCGTGCGGCTGAAGCTGAACGTGAACCGCGCGCTGGTCGCCGGCAAGCGCATCGTTCTGGTCGATGACAGCGTGGTGCGGGGCACGACCTCGCAGAAGATCAAGGAAATGATCCTGGAGGCGGGCGCGCGCGAGGTGCATTTCCGCATCGCCTCGCCGCCGACGACCTGGCCGTGTTTCTATGGCGTCGATACGCCGGAGCGATCGAAGCTGCTGGCGGCGCGGATGAACGAGGACGAGATGCGCGATTTCATCGGCGTCGAAAGTCTGAAGTTCATCTCGCTGGACGGGCTCTACCGCGCGGCGGGCGAGGCGGGGGGGCGCAACGCGGCCTGCCCGCAGTTCTGCGACGCCTGTTTTTCGGGCGCCTATCCGGTGGCGCCCTCGGACATGATCGAGCGCGGGTTCGAGCTGAAGGCGGCCGAGTAGGCGACTGGCGGCGGCGGGGGCTGCCGCCCCCGCACCCCCGCTTCAAGGGGGGCACGCCCCCCTTGAAAATCCCCGTGCGTATTTTTCACAAGATGATGGACGGCAGACCGGCACAGGGCGGGTTCGCGGGCCCTTGACGGCGATGCGCGCGCGGAACAGGGTCAGGCCCCGTGCCCATGGAGCCCGCATGACCCTCGACACCCCTGGCCTTTGGGCCGACACCGCATCCCCTTCGCCCGACCTGTCGCCGTTGAGCGGTGCCGTGGGGGCCGATCTGGTCATTGTCGGCGCGGGCTACACCGGGCTTTCGGCGGCGCTGAGCGCGGCCGAGTCCGGGGCGCGGGTGGTTGTGCTGGAGGCGCTGGGGATCGGCGCGGGCGGTTCGGGGCGCAACGTCGGGCTGGTGAACGCGGGCTTGTGGATCATGCCCGATACGGTCGAGGCCGCCTTGCCGCCGGGCAATCCCTTGCCGGGGTTGCTGGCCCAGGCGCCGGCGGCGGTCTGGGCGCTGATCGACAAGCATGCGATCGCCTGCGAGGCGCGGCCGGTCGGCACCCTGCATTGCGCGCCCGACGCCAAGGGCCTGGCCGCGTTGGCGGAGCGTGCGCGCCAATGGCAGGCGCGACAGGTCGCGGTGCGGATGCTGGATGCCGGCGAGACGCGCGCGCGGGTGGGTTCGGGGCGGTATCGGGGGGCGCTGTTCGATCCCCGTGCGGGCACGGTGCAGCCCTTGGCCTATGCCCGGGGGCTGGCGCGCGCGGCGCTGGCGGCGGGGGCCGCGATCCATGCGCCGAGCCCCGTCACCGACGCGCGCCGCGCGGGCGACGACTGGGTGCTGAGCGTGCCGGGCGGCACGGTGCGCGCGCCGCGCGTGATCTGGGCGGGCAACGCCTATGGCCAGGGGCCGGCCGCGAACCCCGCGCTGGCGGTGCTGCCCTATTTCAACTGCGCCACCGATCCCTTGCCCGAGGCGCTGCGCGAAACGATCCTGCCGGGCGGCGAGGGGGCCTGGGACACCGCGCAGGTGCTGACCTCGTTCCGGCTGGACGCGGCGGGGCGGTTCATCATCGGCTCGGTTGGCTGGCTGGGGGCCGCAGACGCGGCGGTGCACGAGGCCTGGGCGCGGCGGCAGATGGTCCGGCTGTTCCCGCAGTTGGCGGGGCAGCGTTTCGCGCATCGCTGGTTCGGGCGCATCGGCACCACGCCGGACGCGTTGCCAAGGCTGGTCATGGCGGGCGAGGGCGCTTACGGCATCACCGGCTTCAACGGGCGCGGCATCGCACCGGGCACGGTTCTGGGGCGCGAACTGGCGCTGGCGGCGCTGGGGCAGGGATCGGGCGTGCCGCTGGAGCCCGCGCGCCCCGATCCGCTGCGCGCGTTCAGGGGGCTGGGCATCCGGCTGGGGGCGGCGGCGCTGCATCTCGTGGACCAGCGCCGCTGAGGGGTCAGGCCTCGGCCTTGGCCATGCGCTTGCGCTCGTGCGGATCGAGATAGCGTTTGCGCAGGCGGATCGACTTGGGCGTGACCTCGACCAGTTCGTCGTCGTCGATATAGGCGATCGCCTGTTCCAGCGACATGATGACCGGAGGCGTCAGGCGCACGGCCTCGTCCGTGCCCGAGGCACGGACGTTGGTCAGCTTCTTGCCCTTGATCGGGTTCACTTCCAGATCGTTGTCGCGCGAATGCTCGCCGATGATCATGCCGACATAGAGCTGCTCTTGCGCGCCGATGAACATGCGACCGCGATCTTCCAGGTTCCACAGCGCATAGGCGACGGACACGCCGTTCTCCATCGAGATCAGCACGCCCTGGCGGCGGCCCTGGATCGGCCCCTTGTAAGGCACCCAGTCGTGGAAGATGCGGTTCAGAACGCCGGTGCCGCGCGTGTCGGTCATGAATTCGCCCTGATAGCCGATCAACCCGCGCGAGGGCACATGCGCGACGATGCGCGTCTTGCCCGTGCCGGCAGGCTTCATCTCGGTCAGGTCGCCCTTGCGCGGGCCCGTCAGCTTTTCGATCACCGCGCCCGCGTATTCGTC
This sequence comes from Rhodobacter sp., assembly GCA_020637515.1. Classification (NCBI taxonomy): domain Bacteria; kingdom Pseudomonadati; phylum Pseudomonadota; class Alphaproteobacteria; order Rhodobacterales; genus Rhodobacter; species Rhodobacter sp. Next base: position 2,658,663 of record JACKKG010000001.1, on the reverse strand, counting down.
ATCGACGTCGATGATGACCTCTTCGACGGGTTCCAGGCGCTCGCCGTTTTCCTCGCGGAAGATCACCCGCGGGCGCGAGATCGACAGTTCGAACCCCTCGCGGCGCATGTTCTCGATCAGCACGCCCATCTGCAATTCGCCGCGCCCCGAGACCACGAAAGCCTCGCCGCCCGGGGTGTCCTCGATCTTGATGGCGACGTTCGATTCCGCTTCCTTCATCAGCCGTTCGCGGATCACGCGCGACTGCACCTTGTTGCCGTCGCGGCCGGCCAGCGGGCTGTCATTGATGCCGAAGGTGACCGAGATCGTCGGCGGATCGATGGGTTGCGCGGGGATCGCGGCATCGACCGAGAGGTCGCACAACGTGTCGGCGACGGTGGCCTTGGTCATGCCGGCGATGGTGACGATGTCGCCGGCGACGGCCTCGTCGATGGGCTGCTGTCCCAGGCCGCGGAAGGCCAGGATCTTGGTCACGCGGAACTGTTCGATCCGCTCGCCCTTGCGGCTGAGGGCCTTGAGCGTTTCGCCGACCTTGAGGGTGCCGGCCTCGACCCGGCCCGTCAGGATCCGGCCGATGAACGGGTCGGCGCCCAGCGTCGTCGCCAGCATGCGGAAGGGTTCGTTGGCGGCGGCGATCTGTTTCGGCGGCTCGACATGGCGCATCACCATGCCGAAGAGCGCCGACATGTCCTTGCGCGGGCCGTCCAGATCCTCGTCCGCCCAGCCGTTGATGCCCGAGGCATAGAGCACGGGGAAATCCAGCTGCTCGTCCGAGGCGCCGAGGTTGGCGAACAGGTCGAACACCTCGTTGAGCGCGCGGTCGGGTTCGGCCGCCGGCTTGTCCACCTTGTTCAGGACGACGATCGGCTTGAGGCCCAGCGCCAGCGCCTTGGAGGTGACGAACTTGGTCTGGGGCATCGGACCCTCGGCCGCATCGACCAGCAGGCAGACGCCGTCCACCATGCTGAGGATGCGCTCGACCTCGCCGCCGAAATCGGCGTGGCCGGGGGTATCGACGATGTTGATGCGCGCGCCTTTCCATTCGACCGAGGTCGCCTTGGCCAGGATGGTGATCCCGCGCTCGCGTTCCAGATCGTTCGAATCCATCGCCCGTTCGGTCACGGCCTGACCCTCGCGATAGACGCCGGATTGTTTGAGAAGCTCATCCACCAGCGTCGTCTTCCCGTGGTCGACGTGCGCGATGATGGCGATGTTGCGAAGGTCCATAAGGCTGTCCTGATTGCTGCGCTGCCGCGCATACAACAGGAATTGCCGTTTGGCGAGTCGGCATGGCGGGGCGGGGCGGGATTGCGGGCGAAAACCCGGTGGTTCGGGTGGGCGAGGGGGCGGCGCCGGGGGGCATCGAGCCCCCCGGCGCCGCCGCGCGGTCGCGCGGGCCCCCGGGCTGGCGGCGCGCCCCGGTCGGCGGCCGGAGCGGGTGGTCAGTGCGGGTGGCCGGTGCGGGCGGTCAGTGAGGGTGCGAATGCGGGGTGTCGATCTCGTGCCCCGCGCGGCGCAGGATCTGCAGGGACGAGGACAGGAACAGTCCGGCCATGGCGATGGCGGTGACCAGATCGGGCCAGCCCGAGCCGGTCAGTGCGACCAGCGCCGCCGCGCCCATCACGGCGATGTTGCCGATCGCGTCGTTGCGCGAGCACAGCCAGACCGAGCGCACGTTCGCGTCGCCGTCGCGCCAGCGCATCAGGATCAGGACCGAGGCCACGTTCGCCGCCAGCGCGGCCAGGCCGACAGCGCCCATCACCTGGGCGCGGGGCAGGCCGGGCGCCAGCGCGTCATGGATTGCGAGGCCCAGGATCGTCAACCCCATCGCCGCCAGCGACAGCCCCTTGAGTTGTGCGATGCGCGCCCGCAACCGCAGGCTGCGGCCGATCACCGCGAGCGACAGCGAATAGGTCAGGGCATCGGCGCCGAAATCCAGCGCGTCGGCTTGCAGGGCGCGGCTGCCGGCCAGCGCGCCGGCCGTCATCTCGACCAGAAACAACCCGCCGTTCAGCACGAGCACCGCGATCAGTGCGCGGCGATAGGCGGGGCTCGCCCCATCGAAATCGTGGTCGTGGTCGTGAGGCATCGGGGTCTCCTGTGTCCTTCGCTGGTGCGGGGCCCTGGCGAGGCCCGCGCGCGGGTCTTGCCGTGGCGCGACTCGGGGTCTAACATCTACAGTGGCTGGAGGAGCAACCCCCCCATGAAGGACCTGACCATCGGTGAGGCCGCCCGCGCCAGCGGCGTCAAGGTGACGACCATCCGCTTTTACGAGGACCGCGGTCTTTTGCCCGCGCCGCCCCGCACCGAGGGCAACCGACGGCTCTATGACCCGGGCACGGTGGCGCGGCTGACCTTCATCCGGCACGCCCGCGACCTGGGGTTCGCGCTGGAAGATATCACCGACCTGCTGGATCTTCAGGATCAGCCGCACCGATCCTGCGCCGCCGCCGATTCGTTGGCGCGGCGGCACCTGCGGGCGGTCGAGGCCCGCATTGCCGCGCTGACCGCCCTGCGCGGCGAATTGCGGCGCATGACCGAGGCCTGCGACGGCGCCGCGGTCGAAACCTGCCGGGTGATCGAGAGCCTGGCCGACCATGGCCGCTGCGCGGGCGAGCACGGCGCGGCAATCGGCACGGGACTGTCGAATTGAGGCTTGTCTTTGCTCTCTGGACAGGATTGTCTATAGGCGCAACAAGGGGCTGAGAATGCGCTACAGCGGCTTTCGCGTCTTCACTCAGGGGCTGGGCGGCAACAAGGGCTGGACACCGGCCTGGCGCCGGCCCGATCCGAAACCGGCCTATGACATCGTCATCATCGGTGGCGGCGGGCACGGCCTGTCCACGGCCTATTACCTGGCAAAGAACCACGGGCTCAGAAACATCGCGGTCCTGGAAAAGGGTTACCTGGGCGGCGGCAATGTCGGGCGCAACACCACGATCGTGCGGGCGAACTATTTCCTGCCGGGCAACAGCGAATTCTACAGCCACTCGCTGAAACTGTGGGAGGGGCTGGAACGCGAGCTCAACTACAACGTCATGCATTCGCAGCGCGGGCTCATCAACCTGTTCCACTCGGACGGTCAGCGCGATGCCTTTGCGCGGCGCGGCAACGCGATGCTGGCGCAGGGCGACGACGCGGTGCTGATGGACCGCGACGCGGTGCGCCGGCTGCTTCCGTATCTCGATTTCGAGCAGACGCGCTTTCCGATCTACGGCGGGCTCTATCATCCGCGCGGTGGGACGGCGCGCCATGACGCGGTGGCCTGGGGCTATGCGCGTGGCGCGGACCGATTGGGCGTCGATCTGATCCAGAATTGCGAGGTCACGGGGATCGACATCCAGAACGGCCGCGTGACGGGCGTGCAGACCACGCGCGGCGCCATCCGCGCGAAGAAGGTCGCGATGGTGGTCGCCGGGCGCTCGGGTCAGGTGGCGGCGATGGCGGGGATGCGTCTGCCGATCGAAAGCCATGTCCTGCAAGCCTTTGTCACCGAGGGGCTGAAGCCCGTCATCGACCATGTCATCAGCTTCGGCATGGGGCATTTCTACATCAGCCAGTCGGACAAGGGCGGGCTGGTGTTCGGCGGCGATCTGGATTTCTACGCCTCGTATGCGGCGCGCGGCAATCTGCCGATGGTCGAACATGTCATGGAGGCGGGCATGACGCTGATGCCGATGATCGGCCGCGCCAGGCTTCTGCGCAGTTGGGGCGGGATCATGGACATGTCGCCCGACGGCTCGCCGATCATCGACACGACGCCGGTTGACGGGCTGTTCGTGAACACGGGCTGGAACTATGGCGGGTTCAAGGCGGTGCCGGCTTCGGGCTGGTGCCTGGCGCATCTGATGGCGACCGGCGCCCCGCATCCGGTGGCCGGGCGCTTCCGGCTGGACCGGTTCCGCACCGGCCGTGGACTGATGGACGAAGAGGGCACCGGCGCGCAGCACAACCTGCACTGATCCGCGCCAGTCCGAGCTGAAACGACAGGCGGCCCGCTGGCCCGGTCCAGGCGCCGCCTCCCGAAGGGAGACAGACCCGATGCGCATTCCCTGCCCGTGCTGCGGCCCCCGCGACCGGCGCGAGTTCACCTATTCCGGTGCCGCGGTGTTCCTGGACCGGCCCGCCGAGGATGCGGGCCTTGATGCCTGGGACGCCTATCTGCACCTGCGCGACAACCCGGCCGGCGAGACGCGCGACCTGTGGTATCACGACCCCTGCCAGACCTGGGTTCAGGTCACGCGCAACACCGTGACCCATGCCATCGTGTCGGCGCGGGCCGTGGCGTCGCGCGCCGCGCCCACCGTGGCCGGAACCGGGGCGCAATCATGAGCCAGTCGCATCGCATCCCCGGCAAGGGCCTGCTGATCGACCGCGCGCGGCCAGTGCGGTTTACCTTTGACGGGGTCGAGCATTCGGGATTTCACGGCGACACGCTGGCCTCGGCCCTGCTGGCGAACGGGCAGCGGCTGATGGCGCGGTCGTTCAAATATCACCGCCCGCGTGGCCCCATGACCGCCGGGTCCGAGGAACCCTCGGCCCTGGTCGAGGTGCTGGAAGGCTCGCAGCAGACCCCCAATGTTCGCGCCACCGTGCAAGAGATCCACGAGGGGCTGACCGCGCGCAGCCAGAACCGTCTGGGCAGCCTGCGCCACGATGCGCTGGCGGTGAACGACTGGCTCGCACCGTTCTTCAGCGCGGGATTCTATTACAAGACCTTCATGTGGCCGCGCGCCTTCTGGGAAAAGCTCTATGAACCCGCGATCCGGCGGGCTGCGGGCCTGGGCAGCCTGTCGGGGCATCACGATGTGTCGGTCTATGAAAAAGCCTGGGCGCACTGCGACCTGCTGGTGATCGGTGCGGGGCCTGCGGGGCTGATGGCGGCGCTGACCGCCGCGCGCGCCGGCGCCGACGTGATTCTGGCCGACGAGGACGTGCGGATGGGCGGGCGGCTTCTGTCCGACCAGCCCGTGGTCGGCGGAATGGCCGGACCCGACTGGGCCGCCGCGACGGTGGCGGAACTGGCGGCGATGCCCAATGTGCGGCTGATGACCCGCACCACCGTCACCGGCGCCTATGACGACGGCACCTTTGGCGCTCTGGAACGGGTGGGCCTGCATGTGGCGGCCCCGGGCGAGTTGCCGCGCGAATGCTTCTGGCGCATCGTCGCCCGGCGCGCGATCCTGGCCGCCGGCGCGCTGGAGCGCCCGATCGCGCACCCCGACAACGACCGCCCGGGGGTGATGCTGGCCTCGGGGCTGGTGTCGCATGTCGCGAAATGGGGCGTGAACCCGGGCAAGGTGGTGATCTTCTCGAACAACGACTCGGGCCTGGCGACGGCGCGGCACCTGACCGCCCAGGGGATCGAAGTCGCGGCCTATGTCGATCCTCGCGCGATCCCCGTGACCGAGGATTTCCCCGTCTATGCGCAGGCCAGCGTCACCGGCACACGCGGCCGCCACGGGTTGCGCGACGTCGCGGTGACGCATTCGGGCGGCACCTCGGTCATCGCGGCGCGGACGCTGGCGCTGGCCGGCGGCTGGAATCCGACGCTGCACCTGACCTGCCACATGAACGGCCGCCCCGACTGGGACGCGGACATCGCCGCCTTTGTGCCCCGGCCGGGGATGGTGCCCGGCCTCGGCGTCGCGGGCGCGGCGCGCGGGCGGTTTTCCACCGCCGCCTGTCTGGCCGATGGCGCCGAGGCCGCGGCCGAGGCGCTGCGCGACCTCAAGCTGCGCGCGAAGAAGACCCCCGTGCCCGAGGCCGAGGATACGCCCTATGCCATCGCGCCCCTGTGGGCGGTGGACGCGGGCGGGCGCGCCTGGCTGGACTTTGCCAACGACGTGACCACCAAGGACGTGCGGCTGGCGGCGCAGGAGGGCTATTCCAGCGTCGAGCACATGAAACGCTACACGACGCAGGGCATGGCGCCCGATCAGGGCAAGTCGTCGAACGTGGCGGCGCTGGCGGTGCTGGCCGACGCCACGGGGCAGGGGATTGCGGCGACCGGCACCACGACCTACCGCCCGCCCTTTGTCCCGGTGTCGATCGCGGCGATGGGCGCGGGCGGCCGGGGCGAGGGGTTTGCGCCGCGGCGGCTGATGACCTCGGACGCGAAATCGCGGGCGATGGGCGCGCCGATGATCGAGGCCGGGCTGTGGTATCGGCCCAGCTATTTCCCGCGCGCCGGAGAAGCCGACTGGCGCACCGCCTGTGACCGCGAGGTTCTTCAGGTCCGCGAGGCGGTCGGCACCTGCGACGTGTCCACGCTGGGCAAGATCGACGTGCAGGGCGCCGACGCCGCGCGGTTCCTCGATTTCGTCTATACCAACACCATGTCCACGCTGAAGCCGGGGCGCGTGCGCTACGGGCTGATGCTGCGCGAGGACGGGTTCGTCATGGATGACGGCACCTGCGCGCGACTGGCCGCGGATCATTTTCTGGTCACCACCACCACCGCCGCCGCCGGGCCGGTGATGCGGCACCTCGACTTCGTGCACCAGGCGTTCTGCGCCGATTGGGACGTGCGGATGATCTCGGTGACGGAATCCTGGGCGCAGTTCGCGTTGGCCGGGCCGAAAGCCCGCGCCGTGCTGGCCGCGCTGGGGATCGACGCCGATCTGCCGTTCATGGGCTGCACGGCGATCCGGCTGGGCGGGATCGGGGCGCGGTTGTTCCGCATCTCGTTCTCGGGCGAGGAAGGCTACGAGATCGCGGTGCCGACGCGCTATGGAGCCTCGCTGTTCGAGGCCTTGCTCAACGCGGTCCATGCCCAGGGCGGATGCGCCTATGGGATGGAGGCGCTGAACGTCCTGCGCGTCGAAAAGGGGTTCATCACCCACGCCGAGATCCACGGCCGGGTGACGGCCGACGACGTGGGGCTGGGAAAGATGGTCTCGGCCAAGAAGGACTGCATCGGCAAGGCGGCGGCGCAGCGCCCCGGCCTGACCGAACCCGGGCGCGAGCAGCTGGTGGGGCTGATGCCCGTCAACCAGGGCGAGGTGCTGAGCGCGGGCGCGCATCTCTACAACGAACGCGACCTGGCCACGCGCGAGAACAACCAGGGCTATGTCACCTCGGTCGCGCCCTCGCCGACGCTGGGGTGCTGGCTGGGGCTGGGCTTCGTCAAGGACGGTCGCAGCCGCCACGGGCAGGTGATCCGGCTGGACGACGGGTTGCGCGGCCACCGCGTGCTGGTCGAGATCTGCGACCCGGTGTTCTTCGATCCAGAGGGAGGGCGGATGCGTGGTTGACCTCATCGCCGACAAACCGTTTCAGGGCCTGCCGCTGAGCATCGGCCGGGCCACGGTCGAGGGGATGGACCCCGGGCCGGTGACGTCGATCCAGCCCTATCCGGGCCGCAGCCTGCCCTTCGCCTTTCCGGACCCCGGCGCGGTTCTGCCGCTGGGCGCAGGCCGCCTGGTCTGGGCCGGGCGCGAGACCGCCTTTCTGATGGGCGCCGAGGCGCCCGATCTGTCCGGGCTGGCGGCGCTTTGCGACCAGACCGACGGATGGGCCTGGGTGCGGCTGTCCGGTCCCGACGCCAAGGCGGTCCTGGCACGGCTCTGCCCGCTGGACCTGCGCGCGATGGGGGTCGGAACCTCGGCCCGGGCGACGCTGAACCACCTGCCGGCGGTCTTGATCCGCACCGCGCCCGACGCGGTCGAGATCGGCGTTTTCCGGTCGATGGCTGGCACGCTCGAACATGAGCTGAGCGCGGCGATGCGCGCGGTGGCGGCCCGCGCGGCGCTGCGCTAATCGCCCGGCGGCGGTTCGGCGACCGGCCCGCAGGTCACCACCCGCGTGCCCCAGCCCTCGCACGCGACGCGCAGGCGCTCGGGCAGGGGCCGGTCGATGAACAGGCTGTCCAGAACGGCCAGCGAATCAATGCGCGCGGGCGCGGTGCGGCCCAGTTTCGAATGATCGACCACCAGCCAGGCCTTGCGCGCCTGGGCGATCAGCGCGCGGCTGACGCCGACCTCGTGGATGTCATAATCCAGCATGTCGCCGTCTGCATCCAGCGCCGAACAGCCGATCACCGCGATATCGACCTTGAATTGGCGGATCGCGCCTTCGGTCAGGGGCCCGGTCAGCCCGCCGTCCGATCGCCTGAGCGTGCCGCCGGTCACAATCACCTGGCAGTCCGGGTTTTCGGCCAGAATGTTGGCGGTGTTCATGTTGTTGGTGACCACCATCAACCCGGCATGACGGCGCAATTCGCGCGCGACGGCCTCGGTCGTGGTGCCGATCGCCAGAAAGACCGACGCGCCTTGCGGAATCTCGGCGGCGCAGGCGCGGGCGATGGCGCGCTTTTCCTCGGCGTTCAGCGCGGCGCGTTCCTGATAGCCGATGTTCACCGTGCCCGAACGCAGGATCGCCCCGCCGTGGACGCGCTCGAGCTTGCCGGTATCGTCCAGTTCGGCCAGGTCGCGGCGGATCGTCTGCGCGGTGACGCCGAACCGCTGCGCCAGATCGTCCACGGTCACCCGACCTTCGGCGCGGGCAATGTCGAGGATCTCGGGAAGGCGGAAACCCTGGGCCATGATGTGGTCCTTTTTGTCCGATTGTGTTCACTGCGGACCCGCACCGCAAGTCAAAGCGCGGAATTTCGCGCGAAAACGCGGCGCGAGCCGCGGGGCGTCTTGCCGATTCCCGCGGAATTCGATTATAATCGCTCAGAAACGAAGATTTTCGCGCGCGCGGACTGCCATGACCCAAACCTCGAGCGATCCATTCGACCTTGTCGTCATCGGCGGGGGAATCAACGGCTGCGGCATCGCCCGGGACGCGGCCGGGCGCGGGCTCAAGGTGTTGCTGGCGGAAAAGGGCGATCTGGCCGGGGCGACGTCCTCGGCCTCGACCAAGCTGTTCCATGGCGGGTTGCGCTATCTGGAATATTTCGAGTTCCGCTTGGTGCGCGAGGCCCTGATCGAACGCGAGCGTCTGCTGACGGCGATGCCGCATATCGCCTGGCCGATGCGTTTCGTGCTGCCCTATCACAAGGGGATGCGCTTTGACGCCGAAACGCCGACCTCGCGGCTGCTGGGCTGGGTCATGCCCTGGATGCGGGGGCGCCGCCCGGCCTGGCTGATCCGGCTGGGGTTGTTCCTGTATGACCACCTGGGCGGGCGCAAGATCCTGCCCGGCACGTCGAAACTGGACCTGCGCCACGCCCCCGAAGGGGGGCCGCTGCGGGACGAATTCCGCCACGCCTATGAATACTCGGATTGTTGGGTGCAAGATTCGCGGCTGGTGGCGTTGAACGCCCGCGATGCGGCCGAACGCGGCGCCGAGATCCTGACCCGCACCGCCGTCACCGCCGCCCGGGTGGAAGACGGGCTTTGGACCGTCACCTTGGAAAACGGACGCAGCCTGCGGGCAAAGGCGCTGGTCAATGCCGCCGGCCCCTGGGTCAGCGCGGTTCTGCACCAGGTGCTGCACCGCGACCTGCGCGACCATGTGCGCCTGGTGCGCGGCTCGCATATCGTCGTGCCACGGCTCTATGCCCATGAAAAGGCGTATTTCTTTCAGGGGCGCGACGGGCGCATCATCTTTGCCATTCCCTACGAGCAGGACTTCACCCTGATCGGCACCACCGACGCCGACCATAGCGACCCCGACACCGCGCCACGCTGCACGGACAGCGAACGCGACTATCTGTGCGGCTTTGCCTCGGACTATTTCAAACGGCCCGTCCGGCCCGAGGATGTGGTCTGGACCTATTCGGGCGTGCGTCCGCTCTACGACGACGGCGCGCGCAGCGCCACGGCGGCGACGCGGGACTATGTGCTGACGCTGGACACGGGCGCAGGGGCGCCGGTGCTCAATGTCTTTGGCGGCAAGATCACCACCTACCGGCGGCTGGCGGAATCGGCGCTGGCCAAGCTGGGCGCGCATCTGCCGATGGGGCGCGACTGGACAGCGGGGGTGCCGCTGCCGGGCGGGGATTTCCCGGTCGATCAGGTGCCGTCGCTGGTCGCCGACCTGCGACAACGCCACCCGTTCCTCAGCCTGGGGCAGGCGTGGCGCCTGGTGCGCGGCTATGGCACCGACGCCGGTGCGATGCTCGCCGGCGCCACCGGGCCCGAGGACCTGGGCGCCTCCTTTGGCGCTGGCCTCTTCGCCCGCGAGGTGGACTGGCTCAGGACCCATGAATTCGCGCGAACGGCCGAGGACGTGCTGTGGCGGCGCACCCGGCTGGGCCTGCATCTGACGCCTGAACAAAGCGCCGCGGTCGATCGCTACCTGCACGCCTGACGGCGGTTCGCGGCCCACCCCGGGGCGTCCCGCACGCGAAAGTCACCGCTTTGCCGTTTTCCTTGGCGAAATCCCGCGCTAGGGTGCGCGCCAATCGACACAGGAGAGCGGCATGGCCGAGATCAAGGACCCCGAAAACACCATCCTCATCGAGCTGAAGACGGGCACCGTCGTCATCGAGCTGTTGGCCGATGTCGCGCCCGGTCATGCGCAGCGCATGAAGGACCTCGCGCGCGCGGGCGCTTATGACGGCGTGGTCTTCCACCGCGTCATCGACGGCTTCATGGCCCAGACCGGCGACGTGGCCAACGGCAACGCCACCAAGGACAGCTTCAACATCCGCCGCGCCGGCACGGGCGGGTCGGATCTGCCGGACCTCAAGGCCGAATTCTCGGGCATCCCGCACGACCGCGGCACGCTTGGCGCTGCGCGCTCGCAGAACCCGCATTCCGCGAATTCACAATTCTTCATCAATTTCAATGACAACCACTTTCTGAACCGGCAATACACGGTCTATGGCCGGGTGATTTCGGGGATGGAGCACGTCGATCAGATCGTGCGCGGCGAGCCGCCGGCGTCCCCGGACCGGATGATCAAGGTGACGGTGGCGGCCGATGCTCAGGCGTAACCTGCTGGCCGCGCTGGCGGCCCTGTTCCTCGCGCCGGTGGCCGCGTTGGCGAGCGATCCGCCCGCCGGCGCCCCGGTGCTGGAGATCGACGTCGCGGGTGTCGCCAACGGCACGATCCGCGTTGCCCTGCGCCCCGATCTGGCGCCGCAGCACGTCGCGCGCATCGTCGCCCTGGCCGAATCCGGCGCCTATGACAACGTGGTCTTCCACCGCGTCATCGACGGCTTCATGGCGCAGACCGGCGACGTGCAGTTCGGCCGCGCCGATGGCGACACCGCGCGCGCCGGCATGGGCGGGTCCGACCTGCCGGACCTGCCGGCCGAATTCTCGGCCGAGCCCTTCGATCGCGGGGTGATGGGCATGGCGCGGGCGCGCGATCCCAACTCGGCCAACAGCCAGTTCTTCCTGATGTTCGCCCCCGCGCCGCATCTGAACGGGCAATACACCGTCGTCGGACAGATCATCGACGGTTTCGACGTGCTCGACGCGATCAAGCGCGGCGAGGGGCCGAACGGGGCGGTGCTGGGCACCCCCGATGTGATGGCGCATGTCCGCGTGACCGAGTGACGGCAACGCCCCGCCGCCGCACCGCGGCGGGGCTTTATTTCCCCGGCAAACTGGGTCATATGTCGGGACAAAGACCAAGGGGACTCGGCCAATGAACCTGCTTCTTCGCATCCTGACCTGGTGGAACGGCCAGACGCTGGGCACGCAGCTCTATACCTGGCGCAAGGGCGTCAAGGTCGGAGAGGACGCGCAGGGCAACATCTTCTACCGGTCGCGCGACGGCAAACGCCGCTGGGTCATCTACAACGGCGAGATCGAGGCCAGCCGCATCGACACCGACTGGCACGGCTGGCTGCACCACACCTGGGACGAACCGCCGACCGCCCGTCCGCTGGCTCACAAGCCCTGGGAACTGCCCCACAATCCGAACCTGACCGGCACACCCGCCGCCTATGTCCCGCCGGGATCGCTGCGCCGCGCCGCGCCGGTGGAACGCCGCGACTACGAAGCCTGGCAGCCGGAATAAGGGCCGATGGCCTATCGCCCCTGGGAAATCCTGCTGGGCGCCGCGGTGCTGAGCGTCGCGGCCCTGTTTGTGGTGTTTGCGCTGCGCACCACGGGCACCGCGCTGACCCAGGCGCAGGGCTATCCGCTCTATGCGACCTTTCGGTCGGCCGAGGGGGTTCGCCCCGGGACCGAGGTGCGACTGGCCGGGGTCAAGATCGGCACCGTCACCGGCCTGTCGCTGGACCCGCAGAGCTTTCGCGCGCAACTGGCGATCGCGGTGACCCCGGGGCTGGAGCTGCCCGGCGATTCGACGATCCAGGTGGCGTCCGAGGGGCTTTTGGGGGGCACCTTCATCGAGGTTCTGCCAGGGGGGGGCCTGGAAAACCTGCGCCCTGGCGACACGTTCCAGGATACCCAGAGCGCGGTCAGCCTGATCACGCTGCTGTTGCGCGCCTTTACCGGGTCGGACGCCTCCGAGGCGCCCGAGGGGGCGGCGCCATGACGCGGCTCGCCCTGGCGCTGACGGCGCTTTTGCTGGCGCTGCCGGCGGGCGCCCAGCAGGTCAACTGGCAGGTCCTGGGCGAGGCCCTGCGCGACCAGCGGCCGAACGGCCCCGAGATGGCCTCGGGCACCGAGGCGGTGCTGCGCGGGCTCGACAAGATATCGGGCGAGGTGCAGGACATGACCCTTGCGGTTGGGGATACGCTGAGCTTTCACCACCTGACGGTGGCGTTGACCGGCTGCCGCTATCCTGCCGAAAACCCCAGTTCCGACGCCTATGCGTTTCTCGACATCACCGATTCGGTCAGCGCGGAACGCCTGTTCCATGGCTGGATGGTCGCCTCGAGCCCGGCCCTGAACGCGCTGGACCATCCGCGCTTTGACATCTGGGTTATGGCCTGCCACTGAGCGCGGCTGCGCAAGGGGCGGGCGCTCAGATCGGGGCGCAGGCCTGTGTCAGCCAGTCCCGGGCAAATTCGGACACCGCCGGCCCCAGCTCGGCCAGCACGCGCGCGTGATAGGCGTTGAGCCAGCGAACCTCGTCCGCGCTCAGCATCGCGCGTTCGATCAGCCGCGTGTCGATCGGGCACAGGGTGATGGTCTCGAAATCCAGCATGCGCCGGTCGTCGCCCAGCGGTGCGGCCTCGCGCACGACCAGCAGGTTCTCGATGCGGATGCCCCAGCCGCCAGCCCGGTAGTAGCCGGGCTCGTTCGACAGGATCATGCCGGGTTCCAGCGGCAGCATCGATACCCGCGACAGCCGCGCCGGCCCTTCGTGCACGCTGAGCGCGGCCCCCACGCCGTGCCCGGTGCCGTGGTCGTAGTCCAGCCCCGCCAGCCACAGCGGATAGCGCGCCAGCGCATCCAGATGGCCGCCCGAAACACCCCGGGGAAAGCGGGCGCGAGACATCGCGATCATGCCTTGCAGCACCCGGGTATAGGCGGCGCGGCGGTCCTGGGCCACGGGTCCGACGGGCAGGGTGCGGGTGATGTCGGTCGTGCCGTCCGGGTATTGCCCACCCGAATCGATCAGGAACAGGTCGCCGGGTTCCAGCACCCGGTTCGAGCCCTCGGTCACGCGGTAATGGTTGATCGCCGCGTTGGGCCCGGTCGAAGAGATGGAATCGAAGCTGAGGTCCAATAGCTGCCCGGTGGCGGCCCGGAACCCTTCCAGGGTCCGTGCCATGTCGATCTCGCTGAGCCCGTCCAGCGCGTGGGCGTCGAACCAGGCCAGGAATTCGACCATCGCCACGCCGTCTCGGCGGTGCGCGGCGCGCATTCCCTCCAGTTCGGCCGGGTTCTTTGTCGCCTTGGCCATCAGGCAGGGATCGGCGCCCGGCGCACCCTGCGCCAGCAGGGTCTGCACCGCGACGGGCGCGGTTTGCGGGTCAAAGCGCGTCACGCCGTTCAGCGCCTTGAGCGCATCGGCAAAGGCCTCGATCGGGTGGCGGGTAACGCCCTCGTCGCCCGGCAGCGCGGCGACCTTGGCCGCGTCGATGAACAGATCCAGCCGCGCGTCGTCGTGCAGGATCGCAAAGCCCTGCACGACCGGGTTGCGGATGATGTCCGAACCGCGCCAGTTCATCAGCCAGGCCAGGCTGTCGGCCAGGGTGATGACCGTCGCCGCCACCCCGGCGCGTTTCAGCCCCTGGGCCAGATCGGCGCGTTTCTCGGCCCCGGTGCGGCCCGCCAGCGACAGCGGGTGTTCGCGCACCAGCCCCCGCGCGGGCGGCGGCTGATCGGTCCAGACGGCATCCAGGGGGTTGGTGTCGAGCGCCCGCAAGGCGATCGTCGAACCCTTGAGCCCGGCCTCGATCCGGCCGATCTCGTCGGGGGTGTGCAGCCAGGGATCGTAGCCGATCACCGCCTGCTGGGGCGCGTGCTGGCGCAGCCAATCGGCGGCCGAGGTCTCGGGCCAGTCCACGGCGCGAAAGGTCCCGAGGTCGATCTGGTCGCGCACCTGCAACCGATAGCGCCCGTCGATGAAGACACCGGCCGTGTCGGGCAGCACCACACAGAACCCGGCCGATCCGGTGAACCCGGTCAGCCATTGCAGCCGCTCGTCATGGGGGCTGACGTATTCGCCCTGATGCGCGTCCGAGCGCGGCACCAGAAAACCCGTCAGCCCGCGCGCCTCGAGTTCGGCGCGCAGACGGGCCAGACGCGGAGGTCCCTGATCGGGCGAGGTTGCGGCGACATAGGTCTGGAACATGGGACCTCGAAAATTGCGCGGAACGGATCGGCCGGCGCTCAGCGCCCCATGACCGAGGCCATGCCCATCACCCGGGCGCGGGCGCGCGGGTCGGAATCGAACAGCGCGGCCAGTTGTTCGGTCATCGCACCGGCCAGTTGCTCGACATCGGTGATCGTCACGGCGCGCTCGTAATAGCGCGTCACGTCGTGGCCGATGCCGATCGCCAGCAATTCCACGGCCTTGCGCTTTTCGATCATGGCGATCACGTCGCGCAGGTGTTTTTCCAGGAAATTCGCGGCGTTGACGGACAAGGTGCTGTCATCGACCGGTGCGCCATCGGAAATCACCATCAGGATCTTGCGCTGCTCGCGCCGGGCCTGCATCCGCCGATGCGCCCATTCCAGCGCCTCGCCGTCGATGTTTTCCTTCAGCAGGCCCTCTTTCATCATCAGACCGAGGTTGTCCTTGACCCGCCGCCACGGGGCGTCGGCGCTCTTGTAGACGATATGGCGCAGATCGTTCAGGCGGCCGGGCGACTGCTTGCGCCCCTCGGCCAGCCATTTCTCGCGGCTCTGGCCGCCCTTCCAGGCGCGGGTGGTGAAGCCCAGGATCTCGACCTTGACCTGGCAGCGTTCCAGCGTGCGGGCCAGAACGTCGGCGCAGATCGCGGCGATGGAGATCGGTCGCCCGCGCATCGAGCCCGAGTTGTCCAGAAGCAGCGTGACCACCGTGTCGCGGAAATCGGTGTCCTTTTCCCACTTGAACGACAGGGGGGTGGTCGGGTTCGCCACCACGCGCGCCAGCCGCCCGGCATCGAGGATGCCTTCCTCCTTGTCGAATTCCCAACTGCGGTTCTGTTGCGCCTGAAGCCGGCGTTGCAGCTTGTTGGCGAGGCGCGACACGGCCCCTTTCAGGGGTTCGAGCTGTTGATCCAGGTAGGCGCGCAGCCGCTCCAGTTCGGCGGCCTCGGCCAGATCCTCGGCCGAGATCTCTTCGTCGAACTCGGTGGTGAAGACGGTATAGTTCGGGTCGGCGTCGGAATGCGGGGCGGGGGCGGGGGGCTCGGGCGGGGCCTCGGCCTGGGGCATGTCCGTTTCATCCGCCAACTCGTCGTCGGCCTGGTCGTCCATGACGGTTTCGGTCTGCGCCGATTCGTCCTGCGGGCCATCGTCGGACTGCTCGGATTCGTCTTGCTGCTGGTCGTCCTCGCCCTGGGAATCGGGGCTGTCGGGTGCCTCGTCGCTTTCCTCCTCGGCGCCCTCGGGATCGTCGCCCAGATCGTCGGGGTCGTCGCCCAACTGGTCGCCATAGCCCAGATCGGTGATGACCTGCCGCGCGAGCCTGGCGAATTGCGCCTGGTTGGCCAGCGCCGCGTCCAGGCCTTCCAGCGTGCCGCCGGCCTGTTCCTCGAAAAAGCCGCGCCACATGTCGGCGACCTGGTTCGCGCCCTTGGGCAGGGGGCGCCCCGAGGCCATCTCGCGGATCAGATAGCCGGCGGCGACGCTCAGCGGGGCCTCGGCCTGGCTGCGGATCTGGGCATAGCCCTTGCGGTCGGCCTCGTGGGCGATGCGCGCGTCGATGTTCGAGGCCGTGCCCGGCATGTGCCGCGCGCCCACCGCCTCGCAGCGGGCGGTTTCCATGGCCTCGTAGAGATCGCGCGCCATCTGGCCCTGAGGCAGGTAGCGGGCGTGAACCCCCTCGTTGTGGTAACGCCGCTTCATGGCGAACCCGTCCGCCGTGCCACGCGCCAGCAACACCTCGTCGCGGGTCATGCGCCGCGTCACCTGCGGCAGGCGCATCGCGTCGCGCGTCATGCCGGGCGGATCGACGGTGAAGCTGACCGCGACCTCGGTATCGTCGGCCAGGACCCGAGTCGCCTCGGTCAGGGCTTTCTTGAAGGGATCGGCGGGGTTGTCGGACGGTTTCTGCATGGGGATGTTATGCACCCGGGCCAAGGCTTGGGAAAGGGGCGAAATGCGCGCCGTGGTTCAGCGCATCAGCGCGTCGCAGGCCGGTGGCCAGTAGCCATCGGTCAGGGCGGCGAGTGGAAAGGCGGCCTCGCCGACGGGGCCCGCGCGGTGGACCTCGGGCGCTTCGTCGCCGGGGCCCAGCGTCAGGGTGAATCGGCCCGTCAACAGGTTCACCGAACAGCCGCCATAATGCGACAGGTCCAGCCGGTCATAAAAATCGTAGTCGAATCCGGCGACCATGTAGGTGCCGTTGCGAAACGCGACGGTGACGACTTGCGTCCACGGGGTGCGGCCAAAGCCGGTCTGCTGGGTCACGATGGCAAAGCTGGTGTCGCTGCGGGCCTCGAGGGTCGGCGCCGACCCGGCCAGGGGACCGGCGGAAACGCTGGCCGGCAGCGTGATGAGCGGGTGCAGCCCGTCCTCGGGCGCGCCCTGATAGAGCACGAGATCGGCCATACCGTCCGCCGCTCGCAGCAACAGAACGGCGTCAGCAGCGTCGTCGCCATTCCAGTCGCCCGACAGCGCGGCGATGGGGGCACCCGGCGGCTGGGTCTGCGCGACGGCGGCCGCGGGCACAAGGCAGAGCGGGAGAAGAAGGGTCAAGGCGCGCATACCACAGGCAAGCACGGCGCGGCGCGCGGGGCAAGACCCGCATGGGCGCACAGCGATTGTGCGGCGGCGTGGACATGACTTTTTGGCCCCCGGGATACAGGTTCCGGGCATCGAACCCGTCTGATCCAAGGATTGAAATCATGACCCGCAAACCCCGCATCGCCGTCATCCTCGGCTCGACCCGCGATTCGCGCTTTGGCGCGAAACCGGCCGAGTGGATCCTCGAAAAAGCCCAGGCCCGCGGCGACTGGGAGGTCGAGCTGGTGGACCTTAAGGACCACGACCTGCCGCTGTTCAACGAGGTGGCCTCGAACGCCTGGATGCCCTCGGCCGACGCGCGCGCGACCGCCTGGCAGGAAAAGATCGCCGCGTTCGACGGCTACATCTTCGTCGTCGCGGAATACAACCGCTCGATCACCGGGGCGCTGAAGAACGCGCTGGACCAGGCCTATGTGGACTGGAACCGCAAGGCCTTTGGCGTCGTCGGTTACGGTGCGCTGGGGGCCGCCCGCGCGGTCGAGCATCTGCGCACCATCGGCATCGAACTGCAAATGGTCTCGACCCGGTCGGGCGTGCATATCGCGGGCGCCGATTTCTTTGCCGTGCACCCGCTCGGGCAGCAGAACCAGCCGCTGAGCGCGATCGAAGCGACGGTCGGCGGATCGGCCAAGGCGATGCTGGACGAGCTGGACTGGTGGACCCGCGCGACGATGGCGGCCCGCGCCGAGGCCCGGACGAAAGCGGCCTGATCGGCCCCCGTGGCGGCCCTGAGACAGGGCCGCCCCACGCACCGGCGGGGTGCTACGGGCCGCAGGGCGCGTCCGGTTTGGTCGCAATGGGGCAGGGCGCAGCCGCCGGGAGGCCGAGGATCAAGGCCTCAACCGTCCGGGCTCATGCCATTTCCCGCGTCGGCCCGGGGCCTCAGCCCAGCGCGACCGAGGCCGCGCTCTCGGGCAGTTCCTCGCCGAAGCAACGCTGATAGAACTCGGCCACCGTCTGCCGTTCCAGTTCGTCGCACTTGTTCAGGAAAGTCAGCCGGAACGCATAGCCCACGTTGCGGAAGATGCGCGCGTTTTCGGCCCAGTTGATGACCGTGCGCGGGCTCATCACCGTGGAAAGCTGCCCCTTCATGAAGGCGGTCCGCGTCAGATCGGCCACGGTAACCATCTGGCTGATCTCTTGCCGGCCCTTCTGGGTGTTGTAATGGGGGTTCTTGGCCAGCACGATGTTCGTCTCGGCGTCGTGCGACAGGTAGTTCAGCGTCGCAACCAGGGACCAGCGGTCCATCTGCGCCTGGTTGATCTGCTGCGTGCCGTGATACAGGCCGGTGGTATCCCCCAGGCCCACGGTGTTCGCGGTCGCGAACAGTCGGAACGCCGGGTGCGGGGTGATGATCTCGTTCTGGTCCAGCAGCGTCAGCTTGCCGTCATGCTCCAGCACGCGCTGGATGACGAACATCACGTCGGCGCGCCCGGCGTCGTATTCGTCGAACACGATGGCGCAGGGGTTTCGCAGCGCCCAGGGCAGGATGCCTTCGTGGAATTCGGTCACCTGCTTGCCGTCGCGCAGCTTGATCGCGTCCTTGCCGATCAGGTCGATCCGGCTGATGTGGCTGTCCAGGTTCACGCGCACCGTCGGCCAGTTCAGCCGCGCCGCGACCTGTTCGATATGGGTCGATTTCCCGGTGCCGTGATAGCCCTGGATCATCACGCGGCGATTGTAGGCAAAGCCTGCCAGAATTGCCATCGTGGTGTCGGGGTCGAACTTGTAGGTCGGGTCCAGTTCGGGCACGCGGTCGGTTCGCTCGGCGAAGCCCTTCACCTTCATTTCGGTGTCGATACCAAAGAGTTCGCGGACATCGAGTTCCTCGGTGGGTTTCGCGTGGGTATCGAGCATGGTATCCGCCTTCGTGTTCCAAAGCGCGTCTTGCGCGCGTCAACCCCCGGTTTGTGGAGCATTCCGCCAGCGCGCGCAAGGGGGCCGGGCATCCCTGCGGCGTTTCTCGGCGGCCCTTTGGCTTGCAGCGCGCACTGGCCGCCGATACCCTTGACGCCGGACATTCACGGAGAGCTGCCATGAGCGGGCTGATCGCATTGCTGGACGACGTCGCGGGCATCGCCAAGGTCGCCGCCGCGCAGATCGACGACGTGGCGGCCCAGGCGGCCAAGGCCGGCGCCAAGGCGGCGGGCGCGGTGATCGACGACGCGGCCGTGACGCCCAAATACGTTCACGGTTTCTCGCCCGCGCGCGAATTGCCCATCGTCGGCAAGATTGCCCTGGGGTCGATCCGCAACAAGCTGCTGATCCTGTTGCCGCTGGCGCTGCTGCTGTCGAATTTCGCGCCGTGGCTGATCACACCCCTGCTGATGCTGGGAGGCTCGTATCTGTGTTTCGAAGGGGCGGAAAAGGTCTGGCACCTGTTCCGGCCCGGGACCGCCCATGCCGACGGCCATGTGACGGCCGCGGGCGATCCCGTGCATCTGGAACAGCAGAAGGTCGCCGGCGCGATCAAGACCGATTTCATCCTCTCGGCCGAGATCATGACGATCATCCTGGCCGCCCTGCCGCAAGATCAGCCGGTCTGGATCGAAGGCGGCGCGCTGGCGCTGGCGGCCGTCGGCATCACGGTGGTGGTCTACGGCGGCGTCGCGGTGATCGTCAAGGCGGACGACCTGGGCCTGTGGCTGGCGCGGGTCGGGCGGCTGTCGGCGACCCGGGCGCTGGGGCGCGGAATCGTCGCCGTGATGCCCGGCTTCCTGACAGCGCTCACGCTGGTCGGCACGGCGGCGATGATCTGGGTCGGCGGGTCGATCCTGGTGCATGGGCTGCACGAACTGGGCTGGCATCTGCCTGCCGAGTGGATCGCGCAGCGCGCCGAGACCGCCGCCACAGCCGTCAACCAGGCGGCAGGGTTGGTCCATTGGGCGGTCACCGCGTTCTTCGACGGTGTGCTGGGGCTGGCCTGGGGGCTCATGCTGATCCCCGTGGCGACCTGGGCCGTCGATCCCCTCCTGCGGCGGCTTGCGGGCGCGAAACCCGCGCATTGACCCCCGGTCTAGCGGCACGACAGCGACAGCGCGCGTCCCGGGATCAGCCGCGCCAGCAACGCCAGGCCGGCCTCTTGCCGTGGATCGCCGCTGCCGGGCCGGGGCAGCGTCAGCGAAGGGTCGGCGCCGGCGAATTCCATCTGCAACGGCACATAGCCCGCGCCGGCCACCACCGGCCCTTGGGCGCCGGCGCAAAGCGACAGCCAGGCCAGTTGCGCGGTCGCGCGCTCCAGCGGCGGCTGCGCGGCGATGAAGTTGCCGGTCGAATAGACCACCGGCACCAGGCCGCGCGGGCCGCGCAGGTCCTCCCAGGGTTGCGGCACATGCGGATGCGTGCCGACCACCGCCATCGCCCCCGCCGCCGCCAGATCGCGGGCGAGGGCTTGCTGCGCGCGGTCGGGCTCCAGCGCGTATTCCTGCCCCCAGTGCGGCAACACCAGAACGCCGGCGCCGCGCGCGGCCTCGGCCCGAACCAGGGCCAGCAAACCGGCGCGATCGTCGTAACACCGTGGAACCTGATGGCGGGGATCGGCCAGCCCGTTCGTGCCAAAACTGCACGCGACCAGTGCCAGCGGACCCACCGACGTGCGCAGCCGCAGCGCCCGCCAGGGCGCCTGGCCACCGGCCACCGTGCCGACATGCGCCAACCCGCCCGCGTCGAGCGCCCGCAAGGTTGCGTCCGCTCCCGCCGCGCCCCGGTCCATCGCGTGATTGTTCGCCGTCGTGACCACGTCCACGCCCGCCGCGCGCAAGGCGCGGATCAACACCGGATGATAGTTGAATCGCGGGTATTCGGTATAGACCACATCGTCGAACACCGGGCCCGGGTCCGCCACCCGCCGACCATCGCGCTGAAACCCGGGCGCGACCGGCCCCTCCAGATTGGCGATGGCCAGATCGGCGCCCCGCAGCGCCGGCTCGGCCGCCCCCCAAAGGCTCGCGAACCCCCGCGCATAGCCGCGCCACGCCAGGGCCCGATGCACCAGCACATCCCCGGCGATGGCGATGCTCACCCGCGCGCGCCCCACGCAACCGTTGAGCGCGGGCAGGTCCGCCGGGGCGCAGACCTGCGCCGCTGCGGGCGAAACCAGAAGCGAAAGGGCAAACACCAGGGCGCGCATGGACCCCAGGGGACCACGCGGCCCCCGCCGGGTCAACCCGGCCCCATCATCTTGTCCGAAATACGCACGGGGATTTTCAAGGGGGGCGTGCCCCCCTTGAAGCGGGGGTGCGGGGGCGGCAGCCCCCGCTACACCCGGTGCAGATAGAGATCGAAATCCACGTCCGGGATGGTCCGCGCCACGCGCGCGTATTCGGCGCCCTTCACGGCGGTAAAGGTGCGGTGCATCTCCGCGCCCAGCGCCTCTTTCAGGAACACCGAGTCTTGCGCCGCCTCGATCGCCGCGCGCCAGTCGCGGGGGATGTCGCCCGCGTCGGCCGCGTAGCCGTTGCCGGTGGTCTCGGGACCCGGGTCGATGCGCTCGATCAGGCCCTTGCGCATCCCCGCCAGCACCGTCGCCGCCACCAGATAGGGGTTCGCGTCCACGCCCGAGGGGCGGTGTTCGATCCGCCGCGCCCGCCGGTCGCCGGCCGGTATGCGCAGCGCGACCGATCGGTTGTTGACCCCCCAGGTGGGCGCGACCGGGGCATAGGATTGCGCCGCAAAGCGCCGCCAGGAATTCGCGTGCGGCGCAAAGACCAGCATCGATTCGCCCATCGTCCGTATCAGCCCGCCCAGCGCGTGGCGGATTGTCCCGCTCCAGTCCGCGCCCGGCGCCTCGGTGAACACATTGCGACCGGCGTCGTCGCGCAACGAGACGTGCAGATGCATCCCCGAGCCCGCGTAATCGGCGATCGGTTTCGCCATGAAACACGCCACCACCCCGTGGCGGCGCGCTTGCGCCCGTACGATCCGTTTCAGCCGCACCAGATCGTCGGCGGCGGTCAGGATGTCGTCGCGGTAATGCAGCGTCAGCTCGTATTGCCCCGGCGCGTATTCCGAAATCAGCGTCTCGGCGGTGATGCCGGCCTTGGAGGCGCCCGCATAGATATCGTCGAACAGCGGTTGCATGCCGATCAGCTGATCGACCGAATAGACCTCGGTCTTGGCCGAGAACCGTCCATCCAGCACGTCGCGGGCGGGCTGAACCCGGCCCAGTGCGTCGCGTTCGGGATCGAGCAGAAAGAACTCCAGCTCGAACGCGGCCGAGGGGTGCAGGCCCATTTCGGCCAGGGCGCGCACCTGCCGTGCCAGCGCGTGGCGCGGGTCCGACAGCATCGGCGTGCCATCGAGGTGGTATTGCCCCAGGAACATCTCGGCCCGCGCCGGGTCGGTGCCGTGCAGCGCCTTCAGGGTGCCGGGCACCGGCCAGGCCCGCAGATCGCCGTCGCCCGCGTCCCAGATCAGGCCGGTTTCGTGAACGTCCTCGCCGACGATATCCAGCCCCAGGATCGAGATCGGCAGATGCCGCCCGCTTTCAAAGACCGACATCAACTCGTGTCGCCGGATGATCTTGCCTCGTCCGATGCCGTTGGAATCATGCAGCAGGATGTCGATGGCCTCGACCGATGGATGGGCGTTCAGAAAGGCTTCGGCTTCGGCCTTGGTGGCGCCCGAGGGGCAGGTCTCGGTCATCGGGTCAACTCGGTCAGGATCTCGTCAAAGGCGGTCACGAGCCGGTCGATCTGACGCTTGCGCGTCACGGGCGAGACCAGCATCATATTGTGGAACGGCGCGATCAGGCAGCCCCGGTTCAGCAGGCCCAGATGCAGCGCGGCCTCGGCGTCGGGGGCATGGGCGGCGGCGGCCTCGGTGCCGTTGCGCAAGGGGCCGGGGGCGCAGATGAATTCGACCCGCGCGCCGACCCGGGCAATGTGCCAGTCCAGATCGTGCCGCGCCGTCGCCGCCGCAAGCCCTCGCGCCAGGCGTTCCGCGCCGGCGTCCATGCGGGCATGGGCCTCGGCGGTCATGACGGCGTCGAGCGTGGCTTCGAGCGCGGCCATTTGCAGCGGATTGCCCGACAACGTGGTGCCCATGCCCGAATGCCCCGGCGGGCGCGTCGCGTCGTAGCGCGCGAGGCGCTCGGCGACCGATGGCGCAAGACCCAGGATGGCCGCCGGAATGCCCCCGGCGACGCATTTGCCCAGCACGAACAGATCCGGGCTCAGGGAATGGCGCCGCATGTAGCCGCCCAGCCCGGTCGAGATCGTGTGTGTCTCGTCCAGGATCAGCAACGCGCCATACTGGCGGCTCAGGGTGCGCAGGCCGTCGTGGAACCCGGCCTGGGGCAGGACCATGCAGGAATTGGTCATCACCGGCTCGGTCAGGATCGCCGCGATCTCGTCGGTGGCCAGCGCCGCCTCGACGGCCTCGAGGTCGTTGAATTCGACCGCGACGGCGCCCAGCGACAAGTCAAAGACCTGACCGACCAGTCCCCGGCGCGCCATGGTCCGGCCGTGATCCAGGGTGACCATCGTGTCCTGCACCGTGCCATGATAGCAGCCGTTGAAGACCAGCACCTTGTCGCGGCCGGTGACCGCGCGGGCGATGCGCAGCGCCATGCGGTTCGCATCGGTCGCGGTGGTGGCGATCTGCCACAGGAACGGGCCGAACCGGTCTTGCAACAGCGCGCCGACACGCAGCGCGGCGCGGGTCGGCAGCATCGTCGTCAGGCCGCGCCGCGCCTGTTTGCGGATCGCGCGGGCGACGGGTTCGGGCGAATGGCCGAACATCGACCCCGTGTCGCCCAGGCAGAAATCGTCGATGTCGAATCCGTCGGCATCGGTCAGGCGGGCACCTTGCGCGCGGGTCACGACCAGCGGAAAGGGCGAGGGCCAGTCGCGCATCCAGTGCATCGGCACCCCGGCGAGCCAGGGCGCAGCGCCTTGATCGAGCAGCGCGCGGGTGCGCGGCCGGGCCCGGGCGAAACGCACGGCCTCGCGCGCGGCAAAGGCCGCGACTCGCTCGGGGTCGAGGGCGCGGCGCGCGGCTCCGGCCGGGGGGCGCGGAACGGTCAGGTCCGGGTGCGGAACAGGGGCCGGATCGAGGGCCGGGTCGGCGGTCAGGTCGGGGGGCATCGGAGGGTCCGGCGTTTCGAGAATTTGATCATATTCCCGAGGGGTGGCCTTGCCAATGGGGATTCGTCACGGCCCACGCCGGCGCGGGTCAGCAGCCGGTCGCCCGGACGCCCCAAACGGGGCCGCCCGCGACGGGGCGCGGCCCGCGGTCAGTCGAGCGCGGCGAGCAGGCGGCGGTTGGTGATCGTGCCCTCGGCGCTGACCAGACTGGCCAGCCGGCTGTCGCCCAGCAGGTCGCGCAGGTCCACGGCGCGGCCGTTGACAAAGGCGCGGCGGCTGACCAGCCGGATGCCGTGGCTGTAATCGGCATATTGTGCGCCGTGCACGGTGCTGAGCGGCTGGATCGCCGCGCCGCCGCGCCGGTGCCAGCCATAGATCGCCACCCGCCCGGGGTTGCTGTTCAGGCGGTTTGTCAGGACCAGGTCCTTTTTCTGTCCGGCGACCAGTTGGCCCAGCCGCGCGCCGACCTGATGCAACTGGCCCTGCACGGTGGCGTTGTGGCGCAGGAAATACGCCGTCGAGGACATTTGCGAGCCGGGCTCCATCGGGGCGGGGGACAGGTGCACGCTGGCTTGCTGGTAGATCGCATCGACCATCCGCGTCGTCGGCAGCACCATGTCGAACCGTTCGGCCACACGCATCGCCGCCGGCAGGCCCAGGGGCACGCGGACGAAATCGCGGTTCGACCCGACGGCAAGGTAATCGGGCGTCACACAGATCGTGATGCGCGTGGGCTGTCCGTTGGAGCCCGTCCCGGTAAAGGTCACCGGCACCAGGTTGCGCAGGAAATCGGGCACGTTTCCGGCCAGAACCTCGGCCAGGATGGCGTCGTCGCGCTGTCGCCCGCCCAAGCCGCCCAGGCCACCGATCACGGTGCTGCCATCGCCGGCGCCG
This sequence comes from Rhodobacter sp., assembly GCA_020637515.1. Classification (NCBI taxonomy): domain Bacteria; kingdom Pseudomonadati; phylum Pseudomonadota; class Alphaproteobacteria; order Rhodobacterales; genus Rhodobacter; species Rhodobacter sp. Next base: position 2,633,465 of record JACKKG010000001.1, on the reverse strand, counting down.
CCACGGCGGCGGGGGATGGCGCGGCTCAAGCCCGCGTCGCACTGGTCGCGCGAAACGGCCGCCGAGGCCAGGGGCGCGATTTCGATCACGGGCGCGGTCGCGGGGGCCGTCGGGGGCGCGGCGCTGGCGGGGGTGTCGAGGTCCAGGCTGGCCAGACGGGTCACGGCCTCGGGCCGCGCCCGGGGGGTGCGCGAACGGATCAGACCGCGCGGTGCCAGGTCGGGATCGGCGGCAAGGGCGGCCAGCGCGGCGGCGCCGTCATCGGGGACGGTTTCGATCGGGGCGCTCTGTGGGCGCAGGCGCGGAAAGGGTGAGCGGGTTGGCGCGCGCGGGCTGTCGGCTTGCGCCGTTTCCACGGGCAGGGATCGCGGCGGTGGCACGACCGTGGGGCTTTCCAGACGCGCGACGACGCCGGGCACCGGGGTCAGGCGCACCCGCTCGACCGTGGCGACAGGCGCCGCGCCGTGGTCATTCACGGCCACGGCGGTGCGGCTTTCGGCACGCGGTGGGGCGGGTTCCGTGACCAGGGGCGCGCGGTTGCGCGGCAGGACCGGTTCGATCTGCATCTCGGGCGCGGCAAAGCCGGTGCCGTCGGACAGGACAAGGTTGGACAGCCAGACCTCTGGCGCGGGGCCGGAGGGAACGGGGCCGCCGGGCGTCGCGGCGGGCCAGAAGGCACCCGCGCCGATCGCCGCCAGCGCCAGCACGCCAAGGCCGCCCGCAACCAGCGTCAGGCGGAAGGACAGCGCAGCGCGCGAGGGCGCTGCATCGTGCAGGGGTGGAAGCGAAGGATGCAGGGTCATGGATCTTCCATACGCAGGAAATCCCTAACCGACAATGAAGGCTGTTGCGCGCCGCGCGGTCATCGGCGGCGCGCCGCCGACCGCTAGAGCCGCGTGCGCTTGAAGATCCCCTCGGGCAGGGCGCGGATGATCGCCATCACCAGCCGCCAGACGGGTTTGACATAGACGACGTCGCGCCGTCTGCGTTGCGCCTGCCAGATCGCCTGGGCGACGGCCTCGGGGCTGGCGGTGAGGCGCGGGTTCAGGTCCATGCCTTCGGTCATGCGGGTCGCGACGAAACCGGGTTTCACCGTGATTACCTGCACTTGGGTCCGCGACAGCCGGTTTCTGAGGCCCGAGAGATAGGCCGTGAACCCGGCCTTGGCGGCGCCGTAGACATAGTTCGACGCGCGCCCCCGGTCCCCGGCGACCGACGAGATGCCGATCACCGCGCCGTGGCCGCGCGTCGCGAACCGGCCAGCCAGCAGCTCGAGGATCAGCGCCGGCCCTTCGAGGTTCGTTCGCAGCACGCGCGCGGCGGCGGCCGGGTCGGTCTGGCTGGTGCTCTGCTCGCCCATGAACCCGACGGCGCAGATCACCGTGTCGGGCAGCACGGGCAGCGAATCGACAAAGGCGGCAAAGCCGGCGGTGTCGAGCGCATCGAACGGGTGGGTCGAGACCGCGACCTGGTGGCGCAGCCGCAGATCCTGGGCGTCGGGGTCCAGCGTCTCGGCCTGGCGCGCGGCGAGTTGCACCGCATAGCCCTCGCGCGCGTAGCGATGGGCGCAGGCGCGGGCGATGTCGGACCGCGCGCCCAGGATCAGCACCGCGCCGCTCACAGCCCCAGCCTTTCGCTTTGTGCCGAGACGAAGCGCCCCGCCAGCCCCTGCGCGCGCCGCCAGTCGGCAAAGCCCTGCCAGCGCGGATCGGTGCGGCGCAGGGTGTCGGCGCTCATCCGGCTGTCCTTGGCCAGGTAGAAGCGCCCGCCATGGTCGGCGGTGATCCGGTCGAGTTCGGGCATCAGGGCGAGGCTCCGCTGGGTCATGGGAAAGTCGAGGGCCAGCGTATAGCCCTGCATCGGAAAGGACAGGCGGCTGTCCTGGGCGCCAAAGCGTTTCAGCACGGCCAGGAACGACCCCGCGCCTGTCCGGCTGATCGCGCCAAGGATCGCGCGCAGCCCCTCGGCGTGGCTCTCCAGCGGGACGACGCACTGGAATTGCATGAACCCCTTGCGGCCGTAGATCCGGTTCCAGTCGCGGATCGCGTCGAGCGGGTAGAAGAACGGCTCCCATCCCACCAGGCTGGAGGGTTGGCTATGGGCGCCCTTTTGGAAATAGAGCGTGTTGAAGGCGCGGATCGACCAGGGATTCAGCACAAATCCCGGCAGATCGACGGGCACGCGGGGGCCCTTGTGGCGCGGCGTTACAAAGGGCGTGGCGCGCTGCGCGGCGGGCAGTTCGGCGCGAACGGCGTGTTCGCCGTTCATGACGATCGACCGCCCCATGGCCGCCCCCGAGGCCGCGCAGTCGATCCAGGCCATCGAATAGGTGGCGCCGTAGGTCCGCTCGAAGGCCTCGAGCGCGGCGTCCAGATTCGGCGCGGCGATGGTCTGCTGTCGGATCCAGCCGGATTCGACGCGCTTCAGCCGGATCGCGGCGCGCACGATCACGCCGGTCAGACCCATGCCGCCCAGCGTCCATTCGAACAGGTCCTCGCCCCGCTTGGTGCGGGTCACGGCGCCGTCGGGGCCCATCACCTCGATCCAGTCCACAAAGGTGCCAAAGGCGCCCTCGGAATGGTGGTTCTTGCCGTGGACATCGGCGGCAATGGCGCCACCCAGCGACACGAACTGCGTGCCCGGCGTGACGGACAGGAACCAACCCCGGGGCAGAAAGGCCTCGATGATCTCGCTCAAGGTAACGCCGGCCTCGGCGGTGAGTTGGCCGGTCTCCGCGTCAAAGGCGATCATGCGGTTGAAATGGCGCGTCGAAACCGCGTGACGCCCGATCGCCGCATCGCCATAGGCGCGCCCCATGCCGCGCGCGATCAGCGGCCCCCGGGCCACCAGCGCGGCCAGGGCCTCGGCGTCGCGGGGCGCGCTCAGGCTGCCCTCGATCCGGGGATATCGGCCCCACCCCTCAAGCTGCATCGGCTCTCTCGCTGGTAAAGACAAATCGCTTGTCCAACTGGTATTTCACCCCATAGCCCACGGCAAGTCCGAGGACCGCGCCCGCCTCGCGCGCCAGATCGCCGCCCAGGACCCACCAGAACGCGGTTTCGGTGGCCCAGAAGATCGCCGTCGTGACCAGGCCCATCACGGTATACAGCGTGAACTTGCGCCCGTGGGCGCGCGCGCCGGTTTCGAGATCGGCAAAGATCCAGCGCTTGTCCAGCAGGTATTTCACCACCAGCCCCGCGCCCGTGCCCAGCACCAGCGCCAGTGCATAGCGCGTCCCCACCGGGCCCGACGCCGCCAGAACCAGTCGCTGCGCGCCCAGATTCACCACCGTCGCAAGGGCCGCGAATCCCGCGTAGCGCGTGACCAGCGCCCAACCGCGCGGCGCGCTCATAGCAGCGTCGCCAGCGCAAACGTGGCGGCAAAGAGCAGCAGGACGATCTGGCTGACGCGGTCGCGCACGGCAAAGGCCACCGGATCGTCGTCCATCTGGCCGCGCTGCGCCAGCAGGATCATCCGCGCGACCCAGTAAAGCAGCAGCAGACAGACCGCCCACAGGATCATCGGATTGGCATACAGATCGCGCGTCACCGGCTCGTTGAGGTAAAGCATGAAGACCAGCACCGCGACAAAGCCCGAGGCCGTGGCCATCTGCGTCACCACCGGCAGGTCGCTGACACGGTAGCCGCGCCCGGCGGCCTCGACCTGGTTGCGATGCGCCATGTCCACCAACTCGGCCTGCCGTTTGACCGCGGCCAGCGCAAAGAACAAAAAGGCCGAGAAGCTCAGCAACCAGACCGAGGGCACGATGCCCATGGCCGCACCGCCCGCCGCCAGCCGCAGGGTATAGAGCGTCGCCAGCACGCAGATGTCGAGGATCGGCTTGCGCTTCAGCCACAGCGAATAGGCGATGGTCAGCAGGTAATAGCCCAGCAGCACCGGCAGGAACAGCGGTTGCAGAACCAGCCCCAGCCCCAGCCCCATCGCCAGCAGCAGCGGCACCATCGCCATGCCATGCGACAGCGGCAGCGCGCCCGAGGCCAGCGGGCGGTTCCGCTTGCGCGGGTGCGCGCGGTCCGATCCGATGTCCAGCAGATCGTTCAGCAGATAGACGCTCGAGGCCACAAGGCTGAACGCCAGAAAGGCCACCAGACCCTGCGCCAGCGTGTGCGGGCCGAACTGGTGCGCGGCCAGCATCGGCAGGAACACCAACAGGTTCTTCACCCATTGCTGGGGCCGCATGGCGCGCAGCGCGGCCGGGAAGATCGGCGCGGGTGGCGCCAGATGCACCGCATCGGGGTGCAGCGCGTCCACGCGGGCCCGCAGGCCCGGGCGCAGGCCCACCGTGACCGCGCCGGCCGCCGTCTGCCAGACCGGCAGGTCGGCGGTGCTGTCGCCGGCATAGACATAGCCGCCCGCGCCATAGGTGCGGCGCAGCCACTCGGCCTTGGCCGGACCTTTCAGATTGATCGCACCGTCCGACCCGTGCACCGCGTCGAACAGGTCCAGGTGATTGGCGACGGCATTGGCCAGCGTCTGGTCCGCCGCCGTCACCAGGGCGCTTTGCCCGCCGCGTGCGCGCCATTGGCGGACGTGCTCCAGCACCGCCGGCTCATAGGGCAGGGCCGCAGGATCGGGCGGGCTGATGGCCGCGAGCCGCGCCTTCAGCGCCGCCCGCCCGCGGGCCAGCCCGGCGATGGCCCACAACGGCGTCCGCCAGTCCCGCGCAAACCCCGACCAGAAGCTTTCGAACAGCATGTCCGAGCGGATCAGTGTGCCGTCGAGGTCAACGACCAGCACGGGGAGGGTCTGTGGGTGCTGTGCCATGAACCGGGTTGCCTGCCATTCCTGCGCGACCCTGCCACGCAGCGGGACGGCGGCGCAAGGGGTCCCCGGCGCGCGCCCATCCGGTGACGGCCCGGGACCGGGCGCGACGGTCGGTCGCGAGCGGCGCCCGCCGTCCGATCGGGCCGGCCTGTCAGCCACGCGGCCTGGTGCCGGTGGAGGGACTCGAACCCCCGACCTTCTGATTACAAATCAGCTGCTCTACCAACTGAGCTACACCGGCGTCGCGCCCTGATACCGGCAATCGGCGCGTCGCTCAAGCCGGTTGCACGCCGGCGCGGGCAACGGCGGGGGCTTGCGTCGTCGCCGGCACTCGCGCTATGCCGTAAGCCATGGAAATCGCGTTTCATCTTGGCGCCCATGTGACCGATCGCGACCAGTTGGTGCGGTGCCTGATGCGCAATCGCCCGGCGCTGCTCGAACAGGGCGTCGCCATTCCAGGCCCCGGCCAGTATCGCCAGCAACTGCGCAGGCTGGCCTTTGCGCTGCGCGACCAGGAAACGACGCTGGACACGCAGGAGGAAATCCTGGACAGCATCGTCGAGGACGAGAACATCCGCCGCGTGGTGTTTTCCTCGGAGGCGTTCCTGTCGCTGCCGAAATGGGTGGTCAGCGCGAATCGTCTCTATCATGCGGCCGAGGACCGGATCGCCCTGCTGCGCCACCTGTTCCCGGCGGCGCGTATCGAACTGTTCCTGGCGATCCGCAATCCGGCGACCTTCCTGCCCGCGCTTTGCGCGGAAAAGACCTCGGGCGGGGTCGAGCAGGTGCTCAAGGACACCGATCCGATGGCGCTGCGCTGGTCGCAGACCCTGGCCCGCATCGCCGAGGCCCATCCCGACCTGCCTCTGACCGTCTGGTGCGACGAGGATACGCCGCTTCTGTGGCCCGAGATCCTGCGCGCCGTCGCCGACCACCGGCCCGACAGCGTGATGGAGGGGTGGCTGGCCTGGTATTGGGACCTCGTCACCCCGACCGGCCACGCCGCGATGCGCCGCTGGTTCGACAAGAACCCGCCCTCGGACGATCTGGCGCGGCGCAAGATGCTGGCCGCGCTGCTGGCCCGCTTCGTGCGCCCCGACGCGGTCGAGATCGAGGACCTGCTGCCCGGCTGGACCGAGGACACGGTCGAGACCCTCTCCGCGCTCTATGAAGAGGATCTCGATCTGATCGCGTCGATTCCGGGCGTGCGTTTGCTCGAACCCTGAGCCGTCAGCTCATCCCCAGCGCGGCCTTGTAAAGGTCGAGAACCGCCTCTTCCTCGGCGATTTCGTCGGGCTTCTTCTTGCGCAGGGCGATGATCTTGCGCAGGGCCTTGGTGTCATAGCCGCGCCCCTTGGCCTCGGCCATCACCTCTTTCTGCTGGTCGGTGATGTCCTTCTTCTCGGCTTCCAGATGCTCGTAACGCTCGACGAACTGGCGAAGCTCGTCGGCGGTGACGTCATAGGCGGTGTCCGGGCTGCTCATCCTTGCCTCCTTGGTTGGACCCCGTTCCTAGCCAAGCCCCGCGCCCGGGGCAAGCGGCTGGTCACTTGCCCTTCGCGCGACCAGCCGCTAGACGGCGGCAAACGGCCACGGGGGACGACAGCATGCAAGGCGCGGAACTTCTGATCTGGGGCGGCGCGGCCGTCACGGTCCTGGGCGTGCTGGGCCTCTTCGCCTGCGTCGTCTGGGTGCTGCGGCTGCGGCGCTCGGGGCTCGCGGACACGGCCATGCGCAAAGCCCTGCAAAAGGGCGTGGCCTGGAATATGGCGGCGCTCTTCGTCTCGGTGATCGGTCTGATGATGGTGATCTTCGGCATCACGCTGGCCTGAACGCGGGGGCTTGAACGCGGGGGCCTGAACGCGGGGGCCCGAAAGCAAGGGCCTGTCCACGCGCGGTCATGAGCGGGGCCTGATCGGGGCGGCCCGAAGTCCGGCCTCGCGAACCCCGGCGCGGCCCCGGAACCCGCTCTTTGTGCCCGAAATATCCCGGGGGGTGTGGGGGGCAGCGCCCCCCACCGGGTCGCCCGAGGGCTGGAGGCTGGAAGCCTCCCGGCCGAGGGCGAAACCCCGCCCGTCGGCTACGCGCCCGTCACGGAAAGCCCACGCGGTCGAAGATCTCGGTCGCCTCGGCGGCGTTGAGCCCATAGACCGACACATTCACGCCCGAGTTGCGGAACACCGTGAAGGGCGCCACCGGACCGTGGATCTGCACACCCGGAACGATCGGAAATTCGTTGTTCGAATCCGCAAAGATCGCCTGCGCCTCGTCCGACACCAGATACTCCAGGAACCGGATCGCGTTCTCGCGGTTCGGCGCATGGGCCGCCACGCCGGCGCCCGAGATGTTCACATGCGCGCCGCGCCCCGGGGCCTCTGCCGTCCCCTGGTTGGGATAGAAGAATTCCACCGCCTCGGCCACCGCACGGTCGTCGGCATTGTCGGATTGCGCCAGCGCCCCCCAGTAATAGGTGTTCGACACCGCGACCGAGCATTCGCCCGCCGCCAGGGCCCTGAGCTGGTCACGGTCCCCGCCCTGGGGCGGCCGGGCCAGGTTGCGCGCGACGCCCGCCGCCCAGTCCTCGGCCGCCTGGGCGCCCAGGTCCTGGATCAGTTCCGCCAGCAACGAGATGTTGTAGACCGACGAGGACGACCGAATGCAGATCTCGCCCTCGAGCCGCGGGTCGGCCAGGTCCTCGTAATCGTTCAGCCAGTCGGGGCGTTCGCCCTTGCGGGTGAAGATCACCCGCGCGCGCGCGGACAGCCCGAACCACAGGTCGTCCGGATCGCGGAAATTCGCAGGCACCCGGCTGTCGAGATACGCGTCGTGCACCGGCTGGAACACGCCTGCCTCGACCGCGCGCTGCAACCGCCCGCCGTCCACCGTGACATAGAGATCGGCGGGGCTGTTGTCGCCTTCGGACAGGATGCGCTGCAACAGTTGCTCGCCGTCGCCCTCGATCAGGTTCACGCGGATACCCGTCTCGCGGGTGAACGTCTCGTAGATCCTGAGGTCGGTGTCATAGTGGCGCGCGGAATAGAGGTTCACCTCTTGCGCGGGGGCCATCTGCGCCATCAGGGGCGCGGCCCCGATCAGGGCCAGTCCGAAAAGGGTCGTGCGTCGCAACATGATCTGTCTCCGCTGGAATGGAGCCTGCCTGGCGGGCCGCATCACGGCGTCTGGGTCGGCGAATGGGGTCTTTCGGGGCCCTGCATAGACCCTCGCGGCTTTTCTGACAATAAGAATCGGGTAACTGGACAGGGCGCCCCGGATCGGCTAGGCCCTAGACCGGACCCGAGGACCCGCCATGGCCAGCACCGCCCCGACATCCGCCGCGACATCCGCCCCGATTCCCCGCCGCCGCCCGCGCGTCAGCGGCTGGAGCCTGGGCGCGGTGGGCGTGGCCGCACTGATCGCGCTGCCGATCGTCACGGTCGTGGCGCAGGTCTTCATCCCCTCGGGCGGGGCCTGGGCGCATCTGGCCTCGACCGTGCTGCCGCTCTATCTGCGCAACTCGCTGATGCTGGTCGCGCTGACGGTCGCGCTGGCCTCGGCGATGGGGGTGGGCGCGGGCTGGCTGATCGCCGGGTTCGCGTTCCGGGGCAGGGGCGTGCTGCAATGGGCCCTGATGCTGCCCATGACCATGCCTGGCTATGTCATCGCCTATGTCTATTACGACCGGCTGGCCTATGCCGGCCCGGTGCAAAGCGCCTTGCGCGAGGTCTTCGGCTGGGGGCGCCACGACTACTGGTTTCCGCAGATTGCGTCGCTGCCGGGTGCGGCGGTGCTGCTGGCGCTGGTGCTCTATCCCTATGTCTACCTGTTGACGCGCGCCGCCTTCGCCACCCAGTCGCTGCACCTGATCGAGGCCGCCCGCGCCCTCGGCCAGTCACCGCGCGGCGCCTTCCTGCGCGTGGCGCTGCCCATGGCGCGGCCGGCAATGGTCGCGGGCGCGGCCTTTGTCGCCATGGAGACGCTCGCCGATTTCGGCACCGTGCAGCATCTGGGTGTGCAGACCCTGACCACGGGCATCTTCCGCACCTGGTTCGCGCGCGGCGAGCCGGTGGCGGCGGCGCAACTGGCGGCGCTGCTGATCGGCTTCATCGCCGTGGCGCTGATCCTGGAACGCATCCTGCGCGGCACGCGGCGCTATACCGGCGATCCGGCCGGGCGCTCTGCCACCGCCGCCGCGCGCCATCCGCTGACCGGCTGGCGCGCGGCGATCGTCATGGCGTTGTGCGCGTTTCCCATCGTGGCGGGCTTCCTCGTGCCGATCGTGGACCTGGTGCGCCGCGCGATCCTGGTCGGCGATCCGATGTGGGGCGCGCGGTTCCTCGCCTTTGCCGCGAACTCGCTGATGCTGGCAGGCCTGGCGGCGCTGCTGTTGCTGTCGGTGGGCCTGTTTCTGGGCTACGCGCGCCGGCTCGACGGCTCGCCGCTGGTGCGCGGCGCCCTGGGCGTGGCGGGGATCGGCTATGCCATGCCCGGCGCCGTGATCGCGGTGGGCATCCTGATGCCACTGGGCTGGGCCGACCAGACGCTGGACGCCTGGGCGCGCTCCAGTTTCGGGGTCTCGACCGGGTTGCTGCTGACCGGCAGCTATGTCGGGCTGCTCTATGCCTATGCCGTGCGCTTCCTGTCGATCAGCCTGAACACCATCGAGGCCTCGCTCCAGCGCATTCCTCCGTCGCTGGACGATGCCGCGCGCGGGCTCGGCTCGGGCCCGGGGCGCACGCTGTTTTCGGTGCATTTCCCGCTGCTGCGCGGCGGGCTTCTGTCGGCGGCGATCTTCATCTTTGCCGATGTGATGAAGGAACTGCCCGCCACGCTGATCGTGCGGCCCTTCAACCTGGACACGCTGGCGATTCGCACCTACCGGCTGGCCTCGGACGGGCGGCTGGACGAGGCCTCGACCTCGGCGCTGCTGATCGTCGCGCTGGGGATCATCCCGGTGATCCTGCTCAGCCGGGCGATGGACCAACCCGCGGCACATTGAACACGGTTTCGACTTTGACAAAGGTTTGACCGCCGCGCGGGGGCTTTCGGGTTTGCCTTGGGCCGCGGTCTGCGCATATTGAGGGCCAATCGCCCGTTCGCGCCCCAAGGATCCGACCCGTGACCAGCAGACGCCAGTTCCTCTTCACCAGTTCCGCCGCGCTTGCGGCCCCGTTCCTTGCCCCCGCCCGCGCGCTGGCGTCACCCGCAGACTGGGACACTTGGGACGCCGAGGTGACGCCCCCCGGCTATATTCCCGAAATCTCGAACCCCTGGGGGTTGCAGCCGCGCTTCTTGCCGCGCCGTGTGCAGGCCAATCCGGGCCTCAGGGCGGGCGACATCCACGTCGATGCGGTGGCGCGCTACCTTTACCATATCCACGACGACGGCACGGCGATGCGCTACGGCGTCGCGCTGGGGCGCAATGACCTGTATCAGCCGGGCGTCTTCACCGTGGGGCGCAAGGCGAAATGGCCGCAATGGACGCCGACCGCGACGATGATCGCCCGCGATCCCGATTATGCCCAATACGCCGACGGGATGCCGGGGGGGCCGACAAACCCGCTGGGGTCGCGCGCGCTCTATCTCTATTCCGGGGGGCGCGACACCTATCTGCGCATCCACGGCACGCCGCAGCCGCGCTCGGTCGGCTATCGCGCCAGCTCGGGCTGCGTGCGGATGGTGATGGCGCATATCATCGACCTTTACGAGAACGTGCAGACCGGCGCCACGGTCTATCTGTATCCGGCCGAGGAGGTCAGCTACACCTACACCGGCGGCGCGTGATCGCGGGTCCGCGCGCGGGATGGCATCGACCAGAAAAAAGGGCCGCTCGCGCGGCCCTTTTCCTTATTCGCGCGGACGCGAGCAAATCGGCCGGCCGTCGTTGGTGCGCAGGGGCAGGAAGGTGGTCTCGACCACGCCGGCGTGCTGATACCAGTAGCACCCGTCGTTCTGGTCGATGATGACCGCCGCCATGTTCTGACCCGGCGCGGCGGCCTCGGCCAGCCCCTCGGGAAGCTCCTCGAGAAACTGGGGGCCGTTGGTCGTCGGCTCGCCCGACGAGACACAGGCCGAAAGCAGCAGCAAGGAAGCCGCCGACACGCTGCGCAGGATGGTCATCCAGAGGGTTCCTTCACCGATAACACTGTGCGCCGACCATCGCAGCATTGCCGCCAAGGTCAAGCCACCCACGCGGTCCCGCACACAATTGTGGCCGGGCGGGCACGATCCCGACACGGCGCGGCACAAATCCGCAGGCAAACGCCAAAGCCACGAAATTCGCGCGTTGTTTCAGGGTCTTGGTGGATTGAAGTGGCAGCCCGTAGGGGAGTCGAACCCCTCTTTTCAGGTTGAAAACCTGACGTCCTAACCGATAGACGAACGGGCCACCGAGGCCGCTTTGGCGTTTGCCGTCGCGGCGTGGGGCGGTATTTAGGCCAGCGCCGCGGTGGGCGCAAGGGGGATTTTCCGCGCGTGTGACAAAATTTTCAAAGCCGATCGGCGGCCTGTGCCACGGCTTGGGGGTCAGGCGCGCGCGGCGTCGTCGAGGCGCAGCTGCACCCGGTTGCGGCCACCGAAATGGTTGATCTCGACCCGTCCGGCCAGATGCAGGCGGCCGGGGCCGGGGCGTTCCAGCGCGGCGCCCAGCGGGCCGTCAAAGGCGCCAAAGGCGATGCCGTCCAACTGCGGGCCGCCCGGTTCGCCAAAGCGCAGCCGCAGGTGGCCGGTGCCCACCCGCCGGGCATCGGTCACCATCACCGACGGAAAGGCGAAGCGCGGCGCTGGTGCGGCCTGGCCATAGGGCCCGGCACGGTCGAGCGATTCGATCAGTTCGACCGTGGCGCCCCCGGGCATCAGCAGGCCGTCGAGCCTGAGATCGCCGGCGCCGCCGGTGCCCGCGCCCTGCCGGGCCAGCAAGGTGCCCAGCCGTTCCATGGCGGCGTCCAACTGGTCGCGCGCGACGGTCAGCCCGGCCGCCATGCGGTGCCCGCCGCCCTTCAGCAGCAAGCCCTCGGCCGTCAGCCGCTGGATCGCCGCGCCCAGGTCCACGCCGCTCACGGACCGGCCCGAGCCCTTGCCCTCGGCGCCATCGAGGGCGATCACCACGGCGGGGCGGTTGGTGGCCTCTTTCAGGCGCGCGGCGACGATGCCGATGACGCCGGGATGCCAACCCTCGGCCGCGGCCCAGACCAGCGGGCCGTCCAGCCCGCGTCTTTCGGCCTGGGCGAGCGCTTCTTCGCGGACGGCCTGTTCGATCGCGCGGCGGTCGTCGTTCAACTGATCGAGCCTTGCGGCCAGGCGCTGCGCTTCGAACGGATCGGTGGTCGAGAGAAGCCGCGCGCCCAGATCCGCGGCGCCGATCCGGCCACCGGCGTTGACCCGGGGGCCCAGCACGAAGCCCAGGTGATAGGGGGTCGGCGCGCGGTCCACGCGGGCCACGTCGCTCAGCGCGACCAGGCCGGGCCGCCCGCGCTGCGCCATGATGCGCAGGCCCTGGCGGACAAAGGCGCGGTTGACGCCGATCAGCGGTGCCACGTCGGCCACCGTCGCCAGCGCCACCAGATCCAGAAAGCCCATCAGATCGGGGCCTTGGGTGCCCTGTTCGCGAAGCCGGCGATTGGCCTCGACCAGCAGCAGAAAGACCACGCCGGCGGCGCAGAGATGCCCCAGATCACCGCTTTCGTCCTGCCGGTTGGGGTTCACCACGGCCAGCGCGGGGGGCAGCGTTTCCGCCCCCAGGTGATGGTCCACCACGACCACGTCCGCGCCCTTGGCGGCGGCGATGGGCCCGTGGGACAGCGTGCCGCAATCCACGCAGACGATCAGCCGATGGTCGCGTGCCAGCGCCTCCATCGCGGGTTCGTTGGGGCCATAGCCTTCGTCGATGCGGTCGGGGACATAAAGCGTCGCGTCATGGCCCAGTGCCCTGAGCCATGTCAGCAGCAGCGCCGCCGAGGACCCGCCATCCACATCGTAATCGGCGAAAATGGCGATCCGCTCGCGCCGGTGCAGCGCGCCCAGCAGCCGGTCGGCGGCGGTTTCCATGTCGCGCAGACCGCGCGGATCGGGCAGCAGCGCCCTGAGCGAGGGGGCGAGGTAATCCTCGACCCCCTCGGGCTCGACGCCCGAGCGCGCCAGCACCGAACACAGCGCCAGCGGCAGGCGGGTGGATTGGGCCAGCGCCTCGGCCTTGCGCGTGGCGGCGGGTTCGGGTCCGACCCAGCGCCGCCCGGTGAGCGAAGCCTCGACGCCCAGAAAGGCGCTCACTTCGCCGGGGTGCGATAGCTCATGCGCCGGACCGATCCGGTTTTCGAGCGCATCAGCAGGGTTTCGGTGGTCACCCAGCCCGGCTCGCGCTTGATGCCCGACAGGATCGAGCCGCTGGTCACGCCCGTGGCCGAGAAGATGACATCCGCCGTGACCATCTCGTCGCGCGAATAGATGCGGTTCAGGTCGGTGATCCCGGCCTTGGCCGCGCGGCCCCGTTCGTCGTCGTTGCGAAACAGCAGCCGGCCATAGATCTGCCCGCCCATGCATTTCAGCGCCGAGGCCGCCAGCACCCCCTCGGGTGCCCCGCCCGAGCCCATATACATGTCGATTCCGGTGATCTCGGGTTCGGCGCAGTGGATCACGCCGGCCACGTCGCCGTCGGTGATAAGCCGGATCGCCGCGCCGGTCGAGCGGACCTCGCGGATCAGGTCCTCGTGCCGGGGACGTTCGAGGATGCAGACGGTGATGTCGTCGGCTTCGCAGCCCTTGGCCCTGGCCAGCGCGCGCACACGTTCGGCGGGCTCCATGTCCAGCGTCACGGTGCCGGGGGCATAGCCCGGGCCGATCGCCAGCTTGTCCATGTAGACGTCGGGCGCGTGCAGCAGCGTGCCGCGCGGGGCCATGGCGATCACGGTCAAGGCGTTCGGCATGTCCTTGGCGGTCAGGGTGGTGCCTTCCAGCGGGTCCAGCGCGATGTCCACGGCCGGGCCGTTGCCGGTGCCGACCTCTTCGCCGATGAACAGCATCGGCGCTTCGTCGCGCTCGCCTTCGCCAATCACCACGACGCCTTTGATGTCCAGCATGTTCAGCTGGTTGCGCATGGCGTTGACGGCGGCCTGGTCGGCGGCCTTTTCGTCGCCGCGACCCACCCAGGCCGCGCTTTCCAGCGCCGCGGCTTCCGAAACGCGGGCGAGGCCCAGCGACAACAGGCGATCATGGAACAGGGGGGATTCGGTCATCGGGGCACCTTCGGGGTTGACTGCTCGGGTCCCGTTCTAGCGGTTCGGCCGTTTCAGGCCAAGCCGGAAGGCCCCGTCGCCGCGGCTTTTACCCCAAGATACTGTGGCGTGGCGCGATGATTGCGCTATCTGCGGCGGTCAGACTTCCTCGATCCGCATCGCGACGGGCTCGCCCACCAGCACGCCGGTTCCAGCAAAGCGGGCCAGCGCCTCGGTGATGTCGTCGGACGAGGCCTTGTGCGTCACGATCAGCACCGGCGCATCGGCGCCTTCGTGCGAATATTGCCGCATCCGGTCGATCGAGATCCCCGATTCCCCCAGCGCGGTGGCGATCTTGGCCAGCGCGCCCGGCTTGTCGAGAAGCGTCATGCGCAGATACCACGGCGCGCCGGCGCTGACGACGGCCGGCGCGGCAGCGATCAAGGTCTGGGCGGGCTGGCCAAACACCGGCATCCGGAACCCGCGCGCGATGTCGATCACGTCGCCCATCACCGCGCTGGCGGTCGGACCCTCGCCTGCGCCGGCGCCACGCAGCACGATCTGGCCAACGCTGTCGCCCTCGATCACCACCATGTTGGTGCCCCCGTCGAGCTGCCCCAGCGGGTGCGTTTCGGGCACCAGACAAGGCGTCATGCGCTGCTCGAGGCCGCGACCGGTCATCTGCGCCACGCCAAGCAGCTTGATCGAATAGCCCATGTCGCGCGCCAGCCGGATATCATCGAGCGAGATCGACTGGATGCCCTGCAACACCACCGCGTCGAAATCGACCCGCGTGCCAAAGGCGATGGCGCTGAGCAGGCTTAGCTTGTGGCCCGCGTCGATGCCGCCGACATCGAGATTGGGATCGGCTTCCAGATACCCCAGGCGTGCGCATTCGTCGAACAGCACGTTGTAGCCCTGACCCGTCGTCTCCATCCGCGTCAGGATGTAGTTGCAGGTGCCGTTCATCACGCCCATGACGCGCTTGACGGCGTTGCCGGCCAGCCCTTCGTTCAGGGATTTGATGACCGGAATGCCGCCCGCGACGGCGGCCTCGAAGCGCAGGACACGGCCATGGCCCTCGGCCAGGGCGGCCAGGTCGTTGCCGTGATGCGCCAGCAGCGCCTTGTTCGCCGTCACGACATCCTTGCCGCGTTTGAGCGCGGTTTCGACCAGCGCCTTGGCCGCGCCGTTCTCGCCGCCCATCAGTTCCAGCACGACGTCCAGATCGTCGCGACGCCCCAGTTCGACGGGGTCGTCCTCCCATCCATAGGTCGAAATGTCGGCGCCGCGCTTCTTGCTGCGTGAATTCGCGCTGACCGCGACAATTTCGATCCGGCGTCCGGCGCGGCGTTCGATCAGATCGGCGTGGGTTTGCAGGATCTTGACCACACCGATGCCGACCGTGCCGAGACCGGCGATGCCGAGACGAAGAGGGCTGGACATGGGGTGCTCCGAAACGTGGCCATCAAGGGCCACCCGGTGCCGGCGCGGCCTGTCGCGCGAGGATTAGCCGTTCAGGCGGCCGGGTGCAATGCGCCTGCGCGGCCCGGGCGCGCGGCGCGTGTCGCGCGGGGCCTATTCAGTGCGGTCCTTCAGGGCATTCGCCCGCGATCTGAGCGATTCGTCGTCGGGCTGGTCCAGACGCGCGCGGCGCAGGCGCTCGGCGCGGCTGCGCAGGGCCGCGGCGCGCCAGGTCAGGGCCTGGGCGGCCTCGGTGCCCAGGCTGGCCTCGCTGGCCAGAACCGAACGCGCCGCCAGTTCGTCGCGGCTCAGCAGCGACGGCGCATCGCCAGCCACGGTGCCGCACCCCGCCAGGGCGGTCAGAGCGGCAAGCAGGGGCAGGGCGGCGGCGCGGCGCATGGGGGCTCCGGTTCGGGTCGGGGCCACAGTAGCGCGGGGCGTGCCGGCTGTGAAGCGCTTCCACGGGGCGCAGGCCGGATTCGGGGTTGAATTGAACGGCCGTTCAGTGACAATGCGCCATGGCCCGCAAACCCGGTTCCCGCGCCGAGATCACCGGCCCGCGTCTGCGCGACGCGGCGCTCAGGCTGTTCGCGCGCGACGGATATGCGGCGGTGTCGATGCGCCAGATCGCCGCCGAGGTGGGGGTGCAGGCCGGGGCGATCTATCTGTATACCGCTGACAAGCAGACGCTGCTGGCCGATCTGATGATCGACCACTTGCAGGCGCTGCTGGCCGCCTGGGCGGACAGCGATCCGCCCGCCGGACCGGCGCCCGCGCGGCTCGATCATTTCGCGCGCTTTCACATCCGCTTTCACGCCGCGCGCGCGGATGCCGTGTTCATCGCCTATATGGAACTGCGCAATCTCACCCCCGGGAATTTCGCCCGCGTTGAAGCCCTGCGCGGCCACTACGAGGCCGAACTCGAGGCGATCCTGAAGGCCGGTCAGGCCGAGGGCAGCCTGACCGTGCCCGACACCAAACTGGCGGCGATGGCGCTGATTGCGATGCTGACGGGTGTCAACACCTGGTTCCGCGAAGGCGGGCGTCTGACCCGCGCCCGGGTCGAGGACATCTATGTGGATATGGTGCTGAAAGCCGCCGGCGCGGGTGGCGCAACGTAAACCGCGGCCCGCGTTGGCTGCGGGCCGCGGCTACGGCGGACGGCGCGAGGTTGGGATCGCGCCGTCCAACCGTTCCGAACCGGGGTCAGAACCGCGATATGGACAAGCTCGACATGCAGCGCCCGGGGCTGTAATGCCCGAGGAAGATGACATACTGGCCCGACACCGGATTGGGGATGCGCAAGCCCGCGTTCCAGCCGACGTAATCGTCGTTGAACCAGAACTGGCCGTTCGGATCGCGAATCAGCAACGTCGAGTCGCAGGTATACCCGCTGTTGCCGTCGTCCATCGTGATCAATAGGCCCGAGTTCGCATCCAGCACGTTCAAGTTGTTGTAGTTCAACACCAGCTGCGGCGAGGCGCTGATATAGCCCCAGCCCCCGCTGCTCGGGCAATCATACAGGCTGACGGATCCGCCGATCTCGCGCGGCATGGTGATGCCGGTGGGCAGGTCGTCGCGGGTCATGGTCAGCCACGGCGCCGAGATCCGGTATTCCGGGCACCCGACATAGCGCGGAAAGCGCGTCTGGGGGTCGGGCGTGTCCAGGGCCGCGACGTTGGCGGCAAAGCTCATGGGCGTCAGGCTGCCCGAGGACGAAACCGCAAGGTTGTCGATCCCAAAGGATTCCCCGGTGTCCTCGTCAAGCCCGGCGGAAAGCCCCAGGACGAACCTTTGCGGCGCGTTTTCCAAAGAGATGGTGACACGCCAAACCTGGTCGGGATCGACCCGGTCGATCTGTCCCATGAAATCGGTGCCCGAGCGAACGAGCGACATCGACACGCGATACGTCATGCCGTTCAGGAACCCCGAGGAACTGCGATTGTTCCTGTAGGGCGGCGAGAGGCGGACCTCGAAAGGGTCCCAGGAAATCGGCGTGCCGTCGATCATGATCTGGAAGATGTCGCCATGGTCCGCCGCGTAGGTGGGCGAAAATCCATCCCAGCTGTCCATGATCAGCAGGTCAAAGGAAATCGACGCATTGCCGTCTTGCACCAGCGCGACATCCAGCGAAACCGGCCGATCCCACGTTTCCTTGCCAAAGGGCCCCAGGAACGCACCACTGGGTCCGCCCTGGGTCACGGTGGACACCGACCAGCCGGTGGTGTCGCCGCGTTCGAAGTCGAAGCTCTGGCCGGCATCGGGCGGGGTCGGATCGGTGGTCGTATCCCCGGGGTCGGGCAGCGAATCGTTGCTGCCGGTCCAGGCGATTTCATAGGTGGTCTCCGGATAGACCGGATCGAACCCTTCAAAGTTGATCCAGGGCGCAAAGCGCGGACGCACCACGACCACCGGATCGAACCGGATCTGGCCGACGCCGACATTGGCAAAAGGCGACCAGATCGAGAAGGTCTCGACCAAGAGCAGCGCCTCGCCGGGCAGGATCGGCGGGATGCGGTCGGGCAGGTCCGACACCGGCATCTGCGCCCAGGCGCCGGCGAAGCTGGCGCTGGTGTCCTGGCCGAATTCGCCCAGCAACGTGTCCAGATCGTTCTGTTGCATCAACGCGAACGTGTCGTCCGGCAACCCTTGCAGGCCGCGCGTGCCATAGGACCATTGCAGCCGGTCGCGCTGGTTGGTGCTGTCCCAGATCACCGAGGACACGCGAATCCGCGTCGGATAGCGGGAATCGGCCAGGAAATCGAAGACGTTGTTCAACCCCTCGACATAATCCGCGGTGAACAGATCGGTTTCGCGCGACATGATGTCGGCGACCGTCTGGGCGGCCATTTCCGCCTGATAGCGCGCGCGGTAGCCGTCGTAGAAGACCGCGGTCGCGGCCAGCGCCCACAACAGCAGTGGCAGCGTCAGCACGAGTTCGAGCGAGACCGAGCCCCCGTTGTCAGCGCCGAAGCGACGCGCGGGGCGGGTGAAAAGGCGGGGCAGTTGGCGACCGTGTTCCATGTCAGTCCTCATGCGGGTTCGTTGGCGAAGGCCGCGCGCGACACCAGGAAGAAACCGCCCGAGCCATCGTCGGGCATTCCCAGCACCATGCCGGTCATGCGAATGAAGGGATCGACCACCGCGCAAACGCGGATCAGCATGAGTTGTTGTTGACCGGCCGAGGGGGTGAACGCCAGCACCGGGGACAGATTCTCGGCGCGGTTGACGCATTGCGCCGGCGTGTCCAGACCGGCCCAGGTTTCGGTGTCGATCGGGCGCAGCTCGATGGCGATGCTGTTTTCGCAATCGCTGATCAGAAAGCTGTTGCGGCACACCATCGCGCGGAACTCCTGAAAGTCGTTGCCGGTGATGGCGCCCAGCCGGACCTGACGGACCGCGATATCGACCGAGCGGTCCAGAAACACCTGACGCAGCATCACCGTGCCGTAGTCGATGGCCGAGAACAGGAAGGCCAGGATCAGGGGAATGCCGATCACGAATTCGATCGTGGCGGTGCCGCGATCAGATCGCAGGAACCGGCGCAAAGGGGTGGCAAGCCAGGTCATAGCGTCAGCCTCAGCGCCTGGGTCTGGATGTTGCTGGCGATCCCGGCAAAGGCGTCGGCGATGCCGCTGGCGTTGGTGTTGAAGTAGTGGCTGGGCGACGAGGCGCAGGCCATCATCAGGTTCGCGCCGCTGGTCGGCGCCTGATAGGCGACCGTATAGACCAGGATGCCGTGATCCTTCAGTTCGGTGCAGACGTTTTCGGTGTTCGTGTCCTGCTGGCCCGTGCCATAGCGTTCGCCGCAGCAGTTCTGACCGTCGGTCAGCAGGATCAGCGCGCGCACCACGTTGGGTTCGTCCCAGTCATAGGGGCGGCCCTCGAATGCCGGATCGATAATGCCGTTGGCGATCAGGCCCGAGATGGCGGGACGGATCGACGGGTCGAAGAACAGCGCGCCATAGCGGACCCCCAGGTCGATCGAGGTGGTCCCCGAGGCCATCAGCTCGTTGATATAGGTCTCGGCCTGGGTCTGGTTGGACACATAGGGGTGCACGGTGCGCCAGGTGGCGGTGCTGCAGTTCCGGCGCGCCGAGGGTTCGTTCAGGCTGCCCGTGATCTGGTTCCAGATCGCCCAGTCGTTGCACGCCCCGCTGCCCGAAAGGGACGAGAAATAATTCAGGAAGCCCGGGGGCGGCAGCACCCAGGTGTCATAGGGCACCAGCGTGATCGCGACGGTTCCGGGTTCCGCGCCCGTCAGCAGCGTGTCGGTCAGGGCAACGGCGGCGTCGCGCATCGCGCCGATCTTGCCCTGGCCGTTCATCGACCCCGAGACATCCAGGACCATGACCAGTTCCAGCTTGACCCCGCCGCCCACGGATTCTGTCGCCCGCGCGGGCGTGGCGACGGCAAAGTCGTTCACCCCGACCAGACGCATGAACAGCGACGGAACGGTCGCGGTCGGCACGACGGTGATCGTGCGCGAGCCGTCCTCGCCGGTCTCGATCCGGTAATTCGCGCCCAGTTGATCGCTCAAACCCTCGGCCGCGAAATAGGCCTGGAGGATCTGCTCGGGCGTGGCCGCGGAGGCGTTGTCGCGCAACATGGTCGCGGCAAGCACCGCGCGGTCGCTGGCGCCTTGCATCCGCAGGCGCACATCCTCGTGGCGCATCATGTCGATGGCGAGGCCCGCGAAAATGAGCATGGACACGAAAACAAAGATACTGAGAACCGCAAAGGTGCCCTCGTCACGGTGGGCAAAACGGCCAATCCTTGCGCGTGTCGCTGCGGAAACCCGGGTCGGGGTGGTCCAAACTTTGGGGCGCATGATCATCACCTTTTACAAAGGGCGCAGGGAACCCGCACCAGTCCAACACCCTGTCTAACGCACAGAGGTGGCTGAAATGGGGCGCCAAAGGGCGCGAATGTGGCAGGGAAAAGGCGAAGACCGGGTTAAGTGTTGCACAGGGGGCAACAGTCGGTCTGCGGGGGCGAAACGATCGCCGCCGCGTCCGGGGTCAGGCGCCGGCCGGATCAAGATCGCGGGCGAGGGTGCAAAAGGCCTCCAGGCCGATCTCCTCGGCCCGGGCGGTCGGCGCGATTCCCAACCGCTCCAGCCGCGATTCGATCTGCGGGTCCAGCGATTTCAGCGCCGCGCGCAGCATCTTGCGGCGTTGGTTGAACGCCGCCGCGACGACCCGTTCCAGCGTTTTCGCCGGCGCGGGAAAACGCGGTTCGGCCAGGGCGGTCAGATGCACCACGGCGGACTCGATCTTTGGCGGCGGGGTAAAGGCCGAGGGCGGCAGCGTCAGCACGATGCGCGCATCGGCGCGCCACTGCGCCAGCAGCGCCAGCCGCCCGTAGGCCTTGGTGCCGGGACGGGCGACGATCCGTTCGGCGACTTCCTTTTGGAACATCAACGTCAGCGTTGTCCAGAACGGCGGCCAACGGGCCGGCGTCAGCCATCGCACCAGCAATTCGGTGCCGACGTTATAGGGCAGGTTGGCGACGATGCGGATCGGCGGCGTCAGATGCGCCAAGGGATCGACCTGCAACGCGTCGCCGCCGATCACCTGCAACCGTCCGGGATAGGCGGCGGCGATTTCGGCCAGGGCCGGCAGGCAGCGCGGGTCCTTTTCGATCGCCAGGACCTTGCGCGCGCCTTCGGCCAGCAATCCCCGGGTCAGCCCGCCGGGGCCCGGGCCCACCTCGATCACGTCGGAACCCGTCAGGTCGCCGGCTGCGCGCGCGATGCGCGCGGTCAGATTGAGGTCCAGAAGGAAATTCTGTCCCAACGCCTTCTTCGCCTGAAGGTCGTGCGCCGCGATCACCGCGCGCAGGGGCGGAAGGCCGTCGATCTGGCTCATGGGGCGGGGTGCGCCCTGCGACGCGCCTCGGCCATCTCCCAGGCCATGACCAGCGCCGCGCGCATCGAGGCCGGGTCCGCGATGCCCCGACCGGCGATGTCATAGGCGGTGCCGTGATCGGGCGAGGTGCGCACGAAGGGCAGGCCCAGCGTGACGTTCACGCCGCCGGCAAAGTCGATGGTCTTGATCGGGATCAGCGCCTGGTCGTGATACATGCAGATCGCCGCGTCGTAGCGCGCGCGGGCGGCGGGGTGGAACAGCGTGTCGGCGGGCAGGGGGCCGGTGATGGCGACCCCCTGGGCCTGGAGGTCCCGGATCAGTGGCGCGATGAAACGGCTCTCCTCGGTGCCCATGGCGCCGCCTTCGCCCGCGTGCGGGTTGAGACCGGCCACGGCGATCCGCGGATCGGCCAGGCCGAAATCGCGGATCAGGGCGGCCCGGGTGATGGCGATCGTGCGCGCCAGCAACGCGGGGGTCAGGGCGGCGGGAACCTCGGCCAGGGGGATGTGGATCGTCGTGGGCACCACGCGCAGACCGGGGCAGGCCAGCATCATCACCACATCGACCCCGCCGGCGAGATGCGCCAGAAACTCGGTATGGCCGGGAAAGGCGAAGCCGGCGCCGTCCTTCAGGGCCTTCTTGTTGATGGGGGCGGTGACCACGCCACTGCACGCGCCGGCCTGCACCAACGCAACCGCGCGCGCGATCGCGGCGATGGTGCCGGCGGCGTTGGCGGGATCGGGGCGGCCCGGCACCGCGGCGCCAGCAAAGGGCAGGGGCAGCACCGCCAGAACGCCCCGCGGCACCGGGTCCGACGGGGTTTCGACCGCCTGCCAGCGCGTGTCCGCGGGCAAGTGGCGGGGATCGCCGATCCATACCATCGGCGCGGGGGCCCCCTCTGCCGCGATCCGGGCGGCCAGTTCCGGGCCGATGCCCGACGGGTCGCCACAGGTCACGGCCAGCGGTGCCGGCGGGGAAGCGGGCGCGGGCATCACGGAT
This sequence comes from Rhodobacter sp., assembly GCA_020637515.1. NCBI lineage: Bacteria > Pseudomonadati > Pseudomonadota > Alphaproteobacteria > Rhodobacterales > Rhodobacter > Rhodobacter sp. The sequence continues at coordinate 2,611,141 of JACKKG010000001.1, read as the reverse complement.
ACCGGATGTCCGCGTCCGCGCGCAGTTGCTGCAAATAGACCGTGGCCTGCCCCTCGAGCGCGCGGTTCAGCAGCGCCAGGCGGGCCTGGTCGCGCGTCGGAACCCCGTCTCCGGTGACGCGCCGGGCGCAGAGCATGAGCAGCACCAGCCGGCCGTCGGTGACCGTGTTGGCCGACATCTCGCCCGGGTTCAGGCGCTCGATCTCGGTGCGCTCGGCGGCGGACAGTTCGGTCGCGGGGCGCGCCAAGGTGGCGATCGCGTCTTGCGCGAGGTCCGGAAACTCGCGCAGCACGACCGGCGCGAAATCGGCGCAACTGTCCACGGCGTCGCGGATGCGGGCGACATGGGCCAGGGTTTCGTCGCTGCGCCCGCCGGGCAAGGCGACGCGGCGATAGTCGATCTCGATCGCGCTGCCGGCAACTGCGCGGCTGTCGCGGCGGGCCCGAAGCAGGAAGAAGGCCAAAGCGCCGGGCATGTCCACGGGGCCCACCACCGCACCGATCGGGGCGGTGGCCATCTGCGAGCCCACGGGATCGGGGATCGCGGCCACGTTGATCCAGCGATCGACGCGCCCGCCCGTCGTGGCACTGGGCGCGATCGACACCTGCCGCGCGGCGTTGGCGAATTCGGTTTCGGAGCGGATGCGCTGGATCTGCGGGACGATGCGCTGCACGGTTTCAGCGAATTGCGCGTCGGTCGGCAGGAAGATCTCGGAGATCAGCACCTCGGTCACGGGTTGCACCCCCTCGACCGACAGGGCCTGGTCGATCTGTGCGTCGGTGATGCGGATCTGGCTGCCAAAGCGGGCCTGCACCAGCCCGCGCCAGAGCGCGCCGGCGCGGATGAAGCTGACGAACGTGTCGCGGTCGATGCCCGCCTGTTGCAAGCGCGCCACGAACGCATCCAGCGTAAGGTTGGCACGGCCGGCGAACTCGGTCATCGCGTCGGTCAGATCGCCCGGCTCCAGCCGGCCGCCCAGGCGCGTGGCCTCCTGTTCCTGAAGGCGCTCTTCGATCAGGCGGTCGATGGCCTGCTGGCGGGGATCGCTGCCGGTGGCGCCCAGAAATTCGAGCAAGCGCATCTTCTGCGTCACCTCGTAATTGGTGATCGCCGAGTCATTGACATAGACGGCCGCCGCAAAGGGCGATTGGGCCCGCGCCGCAGGGGCCGCGATCGCGGACAAGAGCGCCGTGGCCAGCATCACCAGGACTGCCTTCACGGGGGCGGGGCGGGAAAGCGAAGGTCGCATCGCAGCATTCCGTTCTGTTCGTCGCGCGGGTTCCCCCGGCGTAGCGGGTTCGTCCCGGGTTGAAAAGGGGCGGGTCATGCCCGGCACGTGCGTCCGCTGTCGCCGGGCGCCCGTCCGCCGATGCCCAGCAACTCGATCCTCAGGTCGAAGCTGGTCGAGGCGGTCGGATTGGTCGAGGTCACGAAATTGCGCACCAGCGACATATCCATGGACAGACATTCGGTGCGATAGGTCATGCCGGCGCGCGCCGTGGCGAACAGGCTCTGGCCGACGTCATAGTTCCAGCCGACCGTCGTCGCCCAGCCGTTGCCAAAGCGGCGTGCCAGATCGATGCTCCATTCCGACAGGTCGGTGGTGCGCGATTCGAAGGCGCTGGCGGGCAGATACAGATAGGTGGTCGAAAGGCTGGTGCGCGTGCCCTCCCACGCCAGATTGGTCTCGGTGCGGGTCAGGCGCGCGTTGGCGTCCATCAGCAGGCGCAGGCTCATCGCATAGCCGTCGGCGTTGCTCACGCGCCCCGCCAGCAACCAGTTCGAGGCGCTGAACCCCAGCGGCTGGACATGCGCGGGGTTGAATCCCGCCAGCGGCGTGCGGCGCCAGATCCGGCCGACCAGCGCCTCGCCGGTCCAGCCCTGGGGATCGTGGCGCGTCCAGCGCAGGCCTGCGTTCAGGCGGCTGTTGTCGTCGGGCGCGTCCTCGCCCGAATAGCGGCTCAGCGCGAACAGGTTGCCGCCGTCGAGTTCCGGCATCGTGTGGTCGTCGTTGGGCAGCGCGCCGCCGGACAGCCGGCTGCCGATCACCTGCACGACCGGCTCGATCACCTGCGCGACACCGCCGTCCGAGGTCCGCGCCCAGGGCCAGCGGAATTCGATCATGCCCTGCACCGCCCGGCGGGTGACGGGATTGGGATAGGCGCTGTCGTCCGAAACCCGCACATGGTCCACGCGCGCGTCCAGCGCCCCGGTGACCAGCACGCCGCCAGCCAGCACGCCGCTGCGGCGCCAGCCCAGTTCCGCATGGGCCCGCGCCACGTCGCGGCCGCGCACCCCGTCGATGGCCGAGTTCCGCCAGAACGCCCGTGCGCCCAGCCGCAGCCTGAGTTCCCCCCCCAGGGGCGTCGATTCAAGCCCGATACGCCGGTCGAGATCGGCCTCGACGACGCGGTTGGGCAGTTCGTCGTTCACGTCGGCGGCGCGCAGCGAATAGAACCCCAGGACGCGTGCCCGGGCCGCCTGGTCGCGGTGGATCCGCTCCAGCGTGACGTGGCCGCGCAGGCGCGGGTCGTCGGTGATGTCATAGGTTTCCAGATAGGTCCGGTCCGAGGGGATCATCACATCCGCGGTCAGCCGCCAATCGTCGCGCAACTGGAACAGCGCGCGGAAATAGCCATAGCCGCGCAACTCGCCGGGGCGGATCGTATCGCGCGAGATCTGGCCGCCGATCTCGATTCCGCCGTTCTGCCGGGCGACGCGCCAGCGAAAGCCCAGCGTGGCCGAGCCGCTGCTGCGCAAGGTCGGGGTCAGGGTCAGGTCGCGCGTGTCACCGAAGGGGATGAAATACGGCATCCCGACCGAGAACCCCAGCGCGCTGTCCATGCCGAAGACCGGCCGCAGGAACCCCCTGAGGCGCGGGTTTCCGGGCGCCGGCAGCGCCAGGCGCGGCGCGTAGAACACCGGCACCCCGGCCAGCCGGAATTGCGCGCGTTCGAACAGCAGGCGGCGCGTGTTCTCGTCATGGGTGACGCGGTCCGCACGGATTTCCCACAGCGGGGTCGGGTTCGTGGCGCAGACCGGGCAGCTCGAGGCGACGACCGCATCCATCTGGCTGACGCCGTTGGCGCCGCGGCGCACGCGGGCGGCGGCGATCTGCAACTGCTGGTCCAGCATGACCCGGGCGCTGGTCAGGATGCCGGTGCGCAGCGAAGGCGACAGTTGCGCGGCATCGGCCAGGATCACCTGGTCGGGCCCGTCCGAAACGCTGATCGCCCCTTCGACGATCAACTGGTCCTGGCGGCGGTCGAAAACCACGCGTTCGGCGGTCATCCGGGTGGAACCGTGCCACACCTCGACCGCGCCCGAGGCCACCAGCCGGCCCGCCCCGTCCACATAGACCTGATCGGCCATCAGCGTCGCCGGACGCGATTGCGCGGCGGCGGGTCCGCCGACCGACAGCCCCGACACCAGCCCCAGAATCAGAGCAAAGGCCAGCCAGGCCACGCGCACGACGCCGCCCGCAACCGCCGAAGCGGTCCCGGCCGGTCCTCGGGTCTTGCGCGTCACTCTCGCCAAACTAGCCATCCTCCAGGTGCAGCAATATCCCAAGCGCCAGCAGCATGGAAGCAACAGGTGGTGTCCAGATCGCCAGCGACAACGGAATCTGCCCGTTCTCTCCCAGAACTTGCGCGAAATTGCGAAGAAAGAACAGGGCGAATCCGGCAAGCACGGTCATCAGGATGCGCGTTCCGGTGCCGCCAGCACGGGTGTGGCGAAAGTTCAGCACCGCCCCGACCATCAGCATCGCCGCCATCAGGAACGGCAGCGCCAGCTCGGCCTGGAACTGCGCGCGGTGTGGCCGCGAGGACAGGCCCGCGCGGTCCAGCGCGTGGATGAATTCGGGCAGGTCCCAGACCGACAGCGTCCCGGCGCGCGCAAAGCTTTCGCGGATGCGTTCGCCGGTCAGGTCCGAGGGCAGGTCCAGCGCGGCAAAGCTCTGCGATTCCCGTTCGGGGTTGTCGGCGCGCAGGTCCCAGCGTTTGGCCCCCTCGAGGTGCCAGGTCCCGGGATCGAGCCGCGCGTGGTCGGCCTCGATACGGATCAGCGGCACGCCGGTGTCGCGGTCGAACGACAGAAAGGTGACGTGCCGGAACCCCAGCCCGTCCGCGTCCACGGACTGCGCGCGGATCACGGTCTGGCCCTGTGCGTCGCCCTGACGCATCCAGACCGCCGCCCCCTCGAGCGAGATCTGGGTCTGCTGATCGGGGCTTTGCAGCCGGCCCAGCCGATCCTGGTAGGCCCGCGTGGCCGAGGCCACCAGTGGATTGAACCCCGCGACCAGAAGCGCGCCGAACAGCAGCGTCGCCAGGAACGGCTCGCGCAGCATCCGCATGGCCGAGCGCCCCGCGCCGCGGATCACCACCAGTTCCGAGGTGCGCGCCAGCCCCAGCACGAAGGTCATCGAGGCCAGGATCGTCAACAGGGGCAGGATCTCGTAGAACGTCGCGGGAACATGCAGCAACGACAGCCACAGGATTTCCGCCATCGGCGTGGTGCCGCCGCCCAGCCGGCGCACCATTTCGACGATCTCGAACAGCATCAGCATCCCGAAGAACACGGCCGCGATCAGCGCGAAGCTGACCGCCAGGCGCATCACCAGATAGCGCCCCAGCGTCATGGCGCGCCCCCCGGCAGCCGCCGCGTGCGCGAGGCCCAGGCGATCAGCCCCAGCGCCGCCAGTGCCGCCAGTGCCAGCGGGATCGCCCCCAGCCAGGACAGGCCGACCGATCGCATGGCAGCCCCGGCCAGCGCGTTGGCCAGCGATTGCACCACGGCGATCAGCGCCACCGCCAGCACGATCTCACGCCAGAACCCCAGCCGGCTGAACCCGCCCGCGACCAGCGCCGCGTAGCCGATCAGCGCCGCCGTCAGCGCCGTGAACCCGTCCACGAAACGCGAGACCAGCTCGAAGCGGAACTGCGCCGCGGTGGCATGGGTTTCGTCGAACAGCGCCTGCGTGGGGGCGATCAGGTCGCGGGTCGGCAGCTCCTGCACCGAGCGGCCGCGCCCCGCCGGCCCGGCCAGGATGCTGAGATCATAGGTGAAATCGCTGAACCCCGTCACCGAAAGTCGCCCTGAGCGGCGGTCGTGGATCTGCGCCTGCCCGTCGATCATCACCAGTTTCGGCCCGGTCGCCTCGGGCACGATCAGGGCGGTGCGGGCGGTGTAATCGACGCGCTGCAACTGGCTGCGCGCGTCCGACAGGAAGATGCCGCGCATCGTCCCGTCCTCGGTGATTTCGTTGATGAAAAAGGTCACGCCCTCGGCCGGGTGCTGGAACACGCCGTCTTGCAGCAGCGAGGCGGTGATGTTCTGCGCCACCTCGGCCTGGCGCCGGGCCAACTGGCTGCGGGCCTCGGGCACGATGAAATGCATCAGCACGACCAGAAAGGTGGTGACGATCAGCCCGAACAGAACCACCGGCCGCGCCAGCCTGAGCGGCGAGATCCCCGCCGCCTGGATGACCGCGACCTCGGAATTGCGCAACAGGCCCAGTGTCACCTGCAAGGTGGCGACAAAGGCCGAGATCGGCAGCACGGTGCGGATCAGCATCGGCAGGCTGAGGGCGGTGAACTCCAGGAACACCGACATCGGCTGGCCGTCCCCGATCAGCCGGTCGAACAGGCTGACGGCCTTGTTGACCCAATAGACGGACACCAGCACCAGGGAAAAGAAGCCGAACACCCACAGGAGTTGCGCCAGAATGTAGCGGTCCAGGCGCGTCACGCGGGGAATCCTCGGTTGATCTCGACGGGGCTGCAATCTAGCGGGATTCGCACGGCAGGAAAACAGCTTATCGGCGGAATCCGGCCGGTGCGGCGCACCACTGGTCAAGCGTCGGGCTTGCCGCTAGGCTCGCGCCGACCTGAAAGGAGCGCCCGCCATGGCCCTTGTCGAACTTCGTTTCCTTGCCCCCGACCCGGACACCGCGATCCACCACGCCGGGCGTGTCGTCGTGCTGGCCGAATCCGAGCTGCCGCTCGCGGCGCGTCCGCTTGATCGCCGCGCGCGCGGCGCGCTGAGCCGGGCTCTGGCCAGCGACCGCTGGTCGGCCCTGGCGGCGGGCGAGGGCATCGAACTGGCGTTTCCGGCCGGGATCGAGGCCTCGGGCGTGATGCTTGTCAAACTGGCGCGCGCGGCCGGGCCCGCGGACCTGCGCAAGGCCGGCGCGACCATCGCGCGCGGTCTCAAGCCGGAGGGCGCGCTGGTGTTGGCGCAGGGTGTGCGCCGTTTGCCTCTCCTGGTCGAGGGCATCGCGCTGCGCGCCTACGACTTTGCCATGCGCGCCGAGGCCCCCAAGGCGCCCGGTCCGGTGGCCCTGATGGTGGCCGATCCCGAGGCGCGAACAAAGGACTGCGCCGAGGTCCTGCATCTGGCCGAGGCGGTGCATTTCGCCCGCGACCTGATCAACGAACCGGCCAACGTCCTGACCACCGGCACCTTTGCCGACCGCCTGCTGGCGCTGCGGGCGCTGGGGCTCGACGTCGAGGTGCTGGACGAGGCGCAACTGGCCGAATTGGGGATGCGCGCGCTGCTGGGCGTGGGGCAGGGGTCGGACAGCCCGTCGAAGGTCGTCGTCATGCAGTGGAAGGGCGCCGACACCCCGCCGCTGGCGCTGATCGGCAAGGGCGTGGTCTTCGACAGTGGCGGCCTCTCGATCAAGCCGGCCGGCGGAATGGAGGAAATGATCACCGACATGGGCGGCGCGGGTGTCGTCGCGGGGACGATGATGGCGCTGGCCGCCCGCAAGGCGGCAGCGCATGTCGTCGGTCTGGTCGGCCTGGTCGAGAACATGCCGGACGGGCGCGCCCAGCGGCCGGGCGACGTGGTGCGATCGATGAAGGGCGACACGATCGAGATCATCAACACGGATGCCGAGGGGCGGCTCGTGCTGGCGGATGTGCTGTGGTATGCGCAAGAGCGGTTCCAGCCCACCGCGATGATCGACCTGGCGACGCTGACCGGGGCCTGCGTCGTCGCGCTGGGTCACGAAAACGCGGCCGTGTTCGCCAATGACGACGCGCTGGCCGGGGCGGTGCTGAAAGCGGCCGAGGGGCAGGGCGAGGGCGCGTGGCGGATGCCGCTGGGCCCGGCCTATGACCAGCTCATCAAATCGCGCATGGCCGACATGAAGAACACCGGCGGGCGCTGGGGCGGGGCGATCACCGCGGCGCAATTCCTGCAACGTTTCGTCAAGCCCGGCACGCCCTGGGTGCATCTCGACATCGCCGGGGTCACGTTGCCACCGGGCGAGACGACGCTGGCGCCCAAAGGGGCGACCGGCTGGGGGGTGCGCACGCTCGACGCGCTGGTCAGGGCCCGGTTCGAGACCGGGACAAGCGCCTGAACCATGGCTGTCGCGCGCTTCTACCATCTGACGCAGGACCCGCTCGAGGTGCTGTTGCCGACATTGATCGGCAAGGCACAAGAGATCGGCCTGGCGGTCGCGCTGCGCGGCACCGACCGCGCGCGGATGGAGGCGCTCGACCGTCAGCTCTGGCTGGGCGAGGGGTTCTTGCCGCACGGGCTGGCGGGCGGCGCGCATGACGCCGACCAGCCCTGCCTGCTGACCTGGGACGGCACGCGCGTCTCCGACCTGCCCAACGCCACCGGCTGCCTGATCGCGCTGGACGGGGCCGAGGTCGGCGCGGACGAGGTCCGCGCCGTCGAACGGCTGTGCATCGTCTTCGACGGGCTCGACCAGCAGGCCTTGGCGCGGGCGCGCGACCAGTGGCGCGCGCTGACCGCAGCCGGGATCGAGGCCGAATACTGGAGCCGCGAGTCGGGCCGCTGGGAATGCAAGGCCCGCCACCCGCGCGCCTGAGCCATGGAAAAGGGGGCCGAAGCCCCCTTTTCGGCCGGAATCCCAACCCGGTGTCTAGTGCGCGGCCGCCACCGCGCGGCGCGTCATGACGCCGACCAGATGCGCGCGGTAGGCCGGCGTGCCGTGCAGGTCGCCGATCATGCCATCGGCCGAGGCCGACTTGCCCGCGATCGCCGCGGGGCTGAAATCGGCCGACAGCGCCGTTTCGGCCTCGGTCCAGCGGAACACGCCGCCTTCGGACGCGCCGGTGATCGCCACCCGCACACCGCCCGCGTATTGCGCCACGAACGCCCCCGTCAGCGCAAAGCGCGACGCCGGTTGCAGGAACTTGGCATAGGCGGCCTTTTGCGGGATCGGAAAGCGCACGGCGGTGATGATTTCGCCGTCATGCAGCGCGGTTTCGAACAGCCCCTGGAAATAATCGTCGGCCGCGATCTCGCGCGTGTTGGTCACCACCACCGCGCCCGAGGCCAGCACCGCCGCAGGATAGCAGGCCGAGGGGTCGTTGTTGGCGATCGAGCCGCCGATGGTGCCCCGGTTGCGCACCGCCGGGTCGCCGATCTGCCCGGCCAGCGCGGCCAGCGCGGGATAGTGACCGGCGGCCTCGCGGGCCACCACCGCGTGCGGGGTGGCCGCGCCGATGACCAGCGTGTCGCCATCGCGGCGCACGCCCTTCATCTCGGCGATGCCGGACAGCGAGACCAGCGTCGCCGGCGCGTTCAGCCGTTGCTTCATCGTCGGCAGCAGGGTCATGCCGCCCGACAGGGCCTGCGCCTCGTCGCCCGACAGGGCCTCGACGGCTTCGGCGATACTCGCGGGTTTCACGAAATCGAAGTTATACATCGCGGCCTCCCTTATTTGGCCTGCATGGCAGCCCAGACGCGCGCAGGCGAAACGGGCATGTCGATATGGGTGACGTGGGTGTGACCGCCGCGATGCAGCGCGTCGATCACCGCGTTGACGACGGCGGGCGGCGAGCCGATCGCCCCGGCCTCGCCGCAGCCCTTGACGCCCAGCGGGTTGTGGGTGCAGGGCGTGACGCAGCTGTGGTCCACCGTATACGCGGGCAGATCGTCGGCGCGCGGCATGGCGTAATCCATGTAGGACCCGGTCAGCAACTGGCCGTCGGCGTCATAGGCGCAGGCCTCGAGCATCGCCTGACCGATGCCCTGCGCCAGGCCGCCGTGCACCTGCCCCTCGACGATCATCGGGTTCACCACGTTGCCGAAATCGTCGGCGGCGGTGAAGTTCAGGATCGTCACCTTGCCGGTCTCGGGGTCCACCTCGACCTCGCAGCCATAGGCCCCGGCGGGGTAGGTGAAGTTCGAGGGATCGTAGAACGCCGTTTCCTCGAGCCCGGGTTCCAGGCTTTCCAGCGGGTAGTTGTGCGGCACATAGGCCGCCAGCGTGACGCCGGCCCAATCCACCGACTTGTCGGTGCCGGCGACCGAGAACTTGCCATCCTTCAGCTCGATATCGGCTTCCGACGCTTCCAGCAGGTGCGCGGCGATCTTCTTGGCCTTGGTGATGATCTTGTTCGTGGCGCGCACCAGCGCCGAGCCACCGACCGCGAGCGAGCGCGAGCCATAGGTGCCCATGCCCATCGGCGTGTTCGAGGTGTCGCCATGGACGATCTCGACCTGGCCGGCGTCGATGCCGATCAGCTCGGACACGACCTGGGCAAAGGTGGTCTCGTGGCCCTGGCCGTGCGAATGCGATCCGGTGAAGACGCTGATCGACCCTGTCGCGTTCACCCGCACCGTGGCGCTTTCGTAAAGCCCCGCGCGGGCCCCGAGTTGCCCCACCAGGTTCGACGGCGCGATGCCGCAGGCCTCGATGTAATGGGCGATGCCGAAGCCGCGCAGCTTGCCGGCCTTGGCGCTCTCGGCCGCGCGGGCCTCGAATCCGGCGTAGTCGGACAGCGCCAGCATCTTGTCCATCGTCGCGTCATAGTTCCCGGTGTCGTATTCGACCGCCACGGGGGTGGCATAGGGGAACTGGTCGGGCTGGATGAAGTTCTGACGCCGCAGATCAACCGGCGAAACCCCCAGCTCGCGTGCCGCCTTGTCGATCAGGCGTTCCAGCTGGAAGGTCGCCTCGGGGCGACCCGCGCCGCGGTAGGCATCGACCGGCACGGTGTTGGTGAAGACCGCCTTCACGTTCACATAGATCACCGGGGTCTTGTAGTTCCCGGCCATCAGCGTGCCGTGCAGCCAGGTCGGCACCGAGGGCGCAAAGGTGCTCAGATACGCACCCATGTTGGCGTAGGTCTCGGTGCGGATCGCGGTGAAATTGTTGTCCGCGTCCAGCGCCAGCTCGATCTTGGTCACATGGTCCCGGCCATGCGCATCGCTCATGAAGGCTTCCGAGCGGGTCGAGGTCCATTTGACGGGTTTCTTCAGGGCGCGCGCGGCAAAGGTGCAGAACGCTTCCTCGGCGTAATGGAAGATCTTCGAGCCGAAGCCGCCGCCCACGTCGGGCGCGACCACGCGCAGCTTGTGCTCGGGGATGCCCAGCACGAAGGCGCCCATCAGCAGGCGGATCACATGCGGGTTCTGCGAGGTGGTGTAGAGCGTGGACATGTCGTTCCACGGATCGTAGTCACCCACCGCCACACGCGGTTCCATCGGGTTCGCGATCAGGCGCTGGTTCACCAGCTCAAGCGTGGTGACATGCGCCGCTGCCGCAAAGGCCGCGTCCACGGCGCCCTTGTTTTCTTCGACAAAACCCCAGTCGTAGCACAGGTTCGAGGTCAGGTCCTCGTGCACCTTTGGGGCGTCCGCCGCAAGCGCCGCCTTCATGTCGATCACCGCCGGCAACTCGTCGATGTCAACGACGATCGCCTCGGCCGCGTCGCGCGCCTGTTCGGCGGTTTCCGCCACCACCACGGCAATCGGGTCGCCGACATGGCGCACCTTGCCCTGGGCCAGCACCGGGTGCGCCGGTTCCTGCATCGGCTGGCCGTGCTTGTCCGTCACCTGCCAGCCGCAGGGCAGTCCGCCGACCCCCTCGAAATCCTTGCCGGTGAAGATACGCACGACGCCGGGCATCGCCGCCGCCTGGGCCGAGTCGATGCCGTTGATCCGGCCGTGGGCCACCTGGCTGCGCAGGAAATAGGCGTATAGCTGGCCGCGCAGGTTGATGTCGTCGGTGTAGCGTCCGTTCCCTGTCAGGAAACGCAGGTCTTCGCGCCGCTTCGTGCTGGCGCCGATGCCGCCGTCCATGGGCATGGTGTCCTCCCTGAGTTCTGTGACCGGCGGGGCGTGTTCCCGCCGCGTGTCCGTGTCCTCGGGCCCGCGGTGCAGGCCAGGGGCGGGTTTATTTGCCGTTGCTCATGCCGTTGTTGTCCCAGATCTGGGCCAGGGCATTGACCACGGGTTCGGCGGCGTCGCCGGTGGTGTCGCTGTGCGCGACAAGGATCGTCACCGACACGTGCGAATCGCGGTAGGGGCACAGGAACTGCACGGCAATGTTGCCGGGTTCCAGATGATAGCCATCGACCGACCAGCTGCCGCGCGCGACATAGATGTCGGTGCTGCCGCTCGCGCGCCCGTAGGCGTTGAGCGTGCGTTCGGCGCGGTCCATGCACTCGGCCGGGCTGCCGCCATCGCCGAGGTCGCGGTCGAAGAAGCCTTCGGCCAGGGCGAGCGTCGGCAGCAGCGTCAGGCCGGCGGCCAGGGCGAGGGTGCGCGCGCGCATCATTCCGCCGCCACGCCCAGCCCCGAGACGTCCTGTCCCGATGCCGCAAGCACCGCCTTGACGATGTTGTGATAGCCCGTGCAACGGCAGATGTTGCCCTCGAGATGGTGGCGGATCTCGGCCTCGGTCGGCTTGGGGTTCTCGGCCAGAAGGGCGGCGGCAGACATCACCATGCCGGGCGTGCAGAAACCGCACTGCAAACCGTGGTGATCTTGGAACGCCTGCTGCACCCGGCCCAGCGTGCCGTCGGCGTTGGCCATCCCTTCGATCGTGGTGACGCTGGCGCCGTCCACGTCCTGCACCAGAACGGTGCAGCTTTTCATTGCCAGACCGTCCACATGAACGACGCAAGCGCCGCACTGGCTGGTGTCGCAGCCCACATGCGTGCCGGTCAGGCCCAGTGTGTCGCGCAGGAACGACGACAAGAGCGTGCGCCCCTCGGCCTCGCCCGACATGGACCGGCCGTTCACGGTCAATGTTACCTTGGTCATGAAATCCTCCCTTGGATGCGGTCATGAAAGCACGATGCGCCCCTGAGGCATATGCCACCTTAGGATTAGTCCGCCGGGCCCCCGCCAGCGTTGGCGAAAACCGCTTTCCCCCGGCGCGCGGGCGCAGTAAAGGAGGCCCGAACGCACACGTCTGGAGGCGCACATGAAGGCCGCGGTCATCACGTTCCCGGGTTCCAACTGCGACCGCGACCTTGCCGTCGCCTTCGAAGCCGCCGGCGCCGAGGTCACACGCGTCTGGCACAAGGACGCGGCGCTGCCCCAGGGCACCGACGTGGTCGGCATCCCGGGCGGGTTCTCGTTCGGGGATTACCTGCGCTGCGGCGCCATCGCCGCGCGCTCGCCCATCGCGAACGCGGTGCGCAGCCACGCCGAACGCGGCGGCTATGTGCTGGGCGTGTGCAACGGATTTCAGGTGCTGGTCGAATCCGGCCTGCTGCCGGGCGTGCTGATGCGCAACGCCGGGCTTCGGTTCCTGTGCAAATCCGTCACGCTCGAGGTCGCGACGACCGACAGCGCCTTTACCCGGGGCTACGCGCCGGGCCAGCGGATCGCCATTCCGATCGCCCATCACGACGGCAATTATCAGGCCGACGCCGAGACCCTGACGCAGCTTCACGCCGAGGACCGCGTGGCCTTTCGCTATGCGCAGAACCCGAACGGGTCGATGGGTGACATCGCCGGCATCCTGTCGGCCAACCGCCGCGTCCTGGGCATGATGCCACACCCCGAACGCGCGATCAGCGCCCAGCACGGCGGCACCGATGGCGTCGCGCTGTTCGAGGGGCTGATGGGCGCTTTGGCGCTGACGTGATCACAACCGCTCGCGCCGCTGCTTGAGCCCGCCCGCGCGGCTGCCTACACTGACCGGCATGAGCCAAGACCCCGCCCTCTCGTCGCCCGTGGCGGCCCTGCGCACCGGCGTGCCCGCCTGGGGCAAGGTGCTGGTCGGCGTGCTGCTGGTCGCGGCCGTGGCGACGGTCTGGGTGATGGATGGCTGGCTCGGTGACAGTTTCGCGGTCGATACGCGCAACCGGGCCGAACTCAGGCTGGTGCTGTATGCCGGCAACATCGAGGCCGAGTTGCAGCGCACCCAGGTGGTGCCGATCCTGCTGGCGCGCGACCCGGTCCTGCGCGAGGCGCTGCAAAACGCCAACTACGCGTCGATCTCGCAGGTGCTGATCCAGTTGCAGGGCGAGGTCGGCTCGGCGGCGATCGAACTGCTGGATACGACCGGACGGGTGGTCGCCGCCACGGATCGCAACCGACTGGGCGTGATGCGCGCGACCGACCCGCTGTTCGTGGATTCGCGGCGCGCCAACGACACGATCTTTTCCGTGCAGCCCCGCGATTCCGGCGGGTATGGGTTTTTCTATGGCCGCGCGCTCAGGTCCGCCGGGCAGGTGCTGGGCGTCGTCACGGTCGAGGTGGACCTGGCCAAGTTCGAACGCTCGTGGGCGGGACTGGCCGACGCGGTGGCGCTTCTGGACAGCGAGGGGCGGATCATCCTGGCCACCGAACCGCGCTGGCGCGGCCGGACCGAGGCCGAGGCCCTGGCCCTGCGCGCGCCGCCGACGGCCATCGAGCGCGCCTTGCAATACACCGCCGACCTGGCCGGGCGCGGGCCCGACGCCTTTGTCAGCAACGCCGCCGTGCTGCGGTCGGAAACGCGGGTGCGCCACCGTGGCTGGCGGTTGATCAGCTTCACCACCTACGACGGCGTGCGCGAAAAGGTGAACGGCGTTCTGGCGCTGGTCATCATGGGGTTCGCGCTGCTTCTGGCGATGGTGTTCTACATGCTGTCGCGCCGGGCGTGGTCGCTGTCGGCGCGGTTCGAACAGGAATCCGTCGAACTCAGGCAGTTGAACCTGCGCCTGCAACGCGAGATCGCGGCGCGCGAGAAAGCCCAGCAGGACCTGACCGTGGCCGAGCAAACGCTGGCGCAATCGTCGAAACTGGCGGTTCTGGGCGAGATGTCGGCCGCCGTCAGCCACGAGCTGAACCAGCCGCTGGCGGCGATGAAGACCTATCTGGCCGGCGCGCGGCTGCTGATGAACCGGCGCCGGTCCGAAGAGGCGCTGGTGTCGGTCCAACGCATCGACGACCTGATCGACCGGATGGGCGCGATCACCCGCCAGCTCAAGAGCTTCGCGCGCAAGGGCGGCGACGCGTTCCAGCCGCTGGATCTGCGCGACTGCGTGACCGAGGCCCTGACGATGATGGAGCCGCGCCTGCGCGAGCGCCGTGTGCTGGTGGTGCGGACCCTGCCCAAGGACCCGGTTCGGGTGATGGGCGACCGGCTGCGGCTGGAGCAGGTCATCATCAACCTGATGCGCAATGCCGTCGATGCCACGCGCGGGGTGAACGCGCCGCAGATCGACCTGATCCTGACGCAGGGCGACACGGTGACGCTGACGATCCGCGACAACGGCACCGGCATCGCCGCGATCGACAAGGTGTTCGAACCTTTCTACACCTCGAAGAAACCGGGCGAGGGGGTCGGGCTGGGCCTGGCGATCTCGTCCGGCATCGTCGCCGACCACGGCGGCCGCCTGACCGCGCGCAACGTCCCCGAGGGGGGCGCGGCCTTTGACATCGCGCTTCCGGTGCTGGAGCCTGCGGGCGAGGGCGCGGCGTGACCCTGACCGACCTGACCACCACGAGGAGAGTGCTTCCATGACCCCCAGCGAACTGGCTTCCCCCGACGGGACCCATTCGGGGCGGACCCCCTCGCGCATCGTCGTGATCGACGACGAACAGGACATGCGCGCGTCGATCAGCCAATGGCTGTCGCTGTCGGGCTTCCAGCCGGAAACCTACGCCAGCGCCGAAGAGGCACTGGCCAATCTCGGCGCGGATTTCCCGGGCATCGTCGTGACCGACATCCGCATGCCGGGCATGGACGGGATGGTTCTGCTGAAAAAGCTGATGGGCATGGACGCGACCCTGCCGGTTATCCTGATCACCGGGCACGGCGATGTGCCGATGGCGGTCGAGGCGATGCGGCTGGGGGCCTGGGACTTTCTGGAAAAACCCTTCGACCCCGAGCGCATGGCCGACCTCGCGCGCGCGGCGCTCAAGGCGCGCGCGCTGGCGCTGGAAAGCCGGGCACTGCGCCAGGAACTGGCCGACGGATCGACGCTGATGCGCCGGCTGGTCGGCAACAGCCCCGAGATGGTGCGCCTGCGCGAGGATATCCTGGATTACGGCCAGGCCGACGGCCATGTGCTGATCGACGGCGAGACGGGCACCGGCAAGACGCTGGTGGCGCACGCCCTGCACGCGGTCGGTCCGCGCGCGGGACGGAAATTCGTGACGGTCTCGTGTCTGGGGCTCGATGACGAGACGCTGGCCGCGCGTCTGTTCGGCCCGGTCGAGCAGGGCGGCCTGCCCCTGGTCGAAGAGGCGCGCGGCGGCACGCTGTGTCTCGAGGACATCGAGGCCCTGAGCCCGGCGATGCAGGGCCGCCTGTTGAGCGTCATCAACGACCAGCCGACGCCGCCCGCCACCCGCATCGTCGCGATCTGCAACGATCACAAGCCGGGGCGCACCTTGCAGGACGTGCTCAGGCCCGATCTCTACTTTCGCCTGGCGGCAATGACGCTGACCCTGCCGCCGCTCAGGACGCGCGGCGAGGACATTCTGGCGCTGTTCAAGTCCTATGCCGAAGATTACGCCGAGGAATACGGCAGCCCCGCACCCGATCTCAGCGCCCAGGACGCGGCCTATCTGTTGCAGGCGCCCTGGCCCGGGAACGTCCGGCAACTGATCGCGATCGCGGAACAGGCGGTGTTGCAGAACCGGCGCGGAACGGGCTCGGTCGTGTCGCTGGTGATGGCGGAAAACGAGGCCTCGGGCGGGGCGCTGACGACCGAGGGCAAGCCGCTCAAGGATTATGTCGAAGCCTTCGAGCGCACGCTCATCGACAACACGATGCGCCGGCACAAGGGCTCGATCGTCGCGGTGATGGAGGAGCTCTGCCTGCCGCGCCGCACGCTGAACGAGAAGATGGCAAAATACGGCCTGAGCCGCGCCGATTACACCTGACGGCGCGCGGAGGAGGCCCCTTGCACCGCTCAGCGCACGGGATCGACACCCCAGCGCCTTGCCGGGCGGTCTCGATCTGGTTGACGCAGCCCCGGGGCGCGCGGCTGTCCACCACGGGCGGCGTGGGGCCGGCGGGGTGGGCAAGGGGATCCACCGACCCTTGCCCTCCCTTCAGATCCGGGCACCGATCCGTTTCAGCCGGTCGGTCCGCACGAAGGCCGTGACCTGCGCCCCCGGGATCGGTCCGGCTGGTCCCGGGCGGGGCGACGCGGTGGACTGCCTCGTTCCGCGCCTGGTCGCTGTCGTCGGCCTCCAGCGGGTTCGCCCTGCGTTCGACAGGGCCCGCGCCAAGGTTTCGGAGCCCCGCCGATGTCAGATCGTCGCGTCCGTCACCGCCCGATTTCCGAGGCGGTGCTCAGAGGTCGCGAAAGCAGCGGAATCCCAGGTGATAGTTGGAATGGCTGGCCGGTGACAGCACGCGCGAGCCATGCCAGAACGGCGCCCGCCAGCGGGCCCAGTGTTCATGCGCGCGCACCGTGTCCCAGATGAACCACGATCCTTTCATTTCGGTCACACCCAGCGTCGTCGATCCGCGCGAGGCCATCTGGTCGGGCGCCAGCGGCAGGTTCATGTGCTCGGCCGCGTTGCCATCGATATCGTAGACCCCCAGCGGCGAATGGCATTGTGGAAAGGACCCCGCCGGATAGGTGTTCGACCCGCAGCCCGACCACGAGCCGCCGTTGCAGCCCGGGGTCTTGAAACTGCCCGTCGCGCAGACCCCGCGCCGCCAGGTGCCGATGGAATAGACGTTCGACTGGCTGGCGTAATGCTGGTTGTGCCAGGCCCGCATCGCCTGCTGGCTGCCAAGCGCGAAATTGTAGTCGGGCGGCAGCAGGGCGCCGGCCGCCGCGCCCTCCCATTCATGGGCGTCGCCGATGCGCGCACCCTCGGCCGCGCACAGCGCCACCGCCTGGTCGGCGCGCACCCAGGTCACCGGATAGACCAGCGGCACGTTTGGATATTCGAACATGAAGGCGCAGACGGTCGCGTCCTCGGGCGTCTGGGTGGCGGGATCGTAGAGCGGCACCTCGTAGGGGTGGCCGCAGATCCGTTCGAAGCGCGCGTTGCGATAGGCGCGGCGAACGCTGTCCACCGACCCGCCCTGCCGCTGCGCCGCCTCGTCCGGGGTCAGCGGGTGGCGGGTCACGGCGGGGTTGCCCTGACCCATGTGCGGCGCGGTGGCAAAGATCGCGCGGATGCGGCTCATGGTGGCGGCGCTCAGGCCACGCCACTGCTGCATCTCGCGAAACATCGCCTCGTTGTTCTGCTGGAGCGTCTGCGCGCTCGCGCCCAGCGGCGCCAGGGCGATCCCCAGCGCCAGAGCCAGCCTTGCCAGCCTGTTCATGACGGTTCCTCCCTCAGCGGCGGAGCAGGTAGAAGAAGTCGCGATTGTCGGAGAACTCGATAAAACGCCCCATCGGGGTGCCGTCGCGGTGGCGGGAATCGCTTTCCGCCATGCGCCGGTCCAGATGTTCGATGGTAAAGGTCTGCGATCCCGGTTCGCGCGCGTAGACCGCAGAATAGGTCAGGTCGAGCGAGTTCATGTCCAGCAGCATCGCATAGTCGCAGTGATAGGCCTGAAAGGTGCGCGCCATGCCCGAGGGGGTGGCGGACATGAACACCGCGTAGATCAGGATCTGGCGGCCGTCCACCGCGCGTTCGCACAGCCCTGAGCGCAGGGTGCGAAGCTGTGCCTCGGCGCTGCCTGACCAGTTGCCGCCCATCCAGCTGCGCACCTGCGCGCCCGGAACGCCCACGCCCTCGGCATCGGGTTCGACCAGCGGCGTGCCGTTCTGGCGCGCGAAGCGGATATGCGGCAGCAGGGAATTCAGGTCCTCGGACCAGGTTTCCATGTGCACGCTGCCGTCTTGCAGCACATAGATCGTCGCCAGACCCGGTTGCAGACGGCTGAGGACCACGCCGTTCACCACGAACCCATAGTGATGGCCGTGGTTGGTATAGGCGAAATCGGTCAGCCGCCAGGCGCCGTGGTCGCGCTTGAACCCGCCGGCAAAGATGCCCGCGACCCGGTCGATGAAGATCGGGTTCAACATGCCGGTCATTTGCAGGGGATCGACCGTGCCGAACCCGTCGGGACCCGGCAGCGAATAATCGCGGCCCTGGCCCGAGGGGCGCGGCGACCAGTCCACCTGCGGGTGATCGGTGCCGACCTCGTAGCGCAGATCGAACCGGCTGAGATCAAAGGCGAACATGTGCACGTCCGAACGGTTCTCGACCCCGTCCAGACCGTTCGCGCCGGGCACGTTCAGCACCGCCTGGCTGACCATTCCGGGCTGCACCACGCTGGCGTAGATACCAGGCGCGTTCTGCACGGCATACCAGCTTCCGGCCTCCATCTGGGTGGCTTCGGCGCCGACCAGATCGACCCGCAGGTTCGAGCGCATCACCGGGTGCGAGCGCAGGTCGGCCTGACCCAGCGCCGCCACGACCGAGCCGGCCTCGGCCTCGTCCATGGTCTGGGCCGAGGTCAGATAGGCATCCTCGTAGAGGGTGTCCTTGATGACGTTGATGAGGCTTTCCCCGAACGGGACATAGCTGCGCAGGAAATCCGTCACCGCCTCGCGCGTGGTGCGGCTGCCGGACCCGTGGTTGCGCACGAACAACCGCTGGTCGCAGATCGGCGCATAGGGCAGGTTCGACGCGCGCGCGGCCTCGAGTTCGCCGTCCCAGGGGGTGCAGGTGGTGGTGCCGGCCTCGCTGTCGATGGTCAGCGTGCGCCCATCGGCGCCCAGGGACACGGTGAACAGCTCGGGTGCGGCATTCTCGAGATGCCAGCTTCGGGCGCTGCGCCCCTCGCCGGTTTCCAGCACGAACCAGGCGTTCACATAGGGGTTGAGCGAGGTCAGCCTGAGCGCCGTGCCATCGGTTGCCGTGCCCAGCAGTTCGGCCCGGAAGGGCTGGAATTCAACCACGCTGCGGCGGTGATCCTCGCGGAAATCGGCGAATTGGGCGGCGCGGGTCGCGGCGGGCATATACCACGGGTCCATCGTGTCGGCCCGCGCGGGCAAAGTGGAAAGGGTCGCGGCCCCGGAGCCCAGCACCGCGATGAAAAGGGCGGTGCGCCGGGCGGCCTTAAAACCGTCTTGAGGCAAAGTCTTACTCCTGAAATGTCGTCGTCCCTCGACCGGGGGCGGGCGAGCGCCGTGGCGGCAGCCTGCAACAAAGCGGCGATTCAGGCAACACTCCGCCGGGTCGCGGACCGCGCGCATCAACTCTGTTTGAACGCCGGATGCCGCCTGCTTTGCATACATCCGCATACCAATTGCGTTTTCGCCCGCCGCTGGCTAAGAGACGGGCAGATCCATCGCAGGAGAGCCTCGCCATGACCGCGACCCGCACCGAGACCGACAGCTTCGGCCCGCTGGACGTCCCCGCCGACAAGTATTGGGGCGCGCAGACCCAGCGCAGCGTCATCAACTTTCCCATCGGGTGGGAGCGTCAGCCGGTGCCGATCATCCGCGCGCTTGGCGTCATCAAGAAGGCCTGCGCGCTGGTGAACAAGGCGCAGGGCGACATGGCGCCCGAACTGGCCGACGCCATCGCCGCCGCCGCGACCGAGGTGATCGACGGCAAGTTCGACGACAACTTCCCGCTGGTGGTCTGGCAGACCGGCTCGGGCACGCAGTCGAACATGAACGCGAACGAGGTCATCTCGAACCGCGCCATCGAGATGCTGGGCGGGGTCATGGGCTCGAAATCGCCGGTGCACCCGAACGACCATTGCAACATGGGGCAGTCGTCGAACGACACCTTCCCGACCGCGATGCATGTCGCCATCGCCATGCAGGCGCGCGACGTGCTGATCCCCGGCCTCGAAAAGCTGCACCGTGCGCTCGCCGCCAAGGCAGAAGAGTTCAAGGACATCATAAAGATCGGCCGCACCCACACGCAGGACGCGACGCCGCTGACGCTGGGCCAGGAATTCTCGGGCTATGCCAAGCAGGTCGAACGCGGGATCGAACGGGTGACCATGTGCCTGCCGCATATCTACGAACTGGCGCAGGGCGGCACCGCGGTCGGCACCGGGCTGAACACGCGGGTCGGCTGGGATTCGCGCGTCGCCGCGCAGATCGCCGAGATCACCGGCCTGCCGTTCGTCACCGCCCCGAACAAGTTCGAGGCGCTGGCCGCCCATGACGCGATGGTCATGTTCTCGGGCGCGCTGAAGACCGTCGCCGCCTCGCTTTTCAAGATCGCCAACGACCTGCGGCTGCTGGGCTCGGGCCCGCGCTCGGGTCTGGGCGAGTTGATCCTGCCGGAAAACGAACCCGGCTCGTCGATCATGCCCGGAAAGGTGAACCCGACCCAGGCCGAGGCGCTGACCATGGTCTGCGCGCATGTCATGGGCAATGATGCGGCGGTGGGATTCGCCGGCAGCCAGGGGCATTTCGAACTGAACGTCTACAACCCGATGATGTCCTACAACGTGCTGCAATCCATGCAGCTTCTGGGCGACTCGGCCAGCGCGTTCACCGACAACATGGTGGTGGGCACCCAGGCCAACACCCAGCGCATCGACAAGCTGATGAAGGAATCGCTGATGCTGGTCACGGCGCTGGCGCCGACGATCGGCTACGACAACGCGACCAAGGTGGCGAAGACCGCGCACAAGAATGGCACCACGCTGAAGGAAGAAGCGATCGCCCTGGGTTTTGTCGATGCCGAGACCTTCGATCGCATCGTTCGGCCCGAGGACATGATCGGCCCCAGGGGCTGATCCCGGGGGTGCGAAACGCACAAGGGGCGGTCCCGCGGGGCCGCCCTTTCGTTTGACACCCGCCGCGGCTGCGGCAACATGGCGCACAGGTGAGCAGGAGGGCGTGCGATGGAATGGCGTGGCAGACGGACCAGCAGCAACATCGAGGACCGGCGCGGCCGGGCCGGCGGGGGCGGTGGCGGCGGGCGCGGCCCCGGCGGGGCGCTGGGGATCGTCGGCACGCTGGTCGTGCTGCTGGTGGGCGCGTATTTCGGCGTCGATGTGACCCCGTTCCTGAACGCCTCGGGTGGTGGTGGCACGGTCGCCTCGGCCCCGGCGCCGACGGGCCCGAACCGGATCGACGACGACCAGGAGGCCTTTGTGGCGACCGTCCTGGCGGAAACCGAACAGGTCTGGACCGAGATCTTCCGCGCCTCGGGGCGACGGTATGCGCCGACGACGCTGGTGCTGTATTCCGGCGCCACCGGGTCGGCCTGCGGTGCCGCGCAGGCGGCCATGGGTCCGTTCTATTGCCCGGGCGATACCAAGGTCTACCTGGATACCGATTTCTTCCGCGTGATGCGCGATCAGCTTGGCGCGGGCGGCGATTTCGCCAATGCCTATGTCATCGCGCATGAGGTCGCGCACCACGTCCAGGACCTGCTGGGCACGTTGGGGCAGGTCAACGCGCAGCGCGCGCGCGTGTCGGAAAGCCAGGCGAACGCGCTGTCGGTGCGGATCGAATTGCAGGCCGATTGCTATGCCGGCCTCTGGGCGCAACAGGCATCGCAACGGCTGCGCGTGACCGATGCCGACATCCGCCAGGCGCTGGAGACCGCCGCGCGCATCGGCGACGACGCGCTGCAACGCGCGGCCGGCCGCCGTCCGGTGCCCGACAGCTTTACGCACGGCACCTCGCAACAGCGGCAGGACTGGTTCTTTCGCGGCTACCGCTCGGGCGATCCCGGGCAATGCGACACGTTCCGCGCGCAGAGTCTGTGATGGCAAAGATCGTCAATCTGCGCACCCGGCGCAAGCAGGCGGCCCGCGAAGAAGCCCGCGCAACGGGCACCGCGAATGCCGCGAAACACGGCCTGGCCAAGTCCGATCGCGATCTGGCCCGGGCGCGGGCCGAAAAAGCCCGGCGTGACCTTGACGGTCACGCCCGCGAGACGCCCGGCGACTGATCTCAGACGCGCCGCTGCCAGTAGACGCCGGTGCCGTCGATTTCCTGGATCTCGACGGTCTCGCCCTTGGCCTCGGCGTTCAGGTAGTCGTGCACGGCGGCCTTGCAGGCGGCGACGGCGTGATAGTCGTCCACCACCACATAGCCGCCCGGGCTGACCTTGTGATAGAGGGCCTTGAGCCCGTCCATCGTGCTTTCATACATGTCGCCATCGAGCCGCAGCACGGCCAGCTTGTCGATCGGCGCCGTGGGCAGGGTCTGGCTGAACCAGCCCTTCAGGAATTTCACCTGATCGTCCATCAGGCCATAAAGGCGAAAGTTCGCCTCGACCTGTTCGCGCGAGATCGCCAGGGCGGGCAGGGTGTAGTGCTTGTCCCCCTTGTCCAGCGCGTAGGCCTCGGCGTTGGGCGGCGGGAGCCCCTCGAAACTGTCGGCAACCCAGACCGTGCGGCCGGTATCGCCATAGGCCTTCAGGATCGCGCGCATGTAGATGCACGCACCACCGCGCCAGACGCCGGTTTCGATGAAGTCCCCCGGGACCCCGCGTTCGATCACGTCCGAGCAGATCTGGCGCAGGTTCGACATGCGCCCCTGGCCGATCATGGTATGCGCGACCGAGGGCCAGTCCAGCCCCTTGGTGCGACGGCTGGGGTCGAATTCGGTCCCGGTGACATGCTTGGCCCGCATTCCCAACGCCTTGAAAAGGCGGGTCAAAGGCGTGCGTTTCAGCGGCGGGTCCTTGTAGATTTCGTTGATGAGAACGTCTTGAATCAGGTCGAGGTACAAGTTACGCAACACAATATCGGAGGCGGTCATGGGGTAATTCCGTAAGGAAAGGTAAATTCCCTTAACGGAACTCCGACATCCGATCAAGGCTCAGCATGGCTGCCGGATCGCCCGCGCCCGAGTCCCTGCGCCCCAGTCCCTGTGTCGCGGTCT
The DNA here is from genome assembly GCA_020637515.1 of Rhodobacter sp. Lineage (NCBI taxonomy): Bacteria > Pseudomonadati > Pseudomonadota > Alphaproteobacteria > Rhodobacterales > Rhodobacter > Rhodobacter sp. The sequence continues at coordinate 2,588,138 of JACKKG010000001.1, read as the reverse complement.
TGAGCGGTCGGTCAGCCGAACACCCGGCGGAAGATCGTATCGACATGCTTGGTATGATAGCCCAGATCGAATTTCTCGTTGATCTGGTCCTCGGTCAGCGCCTTGCGCACCTCGGCGTCGGCCAGCAGTTCCTCGCGGAAATCCTTGCCCTGTTCCCAGACCTTCATCGCGTTGCGCTGCACCAGGCGATAGGCGTCCTCGCGCGAGACTCCGGCCTGGGTCAGGGCCAGAAGCACCCGCTGCGACATGACCAGGCCCTTGAACTTGTTCATGTTTCTGAGCATGTTCTCGGGGTAGATCACCAGTTTCTCGATCACCCCCGCCAGCCGGTTCAGAGCGAAGTCCAGGGTGATCGTGGTGTCGGGGCCGATGCCGCGTTCGACGCTGGAATGGCTGATGTCGCGTTCGTGCCAGAGCGCGACATTTTCCATCGCAGGCACCACCGCCATGCGCACCAGACGCGCCAGACCTGTCAGGTTCTCGGTCAGCACGGGGTTGCGCTTGTGCGGCATCGCCGACGAACCCTTCTGCCCGGCCGAGAAGAACTCCTCGGCCTCGAGCACCTCGGTGCGCTGCATGTGCCGGATCTCGATGGCGATGTTCTCGATCGACGCGGCAATCACGCCCAGCGTGGCAAAGAACATCGCGTGGCGGTCGCGCGGGATCACCTGGGTGCTGATCGGCTCGGGCGAGAGGCCCAGCATCGCGCAGACATGCTCTTCGACCGCCGGGTCGATGTTGGCGAAGGTGCCGACCGCGCCGCTGATCGCGCCGGTCGCGACTTCGGCCCGGGCGGCCTCGAGCCGGGCCTTGCCGCGCGCCATCTCGGCGTAGAACCGCGCAAAGGTCAGCCCCATCGTCGTGGGTTCCGCATGAATCCCGTGCGAGCGGCCGATGCGCACGGTGTCCTTGTGTTCATAGGCGCGCCGTTTCAGGGCCGTCAGCACCTTGTCCATATCCGCCAGCAGGATGTCGGCGGCGCGCACCAACTGCACGTTCAGCGTGGTGTCCAGCACGTCCGAACTGGTCATCCCCTGGTGGACAAAGCGCGCGTCCTCGGCACCGACATGTTCGGCCAGATGGGTCAGAAACGCGATCACGTCATGCTTGGTGACGGCCTCGATCTCGTCGATGCGGGCAACGTCGAATTCGACGTCCTTGGCGCGCCAGACGGCTTCGGCGTTGGCCTTGGGGATCACACCCAGCGCGGCCTGCGCGTCGCAGGCGTGGGCCTCGATCTCGAACCAGATCCTGAACTTGGTTTCCGGCGACCAGATGGCGACCATTTCGGGGCGGGAATAGCGGGGGATCATGGGCGGACCTCGGTCTCTGGGGGACGGCTGAGCGCCTGATAGACCGCAGCGGCTGGGCGTGCAAGGGCGCCCCGGCCGGTGTCAGTCGGCCTCAGTCGGCATAGACCGCGAGCGTCGCCAGATCGCCCAGCGAAAGCCCCAGCGCCTGCATCGCCTGCAACGAGATCTGGCTGCCCGCCGTCGCCGCCGCGCCCGAGGGGCGCAATTCGACCGCGACCGCCCGGCCCGAGGCCGCGACGACCCGCCCTGGACGCGGCGCCGTGACCAACCCGGTTGTCAGCCAAAGGCCCCGGTCGGCCGGCGCGCCCAGCCCGGCCAGCGTTTCGCCCAGATAGCCGTCGGCACCGGCCGGCGCACTGGCCTGCACGGCGGCTGGCGCGGCCGTTTGCGGATCGGTCTGCGCGTCCCCGGGCCGGGCCTGGGGGTGCGTCACGCTGTCGCCCGGGTCGAGGGTCACCGCGACATCCGGCGCCGGTGCCGGCGTGTCGCGGCCGGGCAGCGACAGGCCGCAGGCGGCCAGCAGGGGGATCAGCAACAGAGTCGGGGCACTACGCATGGCCGAACACTAGCCCCGCGCCGCGCACCCGGCAAGGCGGCTGCCTTGTCTCTCACGCGAACGCGCACTAGCTTTGCCGCAACCGGAGGTTCCATGTCCACCAAAGCCCCCCTTGTCGACCCCTTTGCACGCGCGATCCAGTATCTGCGCGTCTCGGTCACGGATCGCTGCGATTTTCGCTGCACCTATTGCATGGCCGAGCACATGACCTTTCTGCCCAAGAAGGATCTGCTCTCGCTCGAGGAACTCGACCGGCTGTGCACGGCCTTCATCGGGCTGGGCGTCGAGAAGTTGCGCATCACGGGCGGCGAACCGCTGGTGCGCAAGGGCATTCTGACGTTCTTTCAGGGGATGCGGCGGCACCTGGACAGCGGCGCGCTGAAGGAGCTGACGCTGACCACCAACGGTTCGCAACTGGCGAAATTCGCCGCCCCGCTGGCCGAGGCGGGGGTGCGGCGGGTGAATGTCTCGCTCGACACGCTCGACGACGCGAAATTCGCCACCATCACCCGTTGGGGACGGCTGTCGCAGGTGCTGGCCGGTATCGACGCGGCGCGCGCGGCGGGCCTGACGATCAAGATCAACGTCGTCGCGCTGAAAGGCTTCAACGAGGACGAGCTGGTCCCCATCACCGAATGGTGCGCGCGTGAGGGGCACGACCTGACCTTCATCGAGGTGATGCCCATGGGCGAGATGTCCGAAGAGGCGCGTCTCGATCAATATTGGCCGCTAAAGGACCTGCGCGCCCGCCTGGCCGAGGTCTTTACCCTGACCGATCTGCCCGACCGGACGGGCGGTCCCGCGCGCTATGTCCGCATCGAGGAAACCGGCCAGCGCATCGGTTTCATCACCCCGCTCACGCATAATTTCTGCGAAAGCTGCAACCGGGTGCGCGTGACCTGCACGGGCGAGCTGTTCATGTGCCTGGGGCAAGAGGACATGGCCGATCTGCGCGCGCCGCTCAGGGCCTCGGACGACGACCGGGTTCTGGAGCAGGCGATCCGCGCGGCCATTTCGCGCAAGCCCAAGGGCCACGATTTCGATTATTCGCGCCAGCGCGTCGCCGGGCAAATGAGCCGCCACATGAGCCATACAGGCGGCTGACGCCCGCCTCCCTTACGGGCCCGCCCGGTGTCGCCCTGGAGGGGGCTGGACAAGTGCGACGCGGCAGGGTCTGGTGGCGCCGCGGGGGCAGGGCGGTCCCTTGGACAGGAGCACCCGGCGCATGGCGGATTGGACGGTTTTCGCGACCCCGGCGATGCTGTGGGTCACCGTGCTGGCGGTGTCGCTGGTCGGGCTGTCAAAGGGCGGGCTGGGCGGCGCCTTCGCGCTGATGGGCGTGCCGGTCATGTCGCTGGTCATGCCGCCGGTGCTGGCGGCGGCGGTGCTGCTGCCGATCCTTCTGATGATGGATGCGGTCAGCCTGTGGACCTGGCGCGGCTGGCGCGACGGGTCGGTGCTGCGGGTGATGCTGCCGGCCGCGCTGATCGGCATCGGACTGGGCTGGGCGACGGCGGCGATCACCTCGGACGCGGTGGTGCGGCTGATGGTCGGCGCGGTGGCGCTGGCCTTTGCTGCGCGCGCGCTGCTGGGGCGCTGGCTGGGCCGGGCGCCGCGTCACATCCCGGCGATGGGCTGGCTGTGGGGGGCGGTCGCGGGGTTCACCTCGTTCGTGGCGCACGCCGGCGGGCCGCCGTTCCAGATCCAGGTCTTGCCCAAGCGGCTGGACCCCCGGACCTATACCGGAACCTCGGTGATCTTTTTCGCGGTGGTGAACGCGATCAAGGTTGTGCCCTATGCGGCGCTGGGGATGTTCCAGCGCGACGTTCTGATCTCGGCGCTGGTGCTGGCGCCGCTGGCGGTGGTCGCGGTGCGGATCGGCGCGGCGATCGTCAGGCGGATGCGGGCCGAGGTCTTCTATCCCTTCACCTATACGATGGTCGCGCTGGTCGGGGTGAAGCTGGTCTGGGACGGTCTAGCCGCGCTCTGAGCCGTCCGGGGCGCCGGGCAGGCCGGCGCGCGCCGCAACCCGGTTCACGGCGTCCAGAACCGCGTCGGGGTGGGAATGATGGGGCATGTGCCCGGCCCCCGCCAGCACCGTCAGCCGGGCCGAGGGCACCTCGGCCGCCAGCTTGCGGGCGTGGATGTCGATGCCGACCACGGTGTCCGCGTCGCCGTGCAGAACCTCGATCGGCAAGCAAAGCGCGGCGTAACGGGGCTGCATCCGCGTGACATGCGCCAGCAGGGCATTGACCTGCCGCGTGTTCGCCGCCTGCGTCTGCCGCCTGAGCGCCAGGCCCGGGCCAAAATGCGCCGCATAGCCAATAGGCACCGGCGCGGGTGCAAAGACCGCGGCCAGCGAGGCGTCGATCATCCGCCGGGGCGCCAGCCCCGCCGCCAGCACCCGCGCGGGACGGCCCAGCGGCGTGGCATTCACCGCATACCAGGCGCCCAGGCCGTAGCCCTGCCACGGGTGCGTGGCCCCGGCCAGCAGCACCAGTCCGGCGGTCTGCGGGTCCTGCAAGGCCCAGCCCATCGCCACCGATCCGCCATAGGAATGGCCCAGCACGACGGGCCGCGTGACCCCAAGCGCGGCCACCGCCTGACGCAGCACGCGCGCCTGCACCATCGGGTCGCTGTCGGCCTCGCCCCAGCCGTCGGACCAGCCCATGCCGGGCCGATCCACGGCGATCACCCGGAACCGGCCGGCCAGCCGATCCGCCAGGTCAAAGGTGAAATCCCTCAGATTGCCGTTCGCGCCGTGGATCAGCACCACGGCGGGGGCGTCCGTCCGACCGCTGACATGCGCATGGATGCGGCGCCCCTCGACGGGGATGAACTGCCCTTCCGGCGGAAAGGCGTGGCGCCAGGCGGTCTCGCGTCGCCGCGCGTTCAGCAGCGTCAGCGCCGACGAGCCGGCCACCACGCCCGCTGCCGCCGCCAGCAGGCTCATGCCGGGTCCTGATGGCCTGCGAACCGACCCGCGCGCCCGCCGCGACGGCGCTGCGTCGATGGCGTCGCGCGCGCGGCCTCGGCCAGAAGGGCGGTCATCGGGTGCGCGGTGGCGGCGTGGCGCGCGTGCAACCGCGCCGCCGTCGCCGGCTGATCGGCATCCAGTGGCAGGCTCAGCGCCCAGTCCATCAGGATCGAACGGCACTCGCTCTCGGTGATCCCATCGATGCGAAAGCTTTCGCGGATCAGCCCCTTGGGGTCGTCGGGGTCGGGGGCAGGGCGGGTCATGACCGCTCCAGCACCGCGACGCCGGGCAGGACCTTGCCCTCCATCCATTCCAGGAAGGCGCCGCCGGCGGTCGAGATATAGGTGAAATCCTGCGCCGCCCCGGCCCGGTTCAGCGCCGCGACCGTATCGCCCCCGCCGGCGACCGAAATCAGCGCACCCGCGCGCGTCCGCTCCGCCGCCCTGGCCGCGGCGGCGTTGGTCGCGGCGTCGAACGGCTCCAGCTCGAAGGCGCCGAGAGGGCCGTTCCAGATCAGCGTCTGGGCGCTGTCGAACAGGTTGGCGATCGCCGCGACGCTGGCGGGGCCGGCGTCCAGGATCATCGCGTCGGCGGGGCATTCGGCCACCACCTCATGCGCGGCATGGGCCTTGAATTCGCGCGCGACCACCAGGTCCGAGGGCAAGAGGATCGTGCAACCGGTATCCGCGGCCTTGTCCAGGATCGCGCGCGCGGTGTCGGCCAGGTCGTGTTCGCACAGCGATTTTCCGACCGGCTTTCCCTGCGCCGCCAGAAAGGTGTTGGCCATGCCGCCACCGATCACCAGCGCATCGACCCTGGCCACCAGATTGCCCAGCAGATCGAGTTTGGTCGAGACCTTGGCCCCGCCCACCACCGCCACGAGCGGGCGCCGGGGGTTGCCCAGCGCCGCGTCCAGCGCCCGCAGCTCGGCCTCCATCAGGCGGCCGGCGCAGGACGGCAGCAGCGTGGCGATGCCCTCGGTCGAGGCGTGCGCCCGGTGCGCCGCCGAAAAGGCATCGTTGACGTAGATGTCGCCCAATGCCGCCAGCGAGGCCGCCATCATCGGGTCATTCTGTTCCTCGCCCGGATGAAAGCGGGTGTTTTCCAGCAGCAGCACGTCGCCCGGCTGCATCGCCTGGATGGCCTGCTTGGCCGGGGCGCCGATGCAATCCTCGGCAAAGGCCACCGGCCGACCCAACCGCTGGGCCAGCGCGGGACGAACCTGCGACAGCGACATGGCCGGCACGACCTTGCCCTTGGGACGGCCGAAATGGGCCAGCAGAACCACCCGCGCGCCCTTTTCGGCCAATTCGCGGATCGTCGGCAGAACCGCGTCGATGCGGGTGAAATCGCTCACCGCGCCGTTCTCGACGGGCACGTTGATGTCCACGCGAACGAGCGCCGTCTTGCTCGCGAAATCGAAGGAGTCGAGGGTTTTCCAGCTCATCGCGCCTCTCCGGTTCTTTGGCGTTAGGGATGCCCGCATGGGGCGCCCGCGTCAACCGCTGACGCGCGGTCGGGGCGGCTTCCTGCCCAGCGCGGGCTCAGATGCGGATCTTCTGGAACCCGTCGCGCAGGGCGTTGGACCAGGCCTGCGACATGGCGCGGAAATCCTCGTCCTGGGCCTCGATCCGCTGCACCTGACTGACGGTGCAGGCATCGCGTTCGATCACGCAGTAATCCAGCGGCATCCCCACCGACAGGTTCGAGCGCAGCGTGGAATCCATCGACAGCAGCACCGCCTTGCGCGCATCCTCGAGCGAGGTGTCGGGCGTCACCACGCGGTCCAGGATCGGCTTGCCGTATTTGTGCTCGCCGATCTGCAGATAGGGCGTGTCCTCGGTCGCCTCGATGAAATTCCCCTCGGGGTAGATCAGGAACATGCGCATCGCGCCGCCCTTGCGCTGACCGGCGACGATCATCGAGGCCGAGACGCTGACCTTCGAGGCGCTCATCTTGCCGTCGATGTCCTGGCGGACCGAGGCCAGCGTGTTGCCGACGATCTCGGCCACCTCCAGCATGGTCTGCGCGGCCAGGATCGAGCGCGCGCCGTCGGTTTCGGGGTGTTCGATCGACTCGCGCAGACGGGCGATGGTGGTCTGCGTCACCGACAGGCTGCCCGCGGTCAGCAGCACAACAGCGCGCTCACCCGGCACCTCGAAGGTGAACATCTTGCGATAGGTGGCGATGTTGTCCAGGCCTGCGTTGGTGCGCGTGTCGGACAGCAAGACCATGCCCGCCTTCAGAAGCAAACCGACGCAATAGGTCATCGCCACCCTCCCAGGCCGACGCGCGGGACCCCTCTGACCCCGGTGCGGCAGCCGCGCAGACTACTGCTGCGCCGCGGCGACCGCAACGGCGATTTCCATCACTTCGCGTGCCCCGCCGCGGGCGATGCCGCGGATCGGTGCCGCCGCCCTGGCATCGGCGCCGCAGCCCAGCCGGATGTAGCGTTCATCCGGACAGCAGCGGTTCGCGGGGTCGAAACCGACCCAGCCGAGCGTGTCGATCCAGATCTCGGCCCAGGCGTGGGCGGCCTCGTGCGCGGTGCCCTCGGCATCGGCGAACAGGTAGCCCGAGACATAGCGCGCCGGCAGATCCCGCAGACGCGCCAGCGCGATCAGCGCGTGCGCGTGGTCCTGGCAGACGCCTTCGCCCAGCGCGAGGGCCTCGGCGGCGGTGGTGTGGGCATGGGTGGCGCCGGGCCGATAGGCGATCGCCGCCGCGACGCGCGCCGACAGGTCGTGCGCCAGCGCCAGCGCGTCGGCCCCGTCGCCCGCCGCCGCCATCTCGCGCAGCACCGTATCGGGACGGGTGGGCGCGGTCTCGTCCAGCCAGGCGGTGACGGGGATCCCCTCGCGGTTGCCGCGCAGGATGCCCGAACGGTCGTGCGTCTCGACCGTGCCGCGCACGGTGACGTCGATGCGACTGACCGGCCCGCGCACCGTCCAGCCCTGCACCCAGTCGCCGGCGCCGTCACGGAACGCGCCGCCCTCGAGCCCGTCGCTGACCGTGACCGTCCAGTCCAGAACGCTCTGGTTGCGGCACAGGGTGGGCGTCAGCCGGTGGCTTTGCACCACCAGCCGCACCGGTTGCTCGTAAAGATAGCTGGTGACGTGATCGACAGTCAGCCTCATCGCATGTCCCCGCTGAGATAGCTGTCATGAATCTGCTGGCCGACCTCGCCCGCCTCGCGGATGAACCGGGTGAGGAACTCGTGCAGCCCCTCGTCGAAGATTTCGGCCACGGTGATGCCCGACATCCCGGCCAGCAGGGCGCGCCCCGCGGCCTGCGCCGGGGTCGAGACCCCATAGGCTTGCCGCAGCCGGTCCAGATGGTGGCTGATCCCGTCCACGCAGGTGATCAACCCGCGCGGGGTCTTGTCGTTCAGGATCAGGAAGTTGGCGATCTTGGTCGCGCTGATCTCGCCGCCCTCGGCCCAGTGAAAGGCACGGTGCAGGCCCATCGCGCGCAACAGCATCCGCCACTGGTAATTGTCCAGCCCCGACCCGACGAAATCGACGTGCGGCAGCAGGACATAGTATTTCACGTCCAGCAGCCGCGCCGTCGCGTCCGCGCGTTCCAGATAATACCCGAGGTTCAGGAAATCCCAGCCGTCGTTGCGCAGCAAGGTGGCGTCGATGGCGCCGCGCACCATCGCCGTGTGCCGCCGGGTCCATTCCGTGAGCTGGTCCAGCGACCCGTCGCGTCGCGGCGCACGCTGCAAGGCGCGCAGCTCTTGAAAGGCGGTGTTCAGCGCGTCCCAGACCTGCGTCGTCAGCGCGGTGCGCACGATGCGCCCGTTCTCGCGCGCCCGCCCGATGCACGAGGCCACGGACGAGGGGTTCTCGGTGTCGTAGAACAGATGGCTCTCGATGTTGCGCTGCACCGGGTCGCCGTATTTGCGCGCAAAGGTGTCGGCCATGCCGCCGGCGTGCAGCAGCGCCTCCCATTCGTTGCGGTAGCCCTGTTCCGAATTGGGCAGCAGCGCCATCCGCTCGCCCACTTCCAGAAGCCGCGCCACGGTTTCCGCGCGCTCCATGTAGCGCGCCAGCCAATACAGGTTGTCCGCGGTTCTGCTCAGCATGATATCGCCCCCCTCGCACGCCGCGCCCCATCATCTTGTCGGAAATACGCCGCGGGGGTCCGGGGGTGCGAAACCCCCGGCGCCTGCCACCGGCGCCGCGCTGACCCTCGGGCGCCCCTCATTCCGCCAGCACCCAGGTGTCCTTGACGCCGCCGCCCTGGCTTGAATTCACCACCAGCGAGCCCTCGCGCAGCGCCACCCGGGTCAGCCCGCCGGGCACCAGTTCGATGCGTTCGCCCACCAGGCAATAGGGGCGCAGGTCCACATGCCGCGGCGCCACGCCTTCCTCGACAAAGGACGGCACGGTGGACAGCGCCAGGGTCGGCTGGGCGATGTAGTTGTCAGGGTCGGCGACGATCTTGGCGCGGAACGCCTCGATCTGCTCGCGCGTCGATTTCGGCCCCACCAGCATCCCGTATCCCCCCGAGCCGTGGACCTCCTTGACCACCAGGTCCGCGAGGTTGTCCAGCACATGGCTTAGGTCATCGGCCTTGGCGCATTGCCAGGTGGGCACGTTCTGCAAGATCGGCTCCTCGCCCAGATAGAAGCGCACCATCTCGGGGACATAGGTGTAGACGGCCTTGTCATCCGCGACGCCCGCCCCGGGGGCCGAACAGATCGACACCCCGCCCGAGCGGTAGACGTCCATCAGACCCGGCACGCCCAGCATCGAATCGGGTCGAAAGCAGAGCGGGTCCAGAAAGGCGTCGTCGATACGCCGGTAAATCACGTCAACCTGTTTCGGTCCCTGGGTGGTGCGCATCCAGACGTGCTTGCCCTCGACGAACAGGTCCTGCCCCTCGACCAGTTCGACGCCCATCATGTCGGCCAGGAAGCTGTGCTCGTAATAGGCCGAATTGTAGTGCCCCGGGGTCAGGATCGCGATCGTCGGATCGCCGGCGCAGCCCTCGGGCGCGACCGAGGCCAGCGTGCGGCGCAGGAGTTCGGGATAGGCCTCGACCGGCTGGATGCGGTTCTGGCGGAACAGGTCGGGGAACATCCGCATCATGATCTCGCGGTTTTCCAGCATGTAGCTGACACCCGAGGGCGTGCGGCAGTTGTCCTCGAGCACATAGAACTCGTCAGGCCCGGTGCGCACCAGGTCGATGCCGACGATATGCGAATAGACCCCCTTGGACGGGCGGATGCCGGCGACGGCCTTTTCATAGGCCTCGTTCAGATAGACCAGCCGGGCAGGGATGCGGCCCGCGCGGACGATCTCGCCCCGGTCGTAGACATCGGCCAGAAAGGCGTTCAGGGCGCGGGCGCGTTGCTTGATGCCGCGTTCCAGCCGGAACCATTCCTGCGCGCTGAACACGCGGGGGAACATGTCGAAGGGGATCAGCCGGTCGGGATCGCCTCCCTCGCCATAGACGGCAAAGGTGATGCCGATGCGCCGGAACAGGGCCTCGGCCTCGGCCTGCTTGAGGTTGCGCAAGTCGGCGGGCATCTGGCTGACCCAGTCCTGCAACTGCGCATACGGTGGGCGAACCGCGCCGCCGGTCATCATTTCGTTGAAGAATATGCTCATACTCGCTCACCCCCGTGCGCCGAGTTTAGACGATCCCACGCGGGCGGCAATGGTAAGAGATCGGGCAACGTCGCCGGGCCGCGGGCAGGGAATTGCCCGAAAAACAGGCACAAAAGTCCGGCGCGCGCCGAAAAAAGCGGCGCGCGCCCGGGGTGGAACCGTCGCGATCCTTTGCCCCGCTCAGCCGCGCGGGCGATGGTCGGCCGCCTTGCGCCCGGTGTAAAAGGCGCTCTGTTCGGCGGGCGCGGCGGATTCGTCCACGATGCCGATGAAGATGCCCTTGCCCTGCGATTCGCCGCGCGCGGCCATGATCGCCCCGTTCGAGCGCGTCTGCCGTTGCGACTGGCGCCGCGCCCAGGCGAAAAGGTGTTCGTAGAGCCCCTCGATCACCTCGGCGTGGCCCTCGGAGGCGCCCAGATCGACCAGTTCCTGCGGGTCCTCGACCAGATCGAACAGCACCGGCCGCGCGCCGTTCTCGAAATGGATCATCTTCCAGCGGTCGTCGGCGACCATGAACATGCGCGCCTCGTCGGGATGCAGGTTCATCCGGCCGGCGGCGGGGCTCATCGACCAGTCGTATTCGCAGATCGCCGCCTTGCGCGTGGTTGCGCGCGCGGTGCCGTTCAGGATCGGGCGCAGCGAGTGCCCCTCGAGGATGTGGTCCAGGTCCTGCGCCTTGCCGCCGGCGACCTCGACAAAGGTCGGCAGCAGGTCGATCTGTTCGATCAGCGCGTCGCAGGTGGTGCCGCGGGTGGCGTCGGCCTCGGACGAGGGGTCGTAGACGATCAGCGGCACCTTCACCGAGGTGTCGTGGAAGAACATCTTTTCGCCCAGCCAGTGGTCGCCCAGATAATCCCCGTGATCCGAGGTCAACACGATCATCGTGTCCTGCATCCGGCCGGTGTCTTCCAGATGCTGGAACAGCCTGCCCATCTGGTCGTCGATCTGCTTGATGAGGCCCATGTAGGCGCGCAGGACCTTGTCGCGGATGTCGTCGCGGGCAAAGGCATTGGCCACGGGCGCGTTCATGAAGGCGCCCAGCACCGGGTGGTCGGTTTCGCGTTCGGCCTGGGTGCGGACCACGGGCAGGAAATCCTGCGGGCCATACATCGCGTGATAGGGCGCGGGCACGACATAGGGCCAGTGCGGCTTGATCAGCGACAGGTGGCACAGCCAGGGCTGATCGCCGCGCGAATCGATGAACGCCATGCCGCGCCGGGTCATGTAGGGGGTTTCGCTGTCTTCCTCGGCGATGTTCGCTTCCTGGTCCGAATTGCTCAGGAACCAGCCCGACAGCACGTTGCCGTCGTCATCCAGCCCCGAGTTGGCGAAATCGTGCCAGGGGTTGTCCGAGACATAGCCCTTGGTGCGCAGATAGTCGTTATAGGCCAGGGCGCCGCGCGGATCGTAGAAGCCGGCCGGCCCCTCGCCACGCAGGCCGTCGTCGCGTTCCCAGACGTCGAAGCCGCATTCCGACAGCCGCGCGCCGATCACCGAATCGGGTTCGAGCCCCAGACGCTTCATCCCCTCGGCGTCGGCGGCCATATGCGTCTTGCCGACCAGCCAGGTCTCCATCCCCAGGGCCCTGAGGTGGTCGCCCATGGTCATCTCGCCGACCTTGAGCGGCACATTGTTCCAGGTCGCCCCGTGCGAATGCACGTAGCGGCCGGTGTAACAGCTCATCCGGGACGGGCCGCACAGCGGCGACTGGATGCGCGCGTTGGTGAACCGCACCCCCATCGCCGCGAGCCGGTCGATATGCGGCGTCTTCAGATGCGGGTGGCCATAGCAGGACAGATAGTCCCAGCGCAGTTGGTCGCACATGATGAACAGAATGTTCTTGGCTTTGGCCATCGGGTCCTCCGGCGGGCGTTCAGGTCAGGGTGGCGGCGGTTTCCGCCAGGCGGTCCAGAAACCACGACAGCCCGGCATCGGACTGGCGGGCGCGGTTGAACTGGGCGTGCACGTGGATCGCCGGCGCGTCGGGCAGGGGGGCGACGGCCAGCGGACGACGGCGGCACAGAAGGCGGGCGTAGAGTTCGGGCACCACCGCCACGCGGGCGCTGCCCTCGATCAGGTCGGGCACCTGGGTGAACTGGGTCACGACGATTTCGGCCCGGTCGAGCAGACGCGCGGCACTGTGGTGTCCCAGCCCGCCGCGGTGCCGCCGGGGCGCCCCCAGCCGCGCCGCCACCACCGGTCGCCCCGGCGCGGGCGCGCCCTCGGCGGGATCATAGAGCAGCGCGTAGCGATCTTGCAGCAACAGGCGGTTCGATTGCTCGGGCGTCAGGAATTCCTGCGGCATGATCTGGACATCGGCCTCGCCGGTTTCGACCATCGCCCAGTTGCCGGGCAGCAGCGGCAGCAATTCCAGCCGCAGATGCGGCGCGCGGCTGCGAACGGCGCGCATCATCGGGGCGAACAGCAGGTCGGTCAAATGGTCGGCGGCGCTGACGACGATGCGGCGCGCGCTGGTCGCCGGATCGAAGGGTCCGGCGCCCAGGGTCATCGCCTCGGCCTCGGCCAGAAGGCGCGCGGCGGATTCGGCCAGGTCGAGGGCGCGCGCGGTCGGCACCATGCGGTGACCCGAGGGCACGAACAGTTCGTCACCGAACTGGTTGCGCAACCGCTGCAACGCGCCCGAGACCGCCGATTGCGACATGTCGAGCTGGCGCGCGGATTCCGACACGCTGCCGGTTTCCAGCAGCTTGCGAAAGGCGACAAGCAGGTTGAGGTCGAAGCCGTTGAAGCGCATCGGGTCGGAAAATTCTATCGATCTGCACGATACCTATGGCTGACGATTTCGTTTTGTCAATGAGACGAGACACCGCCGCACACCGGCCGCGGTTGCGCCCTTCGGCGGTCGGCCGCGCCGGGGGCCCGCCCGCCGCGCGGCCAGTGATTCGCCCGACCGCAAGGGCGCAGCGGGCCTGTTCACCCGGTGGCGCGGTTGTCGGCGCGGCCGGGATTTATCGTTCATTTTCAGTGCAGAATTTTGCGATCGGCCGGCGCGCCCGGGTGACCGCGTGCGCGACCCGTTGACAGCGCGACCCCGGATTGTTCATAGTCGCATATAGCGGGACCATGGTTCCATATTTTGCAACTTTAGGCAAGAGATGTCGATACTCAACTCCGCCGCCAATGTCCTGCGCTGCTTTGGTGCCGATTGCACCGAATTGACGGTGATGGACACGGTCGAACGGCTGGGTATCCCCAAGAGCAACGCCTCGCGTCTGCTCAGGGCGATGCGCGACGCGGGGATGCTGGAAACCATCGGCAAGACCAAACGCTACCGGCCGGGCGTGCTGGTGCTCGACGCGGCGATCAGTTACCGCCGGTCCTCCAGTCTGGTCGAACGCGCGGCCGAGGTGGTGGCACGGATCAGCGCCCAGACCGGGCACACCGGCTATGTCAGCAAGCTGATCGGCACCGAGATCGCCGCCGTGACCGACCATCCGGGCACCCATGCGCTGCGCGTCGTGTCGAACATCGGCCGCCGCCTGACGGCGCATGGCAGCGGCACCGGGCGGGCCTTGCTGGCGCTGAAATCGGATGCCGAGGTGCGGGCGATGTTCCCGGACGGGATTGTGCCGCCCTCGGACCTGTCGCCGCAGACCCTGGACGAGCTGTTCGAACGGCTGACCGAGGTGCGGCGCACGGGCGTGGCCTTTTCGGGCCAGGAATCGACGCGCGGTGTCGATGCCCTGTCCGTCGCCGTCGAAGATGCGGAAACCGGCGAGGCGGTCGCGCTGTGCATCGTCTACCCGGCGGCCCTGGCCTCGGCCGAGGACCGGACAACCATCGAAACCCTGTTGCTGGACGGAGCGGCCGAAGTGACCGGCGTCCTGGGCGGCAGGACACCCAGGAAAAGGTGAGACACGGACATGAACGAAGCAAGCAGTGCGGCGCGGTGGCGGGTCGGGTTCGACATTGGCGGCACGTTCACCGACTTCATTCTCTATGACGCGGTCGAAGGCGCGGTGACCCTGCACAAGCGCCTGACCACGCCGCACGATCCCGCCGAGGCGGCCTTGATCGGGCTTCAGGAACTGGTCGCGCTGCGCGGCATCGCGCTGTCCGACGTGGGCGACATGGTGCACGGCACGACGCTGGTCACCAATGCCGTGATCGAGCGCAAGGGCGCGAAACTGGGCCTGATCACCACCCGGGGGTTCCGCGACATCCTTGAGATGGGGACCGAGCAACGCTACGACATCTATGACCTGTTCGTGGAATTCCCCGATCCGCTGGCGCCGCGCGACCGGCGCATCGAGGTGTCCGAACGCCTGACCGCCGAGGGCGCGGTGCTGACCCCCCTGGACGAGGCCGGCGTCACCGCCGCCGCCAGGTCGCTGGCCGCGCAGGGCTGCGAGGCGATCGCGGTCGCGTTTCTGCATTCCTATGCCAACCCCGCCCACGAACGCCGCGCGGCCGCGCTGATCCGCGCCGCGGTTCCGGGGGTGTCGGTGTCGATCTCGTCCGACGTGGTCGCCGAGATGGGCGAATATCAGCGCACCGTGACGACCTGCGCCAACGCCTATGTGCAGCCGCTGATGGACCGTTATCTGAAACGGCTCGAGGCTGACCTGCGCGCGCGCGGTTTTGGCGGTGCGCTCAGGCTGATGCATTCGGCCGGCGGGCTGGTCTCGTTGGCGACGGCGCGCGAACTGCCGATCCGTCTGCTGGAATCGGGTCCGGCGGGGGGCGGGCTGGCGACCGCGCTGTTCGGCGATCTGGCCGGGCGGGCGGACGTGATTTCCTTCGACATGGGGGGCACCACGGCCAAGGCTTGCATGATCGAGGACAACCGCGCCGAGATCGCGCCGATGATGGAGGCCGCGCGCGTCCATCGCTTCACCAAGGGCTCGGGCCTGCCGATCAAGGCGCCGGTCATCGACATGATCGAGATCGGCGCGGGCGGGGGCTCGATCGCGGCGCTGGACGAGGTCGGGCTGCTCAAGGTCGGGCCGCATTCGGCGGCCTCGGACCCGGGCCCGGCCTGCTACGGGCTGGGCGGGCTGCAACCCACCGTGACCGACGCCAACCTGGTGCTGGGCTATTACGACCCCGGCTTTTTCCTGGGCGGGCGCATGACGCTGGACCTGGACGCGGCGCGCCGCGCGGTGGCCCGGGTGGCGACCCCGCTGGGCCTGACGATCGAGGAGGCCGCGCTCGGCATCCACAAGGTCGTGGCCGAGAACATGGCGGCCTCGGCCCGGGTGCACCTGATCGAAAAGGGCAAGGACCCGCGCCACTACGCGATGGTGGCCTTTGGCGGCGCCGGGCCCGCGCACGCGGTCAACGTCGCCCGCGCGATGGGCGTGGCCGAGGTCATCATTCCGCCGGCCTCGGGCGCGGCCTCGGCGCTCGGGTTCCTGGTGGCGCCGCTCAGCTTCGAGGGCGTGCGCTCGCACCGGGTCGAACTGTCCGACGATTTCGACGCCGCGCCCCTGAACGCGCTGTTGCAGGACCTCGAGGTCGAGGGCCGGGGCCATCTGACGGCCGCCGGGGTCAAGGCGTCCGACATCACGATCGAGGTTCACGCCGACATGCGGCTTGTGGGGCAGATGCACGACATCTCGGTTCCGCTGCCGGCGGGGCCGGTGGCGGCCGAAAGCCTGCCCGCGATCCGCGAGGCCTTTGCCAAGGCCTATGAGGCGCGCTACACCAAGGTCTTCGAGGGCGCGCGGATCGAGGCCGTGACGTTCCGGCTGCGCTGCGTCGGTCCGCAGCCGGCGATCTCGGTCAAGGGCGCCGTTGGCGGTGCCGGGGTCGAGGGGCGCGTCAAGGGCCACCGCCGCGCCTGGTTCGGGGACGGTGCCTTTGACGCCACGGTCTATGACCGTTACGCGCTGGTGCCAGGCGACCGTTTCGACGGCCCGGCCATTGTCGAGGAACGCGAATCCACCACCATCGTCGGCCCGCGCGACCGGGTTCGGGTGGATGACGCGCAGAACCTCTGCATCGAGGTCGCCGCCACCCAGGAGGCCGAGACCCGCATCACCGCCGGCATGAGCCGCGACGATGCCGTTCGCGTCATCCAGGCCGATCCCATCGGGCTCGAGATCATGTGGAGCCGGCTGGTCAACGTGGTCGAGGAAATGTGGCAGACCGTGTGCCGCACCGCCTTTTCGCTGGTCATCTCCGAGGCGCAGGATTTCGCCTGCGAATTGCTGGACCCCACCGGCGAGACACTGGCCCATTCGCCCCGCGCGATGCCGGTCTTCAACCTGACCTTGCCGCGCGCGGTCAAGGCGCTGCTCGAACGCTACCCGGCCGAGACGCTGAAACCGGGCGACGTGCTGTTGACCAACGATCCCTGGCTGTGCGCCGGGCACCTCTTCGATATCGCCATCGTCACGCCCGCCTTCCGCAACGGCCGGCTGGTCGGGTTGATGGGGACGGTTGGCCATGTGTCCGACATCGGCGGCACCAAGGATTCGCTGAAGGCGCGCGAGATCTACGAGGAAGGCCTGCAGATCCCGCCGATGAAACTGTATGACGCGGGCGTGCCGAACGAGACGCTGTTGCGGATGATCGCGCAGAACGTCCGCAACGGCGCGCAGGTGATCGGCGACATCCAGTCCTTCGTCACCGCGAACGTGATCGGCGCGGAACGGCTGGAAGCGTTCATGGGCGAATACGGGATGGAGGATCTGGGCGCGCTGGCGCAGGTGGTTCAGGACCTGTCCGAGGGCGCGATGCGCGACGCCGTGCGCGCCATTCCCGACGGCACCTATACCGGCACGATCACCAACAACCCGCTGGGCACGTTGATGACCTATCCGGTGGCGATCCGGGTCCAGGGCGACGCGATGGAGATCGATTTCGACGGCGCGCCGCCTCAACTGGCGCAAGGCGGGCTCAATTCGACGCTGAACTATACCGCCGCCCATGCGACCTATCCGTTGAAGTGCATGTTGACCCCCAAGGTGCGCGGCAACGCCGGCTGCTACCGTCCGTTCACCGTGAAGGCGCCCGAAGGCTCGATCCTGAACTGCACCTACCCGGCCTCGGTCAACATCCGCACCCGCACCGGCTGGTATCTGGCGCCCAACATCTTCCAGGCGCTGGCCGAGGCCCGTCCCGGCGACGTGCAGGCCTTCACCGGACTGGCCGTCGCCTCGACCGTCTATGGCCAGGATGCCGACGGGGCGTTCTATTCCGACATGCTGTTTTGCGGTGGCGGGCAGGGCGGGTCCGAACGCGGGGACGGGCATTCCGCGCTGCTGTGGCCGACCTCGGCGGCGAACACGTCGATCGAACTGATGGAAAGCCGCGCGCCGATCCTGGTCGAGGAAAAGGCGCTGGTGGCCGATACCGGGGGCGCGGGGCGTCACCGGGGCGGGCTGGGCCAGCGCGTGGTGTTCCGCAAACTGGTCGCCGACGGCCGCATGACCCTGGCGTCCGTGTTCCCCGAGGGGGTGAACAACCCGATCCCGGGCCTGTTCGGCGGGCAACACGGCGGCATGGCCAGCGGCAAGGTGCTGGCCTGCGACGACACGCTGATCGAGGATTGCGGCACCGGCAAGCTGGTCGAACTGCACACCCCCGGCGAGCGGGTCGAACTGATGCTGGGCGGGGGCGCCGGGTATGGCGATCCGTCCGAACGCGATGTCGCGCTGGTGCAGCGCGACCTTCGGCTGGGCTATGTCACCCGCGATTATGTCCGCCGTTTCCATCCTTCGGCCCTGACCGCCCCACCAGAAATGGCGGCAACGGCCTGAGACCCGACCACCCGATCCCGGCCGGTGCCGACCCGGCCGGTCTTACCCAACATGGAGACCCGAATGTCCACGATCGACCTGAAAACCCTCTCGCGCCGGAGCTTCCTGGCGCTGTCGGGCGCCGGCCTGGCCGCCGCGACCTTTCCGAAAGAGATGTTCGCCCAGTCGGGCCGCAACATCCTGGTGATTGCCTCGGGGCAGGATATCCCGAACTTCGATCCGCACACCGCGACCGGCTATTCCGCCAGCTTCTTCCTGCGCAACACCTATGACCCGCTGGTCCGCGTCGCCGGCAACCCGCCAGAGCCCGTTCCGGCCCTGGCACAAAGCTGGGAGGTCAGCGGCGACGGCAAGACCTATACCTTTGCGCTGAACCCCGACGCGGTGTTCCACGACGGTTCGCCGGTCACCGCCGAGGACGTGATCTTCTCGTATCAGCGGGCGCTCAGGCTGGCGCGGGGCAACAGCTGGATGATCCGCGGCATCGTCGATCCCGACGCGATCACCGCCCCCGACGCCCGGACCGTGCGCTTCGAACTGGCCAGCCCCTTTGCGGCCTTCCTGCAGGTCATTCCGTGGATCTTCATCGTCTCGAAGGCCCAGGCCGAAGCGAACGCCGGCAGCGACGACAGTGCCGCCTGGCTTCAGGCGAACGTCGCGGGCTCGGGTCCGTTCACCGTCCGCCGGACCGAGGCCGGCGCGCTCTATCACCTGCAACGGGCCGAGACCGCCTGGCAGGCGAACGGCGGCAACCTGGATGGCGTGATCTGGCAGATCGTGCGCGAAACCTCGACCCAGCGGCTGATGTTGCAACGCGGCGAGGTGCATATCGCCGTGGACCTGACCAGCGAGGACATGGACGCGCTGGAAAACGCCCCCGGCGTGGTGCGCGTGATCGAACCGGAATACCGCACCTTCTCGATCAAGATGAACACCGAACACGGGCCGATGGCCGACATCAACATGCGCAAGGCCGTGGCCTATGCGATGAACTATCAGGCCATGCTCGAAGCCTCGGGCTATGCCGAACTGATGGTCGGACCGCTGCCCACCGGCATCCTGGGTCACAACCCCGACCTGGCCGTCTATCGCCAGAACCTGGACCTGGCGCGCGAACATCTGGCGATGACCGCCACGCCAGAGGGCGGGATCACGCTGCGCATGGTGCATGTGAACGGCCTTGAGCAGCAACGCCGCTGGGCGCTGATCCTGCTGGACAGCCTGCAGGCCCTGAACATCCAGCTGGACATCACGCCGATGAACTGGCCGGACATGGTGGCCGCCTGCCAATCGCCGGAAACCTTCCCCGACCTGTTCCCGGTCTACCAGACCGCGAACTACGGCGATCCCGACAACATCGCCTATGCCGCCTATCATTCGTCGCGCAATGGCGGCTGGCAGAACGCGGTCTACCACAACCCCGAAGCCGACCGCCTGATCGAGGCCGGCCGCACCGAGATCGACCCCGTCCGCCGGGTCGAGATCTACTATCAGCTTCAGGACCTGCTGGTCGCGGATTGCCCGGATATCTTCGGCGTCCTCGAAAAGCGGCGCCTGGGGATGCGCGACACCGTGCAGGGCTTCCACTTCACGCCCGTTGCCTCGAACGCGATCGAGGCCTGGCCGCTGTCGCTGTAACCCTGTCCGGTCCGGGCGCGGCGCTCCCCCGCGCCCGGTCTTTTTCCTGCAAGACGAGGCCCCGACACGATGCTGCGGTTCATCCTCAGGCGGATCCTGCTGGTTCTGCCGGTGCTCTTCGGCCTCACGGTCATCATGTTCGTGATTGCCCGCGTGCTGCCGGGCGACCCCGTGGCGCTGGCCGCCGGTCCCAACGCGACCCGGGCCGAGATCGCCGCGCTGGCGCAGGAGTTCGGCCTGGATCAACCGCTCTGGGTGCAATACGCAACCTATCTGGGCGGCCTGTTGCACGGGGATTTCGGCACCTCGATCTTCACCCGCCGGCCAGTGGCGCAGGATCTGGCGACCTATTTGCCGGCGACGCTGGAACTGGTGCTGGCGGCGCTGCTGCTGGCGATCGTCGTCGGCATTCCCGCCGGGCTGATGGCCGCCGTCTGGCGCAACCGCTGGCCCGACTACCTGTCCAACATCCTGAGCGTGGCGGCGATCTCGATGCCGCGCTTCTTCCTGGGTCTGCTGCTGCAACTGTGCTTTGCCATGTGGCTGATGTGGTTGCCGCTGGGCGGGCGGTTTCCGATCATCTTCGACCCGCCGCACACGGTCACCGGGTTCTACACCGTGGATGCGCTGATCCAGGGCGACTGGGAGGGGTTCTTGACGGCCGCCCGCTACCTGGCCATGCCTGCCATCGCCATGTCGCTGTCGCCCCTGGCGACGATCCTCAGGATGATGCGCGCCTCGACCATCGAGGTGATGCACCAGGACTATGTCACCACCGCCCGCGCGCTGGGTCTGTCGCCCCGGTTGATCGTGTTCAAATACGTCCTGAGAAACGCGATTTCCTCGTCCCTGACGGTGATCGGTTTGTATTTCGGCTGGCTTCTGGGAGGCACGGTGCTGGTGGAAACGGTCTTTGACTGGCCGGGAATCGGGCTCTACGCCACGCAGGCAATCGTCGCGCAGGACTTCATGCCGGTGGTCAGCGTGGCGCTGGTGATCGGCGCGCTGTTCATCTCTGCCAATATCGTCATCGACGTGCTTTACGGCGTCATCAACCCGAAGGTCCGCTACCAATGACCGAGGCCGTCCAGGACACCCGCCGCAGCGCCCGGGCCGAGGCCCTTCACCGCGCGCTCTATCGCTTTCGCCAAAGCCGCCTGTCGGTGGTCGGTGCGACCATGGTGGCGATCGTGCTGTTCTTCACGCTGTTCGGCGGGCTGCTGGCGCCATACCCCGAGCACGTGATGGGCGGCGTCGATACCGCGCACCGTTTCGCCCCGCCGTCGCTCGCGCATCCGTTCGGCACCAACGAACTGGGGCAGGACGTGCTGTCGCTGGTCATGGCGGGCACGCCGGTGTCGGTGGCCGCGGGCTTTGCGGTGGTCTTTGTCGGCACCGTTCTGGGGGTGATCGTCGGCGCGCTTGCGGGCTTCAATGGCGGCTGGATCGACGACGTGCTGATGCGGTTCTCCGACCTCATGCTGACGATCCCCAGCCTGATCCTGGCGATGGCGGTCGCCGCCGCGCTGGGGCCGGGGTTCGTCAACATGATCGTCGCCATCGCGCTGGCCTGGTGGCCGGGCTATGCGCGCCTGGTGCGCGGCGAGGTGCTGCAAGCGCGCGAGGAGGTCTATGTCGCCGCCGCCCGCGCGATCGGCGCCAGCCCGGCGCGCGTGCTGTTTCGGCATATCCTGCCCAACATCGTCTCGCCGGTGATCGTGAAGATGTCGCTCGACATGGGGTTCGCGATCCTCACCGTCGCGGCGCTGGGGTTCATTGGCATCGGCGTCCGCCCCCCGACGCCGGAATGGGGCACGCTGCTGTCCATCGCGCGCGGCTACATGCCCGATTTCTGGTGGACCGCGGTGTTCCCCGGCATGGCGATGTTCCTGGCCGTGTTCGGTTTCAACCTGTTGGGCGACGGTCTGCGCGACGTGCTCGACCCGCGTGCGAGGCGTTGAGATGACGGCGTTGCTGGACATTCGCGACCTCAACCTGTCGATGCATTCCTTCGAGGGCGCGGCCCGCGTCCTGGCAGGGGTGTCGCTCAGGGTGAACAAGGGCGAGATCTGGGGCCTGGTCGGCGAGACCGGCTGCGGCAAGTCGGTGACGGGGCTGTCGGTCTCGCGGCTGCTGCGATCCCCGCCGGCCGAATACACGGGCGGCCAGATCCTGCTGAACGGCACCGATGTGCTGACCCTCGACGAGCGCCGGATGCGCGGGCTGCGCGGGCGTCGCGTGGGGATGATCTTTCAGGACCCGACGACCAACCTGAACCCCGCGTTCCGCATCGGCACGCAACTGATCGACGTGGCCCTGGCCGCCGCCCGCCACGACCCCGCCATTCTGAACCTGACCGCCGGGGCCGGCCGCCGCGCCCGTCACGCCGCGGCGCGCAAACTGGCCATCGCGATGCTGACCGAGGTCGGTATCCCGGCCGCCGAATCGCGGCTCGATGACTATCCGCACCAGTTCTCGGGCGGGATGCGGCAGCGCGTGCTGATCGCCATGGCGCTGATCGGGCGGCCGGATCTGCTGATCGCCGACGAGCCGACGACGGCGCTGGACGTGTCGGTGCAGGCGCAGATCCTGACGCTGCTGAAACAGATGGTCGCCGCGCATGACATGGGCGTGGTGCTGATCACCCACAACCTGGGCGTGGTGGCACAAACCTGCACCCATGTCGCGGTGATGTATGCGGGCAGCATCGTCGAACAGGGGCCGATCCGCGCCGTTCTGGGCGATCCGGCGCATCCCTATACCCAGGCGCTGATGCGGGCCATTCCCTCCCGCGACGTGGCCCGCGGCGCCTTGCAGGGGCTGGCGGGCGCGGTTCCCAACCTGGTCCATCCGCCCGCGGGCTGCCGCTTTGCCCCGCGCTGCGCGCTGGCGCGGCCGTCCTGCGCGTCCGACCCCGCGGTGCACGAGCGCGCGCCGGGGCACCGCGTCGCCTGTCCCGTCGTCGAGGAGACCCGCCATGCTTGAGATCGAGGGCGTCTCGCGCCTGTTTCCGGCGCGCCGGGGCATGTTCGGCACAACCGCCGGGGTGCGCGCGCTGCACGAGGTCAGCCTGTCGGTGCGCCGGGGCGAAAGCTTCGGGTTGGTGGGGGAAAGCGGGTCCGGCAAGACCACGTTGACGCGCCAGATCCTGCGTCTGGACACGCCCACCTCGGGCCGCATCCTGTTCGAAGGGCAGGACATGGCGACCCTCAGCCCCGCCGCGCTGCGCGCGCTCAGGGCGCGGGTGCAGATCGTGTTCCAGGACCCCTATGCCTCGCTCAATCCGCGCATGTCGGTGCACGACATCGTCACCGAACCCATGCTGATCCACCGCCGGACCCTGGGCCTGGATCGTCGCCAGCGCACCGAAAAGGCGGCGGAACTGCTGGATCTGGTGGGCCTGGGGCCGCAGCACCTCTACCGGCATCCGCACGAATTCTCGGGCGGACAGCGCCAGCGCATCTGCATCGCCCGCGCGCTGGCGCCCGGACCCGCGCTGGTGCTGCTGGACGAGCCGACCTCGGCGCTGGACGTGTCGGTGCAGGCGCAGGTCCTGAACCTGCTGATCGACCTGCAACAGCGGCTGGGGCTGACCTATTTCTTCATCAGTCACGACCTGGGCGTGATCCGCTATGTCTGCGACCGCGTGGCGCTGATCTATCGCGGCGAGATCAAGGAACAGGGTGAGACGCAGCGCGTATTCGACGCGCCCGAAAGCGACTATGCGCGCAGCCTTCTGGCCGCCATGCCCGAGGTGCGCGTGCCGGATTGACCGGCCGCGCCAGGGCGACACATCCGGGGCGAGGGGCAACCCTCGCCGTTTTCATGCGCCCCGAACGAGACCCGGAAACCACGCGGCCCGACGCGCGGACCCTGTCCCAAGCGTCTGTTTTTCCTGCTGAACTTGAGATGGCTGGGGCGGTAGGATTCGAACCTACGGTACACGGTACCAAAAACCGATGCCTTACCACTTGGCCACGCCCCAACTGCGGCGGTGTTTACCCAAGTGACTTGGGCACTGCAAGGGGGGAGTTGGAAAAAAGTTCCTCGCGATCCCCGGTTGCGCGCGGGCCACGGCGCACTTGCTTGCAAGCGGGGGGCGTGGCCCGATTCCCGGGTGTTTGAACCCACCGGTTTTCCCCTGACGGCCGGCATTTCCGGCGCGCTCCTCGGGGCCGCTTCGCGCGCATCAACCGTTTGCCCAGCTCTATGCGGATGTGACCCGCCACTGGCTGGAACGGCTGGCGCACCACGCCGGGGGCGCCTTTGCCCATCAAGTGAGTCCCCCGTTTCATCCGCTCTACGCCGCGCGCGTCCTCGGCTGTCGTGAGACCCCGCTGCACCGGATCGCCCCGAAGGCGCGCGGCTGGCGCGGGTGGTGCCGGGCGCGCGCGCATACGCATTTCGATCTTGGCGAAGCCCTGTTGCGCGCCGAGGCACCGGCCGGCGTCACGCTGACCCAGGTGCCACGCGCTGGCCCCGTCACGCCGGGTCTGGTGCCGGTGCTGCATCATTGGCGGCTCAGCGGCGACCACCGCGCGAAGGCGGTGCTTTCCGGCGGGCGTGACAGGGTGTAGACCCGGCGCGCAGCGGTGGAGGCGGCGATGGACTGGGATGTGATCGTGCTGGGCGCGGGCGCGGCGGGGCTCATGGCCGCGATCGAAGCGGCACGCCGGGGCCGACGCGTGCTGGTGCTGGACCACGCCCGCGCGGCCGGTGAAAAGATCCGCATCTCGGGGGGCGGGCGGTGCAACTTCACCAATCGCGACATCGCGCCCGAGCGTTTCCTGTCGGCCAATCCGCGTTTCGCGCTGTCCGCGCTCAGGCGGTTCACGCAGAACGATTTCATCGCCCGGGTGAACCGCGCCGGAATTGCCTGGCACGAAAAGACGCTGGGCCAGCTGTTTTGTGACGGCTCGGCCCGGCAGATCGTGGACCTGCTGCTGCGCGACCTGGCCGAGGCCGGTGGCGTGTTGCGGCTGGGGGTGCGGGTCGATCGCGTGCACCCCGGCTTCACGGTCGAGACCGGCCAGGGCCGTCTGAAAGCGGCCTCGGTGGTGGTCGCAACGGGGGGCAAGTCGATTCCCAGGATGGGGGCCAGCGGCTTTGGCTATCAGGTGGCGCAGGACTTTGGCCTGCCGCTGGTGGAACCGCGCCCGGGGCTGGTGCCGCTGACCTTCACCGACGGACAGCTCGACGCGATGCGACCGCTGGCCGGGGTGACGGTGCAGGCGCGGGTGGGGCTGGACGGCGCCAAAATCGCCTTTGACGAGGGGTTGCTGTTCACCCACCGGGGCCTGTCGGGGCCGTCGATCCTGCAAATTTCCAGCTACTGGCGCGAAGGGCAGGCGATCCGCGTCGATCTGGCGCGCGGGCGCGACATCGCCGCCGAAGCCGCGCAGGCGCGCGACGCGCGGGGGCGCCAGGACCTGGCGAATGCCCTCGATCTACCCGAGAAACTGGCCCGCGCCGTGGTCGAGCGCGCGGGCCTGAGCGGCAAACTGGCCGAACAATCCAGGGCGGGTTTGCAGCGGCTGGGCGACGCGCTGCACCGCTGGCGGCTGGTGCCTGCCGGAACCGAGGGCTGGCGCACCGCCGAGGTGACGCTGGGCGGCGTCGATACCGCCGCGCTGGACGCGCGCACGATGCAGGCGCGCACCGTGCCGGGGCTATACTTCGTGGGCGAGGTGGTGGACGTCACCGGCTGGCTCGGGGGTTACAACTTTCAGTGGGCCTGGTCCTCGGGGTGGGCGGCGGGGCAGGACTGCTAGGCCAGCAATCCCGCCGCCAGCGCGTCGGTCAGCGTGTCCACGGCCTGGGCCAGCTTCTCGTCGATGATGTGCAGATAGGCCGTCCAGTCGTGCAGGCCCGTCAGCTCGGCGTGCCCGTCCGAGATGCCGCGCAGCGCCATCAGCGGCCGGTCCACGCCCATGCAGGCGCGCAGCACGGCAAAGGTTTCCATGTCCACCATGTCCTGGGCGATCGTCGCGTAGGCGGGGCCCGAAACGACGGTCGCGCCGGTGGACAGGGTGGCCTCGGGGATGCCGGGCAGACGCAAGGGCAGGGGCAGCACGGCGGGCAGGTCCAGAAGCGGCGTGGTGCCCCGCTCGAACCCCAACGCCGAGGCGTCGATGTCGCGCCAGGCGACGTGGCTGGCCTGGTAGAGACCGCAGTGATCCAGCCGCGCCGATCCCGCCGATCCCAGCGACACCACGAGATCGGGCAGCGTCCCGCCATGGGCCAGGCGCGCCAGCGCGCGCGCGGTGCCGATCGCGGCCTCGATCGGGCCGATCCCGGTAATCAGGGGCGTGATGCGGGCTTGCAGATGGGGGCCGAATTCGGCCGGGGCCGCCATGACGAACAGCACGTCGTGGCCCGCCAGTCGGGTCAGGGGCGGAAGGGTCATCGCGGCCTCAGGATGCGGAATGCCAGGGACGACAGCGCCGCGACGCCAAGCGCCAGCACCAGGGCGACCAGTGTCGCGCGGCGGCGTTGCAAGGGGATCTGCGGCATGCAGGCCAGCGTCGGCGGGTCGCCCTCGGTCAGCGCCATGGCAAGGATCGCGCCGTCATGGACCGCACAAAGAGAGGCCGGCGGGTGCGCGACCTCCAGCGTGACAGGGCCGCGCCCGGGCAGATCGACCAGCACCTGCACGCGGCTTTCGGCCAGCATCCCCGGCGCGGGGGGGCGAAAGCTGCGCGCCAGCACCCGCGCGGTGGTCGGCGTGCCAGGGGGCGTTCGCTGCGCGATCCGCACGGTCTGCCAGGCGGCCACGCCGGTCAGCACCAACGCCGCCGCCAGCGCCGCACCGGTCACATAGGGCAGGGCGCGGCGCAGGGGTCAGACGCCCCTTGCAAGCGCCGCGACGCCGGTGCGGGCGATCTCGGTCAGTCCCAGGGGGCGCATCAACTCGGCGAAGGCGTCGATCTTGGAGGGCGCGCCGGTCATTTCGAAGACGAAGCTTTGCAGCGTCGAATCGACGACATTGGCGCGGAAGATCTCGGCCAGGCGCAGGGCCTCGATCCGCGACTCGCCCTTGCCGGCGACCTTGAGAAGGGCAAGCTCACGCTCGACCGCGTGGCCTTCGACGGTCAGGTCGTGGACCTCGTGCACGGGCACCATGCGGCCGAGCTGGGCCTTGATCTGTTCGATCACCTGCGGCGTGCCCGTGGTGACGATGGTGATGCGCGAGCGATGGCCCTGGTGGTCGGTCTCGGCCACGGTCAGGCTTTCGATGTTGTAACCGCGCCCCGAGAACAGCCCGATCACCCGCGCCAGAACGCCCGGTTCGTTATCGACGATGACCGCCAGCGTGTGGCTTTCGATCACCTCGGCGTGGGGATCGCGAAGTTCATAGGCCGAATGCTTGGACGAGCCTTGCGAGATTTGAAGCGGAGACATGGCAGACCTCAATGCGGGAGGGAATGGGCGGGGAGGCGGCGCGGACCCGCGTCGCCGCCACGACACGGGGCCGGTGGGGGCTGCCGGGCGTCAGACCAGCGCGCCGCCCGCGCCCTTGATGGCGTTGCGCACATCGCCGTCGGGCAGCAGCATGTCGTTGTGCGCATTGCCCGAGGGGATCATCGGCAGGCAGTTCTCGTGCTTTTCGACCAGACAATCGAAGATGACCGGCCCCTCGTAGTCCAGCATCGCGCGGATCGCGTCGTCCACCTCGTCGGGGTGGGTGGCGCGGATGCCCTTGCACCCAAAGGCCTCGGCCAGCTTGACGAAATCGGGCAGCGATTCGGACCAGGAATGCGAATAGCGTTCGCCGTGCAGCAGTTGCTGCCACTGGCGCACCATGCCCAGGCGCTCGTTGTTCAGGATGAACTGCTTGACCGGCGCGCGGAACTGCACGGCGGTGCCCATCTCCTGCATGTTCATCAACCAGCTGGCCTCGCCCGCGACGTTGATGACCAGCGCGTCGGGGTGCGCGATCTGCACGCCGATCGACGCCGGCAGACCGTAGCCCATGGTGCCCAACCCGCCCGAGGTCATCCAGCGGTTCGGCCCGTCGAAATGCAGGAACTGCGCGGCCCACATCTGGTGCTGGCCGACCTCGGTCGTGATGTAGCGATCGCGCCCGCGTGTCAGCGCCTCGAGCCGTTGCAACGCGTATTGCGGCTTGATGATGCTGGTCGAGCCCTTGTAGGCCAGACAATTCACGGCCTTCCATTCGTCGATCTGTTTCCACCAGCGGGCCAGCGCCTCGCGATTGGTCTTGCGGCCGCGCGATTTCCAGATCTTGAGCAGATCTTCCAGCACATGGCCCACGTCGCCGATGATCGGCAGATCGACGCGGATCACCTTGTTGACCGAGGACGGGTCGATGTCGATATGCGCCTTGCGCGAGTCGGGCGAGAAGGCGTTGACGCGGCCGGTGATGCGGTCGTCGAACCGCGCGCCGATGTTGATCATCAGGTCGCAGTCATGCATCGCCATGTTGGCCTCGTAGAGACCATGCATCCCCAGCATCCCGATCCAGTGCTTGCCGCTGGCGGGATAGGCGCCCAGGCCCATCAGCGTCGAGGTCACCGGAATCCCCGAGGCGTCGGCCAGTTCGCACAGCAACTGGCAGGCTGCCGGGCCCGAATTGATGACCCCGCCGCCGGTATAGAGAACCGGACGTTCGGCCTGTTCGATCAGCTCGACCAGTTGGGTGATCGCCTCGATGTCGCCCTTGACGCGGGGCTGGTAATGCTGCGTGCGCGCCTTTTGCGGCGGGATATAGGTGCCTTCGGCGAATTGCACGTCCTTGGGGATATCGACCAGCACCGGCCCCGGGCGACCCGAGGTCGCGACGTG
Source organism: Rhodobacter sp. (assembly GCA_020637515.1). Taxonomy (NCBI): domain Bacteria; kingdom Pseudomonadati; phylum Pseudomonadota; class Alphaproteobacteria; order Rhodobacterales; genus Rhodobacter; species Rhodobacter sp. Next base: position 2,559,504 of record JACKKG010000001.1, on the reverse strand, counting down.
GAACGCCTGATGGATCGTGTCGGCCAGGCGGTTGGGATCCTTGACCAGCCAGTTGTTCTTGGTGCAGGGGCGGGTGATGCCGACGGTGTCGGCCTCCTGGAAGCCGTCGGTGCCGATCAGGAAGGTCGGCACCTGGCCCGACAGCACCACGACCGGGATCGAATCCATCAAGGCGTCGGTGATGCCCGTGACCGCGTTCGTCGCCCCCGGCCCCGAGGTCACCAGCACCACCCCCGGCTTGCCGGTCGAGCGCGCGTAGCCTTCGGCCATGTGCACGGCGCCCTGTTCGTGGCGCACCAGAATGTGGCGGATCTCGTTTTGCTGGAAGATCTCGTCATAGATCGGCAGGACGGCGCCGCCGGGATAGCCGAACACGACCTCGACACCCTGGTCCTTGAGCGCCTGAACGACCATCTTCGCACCCGTCATCTGCGAAGGCGCCATCTGCTGGGACATGATCTTCTCCACCTTGGTCTCGTGCCAGCCTTTGACTCAGACCGGCCGTTTGGGCAACAAAAAACCCCCTGTCAGGGGGGCAGCGGGGGACGTCGGTGCAGGCTCAGGCCTGTCCGTATGGTCCCCCGGAACTGATAAGTACAGCGGACATCCGCCTCTCCTCGTGTTCGCGGGGACATTACGTCCGCCGCACAGCAGCGTCAACCGGGCTGAGCGCGGGTTTCGAACCATTTCCCGCGATTTTCTTTGCAAATATTGCGCGGCAGGGTGTCGCAGCGCAAAAATCGCAAAGCAGACGCGATCAGCGCACCGATCTGCCCCCTGATTCGGCGGGCGGCAGGGTGATCGCGGCGACCTGCTCGGTGATCGGTCGCACCGCCAGCGGGTGCAACTGGCGGTCATAACCGGCGGGATCGCCCAGGTCCTGCCACGCGCCCTCGCGGTAGACCTCGAGCGCGCCGAACCGCGCCTTGTAGGCCATCTTGGCGCTGCCCGGCACCCAGTAGCCCAGATAGACGTATGGCAGGCCGGCCTGCCGCGCCAGGGCGACGTGATCGAGGATCATGTAGGTGCCCAGCCCGTCCTTGATGCGGTCGGGGTCGTAAAAGGAATAGACCAGGCTCAACCCGTCATCCAGCACGTCGGTCAGGCAGACCGCCACCAGGCTGCGCCCGGATCCCCGGCCCTTGCGCGTGCTGCCGTCGGGGCGCTCGGTGTATTCGATCACCCGCGAGCGGACCGGCGTTTCCTCGATCATGGCTGCGAATTCGAAGATATCCATGTCCGCCATGCCGCCATCGGCATGCCGGCTGTCCAGATAGCGGCGGAACAGCGCGAACTGTTCGTCGGTGGCCCAGGCGCTGGTGGCCTCGCGGTGCAGATGCGCGTTGCGGTTGGCGGTCTTGCGCTGACTGCGCGTCGGGGCGAAATCGGCCACCCGGATACGCGCCGACAGGCAGGCCGCGCATTCCGAACAGGCCGGCCGATACAGCACGTTCTGCGAGCGGCGAAATCCCTGTTTCGACAGCGTATCGTTGAGCGCGCGCGCGCCGTCGCCGGTCAACGCCGTGAACAGCTTGCGTTCGCTCTGCCCGGCCAGATAGGGGCAGGGCTGTGGCGCCGTGACGTAGAATTGCGGTGCGATGGGCAGCGTATGGCGCATGGTGGGCGCCCCGTCCTTTCCAGTGCTCGGCGTGATCCGACGCGCCCTGATCCCTTGCGCATCGTGGTCACGTTAGCAAGGCCGACCCCGTCCGCCAAGTCCCGTGTTCATCCGCGCCGAGGCGTCATCGTTCGACATAATCGTTGAGGATGGTGGTCCCCAGAATCCAGTCGTTCAGCCCCTGGCGATAGGGCGTCGTCAGCATCATCGCGACCGAGGCGATCTGCACCGGAAACACGATCATCGACCCCGAATAGAGCGCCGAGTGCCACAGGCACAGGGTCGAATCCGGGCGCCGGCCATCGAGACGGCGCAACCGCACCGCGGCGACCAGCATCCCGGCCGTCGCACCATAGCGGGTCAGCATCACCGTGCGATAGGCGACCGCGATGACCGCCCAGACCAGCGGAAACACCAGGGCCGCCAACCCCAGCGTCAGCACGATGACCAACAGCGTCAGCAGCGCCGTCACCAGCAGGTCGATCACCCAGGCCAGGAACCGCTTGGCGATGAGATGGTCGTAAAAGGCGGGGTCGTCTTCGGGGTGCGGCAGGCTCATTGCGTGAACGCGGCCTCGTGCGCGCCGCAGGCGGCGAACAGCGCGCCCGGGTCCACCGAAAAGACATGGTTCGGCGTGCCCGCGGCCGCGTAGACCACGGGGAAATCCTTCAGCCGCGGGTCGGCGAAGATCGCGGGCGCGCTCAGATGCCCCAGCGGCGCGACGCCGCCGATGGCGAAGCCGGTCACCGCGCGCACCGTGTTGGCATCCGCCCGTTCCAGCGGTTCGCCAGCGAGGGCCGCCGCCTTGTCCAGGTCCAGCCGGTTGCCGCCGGCGGTCAGGAACAGATAGATCGTGCCGCTCGTGCCTTGAAAGATCAGCGACTTCACGATCTGGTCCAGCGCGCAGCCGCAGGCCGCGGCGGCCTCGTCGGCGGTGCGGCTGGGGCCGGGGTTCAGGATCTCGGCCTCGAGGCCCGCGTCTTCGATGGCCGCGGCCACGCGTTTCAGGGATTTGCTCATGGATCGCTCCGGTTTCCTGCCAAGATGGGCGCGGGCCGCGGGTGGCGCAACCCCGTGCGGGGGCTCGGGAGCGACAAAACCCGTGGCGCGCGCGCCGTTACTTGCGGAACTTGTCGAGGCTCACGACCTCGCCCGCCTTGTGCGGCTCGGGCTCGGAATGGAGGAGTTCGGCATCCTCGTCGTCCTCGTCCTCGTCGTCGTCCTCATCGTCGAGCTGGGTCTCGAATTTCAGGCCGAACTCGACCGAGGGATCGACGAAGGTCGAGATCGCGTCGAAGGGGATATAGAGCGGCTCGGGTTGATTGCCGAAATTCAGCGTCACTGCAAAGCCGCCATCGTCCACGGTCAGGTTCTCATACCAGTTCTGGATCACGATGGTGATCTCGTCGGGATAGCGCGCGCGCAGCCAGTCGGCCATCTCGACACCCGGGTAATGGGTGTTCAACGTGATGAAGAAGTGATGCGCGCCGGGCAGGCCGCCCTGCTCGACGCGGGTCATGACCTCGCGGATCAGACCGCGCATGGCCTGGTGCATGAGGTTGCCGTAATCGATTCCACGGTCCATGCCTGCCCCCGTTTCGTTTGGGCCAGCATAGGGTTTTCGCAGGCGAAGAAAAGCCTTCAGCGCATTCGCGGTTGCAGAAAACCGATCCGATCCGGGGCGTCGGCACGCGGCATGTGGTGGGGAAAGTGCAGGCTTCTGTTGCCAGGTGCCTGCGAACCCCGCCTGACGCGGCTAAGCGCCAGGACTTAGAATCGGTTTAGGTCAACTGCATTACGCAGCGACGGCCACCGGAGCACGGTTGTCATTGGCAACTGTACGTTTTGCACCGATAACGGTGGTCGCTCACCGGGACAAAGCAAACCCCTTTAGACGTTCGTCGATCCTGTTTCGGCCCCATTTGCCCCCAATGAAGGACTTTGGTGGAGCCGCCGGGTACCGCCCCCGGGTCCGATCCGATTATTCCGAGCGCGTTTATGTCCATAGTCCCCGTTGCCGGGAACAGCGCCAATATAGGCGCAGGGCGGCGCGGTCTCAAGGGGGGTCAGGTGTCGGGGCCGCCGTGTTGGCGATCCTCGCGCGCGTGGCGAATTGCGTCGGAAAAGGCGCCCGCCAGCATCCCGGTCGGCAGCGCGATGATGCCGATCCCGCACAGCGCGGTCACCGCCGCCAGGAACCGGCCCAGCGGCGTCACCGGCACCACATCGCCGTAGCCCACCGTGGTCAGCGTCTCGACCGCCCACCACATCGCCCGCGGGATCGATCCGAAGGCCTCGGGCTGGGCGGTGGATTCGACGAAATAGAGCAGGGTCGAGGCCGCCAGCATCAGCGCGAACGCCAGGCCAAAGGCCAGCGACAGCTCGGTCGATCGCGACCGGATGGCGACATAGACCAGATTCAGCGCCCGGCTGAACCGGCCCAGCCGCGCCAGCCGCACCAGCCGGGTCAGTTGCAGCAGCCGGAACACCGTGACCTCAAGCCCCAGGAAGGGCGTGACAAAGGTGACCATCACCGCCAGGTCCAGCAATGCAGCCGGCGACAGCGCATAATGCAGCATGCTGCGGACTTTGGGGTTCAGCGGCGCAACCCACAGCCGCAACAGGTATTCGATGGCGAAAAATACGAACAGCACCGTTTTCAGCCCGCTGGCCAGTCCGCCGTAATGGCGGATGAAATGGACCTCGGTTTCCATCACGCCGATGACCACCAGCAACAGGATGCAGGCGATCACCACCTGATTGAAACCCGACAGCCCGGGCCGGGTGTTCATTTCAGGGTCGATGACGGTCGAGAGCCGGTGACGCAGGGTTGCGGCCATGGTCGCGGTTCACTCCTCGAGGGGCGTCAGACGTTGCACGGGCGGCAGGCGCAGATCGCGCATCTTCGGTGGCCGCTCGACCGGCTGGGCATCGTCGGGGCCTCCGTTCGCGCGCTCGATCTCGAAGCTCCACAGCTCGGTCAGCGCGGCGCGCGTGTCCTCGACCCGGCCGCCCGCGATGCCATTGGCGATGCGCACATGATAGGACAGGTAGCGCGCGCGCAGCCGGGTGGGATACCCCCCCTCGGGCATCAGCGCGAACTCGGCCTCGACCAGGCCCTGCGTCAGCATCGCCATCGCCGCGTTCCCCGATGCCATGGCCAGCGCCAGGTTCATGCGCTTCATCGACGCGACGAAATCGGCCTCGGGCAAGGCGAAATCCGATTGCAGGTCGATCTCGGCGCGCAGGTCGGCGATGTCGGCCCGGCGCAACACCGCCAGATCGGCGCAGCCCAGTTGCATCTGGATGCGGGCCTCGGTCAGCAGCGGGCGATGGGCGTTGCCCTCGGCCCGGGTGGTGAGCGCGATCAGGGCCGCGATCTGCTCGCCCGCGACAGCCGGGTCGGGGCTGGTGACGAAGGCGCCGCCGCCCGCGCCGCGCCGCGACGCGATCAGCCCGCGCGCGGCCAGGCGGCCCAGGGCCTCGCGCAGGGTCGGGCGCGACACCTTGAAATGGGCGCACAGGTCGGCCTCGGACGGCAGCCGGTCGCCCGCAACGTAGTGACCCGAGACGATGTTGTCTTGCAAGAGTCCGGCGATCGCGGTGGCGCGATCGGGGCTCTTGCCCGCTGGGGGTAAGGGCGCTTTCATGGGGCGAACCTGCTCGATTCAAGGGTTTTTTATTGTCTGTCAATAGAATGTCAGACCTCGGAAGTCGTGTCAATCCGCCCGTTGCTCTGGTCGGCGGCCCGGCGCCGTCCTATCGTGCCCCGACAACAGGGAGATTCGCATGGTTCTGGACCTCGATTTCACGCGCGCCCAATTCCCGGCCTTTGCCGAGCCCGCCCTGCAAGGGCAGGCCTTCTTCGAGAACGCCGGTGGCAGCTATACCTGCAAGCCGGTCATTGACCGGCTGACGCGCTTCTACCACCAGCGCAAGGTCCAGCCCTATGGCCCCTACGAGGCCAGCCGCCTGGGCGGCGAGGAGATGGACGAGGCCCGCGCCCGCCTGGCGGCGCTGATGGGCGTCGCGACGGACGAGGTGTCCTTTGGCCCCTCGACCACGGCCAACACCTATGTGCTGGCGCAGGCCTTTCGCCAGCACCTGAAACCGGGCGATGCGATCGTCGTCACCAACCAGGACCACGAGGCCAACACCGGGCCCTGGCGCCGGCTGGCCGACAGCGGCATCGAGGTGCGCGAATGGCAGATCGACCCGGCGACCGGACACCTGCCGCTGGACCGGCTGGGCCCGCTGCTGAAAGGCGCGAAGCTGGTGTGCTTTCCCCATTGCTCGAACGTCGTGGCCGAGGTGAACCCCGTGGCCGAGATCGCCGCCATGGCCCATGCCGAGGGCGCCGTGGTCTGCGTGGACGGCGTCAGCTACGCGCCGCACGGCTTTCCCGACATCGCCGCGCTGGGGGCGGATATCTACCTGTTTTCCGCCTACAAGACCTATGGCCCCCATCAGGGAATTCTGGTCATCCGCCGCGCCCTGGGGATGGCGCTGCCCAACCAGGGGCACTATTTCAACGGCGACGACCTGTTCAAACGCTTTACCCCGGCCGGCCCCGACCACGCGCAGGTGGCCGCCTGTGCCGGGATGGCCGATTACATCGACGCGCAGGCCGCGCATCACGGCGGCGCGGGGCTGGACCCCAAGGGACGCGCGGCGCTGGTGCACGATCTGATGCGCGCGCATGAAACGGCGCTGCTGCAACCGCTGCTGGACTACCTGGGCGGCCGCAATGAATTGCGGCTGCTGGGGCCGAAACAGGCCGCGCGGCGCGCGCCCACGGTCGCCGTGATGGCCGAACGGCGCGGCGTCGATATCGCGCGCGATCTGGCCGGGCTGGGGATCATGGCGGGGGGCGGCGATTTCTATGCCGTCCGCGCGCTGGCGGCGCAGGGTGCCAATCCCGACCACGGCGTGCTGCGCATGAGCTTCGTCCATTACACCGCGCGTGCCGAGGTGGACCAACTGATCGCCGCGCTGGACCGGGTTCTGTGACACCGCTGATCGTGTGGTTCCGCCGCGATCTGCGGCTGGACGACAACCCGATGCTGGCCGCCGCCGCCGCGACGGGGCGCCCGCTGATCCCGGTGTTCGTGGCGGATGCGTCGGTGACGGGGCTGGGCGCGGCGGCCCGCTGGCGCATGGGGCAGGCGGTCGAAAGCTTCGCGCAACGGCTGGCCGGTCAGGGCGCGCGGCTGATCCTGCGCCGGGGGCCGGCGCTGACCGCGTTGCTGGACCTGGTGCGCGAGACCGGCGCGCAGGGCGTCTGGTGGGGGCGTCTCTATGAGCCGCAAACCCGCGATCGCGATCGCCTCATCAAGGACACGCTCAGGACCCTGGGTATCGAGGCGCGCTCTTTCGCCGGTCACACGTTGGCCGAACCGTGGGAGCTGCGCCCCGCAAGTGGCCAGTTCTACAAGGTTTTCACCCCGTTCTGGAGGGCGTTGCAGGGGCTGGGCGTCGCGCCGCCGGTGCCCGCGCCCGCCCGATTGACGCCCCCCGCCGAATGGCCCGGGTCCGAGGATCTGGCCAGTTGGCGACTGGGCGCTGCGATGAATCGCGGTGCCCCGGTGCTGGCCCGCTACGCCGAGACCGGCGAGGTCCGGGCGCAGGACCGGCTGGCGCGGTTCCTCGCCGGCCCCGTCGCCCGCTACGCCACAGAGCGGGATTTTCCGGCGCTTCCGGCGACCTCGGGCCTGTCCGAAAACCTGACCTATGGCGAGATCGGCCCGCGCCGCGTCTGGCATGCCGCACCTCAGGGTGCCGGGGGCGAGACCTTCCGCAAGGAGCTCGCCTGGCGTGACTTTGCCCACCACCTGATGTTCCACACGCCGCATCTGCTGACCGAGGCCTGGCGTCCAGAATGGGCCGGTTTTCCCTGGCAGGGCGAGAGTGACGCCACGGAAACATGGCGCCGCGCCCGCACCGGCGTGACGCTGGTCGATGCCGGATTGCGGCAGATGTATGTGACCGGCACCCTGCACAACCGGGTCCGTATGGTGGTCGCAAGTTATCTTACCAAGAACCTGATTTCCCATTGGAAAATCGGTATGGACTGGTTTGCGGACTGCCTGACGGACTGGGACCCGGCCTCGAACGCGATGGGGTGGCAATGGGTCGCCGGATCGGGCCCTGACGCAGCCCCGTATTTCCGCGTTTTCAACCCCGATACACAGGCTGATAAATTCGATAAATCAATGGCCTATAGAAGGACCTTCATAGCCGAGATCGCCCCGCATCCCGGCCCCGAGGCGCGGGCCTGGTTCGAGGCCGCGCCGCGCGCCTGGGGCCTTGAACCCGGGCAACCCTATCCCCGACCCCTGATCGATCCCGCCCAGGGTCGCCTGCGTGCGCTGGCGGCCTATCAGGCGTTTCGCGCGCGCGCCGGCTAATTTTTCTTTTGCAACCTGCGACTCGGGCGCTAGAGTTTCCCCAACAGAAGCAAAGACTTCGACAGGGGGACGCATGGAATTCCTGACCACCACCGACGGGCAGTCGGATCTTCCGCGCTATTTCAAGCCGGTCTTCGCCCAGCTTCAGGGAATGAATTACGGACGCCTCGACATCGTGCTGCCCGATGGGCGGCGGTTCCGCGCCCAGGGCCGCGAACCGGGCCAGGCGGCCGAGGTGCGTGTCCACAACCCCGACGCCTTTGCCCGCCTGATCCGCGAAGGTGACCTGGGCTTTGCCGACGCCTATATCGACGGATGGTGGAGCACCCCCGACCTTCAGGCGATGATGGATGTCGTGTTCAAGGACAACCCCGCGCTTCTGGACGATTTCACCGGCATGGCGCTGGTGCGCACCTATGAACGGGTTCGCCACTGGCTGCGCGGCAACTCGCGCAAGCAGGCGAAAAAGAACATCGCCTATCACTATGATCTTGGGAACGATTTCTATAAGCTGTGGCTCGATGACAGCATGACGTATTCCTCGGCGTTGTTCCGCACCGGACAGGAAAGCCTCGAGCGCGCCCAGGAACAGAAATACGAGGCGCTGGTGGATTCCCTGGGCCTGCAACCGGGCGATCATGTGCTGGAGATCGGCTGCGGCTGGGGCGGGTTCGCGGAATACGCCGCCGGCAAGCGCGGGCTCAAGGTCACCGGCCTGACCATCAGCCGGGCGCAGCACGATTTCGCCGTCGCGCGGATGCAACGCGCGGGTCTGGGCGACAAGGTCGAGATCAAGCTTCAGGACTACCGCGACGAGGTCGGCCGCTATGACGGCATCGCCTCGATCGAGATGTTCGAGGCGGTGGGCGAGAAATACTGGCCCACCTATTTCAATGCGGTGCGCGACCGGCTGAAGGAAGGGGCGCGGGCGACGATCCAGGTCATCACCGTGCCCAACGAGCGGTTCGCGACCTATCGCAAGAACGTGGATTTCATCCAGAAATACATCTTTCCCGGGGGCATGCTGATCTCGCCCGCGCGCTTTGCGCACGAAGCGCAGCAGGCGGGGCTGGGGTGGTTGGCCTCGATCGAGTTCGGCGAGAGCTACAGCCAGACCCTGCGCCGCTGGCACGAAACCTTTACCGAGACCTGGGACCGGATCCAGACACTGGGTTACGATGCCCGATTCAAGCGGATGTGGGACTTCTACCTCACCTCTTGCGCAGGCGCGTTTCACACGGGTATCTGTGACGTGACCCAGATCACCCTGCGCCGTCCCGCCTGACGGGGCCGCGCCGGGCACGGGCAGGAGGTGCCATGTTCACGTTGATTCAGCCGATCGCCGCCGTGTTGTTCGCGGTGTTCGCGGCCTATTGCTCGAAACAGTTCGAACTGATGCATTTCGGCGAGATGCGCGACGGCTCGACCTTGCCGCTCTGGGCGGCCGCCGTCGCCGCTGTGGTCGCCTGGCTGTTCGTCGGCCGCCGCATTGGCCGGGCGCTGTGGCATTCGATCTATCAGGGTGTGCAGGGGGTGGTCCTGGCGGCGGTGGCCATCACGGCGGTGACGGCCGTCGGCGAGGTTTTCTATCGCGGGTATCACCGGCGCTATGACGAACCGATGGAGGCCGTGACCGGCTATTTCTCGATCATCATCGACTGGCTGCGCGAAATGCTGGTGCAGGATTTCCTTGTGCTGACCCTCAGCGGCGGCGCGGTCATTGGCGTGATCCTGCATGTGCTCTGGGTCATGATGGAACGCCGCCGCAATGACCGGGGCTGAACCGCTCTTTCTCTATGGCACGCTGCGCCATCCGCCGCTCTATGCGGCCGTCGCCGGCGAGGCGTTGCGCGCGGCAGAGGCCCGGCTGGACGATCACGCGATCTGTCACGCCATGGCGCCGTCGGGGCGGTCGCTGGACTTTCCGCTGTTCACCGCGCGACCGGGCGCCGTGGCGCAGGGGCTGCTGGTTCATCCCGGCGCCCTGGCCCGCGAGCGGCTGGACGGCTACGAACGCGCCTTTGGCTATGACCCGGTGCCGATCACCGTCCAGCATGGGGGCCAGCCGGTCCGCGCGCAGATCTATCTGCCCCGCGCCGGCCTGTGGCAGGGCGGGGCGGACTGGTCGCTTCAGGCCTGGGTCGCGCGCGCCGGGGCGCTGGCGGTCGAGACCGTGGCCGAGGTCATGGCGCTGCTGCCCGATGCCACACCCGAGGCAATCATCGAACGCTATCCGATGCTCAAGGTCCGTGCCGCCAGCCGACTGCGCGCGCGCGCCGAACCCGCCCCCGCGACCCTGCGCCGGCAGGGCCGACCGGGCGACGTCGAAGTGGCGGCGCACAGGAGGCCCTACACCTGGTTCTTCGGGGTCGAGGAAACGGACCTGCGGTTTCGCCGGTTCGACGGCAGCCACAGCGAGACGGTCACCCGCGCCGGCTTCATCATGGGCGACGCGGTCACGGTTCTGCCCTATGACCCGGTGCGTGACACGGTGATGCTGGTCGAACAGTTCCGTTACGGGCCCTATGCGCGCGGCGACGCCAACGCCTGGTCGCTGGAGCCGATCGCCGGGCGCATCGACCCCGGCGAAACCCCCGAGGCCGCCGCCCGCCGCGAGGCGCTGGAAGAGGCGCGGCTGGACCTGAACCGGTTGCACCCGGTCGCGCGTTACTACGTCAGCCCGGGCGCGGTGACGGAATACATCGTCAGCTTCGTCGGCCTGGCAGCCCTGCCGCAGGCGGCCGAAGGGGTGAGCGGTCTCGAAACCGAGGCCGAGGATATCCGCGCCCATGTCATCCCGTTCGACCGCCTGATGGCGCTGCTCGACTCGGGCGAGGCCGAGAACGGCCCCTTGCTGATTTCAGCGCAATGGCTGGCGTTGAACCGCGCACGGCTGCGCCAAGGCTGACGCAGCGTCACGCAAAATCGGCACGCAAACGCACCGCCCTCAAAAAACGCCGCCTACGCCTTGGTTTTGCCGGAATCGGCGCGCCTGACTGGCCGCATTGTGCGCCCATGATGGAGGAAAAGCCATGCGCAGAATATTGTTTTCAATGAAGTATTTTTTGGCCCGCGTTGATGGGGCCGTAACGGTGGATTGGGTGGTTCTGGCGGCGGCGGTCACCGGGTTGGGACTGGCCGCGGTGTCGTCGGTGCGTGATGGCACGGGAAGCCTGGCCACCAGCATCAGCGACACGCTCAGCGGTGCAACGGTGGCACAATTGGGCACGTTGGGCACCGATGGACAGCCCGTCCCGACCGAGATCATCCTGGTCATCGACCCGCCTGTCCTGATCGCGCCACCGCCACCCGTCCTGCTTGCGCCGCCGCCCGTCTGAGCGTGACCCCCGCCGCGCGCGGCGGTCCGAACCCCTCAACCGACGCGGCGGGCCAGCGCCATGCAGGCCGCCGACCCAAGCAATGCCAGAAGAACCCCGGCGGCCAGAACCGCCGGGTCCCCCGCGACGAAATGTGCCAACAGGGCCGCCAGAAAGGCCGCGCACATCGTCGAAACCCCGCCCGCGACCGACGCCGCCATACCCGCGACATGGCCCATCGGCTCCAGCGTCAGGGCGTTCAGATTGCCGACCAGAAAGCCGATGGTGAAAAACTGGATCAGCATCATCGCCACGAACAGCGCAAAGCCGGCAAAGGGCAGGTGCAGGCCGAACCCCAGCAGGCACAGCGACACCATGGCCAGTTGCATGCCCAACGCCACAGTCACCATCCGCTGCATCCCGAACCGCATCACCAGGCGCGCGTTGAGCAGGCTGGCCGGGGCCGACAGCAGCGCGACCATTGCGAACCACGAGGGAAACTCGTCCGCCCGGTCAAAGGCCGTGTCGAACAATTGCGCGACGGTGCTCAGCCACAACAGCATGGTGGTGAAGGTAAAGGTCATCGCCGCCAGATAGAGCCGCACCTGCGCGTGCCCCAGCACCGTCTTCAGCGCGCTCCACAACGGGCCGATCGCCAGGGGCCGGCGGTTCTCGGGCGCCAGTGTCTCGGGCTGGCGCAGGCCCAGCCACAGCAGGGTCACCGCGCCAAACACCAGAAAGCTGACGAAGATCGCGCGCCAGCCAAAGGCCGCCCCCACGAGCGAGCCCACAAAGGGCGCGACGGCGGGAAACAGCGTGAACACGGTCATGCCAAAGGACACAACGCGCGCCATCTGCCGCCCCGCGTAGAGGTCACGCACCATCGCCTGACTGACGGTCCGCGGCGCCGAGGTTCCCAGCCCCTGCACAAAGCGCGCGGCCAGCAGGACCGCCAGGTTCTGCGACAGGGCCGCCACCACCGCGGCGACCATATACAGCACGATGCCCGCCAGCATCACGGGCTTGCGCCCGAACGCGTCCGAGATCGGCCCCATGGTAAAGGTGCCCAGCCCCAATCCGACCATGAAGACCGTGATGACCAGTTGCGCCTGTTCGGGCGCATGGGGCGCCAGGTCCTCGCCGATGGGGCGCAGCAAGGGCAACATCGCGTCCACCGAATAGGCAACCGTGGCCATGAGCAGCGCCAGCAGCGCGACGAATTCGGGGAAAGGCAGGGGTTTGCGGCGGGGGGTCATGCGCTGGCCACCAGATCGTCGATGAGCCGGGTCCAGACCTCGGCCGGTTGCGCGCCCGTCAGGACGTATTTGCGCCCGATCAGGAACCCGGGCACGCCGCCCAGGCCGCGTTCGCGGATCATGGCATCGCGTTCGCGGATGTCCTGGGCATCGGCATCGGTGGCCAGAAGCCGCGCGGTCATCGTGGCATCCATCCCCGCCGCGCCGGCAACCTCGGACAGGACGGCGGCATCGCCGATGTCGCGCCCTTCGGCGAAATAGGCGCGAAACAGCGCGCTGACGACCGCATTCTGGCGCCCCTCGAGCCCGGCCCAATGGATCAGCCGGTGGGCATCCAGCGTCGCGGGCGTGCGCGTGATCCGCTCCAGGTGGAACGGCAGGCCGGCGGCCTCGGCGGCTTGCTGAATTGGCAAATAGGCTTTCAGGATACCGTCCGCGTCGCCGAACTTGGCCTGCATATAGGCCAGCCGGTCCATGCCGGCAGGCGGCATCGCGGGGTTCAGCATGAACGGGTGCCACTCGATGAGGAACGGGTGATCGGGCCGCTGCTCCAGCGCGGATTCGAGCCGGGCCTTGCCAATATAGCACCAGGGGCAGATCGGGTCCGAGAAGATGTCGAGTTTGGTGGTCATTCCGGGCTCCATCCCTGCCGCAGCGCGCGGCGGTTGATCTTGGCGTTGGCGCCCTTGGGCAGCGCGTCGAGGGGGCGAAACAGCCGCGGTTGCTTGTATCGGGCCAGGTGGTGCGCCGCGTGGTCGGCCAGCGCGCCCTCGGTCACGGGCACCGCGCCGGGCACATAGAACAGCCCGATCACGCTGACGCCATCGCGGACCGGCACCTCGACCGCGGCGCATTCGGCGATGCCCGGGTGCATGGCCATGACATGCTCCACCTCGAGCGGCGAGACGCGGTAGCCGCCCGCGTTCATCATGTCGTCGTCGCGCCCCAGGTAGCGGATCGCGCCGTCGCTCTCCATGCGGACCGTGTCGCCGGTGAGGAACCAGCCCCTGGCGAATTTCGCCGCCGTTTCTTCAGGCTGGCCCCAATAGCCCAGGAACAGGCCGGGGTCGTCCGCGCCGACCGCCAGCACCCCCGCCTCGCCGCGCGCGACCGGGCTGTGATCGGGGCCCAGAACGGCGATCCGGCGGCCCGGCTGCGCATAGCCCGCGGTCCCCGCGGGCGCGGGCCGGCCGGGGGCGGCCGATACATAGGTGGACACTTCGGACATGCCGAGCGCCTCGTAGATCGGCGTGCCGGTGGCCTGGGTCCAGGCGTGGCGCGTGCCCTCGGGCAGCGTCTCGCCGGCCGACAGCCCGTGCCTGAGCCGTGGCATCGGCGCCAGCGGCGCGCGCAGCATCTGCCGGTAGACCCCCGGCGCCGCTGCAAAGATCGTCGCGTCGAAGCGTTTCAGCAGCAGCGGCAATTGCGCGGGCGTGACCCCGGCACCTGGGATGAGGGCGGTCGCGCCGATGGCCCAGGGGTCCAGCAGTCCGGTGCCCAGGGTGTAGGTCCAGTTGAATGCGCCGGCGTGCAGCAGCCGGTCCTCGGGCGTCAGCCCATACCAGCCTTGCCACATCAGCCGCCGCGCCCAGACCGCGCGATGCGCGTGCATGACCGCCCGCGGTCGCCCCGAGGTGCCCGACGTAAAGATCAGATAGGCCAGCCGGTCGGGCGCACCCATCGCCCAGTCACAGGGCGGAAGCGCGCGCATGGCGTGCAGGGCAGGGATGTCGATCACCCGCGCCGCGCCCTCGGGCAGCGCGATGCCGGGCGCCGCGACCACCGCCGCGGGGGCAATTTGCGCGGCCATGGCGGTGATCTCGTCGGTGGTCAGCTGCGACGAGGTCGGCACGGGCACCAGACCGGCGGTGATCGCCCCCAGAAAGGCCAGCGGAAAATCCACCGTGTTGCCCAGCCGCAGCAACACCCGGTCGCCGGGCGCCAGGCCCAGGGCGATCAGCCCCGTGCCGATCCCCCGCACCGCCGCGCCGAGCGCCGCATAGGACCAGCGTTCCGCGCCCGAGAGGGTCAGGATCTGCAAGGCGATCTTGTCGGGCGTGCACGACCCGGCCCCCAGAACGTGGCGCGCCAGGTTGAACAGGGCAGGCGGCGGTGCCGGGGGACCAGAGTCAATTAACGCGTGCATGGAATCGAGCTAACCTTTTGCGCTTTCCGGGGCAAGAGGGCGCGGGCCCGCCATCCGTCCGGGCGCCATGCCGGCGGGCGCCGTCTTTGGCGGCATCTCGACATTCGCGCCGTTTTGGCGCAGAACGCGCCCATCATGAGCGATCTGTCCAACCCGATGATCTCGCGCATTGTCCGTTCCGACGGCGAAGAGGCGCTGGCAACCCCGGTCGATCTGGCCGAGCGCGTGCGCGCGCTGCGCAAGGATCGCGGCTGGACGCTCGAGCAGGCGGCGCAGGCCGCGGGGCTGGCGCGCTCGACACTGTCCAAGATCGAGAACGGCCAGATGTCGCCCACCTACGACGGGCTGAAGAAGCTGGCCGAGGGGTTGGGCATTTCCGTGCCCCAGTTGTTCACCCCGCCGCGCAACACCGCGCCGGGTGGGCGCATGACCACCACCCGCGCGGGCGAGGGCGAGGCCCATGTCACCACGACCTACGAGCACGAGTTGCTGTCGGGTGGGCTGACGCGCAAGTCGATGCTGCCCTACCGCGCCCGGATCCGGGCCCGATCCTTTGAGGATTTCGACGGTTGGGTGCGCCACGATGGTGAGGAATTCCTGTATGTGCTGACCGGCCAGATCCGGTTGCTGACAGAATTCTACGCGCCGATCGACATGAAGCGCGGCGACAGCGCCTATTACGATGCGTCGATGGGGCACAATGTCATCAGCCTCAGCCCCGAGGATGCCACGATCCTCTGGGTCACGTCGCTGGATTAGGCGCCAGACCCGGCGACACCGGCCCGACAGACACACGACCGGGCGCGCGCCGGGGTCGGGGTCAGTGGCTGAACCACCCCCGCACCGCGTTGGCGCCGCCCGAGATGTCGCGGCCGATCCCTTCGACGGTGTTGCAGCCGGCCAGTGTGGCCAGCATCAGCGCAAGGGCAAGCACGAGTTTTGAGTTCATTCCTGAAACCACCATACTTCGGGCAGGAAGCCGGTCCAGTCACCATATATGGGCAAGGTTGCGGGATAATGCAACCCTTGGGCCACCGCCAATCGGCTGACGGGCGCATACCAGAAGGGGATGACATAGCGCCCGGCCATCAGCACCCGGTCGAGCGCGCGCACCGCGGCGGTGAAATCCGCCTCGGTCCGCGACCCCAGCATGGTGGAGATCATCGCCTCGACCGCGGGGTCGTGAACCCCGGCCCAGTTGCGGGTGCCCGGATCGCTGACGCCGTTTGCGCCCCAATACAGCGTCTGTTCGTTGCCCGGGCTCAAGGACATCAGGCGCAGAAGATAGGTCATGTCGAAGTCGTAGCCATTGGTGCGCTGGACGTATTGCGCCGGGTCGATCACCGTCACACGCGCCGCGATCCCCAGGGTTTGCAGGGATTCGACATAGGCGCTGGCGATGGTCTGATAGTCGGTCTGCCCCTGCATCAGAAGGATTTCGAAGCGGAACGCATCGCCGGCCGCATTGCGCAGCACGCCCTCGGCATCGGGCCGCCATCCCGCCTGGTCCAGCAGCCGCGTCGCCGCGCGCAGGTTGCGCCGGTTGGCGCGGCCATCGCTGACGGGCAGCGCGTAGCCGTCCAACGCGCCGGGGGGCAGGTCATCGGCAAAGGGCGACAGCAGCGCCCGCACGCGCCCCTCGGCCGGGCCGGGCCGCATCCCGAGAACCGAGTTCCCGAAATAGGAGGCGATGCGCGGCTCGGCGCCGCCGGTGACGGTGGTGTTGATGCGTTCGAAATCAAAGGCCAGGATCAGCGCCTCGCGCACCCGCCAATCCGCGAATTGCGGCCGGCGGGTGTTGAACACGAACCCCGACATCCCCGAGGGGCGCTGGTGTGGGATATCGACCCGGCGCACGCGGCCATCGGTCACGGCGGGGAAATCGTAGCTGTCGGCCCAGCGGGCGGCGTTCGGCTCGCGCCACACGCTGATGAGACCGCTCTTGAAGGCCTCGAACGCGACCGAGGCGTCGCTGTAGTATTCATAGCGGATTTCGTCGAGATTGTTCTGGCCGCGAAAAAAGGGCAGGTCGTTGCCCCACCAGTTGGCGACCCGCCGAAAGGTGATCGAACGCCCCGGATCGACCTCGGCCACCTCATAGGGGCCCGAGCCGATCACCGGGGTCAGCCCGGACTCGGCGAATTCCCGCCCACCCGCGCTCACGTCGAATTGAGACCGTTGCAGGATCGGGCGCAGGCCCAGGATCAGCGGCAACTCGCGGTCGGGTTCGGTAAAGGTGACGCGGATCGACCGCGGCCCGACCTGTTCGATCGCGGCGATCTTGTCCCAGGCGGTGCGGTAGCGGGGGTGCCCCTGGGTGCCCAGCGTCTCGAAGGACCAGAGCACATCGGCCACCGTGACGGGGCTTCCATCCGAGAATCGGGCCTCGTCGCGTAACGTGAAGGTGACGAAATCGCGGTCCGAATCGGTCTCGACGGACTCGGCCAGAACGCCATACAGGGTAAACGGCTCGTCGTAACTGCGACCCAGAAGCGATTGAACCGTCAGCAGGTTGACGCCCCAGGGCGCCGATCCGCGCAGGATGAAGGGATTGAGCGAATCAAACCCGCCGATTTCCGCGAAAACGATTCGCCCGCCCTGGGGTGCATCGGGGTTCGCATAGGGCAGGAACGCGAAATCTGGTGGCAGGGCCGGGTCGCCATACATAGCGATGCCATGCGTCGGCAGGTCCTGCGCGGGGCTGGTCGAGGGGACGAATACCAGCGCGGCAAGGGTCAGAACGGAAACAATCCATGGGTGAAAGCGGTGATTTCTGCGCATGGTCGAAACGATCCCCCGAGGCCGTTGGCGTTCGCGACCTGCCTACAGGGGGGGCGGCTGGCTGTAAACTTTAAGCTTGGAGTCGTCTCAAGGATTGGCTATAAGTAACTCACTGCTCGATAGGTTTCTTGCCTGTATGAAACCTGCCTCAACGACTGACGCCCGCCTTGTGCGGGCGTTTTTTTTACGCCGCGCGGTGTCTGGGTCGGGCCGAATTGTTCCCGCTAACGTGTAGTCGCTCGCCCGAATTCGCTCTGGCCTGCGCGGGTGCGGCGCGTATGCTGCGCATGCGAACCAACATCGACAGGAGAGTCAGATGGACAAGCCGCTCACGGGCCGCCGCGCGATCGTCACGGGATCGAACTCGGGCATCGGGCTGGGCACCGCCGAGGCCCTGGCCGCCGCCGGCGCCGAGGTCGTGCTGAATTCCTTTACCGACCGCGACGAGGATCACGCGCTGGCGCAGGACCTGGCCCGGCGCCACGGCACGACCGTGCGCTACATCAAGGCCGACATGTCCAAACCCGAGGACTGCCGCGCGCTGGTGGAGCAGGCCGGGGGATGCGACATCCTGGTGAACAACGCCGGCATCCAGCACGTCGCCCGGATCGAGGAATTCCCGATCGACAAGTGGAACGCGATCCTCGCGATCAACCTGAGCTCGGCCTTTCACACCACCGCGGCCGCGCTGCCGGGCATGTATGACAAGGGCTGGGGACGGATCGTCAACATCGCCTCGGCGCACGGGCTCAGGGCCTCGCCGTTCAAATCGGCCTATGTCGCGGCCAAGCACGGCATCGTCGGCCTGACCAAGGTGACCGCTCTGGAAGCCGCCGGCAAGGGGATCACCGCGAACGCGATCTGTCCGGGCTATGTGCTGACACCGCTGGTCGAAGCCCAGATCCCCGATCAGATGAAGACGCACAACATGGACCGCGAGACGGTCATCCGCGAGGTCATGCTGGACCGCCAGCCCTCGCGCCAGTTCGCCACGGTCGAGGAAATCGGCGGCACCGCGGTCTTCCTGTGTTCGGCCGCGGCGGCGCAGATCACCGGCACGACCCTGTCGGTGGATGGTGGCTGGACCGCCGCGTGAGGACCCGCAAACGCATCAACCTGGCGCTTCAGGGTGGGGGCGCGCATGGCGCCTTCACCTGGGGCGTGCTGGACCGCCTGCTGGATGACGATTGGCTCGAGATCGCGGCGATCTCGGGCACCTCGGCCGGGGCGCTGAACGGCGCGGCCTTCAAGGCGGGCATGGCGACCGGCGGGCGTGACGGCGCGCGCGCGGCGCTGCGCGCCCTGTGGGAGCGCGTCGGCGCGTTCGAATTCAACGACGTGCCCGGCATCGACTGGTTCAAGCCCTTCATGGCGGGCGCGGAATACGCCGCTTCGGTCGCCGAAAGCTTCATGCCGGTGTCGCCCGCCGAACTGGCCGCGCAGATGGTCAGCCCCTATGACTGGGGCCCGCTGTGGTCGAACCCGTTGGAGCCCGCCGTGCGCGCGCTCAAGATCGACGAGGTGCACGCGCACGCCGGACCGCGGCTTTTCGTGGCGGCGACCAATGTGCACACCGGCAAGGTGCGCGTCTTTGGCGACGCCGAGGTCACGCATGAGGCAATCCTCGCCTCGGCCTGCCTGCCGACCTTTTTCAAGGCGGTCGAGATCGACGGCCAGCACTATTGGGACGGCGGCTATTCGGCCAATCCGGCGCTGCATCCGCTGTATGATCCGGGCCTGCCGGACGACGTGGTGATCGTCTCGCTGAACCCGCTCTTTCGCCCCGAAGTGCCGGACAACGTGCAGGAAATCCTGAACCGTATCAACGAGATCAGCTTCAACGCCGCGCTCTTGCGCGATCTCAGGGCGATCGCCTTCGTCAAGCGTCTGATCGCCCAGGGGGCGGTGCAAAAGGGCGCGATGAAGGACGTTCTGGTGCATCTCATCGACGACGAGCCGCTGATGCGCAGCCTTTCGGTGCGCACCAAGATCGCGCCGACGCCCCTGCTGCTGGATCGGCTGTTCGAGGCCGGGCGCAAGGCCGCCGACCGCTTCCTGGCGGCCCATGCCAAGGACCTGAACAAGCGCGCGACGGTCGATCTGGTGGCGATGTTCGACTAGTCGCGCCGCCGCTTGCCGCCGCGCACCTGGCCCGGCCGATCGGGATCGGGCGAGACCAGCCCGGCCGAAATGATCAGTTTGGCGGCGTCCTCGATCGACATGTCCAGGGTAATGACCGTCGATTCCGGCACGAACAGCAAGAACCCCGAGGTCGGGTTGGGCGTGGTCGGCAGGAAAACCGAGATCAACCGGTCCTCGCCGCTGGCCTCGGTCAGCTTGCGCGCGATCTCGCCCTTGGTCTCGGTCGAGACAAAGGCGACCGCCCACAGGCCCGGACGCGGGTATTCCACAAGGCAGGCCTTGCTGAACGAGGTGCTCGAGGTCGAGAACACCGTTTCCGCGATCTGTTTCAGCCCGTTGTAGATCGACCGCACGACCGGCATCCGGGCCACCAGGTCCTCGCCCCACTGGATCAGGCTGCGGCCGATGTAGCCCTTGGCCAGCCAACCGACCAGCAGCGTGAAAACCAGCGCGATGATCAGGCCGATCCCGGGCAGGTTCAGGATATCGAGGCGCGTGTAGCCTTCGGGCAGGAACCGCTGGACGAACCCTTCGGGGATCAGCGGCATGACCCGGCTGTCCACGAATTCAACGACCGTGGTGATCAGCCAGATCGTCAACACCGCCGGAGCGACGATGACCAGCCCCGTCAGGAACGAGGCCCGCAGGCCGGCGAGCAACCCCCGGCGTGGCGGGCGTGGACTATGGGTCATGATGTCACGGGTCCAAAGGGCGCAGGGCCTGAGGGATATGGGCAAGACGGGTCCCGCGCGCAAGGGGCGCGGCGGGGAAATCCGGTCGAAGAAATGTCAGGCAAATCAGCGCGACGGGCGCAAAGGAATGTCAGACCAATTCAGCGGCGATCCGTGCCGCCAGGCGGGCGTTGTTCAGCACCAGGGCGGTGTTCGCGGTCAGCGACCGGCCGTCGGTCAGCTCGAAAATGCGTTGCAGCAGGAAGGGGGTGACGGCCTTGGCGGCGATGCCGCGGGCCTCGGCCTCGTCCAGGGCGGTTTCGATCACCGGCAGGATCTGTTCGCGCGGAATCTCGGCCTCGGCCGGGATCGGGTTGGCCACCAGTTGCCCGCCCGCGATCCCCAGGGCCGCGCGCATCCGGTGGGCGGCGGCGATCTGCTGGGGATGGTCCATCCGCACCGGGGCCTTCAACCCCGAGGCGCGCGACCAGAAGCCCGGCAGTTCGTCCTGCCCCACGGCGATGACCGGCACGCCCAGGGTTTCGAGAACCTCGAGCGTCTTTGGCAGATCGAGGATCGCCTTGGCGCCGGCGGCGACCACGGTAACCGGCGTTTTCGCCAGTTCGTGCAGATCGGCCGAGATGTCGAAGCTGGTCTCGGCTCCGCGATGCACGCCGCCGATCCCGCCGGTGGCAAAGACCGCGATCCCGGCCAGATGGGCGCAGATCATCGTCGCCGCGACCGTCGTTGCGCCGGTGCGGCCCTGCGCGACGCAGACCGCCAGATCGGCGCGCGACAGTTTCATCACGCCCTCGGCCCGGCCCAGACGGTCCAGATCGGCGGCCTCCAGCCCGATGTGCACCGTCCCGTCCAGCACCGCGATGGTGGCCGGAACCGCGCCCGCCCCACGCACCGCGTCCTCGACCGCGCGGGCGGTCTCGACGTTCTGCGGCCACGGCATCCCATGGGTGATGATGGTTGATTCCAGGGCCACCAGCGGCAGGCCCCGGGCGCGGGCCTCGCGCACCTCGGTCGAAAAGGTCAGCGGAAGAGTGGTCATGGCGTTCCCTCGTCTTGGGCCACATAGGCGGCGGCGGCGGCCTGGGCACGGGTCAGGGCCTCGGGCCGGGTGGCGCCGCGGGTTTCGGCAAAGAGATGCGCGGCCATGAACGTGTCGCCGGCCCCGGTGACGCGGCGGGCCTGCACGGGATGGGCGGCGACGGTCAGGGTCGGCGCGTCGAGTCGGGCGTCCGAGGCGTCGCGGGCGCCATCGGTGACCAGCGCGCGCGGCGCACCGGCGGCGACCAGCGCCTCGGCGGCGGCGCGACTGTCGGAATGGTCCCGGCCGGTGAGCAGGCTGGCCTCTTGCCGATTCACGTAAAGCACGGTGCCGGGATGCGCCAGCAGGGGCAGCAGGCGTTCGGCCTTGCCGGGGCTGGCGGGGGCGACGCGCAGATCGGCCCCGTCAAAGGCGGGTGCGCCGGCGATGCGGCCCAACAGGTCCGCCGTCAGGTTGCCATCCAGCGCGATGGGCCCGCGCCAGGGCGCCCCGGGTCGGCCCAGGCGGCCGTCGGTCAGGGGCGCCAGGATCGCGTCGTCGCAGGCTTCCAGCGTGTGCGCGTCGGCAATTGCGGCGACCAACCCGCCCGCGTCCTCGATCGCCATGTAGCGATCCGTGGGCCGATCGGTCCGCAGGGCGAAATCGGGGATCACGCCCAGGTGGCGCACGGCCTCGATCAGTTCGCGCCCCTCGGCATCGCGGCCGATCGCCGTCAGCACGGCGGGCCGCATCCCGAACCGGGCCAGCGTCATCGCGATGTTCATCGCCACGCCGCCGGGCAGGCGCGTGATCTGGCCGGCCACGTCGCCCCTGCTGCGCAAGGCGCCCCGGGTGCGGCCGATGATGTCCCAAAGGACCGAGCCGATGCAGAGAATGTCAGGCGTGGTCATGTCTTGCGGAATGTCACGATCAGGGCATGGTCGGCGGCATGGGCGGGGTCGCGCCGCCGCGCCGCCTCGCCGTAGATCGACACCTCGGCGCGGTCAAGCCCGCCGATCCGTTCCCCCAGGGCATCAAGCGCCCGGGCAAATCCCAGCGCCTCCCAGACCGCGGCATTGACCGACAGGGCGAAGACGGCGCCGGGCCGGGCGATGGCCAGCAGCGGGGCGAGCGCCTCGGGGCCGACATGGCCATGGGTGAAGGTGCCCGAGCTGACGATACCGGCATACTCGGCGGGCAAGGGCAGGGGCCGGGTCACGTCGGCGGCGGTCAGGCGTCGATAGAGACCCTTGCGCGCCGCCCGGTCGAGCATCGCCTCCGACAGGTCCACCGCGTCGATGGCGCCCCGGTGGCCCATCCCCCTGAGCGCCGCCGCCAAAAGCCCGGTGCCCGCGCCGACATCCAGCACCGGGCCCGGCGGCGGGTCCGAGCGCAGCCAGGCGGCCGCGGTCTCGGCCGGCAGGCGATAATCCATGCCGGCGGCAAAATCGGAATCGTAACTGTCTGCCCAGTCGGCATAGAGCCGCCGGCAGGCGTCGGCGCCGTCCAGCGCATAGGCACCTGAGAGATCGGGGGTCGTCATCGCGTCATTGGTGCACGGCATCCGGGCGGCGTCAACGCCAATGGCCGGGGCCGCGTTTGTGCGGATATGGCAGATTGGTGGCGACGCGCGCATCATAGGCCTGCTGGGTCAGCAGCCGCAGCCCGGGGGTGTCGCGGTGCGGCCAGACCGCCAGCGTCATCTGCGCCGGCCCGCAATCCCACCAGGGATAGGGTGTCGCAACCTGATCGAGGCGCCGCGCGATCCGCTCGCGCGCCTGGGTGAACAGCGCCAGACCGGGTTCCGCGGCCAGGAAATTGTTGGCGATGGTGCCGTGGCCCTGTTCGATCACCAGCACCGCGCGCGCGCCATCGAGCCAGGACGCGACCGATGCGCGCGGCCGTTCGTCCAGGTCGGCGAACAGCCCGCCCTCGTGCGCGATCCAGGCCACGCGGAACAGATCGGCGCGCGCCGCGGGCTGGGCCAGCCGGTCGAAGGCGCCGCCCAGGTCGGGCGCATGGGCGGCCAGCCAGAGCCGCGCGGCGGGCGCGTCGAACAGGGTTTGCGGGAACTCGGCCCAGGCGTCGAGGCCGTCCTCGATCGCAGGGCTGCGCGGC
Source organism: Rhodobacter sp. (assembly GCA_020637515.1). Lineage (NCBI taxonomy): Bacteria > Pseudomonadati > Pseudomonadota > Alphaproteobacteria > Rhodobacterales > Rhodobacter > Rhodobacter sp. Next base: position 2,536,009 of record JACKKG010000001.1, on the reverse strand, counting down.
CCCTCCCAGTAATGCGCGATGCGCCGGGGGATGCGCGCGCCCGGCACCGGCACGAAGCTGGGCGGCGTCAGGGCCAGCGCCCGCGCCGCGCCCGCGACCGAGGGGCCAGTCGAGGGGCCAGTCGCGGGGTCAGTGGTGTCTGACAGCGCATCCCGCACGATCCGGTCGCGCAGGTCATCCGGGGGCGCATGGCCGATCTGTTCGGTCTTCAACGCACGAAACCGCGCCAGCAGCGCCTGCGCGCCGGGCGCGTCGCCTGCCATAAAGCGCGCGCGCGCTGCGGTCAGGATCAGTCCCACGCGGCTGGGGCAGGCGGTCAGCGCCGGGCCTAGGGCCGTCTCTGCGGCGATCAGGTCGCGGCGCGCCAGGGCGATTTCGGCCGCCCAATAGGCGTGGTCGGCGGCGGGCGCGGCGGCTTCCGGCACGGGCCCCAGCGCGTCCCGCGCCGCCCCAAGATCGCCCAGGCCGAACAGCGCCTCGGCGCGGCGGATGCGCCGGCGCAGGGACTCGTCCGGTGGGCCGGGGGGCGCGCGGTCGAGGACCTCGAGCGCCAGATCGTGGCGGCCCAGGCGGATCAGGGTGCCGGCGCGCGCGCGCGCGTCCTGTTCGCCGCTGGTCAGCGCCCGGGCCAGCGCCGCGCGCGGCTCGGTCAGTTCGCGCGCCAGCATATGCAGGGCTTGCAGCCCCCCGTGCCCCGGAAAAAGCCGCAGCGCAGCCTCGGTTTCACGGCGCAAGGGGGCATGGTCGGGGTGGTCGTTCGCGGCGATCTCGTTGGCAAGGCACCGCAGGTGCTGCGCGTGGCGGCGGGCCCCCCAGCGCCAGGGCGCATCGCGATCGGGCATCGCATCGAGAATCCGGCGCGCGCGCATCGGCATTTCGCCATCCAGCGCAAGACGGATGCGCAGGGGGTCGAGATCGGCCGCCCCCGGGCAGCGCGCGGCGAATTCGCCCAAGGCGTGACGCGCGCGCGCATGGTCGCCCTCGACAGCGAAGGTTTCGACCAGCCAGGACCAGAGCGCCGGATGCGCGGGCAGGCCGGCGCGTTCCAGATCGTAGCGCCGGGCCAGAACGGCGCCGCCCTGACGCCGCCAGTCGGCCAGGAACGACAGGCGGATGCCACGCGGGCCGGGAACCGGCGGCCCGGGGGCGTCGGCCAGGATGGCAAGCTCTCCTTGCGTGGCGCGGTCGTCTTCGGCCGTGTCCGACGCAGGATCGAGGGTGTCGAACACCGCCAGCGCGGCCTCGGACCGACCCCGGGCCCACAGCGCCCGGGCCAGCACCGACAGACGCCGGTTCTGCGCCCGCACGATCCGCGCCAGGTCGTCCAGCGCCGTGTCGGTGTCGCCGTCCAGGTCCAGCGCGATCCGCGCCCGGTCGATCGACTGCGGCCAGCGCCTGCGCGCCTGCGCCAGGGCCCCTGCGTCGGGCAGGCCGTGGCGGGCGAGGGTGCGCAATCCGGCCAGCGCCAGCGGATAGGCCAGCCCGTCGGCGATCGCACGCGCGAGGTCGCGCCCCGGTGCGGTCCGGTCGGCCAGGTCGCCCTGCCACAAGGACCGCGCCAGCGGGTCGGTCATGACGCATCCAGCAGGCGGGTGCCCTCGGTGAAGGTCATCTTGAGCGCGCTCTGGCACTCTTGCCGGAACCGCCAGGTCAGTCCGTGCAGGAACATCAGCACGGCGCGGTCGATGGGGAATTTTTCCGACTCCCAGACGCGGCTGGTCATCAGCCGGGTCAGGCGTTTCTGCCCCTCGGGCGTCAGCGTGCCCATGTCCAGGCCCAGCTCGGCCACGATGCGGGTCACGCTGCCGGCGCGGTCGGTGTGGAAATCCTCGTAGTTCAGCACGATCATGTCAGGATAGTGCCGCTGCCAGGCCCGCAGATTGTGCAGGTAGTCGCCATGCGCCATCAGGCGCGCGTCGCGCATCAGTTCAAGGAACGCGTCGTCCTTGCGCAGGGGGGCGGCGTGGTCCTTGCCGTAGCGCCACAGCATGTGCATCCGCAACGCCGAAACCGCCCGTGCCAGCGGGTCGCGCAGGATGTAGATGACCTGCGCGGTCGGGTTCAGGGCCTTGCATTCGGCGATCTGATCGGCGGGCAGATAGGCGTATTCCGGCGTGAAATCCATCGACCGTTGCGCGGGATCGTGGGGCGGCGCCATCAGCTCGCGATACCATTCGACCCCGCGGTGGTGGTTCCAGTCCCAGAAATGGGCCTCTTTCACGGTCGAGGTGGCCGGCGATCGGTCGGGAAAGGAATAGGTCGCAGGAAAGCTGTTCAGCACCGAATGCAACCAACTGGTCGAGCCCTTCTGACAGCCGATGCACAAGATGTCGGTGATGTTCGCGCGCGTCATGACAGCGCCTCCAGGATCGCTGCGCCTTCGGTGAAGGTCAGCCCGGTTTCGGCCTGCGTCGCCTCGTATTCGGGCCAGAGCATCCCGTGCAGGAACTCGACGCAATCGGCATCGAACCCGTAAGAGGGCGTGACCCAGATGCGGCGGTCGGCGCGCTCGTCGATCTGGGCGTTCCGGTCCGCGTCCAGCGAATCGGCCGTCAGGCCGCAATGGTCCAATGCCCGGCGCAGCCCGGCGCGGGGGTCGGCGCGCAGGTCCTCGAAGTTGAGCACCAGCAGATCCGGGTACCGCTGCCGCCAGCGGCGGATGTTCGCGGCATAGGCCCCGTGGTCGATCAGGTTCGCGTGCCGGCAGCGTTCGCGGAACTCGTGGTCAAAGCGCAGGTGCACGGTCTCGGCGGGGGCGTTCTTGGTCGCCCAGACGGTGCGCATCCGGATCGCCGACAGGGCGCGCGCCAGCGGGTCGCGCAGGATGTAGATGACCCGCGCGGTCGGGTTCAGGGCCTTGCACTCGGCAATCTGGGCGGCGTCGAGAAAGGCATATTCCGGGGTAAAGTCCAGGCTGGCCAAACCGTCGTCGAGCGGACGCATGAGCACGCGATACCAATCCGGCCCGCGCTTTCGGTTCCAGTCCCAATAATGCGCCTCTTTCGAGGTCGAGGTGAGCGGCTCGAAATTCGGAAAGGCCCAGACGCCGGGATGGCTGGAAAAACCGTGATGCAGCCACGAGGTCATGGCGCGCTGCGCGCCGATGCACAGGATGTCGGCCGCCGAGGAACGGGTCATGAGGGAGATCCTTTTGTCGTCGTGTCGCCCGTGCGATCGCTGGCCAGATCGGCGGGCAGGGGCCAGCGCGCGGCGTAGGCGGCGCGGTGGCGGGCCACGGCCTCGGCATCCGCGGCGGCGCGGGCGGCCTCGATCGCCTTGCGGCGGCGGAACGGGTTGTCGCCGGCCCCGAGGGCGGTTTCGAAACACCCCAGCGCCAGCCGCGCGTCGCCGCCGCGCAGGCACAGGTCCCCCAGCATCCGCAAGGCATAGCCGGTGCCGCCGGCGCGGTCGTCGCGGAACCCCGGCGCCGAGACGACGCGCGACAGCAGCGGCAGCAGGCGCCGCGTCAGGGCCATGCCCCGGCCGGTGCGGTTCAGGTCGTAAAGCGGCGCGATGGCGCCGGTCAGCGCGCCGGGGGCGGCGGGCACGGTGTCGGGCGCGCGGTCAAGCTGCGCCTCGAAGCGACGCGCCGCGATTTCGGCCACCTGCCAGGCGCGGAAGAATTCGAGATAGAGAAACAGCGCCAGCGGGTCGCGCGCGGCCAGCGTCAGATCGGCCCAGGTCCGGCTGTCGGTCAGCGACAACGGGGGCAGGGCCCGGGGCAGGCTGTCCGCCAGGGCCCGCAAGCGCGCCGCCGGCCGGCGCCGTTCGGGTTGATGGTCGATCACGGTTCCGTCGCGCACGGTCGCGGTGCAGCGAAACCGCGCGCGGCGCTGGCTGGGGTCCTCGAGCCGCTGGAACAGGTCGATTCCGGTTTCGCCCTGCACGGGGAACTCCGGTATCTCGGCGTCTAGCATCGCGTGGGTGTCCCTTGGTTCAGATGCGGCTGGCGACCAGGTCATTGATGACCAGCCGGAAATTCCGCGCCTGCCTGGGCAGCGCGATCGAGAATTTGGGTTGGCCCGTGCGTTCGAGCAGTTCGACCGGGAAATCGCGCGCGATGCGCACGGACCCGCCGGGCGGGCAGGAATGCACGTGCGTGTCGCGGAATTGGTGCGCGCGCCGTCCCAGGCGGTCGCGGAGCCAGACCGACAGCGCGGTTTCGAACAGGAACCCCTCGGTGCTGGACAGGATCAACTCGCAGCGCAGCCCCTCGCCGGCACCGGCGAGATCGGTCAGCGACAATTCGACCGCCGCCCAGTCGCCGGTGTTCGGGATCTGGACCACGCAGCGCCGCTGCGGTGGCGAGGCGTGCAGCAACAGTCCGGGCTGGGTATCGGTCATCGACAGGCTGAGCCGTTCGAGAAACGGCGTCGCCACGCCCAGCGGAAATCCGGCCCCGTGGTCGCCGACATGGTCCCACAGCGACCAGGCCTTCATCGCGGCCGGGGCCTCGGTCCGGGCGATCGGCGCGACGTCGCCGATGCGCGCGTCCAGCGCCTCGATCCGGGCCCTCAGCGCGGCCATCTCGCCGTTGATCTTGTGCCACAGGCCGCTGGTCTCGTCGTTGAGTTCGCGAATGACCGTCGCCGCCATCGACCGCATCAAGGCGCCGGTGCGGATCTCGGCCGGGTCCAGGTCGGGGGGGCTGTTGACCGGCACCTTGGACAGGTCGGCGAACAGCCGCCAGTCATACGAGGGGTTGTCCAGCGTGTTCAGCACGACGCTTTGCTGCGTGTCGCCGCGCCGGCGCACGCGCCGATGGTGAAAGGCCAGCTTGCGGTCCAGCGTCGCCACGCGCCAAGATTGCAGGAACCGGGTCATGAAGGCGCGGTCCTCCATGACGTTGAAGGCCGTGGGGAATCCGCCCGCGTCCAGCACCGCCTTGCGGTTCAGCATCCACTGCACCGGATACACATCCTGGCGGTAGGTCGCATAGGCGATCGGGTTCAGGAAGAAATCGTTGCGGCGAAAGGCGTGGGGCAGGTCGTCCTCGCCCAGGGTGACCAGGGTTTCCTTGCCCTCGACCTCGAGAATGTCCTCGCGCACCGCCGTGACCAGCGCGGCGACCCCGCCCAGGTCGGGCACCAGCGGCAGGGTGCGGTCGAACAGGTCCAGCAGTTGCGACAGAAACCCCGGGTCCCAGGTGTCGTCGTCGTCCAGGCAGCAGACGAATTCGGTCTCGAGCGATTCGGCGCCGCGGTTGAAAGCGTCCGAGCGGCCGATCGACTGCGGCAGATGCAGCGCGCTCATCGCGCCGGTGGTGAAGGGGGCCGAAAGCCCCTCGGCGGCGATCGCAGCCTCGAGCGTGGCGCGGTCGCCGCCGTCGTTCACCAGAATCAGCCGCCAGCCCGGATAGGTCTGGGCCAGCACCGTGCGCAGCGCGCGGGTGACGAACAGCGGCCGGTCGCGGGTTCGCACGACGATCCCGACACGCGGGCGCGCGACGACCGCCGCGGCGGCGCCTGCGTCGCCCGCGCGGAGGGCCGGAAGCTGGGACTCGGTGGGGCGGATCGCGGTCTTGGACATGGGGAAACTGGTGCCTGAGGAACATGGTAACGAACGGATCACACCGTAGACGAACCCTTTCGGTGGGGTCCATCCGGAAAACGCGCAATCGACGGCCAGTTGTCCTCGAATGGAAAATCGACAATACTTGACGGCAAAGATGCGATATTGTTTTGGGCAACCAGACCGCGCCGAGATTTCAGACTGAAGGGAGTTTTCTCCAATGATCGACCGTGAATTCGTTCGTGTTGCTTTGTTCGGATTGTGCACCGCGTTCCTTTCCGCACTGGCCACGACCCCGGTCGCGGCGCAGATGGCATCCCCCGACCGCCCGGTGCAGCGCAGCACCATGAGCGCCGCCGATCTGGACCGGATCGCGGCGACGGCGCGACCGCGTCAACCCAGCCGCGCGGCGCTTCCCGGCGTGATGAGCGCACAGGCCCCGATGATCGCCCCCGCCGAAAGCGGCGAGGCGCCCAGGGCCACCGCCGGCTTTGCCGGGGTGCCGGTGCGCTCCATGGTTGACGAGCGCGAATACCGCGCCATGGTCGAGGCCGCCACCGCCGCCCGCGACGGCGCCGCCACCACGCAGTCGGACGGAATTTCGGCGCAGAACTATGGCCAGAACTTCCAGGACACGATCTATCACTACAGCGACCGCCTGGTCAGTCCGCGCCCCTATTACGCGCCCGAACGCTCGGTCGGGCTGTTGCTGTTCCAGGCCCAGGATACAAACTGGTATATCTGCACCGCGACGCTGATCCAGCGCGCGATCATCCTGACCGCCGGCCACTGCGTCTATGAGGGCGGCACCGGCAACGACACCGGCTGGAACCTGCAAGGCTACTTCATCCCGGCCTATTCGGCCACGGACGGTTCGGCCACCGGGACCAACCAGCCCTATGGCCGCTGCGACATCGACCGCTGGTTCACCACCAACGACTGGTACAACACCGGCGCGCTGAACGGCGGCTACGATGTGGGCCTGGCGACCTGCGGACGCCTGCACGATGCGCGCTGGTCGGCCAACAACAACCGCTTCCCCGGCGGGCGCGCGGGCTATCTGGGCTTTTGCTACCAGAACTGCCGCTGGAACTATCAGTTCCTGACGCAACTGGGCTATCCGTCGAACTACTACGCCGCGGGCGAGATGACGGTCAGTCAACATCTGGAAGTGTCCGGCCAGCCCGATCCCTACAACCCGGGGTGGGTCGGTCTGGACTATATCTTCGGCAGCGGGATGCGGGGCGGGTCCAGCGGTGGGCCGCACATCGCCAACCTGGGCGAGATCGTGGATTCGGCCACGGATCCCGGTCAGTTCCCCGACCGCAACACGATCTTCGCGGTGACCTCGTGGGGGTATGGGCTGGGGAACACCACAGGCACGGAGATCAAGATCCAGGGCGCCTCGCCCCTGAGCGGGGTGGCGAACGCGAACAATTTCGTCGATCTGTTCAACGCCGCCTGCCGCCGGTCCCGCGCCCACTTCGGCGCCTGGACTTGCGACCTGCTGGTGCCCTGACGGCACCGGCCCGGCGCGCCGGGCCGGTTTTCGGCCCCCACGCCACGAAAGCCGCGCGGGCCGCTTGACTTCCGGTCCCGATCGACGCTATTGCCCCCCTCGTGCCCCGATCCCCGGATCCGGGGCACGCATCGTTCTTACCCCTCAGGGGCGCTGTCCGAGGCGGCCGTCAGGCCACAACTCCCGAACCGGGGGCCACAGGATGCGGCAACACAAAGGAAGACAGGACATGTTCGCAGTCCTCAAGACCGGCGGCAAGCAATACCGCGTCCAGACGGGCGACGTGCTGCGCGTCGAACGCCTGGCGGCCGATGCCGGCGAAACCGTGCAATTCAACGACGTTCTCATGCTGGGTGGCGACACCACCGTGGTCGGCGCCCCGCTGGTCGCCGGTGCGGCCGTTCAGGCCCAGGTGATCGACCAGATCAAGGGCGAGAAGGTCATCCACTACGTCAAGCGCCGCCGCAAGCACAGCTCGCAGCGCACCAAGGGCCACCGCCAGCTGCTGACGCTGCTGCGCGTGACCGAGATCCTGCCGACCGGCGCGGAAGCCTCGGGCGTGAAGGCTGCGATCGGCACCGGCTCGGTTTCGGGCATGGCGATCGCCGCCGCTGCGGCCCCGGCAGCCACCGACGGCGTGCGTCCGGCGAACCTGCTGACCCAACCGCGCGACGGCAAGGCCGACGATCTGAAGAGGATCTCGGGTGTCGGTCCGAAACTGGAAGGGCTGCTGCACGAGAACGGCGTTTTCCACTTCGACCAGATCGCTGCCTGGAATGCCGGGGAAATCGCCTATATGGATGATCAGCTGTCGTTCAAGGGCCGCATCGCCCGCGACAACTGGATCGAACAGGCCGCCGCTCTGGCCAGCGCGAAGGAGTAAGTACTCATGGCACACAAAAAAGCAGGCGGTTCGTCCCGGAACGGGCGCGATTCGGCCGGTCGCCGCCTTGGCGTGAAGATCTACGGTGGCCAGGCCGCCATTGCCGGCAACATCATCGTGCGTCAGCGCGGCACCAAGCACTGGCCCGGCGCCGGTGTCGGCATGGGCAAGGATCACACCCTGTTCGCGCTGACCGACGGCCGCGTCACCTTCTCCAAGGGGCTGAAGGGCCGCAGCTTCGTGTCGATCCTTCCGCCGGCCGAGGCCGCCGAGTAACACCAAGGATTTACACTTGTTCGTTACACGGGGGCCGACAGGAAACTGTCGGCCCCTTCTCTTTGCGCCGCCCGGCCCGGTCCGGCGGCAGGATCAGGACGCATGATGATGACGCCCCTCGCCAGCGCCGCCCCCCGCTTTCAGCCGGTCATCGAGGCCGAGCACCTGCTGCTGCGCCCCCTCAGGCGGCAAGACGGCGAGCTGCTGGCGCTCTATGCTGCCGATCGCCGCGTGGCCGAGGGGACGCGGTCCATCCCGCACCCGTTGCCGCGCGGCACGGCCGAGGCGTTCATCGCCGCCGCGCTGGTTCCCGACCGGGACGAAGACGTCTGGGCCATCGATGGAACGCCGCAAGGGTCAGCCAGCCTGCTGGGCGTCGTCTCGCTGAAGGCGCTGGACCGGGGGCAAAGCCAGATCGGCTATTGGGTGGCGCCAGCGTTCTGGCATGGCGGCATCGCCTCGGCCGCGGTCAAGGCGGTTCTGGATGTGAACCCGCATGCCAATGCGACCGTCTTCGCCGAGGTGTTCCAGGACAACCCCGTCTCGGCCCGGCTGCTGACGCACGCGGGTTTCGAATACATCGGCGATGCCGAGGCCTGGTCGGTCGCGCGCGGTCTTGCGGTGCCGACCTGGACCTATCTGCGCAAGATGCCATGACCGCCTGAACGGGCCCACATCCGCACCCGCGACCGGGTTTGCCCGGCGCGGAAGCAGGCCCTCAGGGGGCCGCGTCCGGGCCTTGCACGCCATCCCACCTTGAACCAAAGCGCCGCACGGGCTATCGCAAGACGCCAGCGCCAACCGGAAATGTGTCATGAAATTCCTCGATCTTGCCAGGGTCACCATCCGCTCGGGTTCGGGCGGCGCAGGCTGCACCAGCTTCCGGCGTGAGAAATTCATCGAATTCGGCGGCCCCGACGGCGGCGACGGCGGCAATGGCGGCGACGTCTGGGTCGAATGCGTGCCCGCGCTGAACACGCTGATCGACTTTCGCTATCAGCAGCATTTCTTTGCCGGAAACGGCCGGCCTGGCATGGGCAAGCAGCGCACCGGCAAGGATGGCGACGACATCGTGCTGAAGGTGCCGGCCGGGACCGAGATCCTGGACGAGGACGGCGAAACCGTGATCGCCGACCTGACCGAGATCGGCCAGCGGTTGATGCTGGCCAAGGGCGGGAACGGTGGCTGGGGCAACCTCAGGTTCAAGACCTCGACCAACCAGTCCCCGCGCAAGGCGAACCCCGGACAGGACGGGGTCGAACGCGAGATCTGGCTCAGGCTGAAACTGATCGCCGACGCCGGACTTGCGGGTCTGCCGAACGCCGGCAAATCGACCTTTCTGGCGGCCACCTCGAACGCGCGACCCAAGATCGCGGACTACCCGTTCACCACGCTGCACCCGAACCTGGGTGTCGTCGGTGTCGATCAACGCGAGTTCGTGCTGGCCGACATCCCCGGTCTGATCGAGGGCGCGAGCGAGGGGCGGGGATTGGGCGACCAGTTCCTGGGCCATATCGAACGCTGCGCGGTGCTGCTGCATCTGATCGACGGAACCTCCGATGACGTGGCGCAGGATTTCCTCACCATCGACCGCGAGCTGTCGCTCTACAGCGAAATCGTGCACGAAAAGCCGCGCGTCGTCGGGCTGAACAAGGCCGACGCGCTGACCGACGACGAGATCGCCGAAAAGCGCGCCGCGCTCGAGGCCGCGTCGGGCGGGCGGGTCTATGTGCTGTCGGCGGCAACCGGCAAGGGCGTGACCGAGGTGCTGCGCGCGCTGTGGGGCGAGATCTCGGCGCAGCGCGAGGAGGCCGCGCAGGGAGAGGACGACGAATCGTGGCGGCCCTGAGCGAAACACCGGCAACCCTGAGCCTGGCCAAGGCGCGCCGGCTGGTCATCAAGATCGGCTCGGCGCTGCTGGTCGATGCGGCGACGGGCACGTTGAAATCCGACTGGCTGCGCGCGCTGGCGCAGGATGTGGCCCAGGCCAAGGCGCGCGGCGCGGATGTGGTGCTGGTCTCGTCGGGCTCGATCGCGCTGGGGCGGCGGGTGCTGGACCTTCCGCGCGGCGATCTGGCGCTGGAGCAGTCGCAAGCCGCCGCCGCCGTCGGGCAGATCCGCCTGGCCCGCGCCTATGAGGAGGTGCTGGGCCCGCACGGAATCACCACCGCGCAGGTGCTGGTGACGCTGGAAGATACCGAGGACCGGCGCCGTTATCTGAACACCCGGGCGACGATGGAAACGCTGCTGGGCCTGGGCGTGGTGCCGATCGTCAACGAGAACGACACCGTCGCCACGGACGAGATCCGCTATGGCGACAATGACCGGCTGGCGGCGCAGGTGGCGATCACCATCGGCGCGGACCAGTTGGCGCTGCTCAGCGATGTGGACGGGCTCTATACCGGCAACCCGCACACCGACCCGCTGGCGCGCCGGCTGGATTTTGTGGCGGATGTCACGCCCGAGATCGAGGCGATGGCGGGTGACCCGGTTTCGGGCCTGTCGAAGGGCGGCATGAAGACCAAGATCATGGCCGCGCGCACGGCGACGCATGGCGGGTGCGCGATGGTGATCGCCGCCGGCAGCCCGCTGCGCCCTCTCAGCGCTATCGAGGCCGGCGCGCCCTGCACCTGGTTCGCCGCGATGGGGGATCCGCAGGCGGCGCGCAAACGCTGGATCGCCGCGATGAAGCCGCGCGGTGTCCTGCGCGTGGACGCGGGCGCGGCGGCGGCGCTGGGGCAGGGCAAGTCGCTGCTGCCCGCGGGCGTGGTCGCGGTCGAGGGGCGCTTTGGCCGCGGCGAACCCGTCGGCATCGAGGGGCCGGCGGGAACCCTGGCGATCGGCCTGGTGCGCTATTCGGCGGAGGAGGCGCGGCTGATCCTGGGGCGACGCTCGGACGCGATCGCCGAGGTGTTGGGCTATGCCGGGCGCGGCGCCCTGGTCCACCGCGACGACATGGTTCTGTAGGGTGCGGGGGCCAGCCCCCCGCACCCCCCGCCAAAGGGGGTTTTCCACCCCCTTTGGATACCCCCGAGGATATTTGGGGCACAAAGAGGAAAGGGTTCTGCGATGGATGACGCTCGGAACATGATGGACACGCTGGGCGCGGCCGCGCGGGCGGCGGCGGCGGATCTGGCCTTTGCGCGCCCCGAGGCCAAGACGCTTGCGCTGGAGGCCGCCGCCGATGCGGTGATCGCGCAAAAGGCCGCGATCCTGACCGCGAATGCGCTGGATCTGGAGTTCGGGCGCGCCAAGGGGTTGAGCGCGTCGATGATGGATCGCTTGACGCTGAACGACGCGCGGGTGGACGGGATCGTGGCCGGGCTCAGGACGATCGCCACGCAGCCCGATCCGGTGGGCGCGGTGATAGCCGAATGGGACATGCCCTCGGGGTTGAACATCCGGCGGGTGCGCACGCCCCTGGGGGTGATTGGCGTCATCTATGAAAGCCGGCCCAACGTCACCGCCGACGCGGCCGCGCTGTGTCTGAAATCGGGTAACGCGGTGATCCTGCGCGGTGGATCGGAAAGCTATCATTCCTCGATGGCGTTGCTGGCGTGCATGACGGCCGGTCTGAGAGCCGCCGGACTGCCCGAGGCCGCGATCCAGATGGTGCCGACCCGCGACCGCGCGGCCGTCACCGCGATGCTGCGCGCCGTCGCGCATATCGACGTGATCGTGCCGCGGGGCGGCAAGGGGCTGGTCGGGCTGGTCCAGGCCGAGGCCCGCGTGCCGGTTTTTGCGCACCTTGAGGGGATCTGCCATGTCTATGCCGATGGCGACGCCGATCCGGACAAGGCGCGCCGCGTGGTGCTGAACGCCAAGACGCGCCGCACCGGCGTCTGTGGCGCGGCCGAAACGCTGCTGATCGACCGTGCCTTTTTCAGCCGCCACGGTGCCGTGCTGATCGAGGACCTGCTCGCAGCCGGTGTCGAGGTTCGGACCGAGGGCGATCTGTTGGCGATCCCCGGCACCGTGCCCGCCGGCCCCGACGATTTCGGCCGCGAATTCCTGGACATGATCATCGCCGCCAGGCTGGTGGACGGGGTGGACGGCGCCATTGCGCATATCCGCCGCTACGGCAGCCAGCACACGGAATCGATCCTGACCGAGAACGCGGACACCGCGCGGCGCTTCTTCGAACGGCTCGATTCGGCGATCCTGATGCAGAATGCCTCGACCCAGTTTGCCGACGGGGGCGAATTTGGCATGGGCGCCGAGATCGGGATCGCCACCGGCAAGCTGCACGCGCGGGGGCCGGTCGGCGCCGAGCAATTGACCAGCTTCAAATACCTGGTCAGGGGCGACGGCACGATCCGAGACTGATCGACACCCGGGTCTCGTCATGGGTCACGGTGACGGCGCCGCTGGTGGCCAGCAGCGCGAAATGCACGCGGTTCGGGGCCAGATCCCGGGGCATTTGCCCACCGGCCAGCGCGTCCCACAGCGGTTGCTCCAGCCTGAGGCGCGGCGCGGTGCCGGTCACCTGGTCATCGCGGACCGCGACCGCGCCGCCCCAGGCCAGCGCGCTTTCCGCGCAGAGCGCGGCCAGGGCCAGGCGGCGGGCGGTGGACCGGGGCAGGGCGGCGGGCAGGGCGGTCTGCACGGCGATGCGCCCCTCGAGCGCGGCCAGCGCCTGCGTCAAATCGGCGCCGCGCACCTCGTGTCCCGGTGCGGCGGCGCCAAAGGCCAGCCGGAACAGTCGCACGCGCGCCTGGGCGCCGGCGACGGCCTCGGCGATCAGGGCCAGTTCGGGCGAGGCGGGCGCGACCATCTGCAACAGTTCGACCCCGTTGCCGATCGCGCCCAGCGGGCTGACCAGATCGTGGCACAGCCGCGAGCCGACGAGGGCCGCAAGGTCCGGGGTGACATCGGGCGCGGTGGGGTCCATCATGGCCGCTCGCGAAAGGACGCATCCCATGGCAAACCTGTTGGAACCCGGCATGTTCGTGCGCAACCCCGCGCAACCCGATTGGGGGTTGGGCCAGGTGCAGTCCGTCGTCGGTCCGCGCGTGACGGTGACGTTCGAAGAGGCCGGAAAGGTCGTGGTGGATACACGGGTGGTCGATCTCGAATGGGAGCCGGGGCGATAGCGCGTTTCGCGCGATCGCCAGCGTAGAATGCAACCCATTGGCGAGTCAACCGGTCGTTGCCAAGCCTTGACCAATGGCCTAAGCCAAGGGCGCTGGGGAAACGCGCCATGACCGATATTCAACCCGACCGGATCCGCCCTCATTTCGAGACCCGTCTCGCGCGCGACGACACCGACCTCAGGGCGGCGCAGCGCCTGCGCTACGAAGTGTTCGTCGAGGAACTGGGCGCGCGCTGCGACGGTGCGGACCATACGCTGCGACTGGAACGCGACGCGCTGGACCCGCATTTCGACCATCTTCTGCTCATCGATCCCACCGTGGACCCGGCGACGCTGGGGCATGTGGTGGGCGTCTACCGCCTGCTGCCGCAAGAGCGGGCCGAGGCCCTGGGCCGGTTCTACTCGGACGGCGAATACGACCTGACGGCGCTGCGCCGGTCGGGCCGCAAGCTGGTCGAACTGGGGCGGTCGTGCGTGCATCCGGCCCATCGCAAGGGCGCGGCGATGCTGCACCTCTGGAACGCGCTGGCCGATTACGTTCTGGCCCGCGACATCGAGGTGATGTTTGGCGTCGCCTCGTTTCATGGCACCCGGATCGACGACCACGCGGTCGCGCTGAGTTGGCTGAAGGCGCACCACCTGGCGCCGCCGGCCCTGCGCGTGACCGCCCGCCCCGAGGGCGCGCGGCGCATGGACCGGATCGACCCCGCGGCGCTGGACAAGGCGACCGCGCTGGCCGCAATTCCCCCCTTGATCCGCGCCTATCTGCGCCTTGGCGGTTTCGTCGGCGACGGCGCCTTTGTGGACGAGGATTTCAACACCACCGATGTGTGCCTGATCATGGACACCTCCAGCATGTCCGAGCGTGCCGTTGACTTCTACACCCGAAAAACGCCCCGCGCTTGATCCGACCTGGGTATCGCCCGAAGGCGAGGCCCCCGGCGTGACCATCGGTCTGCCGGGGGTGTTGATGCTGGCCTGGCGCCTGCCGGTGCTGGCGCTGGTGGTCTTTGGCGGGTTGGCCGTGCACCTGACCTTGCGGCTTTTCGAGCGCCCGCTGTTCGGTCTGCGTCGGCCGGTAACGCCCCATGTGACGCAGGCGGTGTGCAAGACGGCTCTGGCGGTGATCGGTCTGCCCCTCGCGGTGACGGGGCGGCCGATGGCGGGGCGCGGGGCGGTCGTCGCGAACCATGTGAGCTGGCTGGACATCTTCGTGCTGAACGCCCCGCAGAGGGTCTATTTCGTATCGAAATCCGAGGTCGCCGGCTGGCCCGGGATCGGCTGGCTGGCGCGCGCGACGGGCACCGTCTTCATCCGACGCGACGCGCGCGACGCCCGGCTACAGAAAGAGGTGTTCGAGGCCCGCCTCAGGGTCGGGCACCATCTGTGTTTTTTCCCCGAGGGGACGAATTCGGATGGCGTGCGCCTGCTGCCGTTCAAGCCGACGCTGTTCGCGGCCTTTTTTGCCGACGGGCTGAGCGAGATCCTGTCGATCCAGCCCGTTTCGCTGGTCTATCTGGCCCCGCCGGGTCGCGACGAGCGGTTCTACAGCTGGTTCGGCGCGCTGGGGTTTGGTGCGCATCTGTTGCGCGTGCTGGCGCAGGTGCGTCAGGGCCGGGTCGAACTGGTCTTCCACACCCCCGTGCCCATCGCCGAGACCGCCAGCCGCAAAGACCTGGCCCGGCGCTGCGAGGCCGAGGTGCGCGCAGCCCTGGTTGCCCGCCTTCCGGCACGGGTGTGGCGCGACTGACGCCACAGGCGCGGCCCGCTAGCGGGGGGCGAGGACCCGGGCCAGCGCGGCGCTCAACGTATCCTTGCGAAACGGCTTGGCGACGTGGCCGTCGAAACCGGCAGCCAGGTATTCGTCAACCTGGTGCTGCATGGCGTTGGCGGTGACCGCCAGCGCCGGGGTCGGCGGCGTGCCCGCACGCGCCTCGCGGGCGCGGATCGCGGTCAGGGCCCCGATGCCATCCAGACCGGGCATCGAAATGTCGAGCAGCAGCAGATCGAAGGCGCCGGGCGCGAAGAGATCACAGGCCGACTGGCCGTCCTCGGCAAGGGTGACGGTCATGCCCAGGGCGCCGAGCATGGTCTCCAGGATGCGGCGGTTGGTGCGGTTGTCATCCGCCACCAACAGTCGCAACCCGGCCAGCGCGCGCCCCGGCGTGGCCGGCGCGGGCAGCGGCCCCGGCGCGGATTTCGGGGGCTCGTCGGGGGCGGGCGGCGCGGGCAGGTCGAGGGTGACGCTGGTGCCCTCGCCCGGCGCGCTGGTCAGGGTGATGTCGCCCTCCATCAAGGCCGTCAGCCGGCGGGTGATGGACAGGCCCAGACCCGTGCCGCCGAACCGCCGCGCGGTCGAGCTTTCGGCCTGCTCGAACTCTTCGAACACCTTGGTCAATTGCGCGTCGGTCATGCCGATTCCGGTGTCGGTCACGGTGATGCGCAGCCGGTCGGGCAAGCCGGGCGTGATCGCCGCGCGCAACGTAATCCCGCCCGTTTCGGTGAATTTGACCGCGTTGCCGACGATGTTGTTCAGGATTTGCAGGATGCGGTTGGCGTCGCCCAGCCGCGGCGCGTCGCAGCCGGGCGACAGATCGAACTGCAACCGCAACCCCGAGGCCGTGACCCGCGGGCCGAACAGCGCGCGGACCCGGGCGAACACCTCGGCCGGGCGATAGGGCTGACGTTCGATCGCCAGTTTGCCGGCCTCGATCTTGGCGAGGTCGAGAATGTCGTTGAGGATCGACAACAGCCCCTCGCCCGAGTCGCGGATTGTCTCGATCATCTCGCGCTGACGGGGGGAAACCGGGGTCTCGCCCAGCAATTCGGCCATGCCGAGAACGCCGGTCAGCGGGGTGCGCAGCTCGTGGCTCATGTTGGCCAGAAACCGCGATTTGGCGTGGCTCGCGGCCTCGGCCCGTTCGGTGGCGGCGATCAGGGCGCTGACATTGGTGCCCACGCCGCGATAGCCGGCGTAGTTGCCGTCGGCGTCGTGGAACGGCGCGCCGCTGACCCGCAACCACAAGGGGGGCCGACCGCCAGAGCGTTTCAGCCGGAACAGAAAATCGCTGAAGGCCTGCCGCGCCTGCACGTGCTGGGCGACCCGCGCCCAGTCGCCGCTGCTGCCTGAGGAATCGGACCGGACCCCCAAGTCATCGAGGCTGCGACCGAGGATCCGCGCCACCGGCATCCCGGTCGTGCGTTCATACCCCGAAGTCAGGTGGGTGACGATCCGCCCCGGCGCGATTTCCCAGAACCAGTCGTCGCTGACGGCGGCAATGTCGGAATAGCGTTGCTCGGACGCGCGATGCGCGGCGAGGGCAGTCTCCAGCGCCTGCTTGGCGCTGGTCAGTGCGGCCTCCTGCGTCTTGCGGTCGGTGATGTCCAGGTGGATACCCGTCTCCTCAAGGGGGCGGCCGTCCGGGGCACGGCGCGTGACGCGGGTCTGCGACAGGACCCAGACCCAATGGCCATCGGCATGGCGCAGGCGGAACTCGTGGCCCATATGCTCGCGCTCAGAGCGATAGAGCACCGTGACCCCCTGCGTCAGGCGGGCCAGGTCGTCGGGGTGCACGCGCGCGTGGAACTTGTCCAGCGTCCAGGGGCGCAGGTCGTCCAGGGTATTGCCGATCATGTTGGCATAGCGTTCGTCGATCTGGACCCGGCCGGTGGCGCAATCCATCTGCCAGGTGCCCACGGTCGAGGAATCGAGGATCGCGCGCAGCTGTTCCTCGGCCTGGCGCCGTTCGGTCAGGTCCATGCCGACGCCGCTGACCCGGATCGCCCGGCCCTGCGCATCGCGGGCCGACACCCGGCCACGGATCAGCACGTGCACCCAGTGGCCGTGGGCGTGGCGAAACCGCTGTTCGTGTTCGATCGTCTCGGACCGGCCGTCGCGCACGGCCTGCATCTGGTCGCGTAGGGTGACCACGTCGTCGGGGTGGATCAGCGAATGCCACAGCGCGGCCGCCAGCGCGGTGTCGTCCTGGGGCGCCAGGCCCAGCATCGCGGCCCATTGCGGGTTGATCCGGGTCTCGCGGCGATCCAGATCGAATTCCCAGGTGCCCAGGCGCGCGGCTTGCAGGATGTCGTTCACCCGCTGTTCGGCGGCCTTGAGGGCCGTCACATCCACCCGCAGGCCGACGCGCCCGCCCTCGGGCGTGCTGCGCTCGAACACGCGCAACCAGCGACCGTCCGCGAGCTGCAATTCGATGATGTTGCTGGGCTGGCGGTGCAGCGCCATGCGGCGGGCGACCCAGGCGTCCTCGTCACCGATGGCTTCGGGGATCTCGCCATGCGCGACGGCGTGGCGCATGAAGGTCTCGTAGGTCAGCCCCGGGCGCATGATGTCGGCCGAGGCCGGAAAGAAGCTGCGATAGCGGTCGTTGCACAGGATCAGTCGATCCTCGGGGTCGAAATAGGCGAACCCGTCCTGCAACGATTCGATGGCGGCGTTCAACCGCTGATGCGATTGCTCGGCGGCACGCGCCAGGCGCTCGAGCTCGGCCTCGTGGGCTTTCAGCGCGGTGATGTCATTTTCGATCACCATGAACCCGCGCATGGTGCCGTCGGCGGCATACATTGGCTGGATGTCGATATCGACCCAGTAGCAATCGCCGTGGCAGTCGCGTTTTTCCAGTTCCACGCGGCAGGGTTGGCGGGTTTCGAGCGCGTGCGCGATGCGCGCCAGCACCGCCGGATCGGCCTGGGGATCGGCGTGCAGCGCAGCGGACTGGCCGCGCACCTCGTCCAGCCGTTTGCCGGTGCGCTTTTCGACGGCGGGGTTGAACCAGACGATGCGGCCATCGGCATCGAGCACCAGCGCAAGGTTGGTCATGCGCCGCGTCACATCGCCCAAAAGCTGGTTCTCGGTCTCGCGCGCGTGCTGTTCGGTCGCGTCGCTGATGCGAAAGACGAAGCCGTCGCGCCCGCCGATCCTGGCCCGTCGCGCGATCGTCAGATCATACCAGGTGTCGCGGCCGTTCTGCGTCAGCTTGTAGCGCGGCACCTGGGCAGTGCCGTCGCGCAGCGCGCGCGCCATGCCCGCGCGTTGCAGGCGCGCCACCTCGGGCGGCAAGGTCTCTTCGAGGGTGCGCCCGACGATCAGGTCGGCCGAGATCGCCAGCAGGTCGGGCGCGGAACAGTGGTAATCCAGGCAGCGCCCGTCGGGGTCGATCTCGAGCACCAGGTCGGGGGTTGCCGCAAGCGTCGCGCGCAGCCGTTCCAGCGTCTCGGCCTGGCGCTGGTTGGCCGATTCCAGCGCGCGTTCGGCCTGACGCCGCCCCAGGGCCGACAGCAGCCCGTCGGCGAGGGATTGCAACGGCCAGCCGTCCCGCTCCGAAAACCCCGTTTCGGCGTGCAACCGGTCCAGCCCGACCAGGCCCAGCACCCGTCCGTGGCGCACCAGGGGGGCCAGCGCGGTGGCCGTCGCACCGCGTTGATCCAGCCCCAGGCGCAAGGGCGACGGCGGCAGGCAGGCGGCGTCGGTCACGGTAACTGTGCTGCCCTCTTTCAGTGCCGCCGATTGCGGCACCAGCGACTCGATTGCCACGCCCTGCAAGCGGTCGTGGACCGCCGCGACACCGGGCGCGCACCATTCGTGCGTCATCGTCCAGGCGGCACCGGCCCCCAGGAACAGAAAGCCGCGATCCGCCTGGGTCGCGCGGGCGGCCAGGCCCAAAGCCTCGGCGATGGCGTTGTCCAGCCCCTCGGGCGTGGCGCGCAGCAACACCCCCAGGGCCGCAATGACAACATCCGCCGCCGATCGGCCCTGCAAAGGGTCGGGAAAGGGCGACATCAACGTCGATTGCCGGCTACCGTCATCCATCCGTCGGGGCCCATGAATACTCTCTCTATCCGAGCATAACAGGGAGTGAATACCCTTACAGCTTGATTTTCGGTTAACGCCCGTCTTACGCGGCGCAGCGCGACAAAAAGGGTTGCGTCGCCGCCCGACAGTGACCACGCTCGCCGGCGTCCACGCAACCGAGGTTCCCTTGACGCAGTCCCTTCCCCCCGCCGACGCCGATCAGCGGCGCGCCATTGCGCCTGTGATCGCCTATCCGCCCGAGACCCTGCCGGTTCCCGACCGGGCGCTGCACGCCCGCGCCCGTGCCGCCGCGCGAAAGCTGTCCGAGGTCACCGTGCCCGCGCGTGAGGGGGCGTCGTTCCGCGTGCCCGCGGGCGGGTTCTTCCGCATCAGTTGTCCCGAGGGGGCGCAGGTCGGCGACCTGAACCTGTTCAACGCCGACGACCCCTCTGAACGCTTCTATTCCGGCAAGACCCGCGCGCTGCACGGCACCCATCTGCGGGTCGGTCAACGGATGTGGTCCAGCTTTCCCTCGCTGCGCCCGATGGCCACGCTGCACGCGGACACGCTGGCCTGGTATGGCACCGATCCCCATGGCGGGCGGGTGCATGACGTGATCGGCACGCGCTGCGATCCCTACACGCACTGGCTGCTGTCGGGCGGGGCGCAGTATCACCATTGCTGCCATTCCAACCTGACCCGCGCGCTCGAACAGGCCGGGGTCGCGGGGGCCGAGGGCCTGGTGCATGACGTGCTCAACGTCTTCATGTGCACGGGGTTCACCCCGGACACTGGGCAGTATTTCATGAAGGCAAGCCCCGTCCGCGCGGGCGATTACCTGGAATTCTTCGCCGAGATCCCGTTGCTGGGGGTTCTGTCGGCCTGCCCGGGCGGCGATTGCGGGGCCGAGCATTCGTCGGATTCGGTGCCGTGCCACCCGCTGCGGGTCGAGGTCTGGGAAACCCCGGCCGAGATCCTGGCCGGCTGGACCCCGCCGGCGCCGAACGGCTACGACCAAAGCCACGGGCGCTGAGGGCGCGCCAGCCGGCCGTCAGCGACTGGCAAAGCCCTGGCCCGTGCGCACCAGCGTCTCGATCAGCGGATCGGGTTGCCACAGGTCGGGGTCCAGGGCCGCGGCCTGTGCCAGTTCGTGGCGCACGACCAGGGGGCCCAGGGTGTCGGCCTCGGCCATCGGGCCGCCGCGCCAGTTGGGCCAGCCCGCGCCCAGCACCAGACACAGGTCGATGTCCGAGGCCCTGAGCGCGCGCCCGCTACGCAAGAGCCGCGCGGCGGTGTTGACCGTCGCCAGCAGCAACAGACGCTCGGCAGGCAGGGGCAGGGGCGGCGCGGGCATCGGCGCGGCCGATCCCGACAGCAAGCCGGCGGGCAGGATCCCCGTGGCCGCCAGCGTCGTCTCGCTCACCCCCAAAGCGCGCAGGCAACCCGCCGCGCGCGCCGCCGATTCGAGCAGGGGCGCCATCAACGCACCCCCGCGCGCGCGCAGCGGCGTCAACCCCAGGCGCAGCGCCAGCGCCGCCGCGATTCGCGCCGCCGCGCCATCATCGGCGACCAGCTCGCACAGTCGCGGCGGTTCGGTGGGGGCCGGGATCAGGCGGGCGGCGTGCGGCAGGTCGGGCCCGTCCTCGCCCGGGTCCAGCCACAGGACCAGCGGCTGATCCGCGGCCAGGTCGGCGGCGATCCAGGCGGCGTGGGCGCTGTCGGTCAGCACCACCGTCGGCCGCGCGCTGAGATCCAGATGCAGGCGGCCCGCCACGCGCTGCCAGTCCTGCTCGGACTGGTCCTGCGTCATCGACCCGGCGCGCACCCGCGCCAACTGGGCCTCGGCGACGGATTCGAGCGTGTCGGCCAGCGTGTCGCGGTCCGGCGCGGTCAGCGTCACCAGCGCGCCGGACCGCAGCAGGCCCGGCACCAGACGCGCCGCGCGGTCGGGCGTCAGCGCGGCCAGGATCGTGATGTCCGCAGGCAGCGGCGCGACGTCGTCCGCGCTGAGCGCCCGGCGCGCGGCCCCGTTCAGATAGGCGAGGGCGCGCGCCTCGGGCCGCCGGGCGGCGTCTTCGGCACGGATCTGGTCAAAGGCCAGCGCCTGATCGGGCGGCAAGAGCTGCGCGGCCTCGATCGCCTCGAGGCGCCAAAGATCCGCCTGGCGGTGCTGGGGCAGGGGGCTGGGCAGGCTGTGCCGTGCGGCGGTGACGGCGGCGCGAAAGGCGGGGCCATCGGCCAGGCCGGGCGCGGCACGCGGCGCGGGCGAAAGCGACAGGGTGCCGGCCAGCGTCAGGGCCTCGGTCACGGGGGCGCCGTCGGTCACGCGGTCCAGCAGGCCCAGACCGGCGGCGGCGGCGGCATTCAGGGATGCGCCCGAACAGACCTTGAGCGCGGCCTCGGCACCCGCCAGCCAGGCAAGTCGCACCGCGCCATTCCCCGGCGGCAGGCGGCCCAGCCGGACCTCGGGAAAGGCCAGGGTCGCGCGCCGGTCGGCTACACGCGCGGTGCAGGCCAGCGCCAGCGCCAGCCCGCCCGAGGTGACGCGCCCGTGCAGCGCCGCGACCGTCGGTTTGGCGGCCGCCTCGATCCGCGTGCAAAGGGCCGACAACGCGGGCAGCACCGGCGGCACCTCGGCGGCGACCGGACCGGGCGGGGGCAGATCGGCGTGGGGGCCCGCGCAGATGTCGGCCCCGCGCGCGGTCAGCACCAGAGCCCGCACACCCGCGTCGCCCAGGGCGGCCACGACCGCCCGGGTCAGCGCCGTGACCAGTTCGGGGCTAAATCGGTTCCCCTCGGGCCCGGCAAAGGTGAGAATCGCCACACCGTCCTGCGTGTGGCGCTGGACATAATCCTCGGCCGCCCCGTCACCGGACAGGGGCCCGGCCTGCGGACGCAAGGAACGGTCGGGGCTGTTCACGGCACCTCCTGCGCGGGCTTTCCACCATTAGAGGGAAGCCCGGCAGGCGATGCAACATTTTGTGTGATCTACGGCCGATTCCGCGCGATTCAGGGGGCGCAGCTGCGGCAGAAGGGGGTCGCGGGCAGCACCGACAGCCGGTCCTCGGCGATTCGCGTGCCGCATTTGGTGCAATACCCGTAGTCGCCCGTGTCCAACCGCTGGAGCGCGGCGTAGATGGCGCGCATCTCGTCGCGGCCGCCGTCGCCCATCGAGGTCAACACCTCGTCCTGCTCGCGCTCGGTGGCCAGTTCCTCCCAGTCGCGGGACTGATGCGACATCAGTTCGTCCTCGATTCCCTGCAAGCGGGTGTCCAACTCGCCCAGACGGGCGATGAGCTGGGCCTTGTGGCGCGTCAGATCGGCGGCGGAAAACTCGGTCATCGGCCTACTCCTTGGGGCTATTTGCACTACGTTAGTCGCAGCACGGAAAAAGCTGCATGATCCATGTCAAAATAACACATTCATATCTTGTAATGTGTTTTCGGATCGATATATTGCACCGGGCAAACAGAATATGGAGGGATCCATGAAACCCGAAGTCTACGGCTTCTTCGACGAAGCGACCTTTACCATCACCTACGTCGTGCGCGACCCCAACAGCAAGAAATGCGCGATCGTCGATTCGGTGCTCGACTTCGATTATGCCTCGGGGCGCACCGACACGCGCTCGGCCGATGCGGTGATCGCCTTCGTTCGGGACAAGGGGTTCGAGGTCGAATGGCTGCTGGAAAGCCACGTCCACGCCGACCACCTGTCGGCCGCGCCCTATCTGCAAGAGAAGCTGGGCGGCAAGATCGGCATCGGCGCGAACATCACCGTCGTTCAGAACACCTTTGGCAAGGTCTTCAACGAGGGCACCGAATTCCAGCGCGACGGTTCGCAGTTCGACCAGCTGTTCCGTGAAGGCGACAGCTTCCACATCGGCCAGATGCGCGGCGACGTGCTGCACACGCCCGGCCACACGCCGGCCTGCCTGACCTATGTCGTGGGCGATGCGGCCTTTGTCGGCGACACGCTGTTCATGCCCGACTTTGGCACCGCGCGCTGCGATTTCCCCGGCGGTTCGGCGGAAACGCTCTATGCTTCGATCCAGAAGATCCTGTCGCTGCCCGATGAAACCCGCATCTTCGTCGGTCACGACTACAAGGCGCCGGGGCGGGACGAATACGCCTGGGAAACCACCGTGGCCGAACAGAAGGCGTTCAACATCCACGTCGGTGCCGGAAAACCGGCCGCGGATTTCGTGTCGATGCGCACGGCGCGCGATTCGACCCTGGCCATGCCGCGCCTCATCATCCCGTCGCTGCAAGTGAACATGCGCGCGGGTCAGATGCCCCCGCCGGAAGACAACGGCGTGAGCTATCTGAAGGTTCCGGTCAACGGGATCTGACGACATCCCCCGGGGCCGGGGACGGGCGGCACGCCGCCCGATACCGGCCCGGGACCTTCGCGACGGCGGCCAACGCCGAACCATCAGATGCCCCTGAAAAACGGGCACGACAAAACGGGAAATACTTCATGGAAACCGATTGGATCTGGGGCCTCGTCGGGGGTCTCATGATCGGCGCTGCGGCGTCGTTCTATCTCCTCGTGAACGGCAGGATCATGGGGGCTTCGGGCATCATCGGCGGGCTGGTGGATCGCACGGGCTGGTCCACCTGGGCCGAGCGCCTGGCCTTTGTCGCCGGCCTCGCGCTGATCCCCGCACTGCTGAAGCCGGTCTACAACGTGCCGGTGCTCACCCACATCACCGACAACATTCCCGCGGTGATCCTTGCCGGGCTGCTGGTGGGGATCGGCACGCGGTTGGCGAACGGCTGCACCTCGGGTCACGGAGTCTGCGGGATCTCGCGCCTGTCTCTGCGCGGAATCGCCGCGACGATGTTCTACCTGATTTCCGGCGGCCTCGCCGTCATCGTCTTCCGTCACCTGCTGGAGACCATCTGAATGCTGCGCAACCTCACCTCGTTCATCGCCGGCGGCCTGTTCGGCGCCGGTCTGCTCGTGTCGGGCATGACCAACACCCAGAAGGTCCAGGGCTGGCTCGACATCTTCGGCGACTGGGACCCGACGCTGGCCTTCGTCCTGACCGGCGCGATCCTGCCGACCATGTTGGCCTGGAACCTCGCCGCGCGGCGCGCGCGCCCGCTTCTGGGCGGCGACATGCCCGGCAAGCCCGGCACCCAGGTCGATCGCAACCTGATGATCGGATCGCTGATGTTCGGCGCCGGCTGGGGGCTGGTGGGCCTGTGCCCGGGGCCGGCGGTGGCCTCGATCAGCTGGGGCGGCGTCGGCGGCGTGGTCTTCCTGTTGGCGATGTTTGCCGGTATGTATGTCGCGCCGGCCTTCCGCATCCGCTTCAACGCGATGGCGGCGGCCCTGAGTTGAGACCGATCACAGGACGCACGCCATGGACATCCGCCCGCTGACCGACGCCTACAGCGTCACCCCGCAGATCGCCCCCGAAGATATCCCGGCCCTCGCCGCGGCCGGATACACCACGGTGATCTGCAACCGCCCCGACGCCGAGAACCCGGCCCCGCTCCAGGCCGAGGCCGTGCGCGCCGCCGCCGAGGCCGCGGGCCTGGTCTTCGTCCTCAACCCGGTGATGCCCGGGCAATTGACGATGGAGAACGTCGAAACCCAGCGCGCCGCCATCGACGGCGCGCCGGGCAAGGTGCTGGCCTATTGCGCGTCGGGCAACCGCTCGTCGATCGTCTGGGCGCTGGCCAACGCAGGCCGCGTGCCGACCGACGATCTGATCGCCGCGGGCGCCCGCTACGGCTACCAACTGGCCCAGTTCCGCGACATGATCGACCGGCTCGCGCAGGGCTGAGGGTCGCCCGCGCCCCGCCGCGCCGCCGAACCGCCGCCGAACCTTTGTCCCCGAACGTGTGTCAGGGGCGCTTCGTATCCGGCCCATCTTCGTGCCGGAAATATCCTCGGGGGGTGAATTCGCGGCACGCGAAGAGGGGGGCAGACAGCCCCCCTTTTCCTGTTCCCGTTTCGCGTTTCAGCGATCGTTCAGATAGCGCCCGACAAAGGCGTTCGCATAAGGCACGGCACCCGTGCGATAGGCTTCGTAGCTGTCGAGAACCCGGGCCGCGTCGGCCGAGGCCGCGCGCTGTTCCTCGCGCACTTCGTCCCATGCGGTCTTCATCGCCGCGACGACCTCGTCGGGGAACGACAGGAACTCGACGCCCGCCTCTTGCAACGACGCCATGGCGGTGACGTTGAAATAGTCGAACTGCGCCAGCGTCTCCATCGCCGCCTGCGCCGCGGCGGCCTCGATGATCGCCTTCAGATCGTCCGAGAGCCCGGCCCAGGCGTCGGTGTTGACGACCACCTGCAACGCCGCGCCGGGTTCGGCATAGGCAGGCGTGTAACACAGGTTGGTGATGCGTTGCAGGCCAAAGGCCTGGTCCAGCAGCGGACCCACCCATTCGGCCGCGTCGATCGCGCCCGATTGCAGCGCCTGGAAGATCTCGGTCGCGGGCATCAGGATCGCGTTGACCCCCAGCTTGCGCATCATCTCGCCGCCCAGGCCGGCGATGCGCATGTTCAGGCCCTGAAGATCGGCCAGGCTGTCAATGCGCGACTTGAACCAGCCGCCCGCCTGGGTGCCCGAGTTGCCCGAATAGAAGGGCTTGAGGTTGCGCTCGGCGTAGATCTCGTCCCAGATCTGCTGGCCGCCCCCCCATTTCAGCCAGGCGTAATGCTCGTTCGCGGTCAGGCCGAAGGGCACGCCGGTGAACCAATGCGCCGCGGCGGTCTTCGAGGCCGCGTAATAGGGCGTGCCGTGGCCGATGGGGGCGTTGCCCGCCTGCACGGCGTCCTCGACGGCAAAGGGCGGCACCAGTTCGCCCGCGCCGTAAACGGTGATGACCATGCGCCCGCCCGACAGCTGCTCGACCAGTTCGGCAAAGCGGGTGGCATTGGTGCCCACGCCCGGCGCCGGCTTGGGAAAGGACGAGGGCATGTTCCACTCGATCCGCTCCTGCGCGATGGCGGGGGCGGCGACTCCGGCAACGGCCGCGATGCCGGCACCGCTTTTCAGAAAGGTTCTGCGTTTCATGAGAGAGACTCCTCAGTTGAACATCAGGTCGGGCAGCCAGGTGGCCAGCCCAGGGAACACGAACACCAGCGCCAGCGCCAGGATCTGGATCAGCACGAAGGGGATCACGCCGCGATAGATGTCGAGCGTGGTGATCCCCTGGGGTGCGACCGACCGGAAATAGAATAGCGCAAAGCCGAAGGGCGGTGTGAGGAAACTGGTTTGCAGGTTCATCGCCATCAGCACCGCGAACCAGACCGGCGAAATGTCGCCCGCCAGAACCGCCGGACCCAGCAGCGGCACGACGATATAGATGATCTCGACCGCCTCGAGGATGAACCCCAGGGCAAAGACCAGCGCCATGATGGTCACCAGCGCCCCCAGGTGCCCGCCCGGCATCGCCGCCATCAGGTCCTGGACCGCGTGCTCGCCGCCAAAGCCGCGGAACACCAGCGACAGCATCGACGCCGCGATGACGATCCCGAACACCATGCCCGAAATCTTCATCGTCTCGATCAGGGCGCCGGCCAGCATCCGCCCGCGCAACAGCCGCGCCGCCGCAACCGCCACCCCCAGCGCGATCAACCCGGCCGCGGCCACGCTGACGATGCCGGCGACGCTGTCCAGCCCGGGCCGGCCAAATCCCGCGACCTTCAGCGCCACCAGCGCAAAGGCGGCCAGCCCCGCCGAGGCGATCAGCGCGCGTTCCCAGCCCGCACGACTGATCGTGAACCCCGCCATCAGCCCGGCGCCGACCGCGCCCAGCCCCGCGGCCTCGGTCGCGGTGGCGATCCCCCCCAGGATCGAGCCCAGCACCGCCAGAATCAGCAGCAGGGGCGGCAGAAAGGTGAACAGGACTTCGGACATCGCCACCGGTTCATGCGCGGTCTTGCGCACCCGCCCGGGCCGCAAGGTGATCGCCAGCCACAGCGCATAGAGCCCGACCAGCACCAGCCCCGGCACCATCGCGCCGGCGAAAAGATCCGCCACCGATACGGGCTGCGGGGCAAAGTTCCCGGCGCGTTGCTGGGCCTCAAGATAGGTGTTGCCGATCTGGTCGCCCAGCAGCACCAGCAGGATCGACGGCGGGATGATCTGCCCCAGCGTGCCGGCGGCGCAGATCAGCCCCGCCGCCTGCCGCCTGGGCACGCCCGCCTCGATCATCGGTGTCAGCGCGATCAGCACCAGCATCACCACCGTCGCGCCGATGATCCCGGTCGAGGCTGCGATGATCGCGCTGAACGCCAGCACCGACAACGCCATGCCCAGCGGCGAGCCCCCCAGCAGCCGCGCCAGCACCCGCAGCATCGCCTCGGCCAGGTTCGCGCGCTCCAGAAAGACGCCCATCAGAACGAACAGCGGCACCGCCATCAGCAGCGTATTGGTCATCACCCCCCAGACCCGGGCAGGATAGACGTTGAGGAACCCCAGGTCGAACAGCCCGAATTGCGCGGCGATCACCGCCAGCACGAAGGGCACGCCCGAAATCGCCAGCATCGCGGGAATGCCCGACAGGATCCCCGCGAACAGCGCCAGGAACAGGACGATCAGCATCGCCTCCTGGCCGGTCATGCCCGGCCCGCCCGCAGCACCGCCGCCAACCCCTGCACGACCATCAGCGCCGCCGCCACCGGCAGCGCCGTCTTTACCAGGAAAAGCCCGCCCAGCCCCCCGGGGGTGGTCGAGCCCTCGCGGATCGACCACGCGAACAGCACATCCCCCCACCCGGCCCAGACGATCAGCGCAAAGACCGGCGCCAGGAACAGCAGCCAGGCGACGGCATCGGCACGCGGCAGGTAGGTCGCCGGAAGACGCTCGGATACCACCTCGACGCGGACGTGGCCGCCCCGGGCGTGGCACACCGGAACCGACAGGATCAGAAAGACCGCAAAGGCGTAGCTCGCGAGATCCTGCATCTTGATCGAGCCGGCGCCAAAGCCATAGCGCAGCACCACATTGACCAACACCATCAGCACCAAGACGCCGCCCGCCGCCATGCACAGCGCCAGCGTGGCGCGGTCCAACATGCGGGCGATCCTCAGGAAACTGGCGGTCACGGGGTGTCCTTCCTTGTGCCGTGCCATGCAAACGCCTTGGCCTCGCCGCTGTCAAGAACCCCCGTCAGGGACCGCACTCATGCACCGGGCCCGGTCCCGCTGCCGGGCGCAGGACGGCTGAGCAGAAAGACCGCCACCGCCAAAAGAACCGCGCCCTGGATCCACAGCACGCGGGCCGGCACGCCCAGGGCCAGGCTCAGGCCAAAGGCAGCGCCCATCGCCAGCAGCGCCAGCCCCTTGGCCCGGCCGGAAATCGCCCCCTCGGCGCGCCAGTCCCGGATCGGCGGGCCCAGGCGCGGGTGCTCGACCAGCCACATCTCCAGCCGCGGCGAGGAACGCGCAAAGCAAAAGGCCGCCAGCAACAGCAAGGGCGTGGTCGGCACCAGCGGCAGGACGATCCCCGCGACGCCGACTGCCAGGGCCAAACCGCCCGCTAGGATCCAGATCAATCGCACCATGACCGAAAGATAATCCCCCCGGGCAGGGGCGAAAAGCCCCGCGCCTTCTTTGTGCCGGAAATATCCTCGGGGGTTTCCCAAGGGGGTGGAAAACCCCCTTGGGGCGGGGGGTTTGGGGGGCAGCCGCCCCCCAAGCTCACCGGAAATGCTTGGCCAGTTTCAGACCCTGGCCCTGATAATTCGATGCGATCCCCGCGCCATAGAGCCTGTCGGGCACCGCGGCCATGCGCTCGTAGACCAGCCGCCCGACAATCTGCCCGTGTTCCAGCGCAAAGGGCGCCTCGTGGCAGCGCACCTCCAGCACGCCGCGCGCGCCCACGCCCCCCGCCGCCGCATGGCCGAAACCGGGGTCGAAGAATCCCGCGTAATGCACCCGAAACTCGCCCACCATCGCCAGATAGGGCGCCATCTCGGCGGCGTAGCCGGGCGGGATGCAGACCGCCTCGCGGCTGACCAGGATATAGAACGCGCCCGGGTCGAGGATCAGTTGCCCCGAGGTCGCGTGCAATTCCTCCCAGAATTCGGCCGGGTCATAGGCCCCGACACGATCGAGGTCGATCACCCCCGCGTGCGGCTTGGCCCGATAGCCCAGCAGGTCGCCCGTCTGCGGGCGCAGATCGACCGAGAACCCCAAACCCTCGGAAATCACCGCCCGCCCCGAGACCAGCGGCACCTCGGCGTTCAGCGCGACCAGCTCGGCATCCGACAGCACCGCCTGACCGCGCCTGAGGCGGATCTGGTTCAGCCGCATCCCGGGGCGCACCAGCACGGAAAACGACCGCGGGCAGATCTCGGCATAGAGCTTGCCACTGTAACCCGCTGGAATCCGGTCGAATTCCACGCCGTCGTCGGTGATGACGCGGACCAGAAGATCCAGCCGCCCGGTCGAGCTTTTGGCATTGGTCACGGCGCTGAGATCGGCGGGCAGAGCCAGGTTTTCGGCCAGTTCGACGACATACACGCAGCCCTTTTCCAGCACCATGCCCGACCCCAGGGCAAAGCGATGCATCTCGAACTCGGGCAGGCGTTCGGCCACGGTGCGCCCCTTGCCGGGCAGGAAGGACGCCCTCAGCCGCACCGCGACCGTTCCCAGCCGCAAATCCAGGCTGGCGGGCTGGACCTGGTCGGGCAGAACCGCAGGATCGGCGGCGATGGCGCCGGTTTCGATCAGATGGCGCAGGTCTTGCGAGGGCAGCACGCCGGGATGACGGGTCACGGAATCCTTGGTCATCGCGGTTCCTTATGGACGAACGGCCCGTAGCGGGTGCCACGGGCCGTTTGTTGAAATGGTCGGGCTGGCGAGATTCGAACTCACGACCTTCCGCCCCCCAGACGGACGCGCTAACCAGACTGCGCCACAGCCCGACGAGGCGCTTTCTACCGCTTTTCACGCCGGGGGCAAGCGGCAAATTGCACGCTCGGGCGGGAAATTTTCCCGGGGCCGGCACGATGCGGGCCCGCGGGCCACGCCTACCAGCGCCCGGCGCCCGAGGCCTCGGACATGCGTTCGAGCAAGGTGTCGATGCGCCGCGACAGCAGGTCCAGCCGGTCACGCCGTGGCCCAAGCCGGCCGCGCGGCATGGCCCGCAACTGCCGCGCGATCTGCGCGCGCTCGGACGTTTCGGCGGGATCGAAGGCGGGCGGGTCGGACGCGCGTGCAAAGGTCGGGGGCAGGGCGCCCGACGGCACCTTGGGCGCGGCGGGCTGATCCGGGGTCAGGGTCTCGCCGTCGGTCATGACGGTGTCCTCGTTCGGCGCATCGGCGGTGGCGGTCGGCGGGATGGGCGGGGGTGGCGGTGCGTCGACAGTGGCGTGCAGCGCGGACACGTCGGGCGCCGGTTCGGCGTCCTCGGCCGGAACCGCGGCCTGCGCCGCACCGGGCATGTCGACATCCGCGACGACGGGCGCTGCGACGGTTTCGGCCACAGAGTCGGCCACAGCGTCGCTGGCGAACGCCACGGTTTCGGCCTCGTCCGCCCCGGTCGCAACCGCCACGGCGATGGCGTCGGTCGCGGCGTCCTCAAGCGGCGCGGCTTCGGCTTGCGGATCGACAATCGCCTCGACCGGGTCGCCCAGCGTCAGCGGGCCACCCAGGCCGGCGACGTATTTCACGCCCTCGTCCTGCAACACGCGCTGCACGCCGCGAATCGTCATCTCGCGCTCTTGCAGAAGGAAGCGAATTCCGTTGATGAGGGCCACGTCATCGGGACGGTAATAGCGGCGCCCCCCGGCACGCTTGACGGGTCGGATCTGGTAGAACTTGCTCTCCCAAAAGCGCAGCACATGCGCCGGAGTCCCAAGAATTTCGGCCACTTCGCTGATCGTGCGAAAGGCCTCGGGCGCCTTTTTCATGCGTTACGCCTTGCTGTGCAGATTCCCGCGCGAAACCCGATCCTTCATCAGATGCGACGGGCGGAAGGACAACACACGGCGCGGACTGATCGGCACTTCCTCGCCGGTCTTGGGATTGCGTCCCATGCGTTCGGTCTTGGCGCGGACACTGAACGTGCCAAAGGACGAAATCTTGACCTGCTCGCCCTCGACCAGGGCGTCGGACATGTACTGGATCACCGCCTCGACCAAGGCGGCGGATTCGTTTCGCGACAGGCCGACCTCGCGGAACACCGCTTCGCTGAGATCCATGCGTGTCAGAGTCTTGCCGCTCATCACAATTCCCCCACGTGTGGCTGGCCGCTGACGCAAAGATGCGACAAGGGAATTCTTCTGTCAACACTGGGGTTTGCGCCCCATTGTTGAAAGGGCCGGTTACCAGCGCAGAACGACCGCGCCCCAGGCCAGACCGCCGCCGATTGCCTCGGTCACGAGCAGATCGCCCGGCTTCAGCTTGCCCTCGTCGGCGCCGACCGACAGGGCCAGCGGAATCGATGCGGCCGAGGTGTTGCCGTGGTCCTGCACGGTGACGATCACCTTGTCCATCGGCAGGCCCAGCTTTCGGGCGGTGCCCTGGATGATGCGGATGTTCGCCTGGTGCGGCACGATCCAGTCCACGTCCGCTGCACCCAGACCGGCCTTTTCCAGAGCCGTTTCAGCGGTTTGCGCCAGTTTCTCGACCGCGTGGCGGAAGACCTGGTTGCCCTGCATCCTGAGATAGCCCGCGGTCCCGGTCGAGGACACGCCACCATCGACATAAAGCAGTTCGCGGTGGCGCCCGTCGGCGTTGAGGTCGGTGGACAGGATGCCCCGGTCCGAGGGCGCGCCCGCGCCGGGCTGCGCGTCGAGAATCAGCGCCCCGGCGCCATCGCCGAACAGCACGCAGGTGGATCGGTCGGTCCAGTCCATGATCCGGCTGAACGTCTCGGCGCCGATCACCATGACGCGCCGCGCCTGGCCCGAGACGATCAGCGCATTGGCGTTGGCCAGCGCATAGATGAATCCCGCGCAAACCGCCTGCACGTCAAAGGCGTAGGCCCTGTTCGCGCCGATCCCGGCCTGCACCATCGTCGCGACCGAGGGAAAGGTGTAGTCCGGAGTCGAGGTGGCGACGATGATCGCATCCAGCGTGTCGGCGTCCACCCCGGCCTTGTCCAGCGCCGCGCGCGCCGCCTCGACCGCCAGATCCGAGGTCCGCTCGTCCTTGGCCGCGAAATGGCGCCGTTCGATGCCCGAACGGGCCACGATCCATTCGTCCGAGGTATCCAGCGTCTCGGCAAAGGCTGCGTTGGGGACCACACGCGCGGGCAGGTAGTGCCCGGTGCCGATGACGACTGCGCGGGTAACCGAATTCTGGGTCATGCCGACTCTCCGTTGGGGTCCGCATCCTGCGCCGCCTTGGCGGCGATCACAAGCCGTTCCGCCATGCGCCCGCGATACCCCGAATGCGCCAGTTTGGCCGCCAGTCCGATGGCGGCCGCGATGCCGGTGGCGTCCGCCGATCCGTGCGACTTGACCACGGTGCCGTTCAGGCCCAGGAACACGCCGCCGTTGACCCGACGCGGGTCGATGCGGCTGCTGAGACGTTTCAACGCCCCCCGCGCTAGCAGTGCGCCGATCATCGACAACGGCCCCGACCGGAACGAGGCGTTCAGGAAGTCGCCGATCAGCTTGGCGGTGCCTTCGCCGGTCTTCAACGCGATGTTGCCGGTGAACCCGTCGGTGACGATCACGTCCACGCGGTCCGAGGGGATGTCCGATCCTTCGACGAACCCCACGAATTCATAGCGTCCCGTGTCCTGCTGCCGGGCGATCAGCTCGTGCGCGGACTTGATCTCGGCCCGGCCCTTGTGTTCCTCGGTGCCGACGTTGAGCAGGCCGACCCGAGGACGCGGTTCGCCGAACCCGTTGCGGAAATAGGTCACGCCCATGATGGCATAGGCCAGCAGATCCTCGGCCTCGGCCTTCACATCGGCGCCGACGTCGAGCATGGTGTTGAACCCGTGCCGCCCGCGCGAGGGCCACAGGCAGGCGATGGCGGGGCGGTTCACGCCCTCCATCCGGCGCAGTTGCAGCATCGACACCGCCATCAGCGCGCCGGTGTTGCCACAACTCACCGCCGCCTGGGCGTCGCCCTCCTTGAGGGCGCTGATGGTGGACCACATCGAGGTGTCCTTGCCGTGGCGCATGACGTGGCTGGGCTTGTCCTCCATCGTCACGGCGCGTTCGGCGTGCACGACGCGCAAACGGCCCGCCAGCGCGGGCTGGCGGGCGGTCAGCGGTTCCAGGACCGCCGTGTCGCCGTGAAGCAGGATCTCGATCCGGGGATCTGTTCGCAAGGACTGCTCGCAGCCCGCGACCACCGCCGCCGGACCCCGATCGCCCCCCATCGCATCGACGGATATGACGATCCGGCCCTCGGCGGATCTGTCCACCGGGTTCCCGGCGTGCGGATGTTCCTGTGCGGAAGTCATCAAAGCGCCGCCGGTCGGAACCGTCAGGCCGCGTCGTCGTCCAGATCGACCTCGGCGCGGACGACGACCTCGCGGCTGTCATAATGCCCGCACGAGGGGCAGACGTGGTGCGGGCGCTTCAGCTCGCCGCACGAGGGGCATTCGTTGGGGTTGCCCGCGACGAGAGCGTCATGCGCGCGGCGCATGTTGCGGCGGGAACGGGTCACGCGGTTCTGTTGAACGGCCATGTCAACCTCTGATAGTTCGGCGGGCACGACCGTGCGGCCCGTGTCTGTGGAAACTGCTGCGACGGCTCCTCTACACCGCCGGGGCGGTCAGGGAAAGCCCTGTCTTGCACGAGGCGCGGAACATACGAGCATTTCTCAAGCGCGCAAGGGAAAATTCAGTCCGTCGCAGGGCCCTTTTTCAGCCCCGCCAGCGCCGCGAAGGGATTCGGTCGCGCGTCCTCGGCCCCCGCGCCGGTGATCGAGTCGGGCAGATCCGCCCCCTCGGCGCGCGGGTAATCGGGCAGCGCCAGGGCCAGCGCCTCGGCCATGACCAGACCCGGGTCGATCTCGGGCGTCAGGGGTTCCAGGGTGTCATCCTCGGGGATTTCGGCCTCGGGTCCCTGGGGGCTGGGCATCTTGCGCAGGTAATGCCGGGTCACGGGCGTATCGACGCGGGTGGTGACCGGCGCGGCGGTGACGACGCAGGCCTGCACCACGGTCGCGCCCAGCGTGCCCTCGAGCCGCCAGTCGTGGCGGCCCTGGGGGGTCAGGCTGCCCTGAAAGGTCAGCTTGCGGATTCGTTCGACCCCCAGGTCGGCGGCCAGTTCGGCGCGCGCCTCGGTCGTGGGGGTCAGGCGAAAGCGCGCGCCCGCCCGGGCGTTCAGATCGGCCAGGCGCAAGGGCAGGGACAGGCCGTCGGTTTCCCTGAGGGGTGCGGTTTCGGTCATGGGGTCTCTCGTGTTTGTGTCCGAGGGCGCAGGGTGTTCCTTTCTTGAACACGCCGGTCCCTTTCTGTAATCCAAAGGCGGCGTGGGGTTCCAGCCCCGCAAACCGATCCCGCACCGGCAGGAGGCCGCCATGACCATGCCCGCGACGACCGCGACCCGAAAGACCCGCCGACGCGGCGGCCTGCGTGCCTGGGCGCTGGGGCTGGGCCTGCTGGCCGCGGCCTGTTCGCCGGTCATGCGCTATCACGGCTATGCGCCCACCGATGCCGACCTGTCGCAGATTCAGGTCGGACGCGATACCCGCGAAACGGTGGCGCAAAAGATCGGCCAACCCGGCATCGGCGGCGTGATGGAGGGGTCGGGCTGGTATTATGTGCAATCCGACTGGCGCCAGCAAAGCTGGCACGCGGCCGAGGAGGTCGATCGCCAGGTCGTCGCCATTTCCTTTGACAGCCGCGACCGGGTGCAGAACATCGAACGCTTCGGTCTGGCCGATGGCGAGGTCGTGCCGCTTTCGCGGCGTGTCACCTCGTCCGGGCCGCGCCCCAGCGTGCTGAGCCAGGTCTTCGCGGTGCTGGGCCAGTTCTCGGCCGCGACCGCGCGCTGATCGTGGCCGGAAGGCGGGTCTGACCATGCGCCCGCCCGACACCGACCCCGACAGCCCCTTTGGCCCGCCGATCGTGAGGGGGGGCTGGTCCGTGCGGCTGGCCACGCCCGAGGACATGCCCGCGATCCTGCTTCTGCGCGCGCGCGCCTTTCGCGGCGGCTCCGAGGACGGCGACGCCCATGACGCGGCCAGCCTGCACTTGTGGGTTGGCACGCCGGGGCAGGGGCCGCGCGCCACCGTGCGGCTGCGGGTGCACCCCGACGGTGCGGCGTTGCTGGGCGGGTATGCCGCCGGACACTATGATCTGCGGGCGCTGGCGGCCTCGGGTGGGGTCACGCTGGAACTGGGCCGGCTTTGCACCGCTGGCGCCGGCGCGGCGACCGACTCGGCGACTGGCGCCGGGGGCGATCTGTTGCGGCTGGTCTGGGCGGGCGTGGCGCGGCTGGTGCAGCGCAGCGGCGCGGCCCGGCTGGTCGGCTGCACCTCGTTTCCGACCACCGACACGGCGGCGCTGGCCCCCGCCTGGGCCTATCTGGCGGCCCGCGCCGCCGCGCCTGCCGAACGCCGCCCCCAACGCAAGGCCCCCGAAACGCACCCCTTTCCGCCCGCCTCGGGGTCCGTGGACGCGGCCGCGGTGGCGCTGCTGCCGCCCTTGCTGCGGGCCTATCTGGCGATGGGGGGCTGGGTGTCGGATCACGCCGTGGTGGACCGCGATCTGGGCACCTGCCACGTTTTCACCTGCGTCGAGGTGGATCGCCTGCCGCCCGCCCGCCGCCGCGCGGTCGAGGCCCTGGCGGCCGGATAGCGCCGCGATCCGGCGAAACACCGGGAAAAGCATGGCCTCCCCTTGCACCGGGTCCGGAAACGGGCTAAGGGGCGCGCACTTCACAGGTGGGGCTGGGCCCTGCGGGGAGACATCCCGCAACGGTCCGCCGGTTGGGCAGATGCCCGAATGCCCCACCCCAGGCGCAAACCGGAAAGGACATGGACATGGCGCTCCCTGATTTCTCGATGCGTCAGCTTTTGGAAGCTGGCGTTCACTACGGCCACCAGACCCAGCGCTGGAACCCGCGTATGGCCCCGTATATCTACGGCGACCGCAACGGCATCCACATCGTCGATCTGACGCAGACCGTTCCGATGCTGGAACAGGCGCTGAAGGTGATCCGCGACACCGTCGCCAAGGGCGGCCGCGTGCTGTTCGTCGGCACCAAGCGTCAGGCCTCGAAGCAGGTCGCCGAAGCCGCGGAAAAGAGCGCGCAGTATTACATGAACCACCGCTGGCTGGGTGGCACGCTGACCAACTGGAAGACCGTGTCGCAGTCGATCCAGCGCCTGAAAGCCATCGACGAGGTGATGGAACGTGGCGCCGCCGGCCTGACCAAGAAAGAGCGTCTGGGCATGGAGCGCGAGCAGGCCAAGCTTCAGGCCTCGCTCGGCGGTATCCGCGAGATGGGCGGTCTGCCGGACCTGCTGTTCGTCATCGACGTGAACAAGGAAGACCTGGCCATCCTGGAAGCCCGCAAGCTGGGCATCCCGGTCGTCGCCGTGGTCGATACCAACTGCTCGCCCGAGGGCGTGGACTACATCATCCCGGGCAACGATGACGCCTCGCGCGCGATCGGCCTTTACTGCGACCTGGTGGCCCGCGCCGCGCTGGACGGCATGTCGGCGCAACTGGGCGCAGCCGGCGTCGATCTGGGTGCGCTGGAAGTCGCCCCCGAGGAAGCAGCCCTGGCGGAAGACGGCAACGCCTGAGCCGGGTCCCTCGGGATCGTTACACGTTTGACATCGGGCAGGGGCATCCCTGCCCGTATCCCCTTTGAAGGAGACAGAATCATGGCGATTACCGCTGCGATGGTGAAGGAACTGCGCGATTCGACCGGCGCGGGCATGATGGACGCCAAAAAGGCGCTGACCGAAACCGACGGCGACATGGAAGCCGCGGTTGACTGGCTGCGCACCAAAGGCCTGGCCAAGGCCGCCAAAAAGGCCGACCGCGTCGCGGCCGAGGGCCTGATCGGGGTCTGTGTGGACGGCGGTCGCGGTGTCGCGATCGAGATCAACTCGGAAACCGACTTCGTCGCCAAGAACGAGGATTTCCAGGGCCTGGTGCGCGAGATCGCCAAGGTCGCGCTGCAAACCGGCGAGTCGGTCGAGGTGGTGAAAGCCGCCGACCTGAACGGCGAGACGGTCGAGAACGTCCTCAGCAACGCCATCGCCCGCATCGGCGAGAACATGACCTTCCGCCGGATGCATCTGCTCGAAGGCGACACCGTCGTGTCCTATGTGCACAACGCCGCCAGCGAGGGCATGGGCAAGATCGGGGTTCTGGTCGCGTTGAACGGTCCCAAGGACAAGGCCCAGGAAATCGGCAAGCAGTTCGCGATGCACATCGCCGCGACCGCGCCCATGTCGCTGTCCGAGGCGACCATGGACGCCGAGATCGTCGAGCGTGAGCTGGCCGTGCAGACCGCCAAGGCGCTGGAAGAAAACGCCGCCGCCGCCAAGCCGAAGCCCGAGCAGGTGATCCACAACAACATCATCCCGGGCCGGATGAAAAAGTTCCTCGCCGAGAACACGCTTCTGGGTCAGGCCTTTGTGGTCAACCCCGACCTGACCGTAGAGCAGGCCGCGAAAGAGGCCGGCGTCGAGATCACCGGCTTTGCCCGGGTCGCCGTCGGCGAAGGGATCGAAAAGAAGACCGAGGACTTCGCCGCCGAGGTTGCCAAGACGCTCGCCGGCTGACACCTCACCCGGTTTTGCCTGCCACGGGCGGCCCCGAAACGGGCCGCCCGTTCGCGTTGCGGCGCGCCGAATCGCAGGTTGCGACGGCGATTCGCGTTTGTCGCGCCGGATGGGCTGCTTTCCAAGGATACATTTTCATTTTGCGAATCCCTGCGGGACGCCGCGACTTCGTGGCAGATTTGCACCCCATTTTCGGCCCGCACACCCGGTTTGAGGCCGGAATTGCCCCTGCCATCGCTCGACACTGCGACGAATTTGCGCCAGCAATACCAGATGGTAGGAGTTGCTGGGTGACGGAATGGAGCATCAGAAGGCGGAAACTCTGCGTGGCGATCAGGTGCCCATGCTCAAGGGGCCTTGTCCGGATATCATCCCGCCGGATCTGCCGTGTTTCCTTGCCGAAGTGCTCATGTCCACGGATCGCGGCCTGATCTGGTCGCGCACCACCGAATTCTTCCGGCGTCTCGGGTTCCGTCATGTCCTGTATGGCTATTCCCCGGATTCGCATGGCGCCACGCTTGGATCCACCGACGATTGCTTCATCCTGGCGACGCTGGGCCCCGAGCAAGTCGCCGAGATGTCGAGAGCCGGCTACCATCTGGAAAGCACGACCTTCCACTACGCCCTGAAGACACCCGGAATCGCACCGTTTTCGATGACCTGCGAGGACTGCGGCTTTGCCCCGGACTGGCGCCCGTCCGAGGCTGCGGCCGACTTCTTCGCGCGTCACGGCATGTTGACGGGGTGCTCGATCGGCTTTCCGCCGGAACGCTCGCGGGGGCGGGCGGTGATGACCTTGCTGGGCCCCGAGGGCATGTCGCAAGACTGCATCGACACCCTGATCCAGGCCCGCCACAACGAGATCCTGTCCGTCGCCGCTGTCGCCCATCGGCTGTTGTCCAGCCTGCCGAACCCCAGCAGCACCCGCGTTCTGACCCGGCGCCAGCGCGAGGTCCTGGAATGGGTGGCCGAGGGCAAGACCCTGGCCGACATCGCCCTCATCATGGACATCAAGACCGCGACGGTGGAAAAGCACCTGCGACTGGCGCGCGAAACGCTGGGCGTCGAGACGACGGCCCATGCGCTGATCAAGGCCGCGTTCCTCAACCAGGTTTTCGTGGCCGGCGCCGGCACGCGGGGGGCCGCGATCGGCTGAGGCCCCGCGACGTCCGTATCCGGGCCAAGGCAAGGTAAGGATTTTACTACTGACGCGACGCGGGCCGAGCGGCTACAGTGGGATTGTTAACGAGTGGCCACGAGCACCGTCCCGTTCCGTCCAATTCGGTCCGGGCGCGGGTTTTTGCGCGGATGGCAGGTGTCTCTCTTGCCGTGTCCTTTCCCAACCCGATGCAGCAAGGCTTTCCGGTGCGGTTTCCCCGCACCGGAATGGCCATGCGCTGTGCGCCCCCAGGCGCCGTGCGCCCGGCGGGGGCCCCGAGGGGGTTAGAGGCGGGCGGCCGTCCGGATCGCGCGGATGTTGGCGCCGTAGGGCGCGGGATCGGCGACCGAGCCGCCCTTGAACACCGCCGAGCCCGCCACCAGAACATCCGCCCCGGCGGCCGCGACCAGGGGCGCGGTCTCGACCGTCACGCCGCCGTCGATCTCGATATGGATGGGGCGGTCGCCGATCATCGCGCGCAGGGTGCGGATCTTGGCCGTCATGTCGATGAACTTCTGCCCGCCAAAGCCGGGGTTGACGGTCATCACGCAAACCAGATCCGTCAGATCCAGCAGATGCGCCACGGCCTCGGCCGGGGTGCCGGGATTGAGCGCGACCCCGGCTTTTCGGCCGGTGGCCCGGATCGCCTGAAGCGTGCGGTGGATATGCGGGCCGGCTTCGACATGGGCGGTGATGATGTCGGCCCCGGCCTCGGCAAAGGCGTCGATATAGGGATCGACCGGGGCGATCATCAGATGCACGTCCATCACCGTGGTCACATGCCGGCGAAAGGCTTTCACCGCGGGCGGACCGAAGGTCAGGTTCGGCACGAAATGGCCGTCCATCACATCGACATGCACCCAGTCGGCGCCCTGGGCCTCGATGGCGGCGATCTCGCGACCAAAATCGGCGAAATCGGCGGACAGGATCGACGGGGCGATCTTGATGGCGCGGGAAAAGGTCATGGCAGCTCGCGGCGGGTTGTGTCAGGGTTGCTCCACGCCCTAAGCCATCGGCTGGTGTGCGTCCACAGCAAAGCAGTTGTTCCATGGCCGATGTGTTCGTCATTGCGGTTCTGCTGATCCTGATCGCGGTCCTTGTGTCGGTGGCCGCGCTGGCCATGGCCAGCCGGGCCCGCCGTCAGGTCGATGCCTTGTCGCACCGCGTCGCGCAGTTGGAACGGGCCCTCGCGCCCGAGACCACGCCCGAAACC
Source organism: Rhodobacter sp. (assembly GCA_020637515.1). NCBI lineage: Bacteria > Pseudomonadati > Pseudomonadota > Alphaproteobacteria > Rhodobacterales > Rhodobacter > Rhodobacter sp. The sequence continues at coordinate 2,495,863 of JACKKG010000001.1, read as the reverse complement.
ACTCGCGAGGACGCCGCCGCCCAGCCGGCCGCGCCCGCCTCCACGCCCTGGTCTGGTCCGGCGGCCCAACCGCCGCGATCGGATCCCCCCGCCGCGCCGCGCCCCCCGTCGATCCTGACGCGGTTCGGGCGGTGGTTGCGAACCAACTGGATTTACCCGGTGGCGGGTGTCGCGCTGGTGATGGCGGCGATCTATCTGGTGCAATATTCCATCGAAAAGGGCCTGCTGTCAGCGCAGGCGCGGATCGGCCTGGCGCTGGCCCTGGGCGCGGCGCTGATCGCCGGCGCGCTCTGGTTGCGCCGCCGCTGGGGCGAGGGGCAGGGCGGGGCGGGTCAGGTGCCGGCGACGCTGGCCGGGGCCGGGGCGGTGACGCTGTTCGCGGCCATCCTGTCGGCCTATCACCTCTATGCGATGCTGGGGCAGAGGGCGACGCTGGTTGCCCTGGCGTTGACCGCCGCGCTGGTCCTGGGCCTGGGCTGGGTGCTGGGGCCGATGCTGGCCGCGCTCGGCGTTCTGGGCGGAATCGCAGCGCCATTCCTGCTGGGCCCGGGCGAGGGTAGCGACCTGCTCTACGGCTATTTCGCAGCGATCGCGGTTCTGGGCACGGGAATCGACGGATTCCGCCGCTGGCGCTGGGTTTCGGGGCTGGCGGTGGTTGGGCCGCTGGTGGCGGGCGCGCTGACCCGCCTGGGCGGCGCGGGCCCCGAAGGGCTGGTCGCGCTGGTCGGCGTGGTGGTGTTGGTCGGCACGGCGTTGCCGGGCGGGGCGCTGATGCCGCAAGTGCGGGGGCCGATGATCCATCGCGCACCACGCAACGGGGTGCTGATCGTCGCCGCGCTGGCCATCGGACTGGGGGCGGCGGCGTTGATCCTGCTGGTTCCGGCACGCCTGGGCATCCTCGCCGCGGGGGCGCTGGCGCTGGCGCTGCCCCTGTGGACGCGCCATGCGCCGGCGCTGGACGATCAGGCGGGCGTGGCAGCGCTGATCCTGCCCGCTGCCGTGGCCAACGCCGCCTCCACGACCCCGCTGTTTCTGGCGTTGGGGCTGTCGTTGACGCCCTGGTTGCCGCTGGCGGCGCTGGCGCTGGCGGTTGGCGTGGCGCTTGTGCATCTGTGGCGCAGCGAAGCGGCCCAGGGTCTGGCGCGCCGCAACTGGGCGCTGGCCTCGGCCGCCGTTCCCGGCAGCGTTGCCATCGTGATCGAGGCCTTGTGGAAGCCCGCGACGGTGCTGGGCGCCGACCTCTGGGCGCTGGCCTTGATGGGGCTTGCGGCGGTCTATACCGCGCTCGCCGTCTGGGCCGGGCGCCGCGACGCGGGGCAGGGCCCGCGGCTGGGGGCCTATATGGTCGGCGCCTTTACCATGATCGCGCTGGGGCTGATGGTGATGCTGGGCGGCGTCGCGCTGACCGGCGCGCTGGCGGTGCTGCTGGTCGCCGCCGCGGCGATGGACCGGCGGCTGACGATCCCCGAGCTGGGCTGGATCACCGGGCTGGGCGCCATGGCCCTGTCCGTGCGGTTGCTGTGGTCGCCTGGGCTGGACCGCATGATCGGGGCACAGATGGGGCCAGCCTGGGAGTTCTGGCTGGTTCTGCTGGCCACGCTGGGGGGCCCCGTGGTCGCTTTGCAGGTGACGGCGCGGTTGCCCGAAGCGGGGGCCCGCCGCTGGGCACGGGTGGTGCTGGATACGGCCGTGACCGGCACGATCCCGATCGCCGTGGGCCTGATTCTGGCGCGCTTCCTGTCGGACGTGGTGCAACCCCATGCCGCCCTCGGGATCGAGGCCACGGCCCTGATCGCGATGGCCTGGGTCCAGAGCCAGCGCGCGGATCGCCTCGGCGCGGGGGGGATGCGCCGGATCCGCCGCGTCCTGGCCGCGCTCTTTGCCACGCTGGGCCTCGTGACCGTGATGCTGGGCCTGACGCTGATGTCGCCGCTGCAAGGACAGAGCTGGGTGTCGGGGCCGGTCGATGGCTGGCCCGTGCTGAACGACCTGGTGATCGCCTACGCGTTGCCCGCCGGTGCGATGGCCTGGGCGGTGCGCGGGCGTCGGTCGCTCTGGGCGGGGGCCGGACGGGCGCTGGCCGGGCTGCTGGCCGCGGTCTGGGTCGCGCTGGCGATCCGCCAGCTTTGGCACGGGGGCAAGGCGATGGCGCTGAGCGAGGGCTTCGCGCAGGGCGAACTTTACGCCTATACCGTCGCGCTGCTGCTGGCCGGCGCCGGGGCGTTGGCGTTGGCCTTGCGGCTGGGCGGGCAGCGCTATCGTCTGACCGGCCTGGGGCTGATCGGACTGGCGGCGGCAAAGGCCTTTCTGGTCGATGCCGACGGCCTGAGCGGGCTGCTGCGCGTCGGCGCGTTCCTGGGGCTGGGGCTGTCTCTGGCGGGGCTGGCCTGGCTGAACGCCTGGGTTGGCGCACGGGATGGGGACCGGGATGTGCGGGATCCGTAAAAGTCCGATAATCGGTATTATGTAATATAAATGCGCAACACGGCGCCCCTAAAGGTTGCGCAAAAGCCACAGACATAACGTTAAGGTGAAATTCGCAGCACGAAAGCTTGTTTTTCGCCCGGGACTTCGATGAGTCTTAACGTGTTCTTAAGAGGTTCGTGCGAGGAAGTCATGGCAGAGTGCGAGTTCCCAACACCCACGCCTTGATGTGCCAGGAGCGATCGGTCCAATGATACAGGGCACTGTCCAGATGCACGCCTGCACGCCGTTTGCACCCGTCTCGCGCGCGCTCAAGGCGGCGCTTACGGTGCTGGTCATCGAGGCGCCGGATGCCATGCAGATGCTTGCGCCGGGCACGGAACAGCGCGCCGTCGTCTTCACCCAAAAGCGCATGTTGAGCCGCCAGATGCTGGAAACCGTTCAGCCGGACGCCATTGTCGGGCCGCTGATTTCCAGCGACTGGGACATCGTCGATCTGGGGACGACCCTGGAATCGTTGGGATATTCTGGCAATCTCTATGCGCTGACGCGGCCACTGCCGCGGGCTGAACTGGTCGTGCGAGAGGTCGGCGCGGCCTGCCCCGGCCTGACGGTTCACCTGCTCGAAACCGCCTGACAGGCGCTCGCCGGCGCCTTACTCTCCGCGCGGAAACCTCTGATTTTCCTCGAGAACATTCAGGTCCATGTGATTGCGCATGTAGCGGTCGCCCGCATTGCGATACGGCTGGAAATCCCAATCCGTATAGCGGCCCTCGCGCAAGGCACCGTAAACCACCCAGCGCCGCGCCTGACTTGAGCGAACTTCGGCGTCGAAGTCCTTGAGATTCCAGCGTGCCCGGGCCATCGCGCGCAGGCGCTCCACCACCGGCGCAAAACCGGGATCGGTCGCCAGGTTGCGCCGTTCGCCCGGGTCGTCGTCCAGGTTGAACAAGAGTTCGGGATCGGCGGCGCAGGCGATGTATTTCCAGGGCCCGTCCACCAGCCCGACCATCGGCGCGACCGAGCCTTCGGCGGCGTATTCCATCGGCACGGGACCGCGCCCACCCGTGCCATGGATCAACGGCACAAGGCTTTCGCCGTCGGTCCAAGGCGCGATCCGCGCCGCGTCCAGGCCGGCCAGATCGCAGATCGTCGGCAGGATATCCAGCGTCGAGACAGGCTGATCCACCCGCCCCGCGCGAAGTCCCGGCCCCGCGATCATCAGCGGCACCCGGGCCGCGGGTTCGTGGAAGTTCATCTTGAACCACAGGCCGCGCTCGCCCAGCATCTCGCCATGGTCCGACAGGAACACGATCACCGCCTCTTGCCGGGTCCGTTCCAGGACATCCAGAATGGCGCCGATCTTGTCGTCAATATAGGAAATATTCGCGAAATATCCTTGCCTTGCGCGGCGTATTTGATCCGGCGTCGCATCGAAGTTCCGATAGTCGAAACTGTCGAGCAGGCGTTTGCCGTGAGGGTCCTGGTCGTCGTAGGCGATCGGTTCGGGCGGCTCCAGTTCGGCGCAGCCCTCGTAAAGGTCCCAGTATTTGCGCCGCGCCACGAACGGGTCATGGGGGTGCGTGAAGCTGACAGTCAGACACCAGGGCCGCGGGTCGTGGCCGCGCGCCAGATCGTAGAGCTTCTGCTCGGCCAGATGCGCGACATCGTCGTCGTATTCCAGTTGGTTGGTGATCTCGGCCACCCCTGCCCCGGTCACCGAGCCCAGGTTGTGATACCACCAATCGATCCGCTCGCCCGGTTTGCGGTAATCCGGTGTCCAGCCGAAATCGGCGGGATAGATGTCGGTCGTCAGACGCTCCTCGAAGCCGTGTAGCTGGTCGGGGCCGACGAAATGCATCTTGCCCGAAAGCGCCGTCTGATAGCCGGCCGCGCGCAGATGGTGGGCATAGCACGGGATCTCGGACGAGAATTCGGCCGCGTTGTCGTAGACCCCGGTGCGGCGCGGCAACTGGCCGGCCATGACGCTGGCGCGCGCGGGGGCGCACAACGGACTGGGGCAATAGGCGCGCGAGAATCGGGCCGACCTTGCCGCCAGCCGCCGCAGGTTGGGCGTGTGCAGGAAGGCCGCCGGACCGTCCTGGAACAGTGTGCCGGTCAGTTGATCGACCATCAGGATCAGGACGTTCGGGCGGGACATCGCGGGCCTTTCCTTGCCTTGGTTGCGCCGATCCTGACGCCCGGGCGCGACCCGCGCCAGCCCAAAAGCGACCCACTCGTCCGTGAATTGCGACGGCTGGTCAAAGCCCGGCACGCCGACTAGGCTGCCTCGCAAAACCGGAGGGTCCCATGCCACGCAAACTGCTTCTCATCATCCTGGACGGCGTGCCCTACGGCAACTGGCGGCGCTATTTCGGCTGTCTTGAGGGGTGGGTGCAGTCGGGCGAGGCCCGGGTCTGGCGGATGCGCGCTTCGCTGCCGTCGATGTCGGGCCCGTGCTATGCCTCGATCCATACCGGCGTCTCGCCGCAAGAGCACGGGGTGCTGACGAACGCGCATATCTTCCGCGTGTCCAAGCCCGACATCTTCGGCCAGGTGCGCAAGGCCGGCGGCGTGACCGGCGCGGTGACGCATTCCTGGTGGTCCGAGTTCTTCAACCGGGCGCCCTTCGATATCGTGCGCGACATCGAATACGACGAGCCCGAGAGCGACAGCATCAACCACGGCCGCTTTCACACCATGTCGGGCTATGACCACCACAACCAGGCCACGCCCTCGGACGTGGACCTGTTCGCGACGCTGACCTCGCTGTGCGCGCGCTTCGGTCTGACCTATGGCATCCTGCACACCTGCACGCTGGATTCCATGGGCCACCGCTATGGCCACGACTGCGCCGAGATGGACCACGCCTGCGCGTTGCTGGATGCCATGCTGGCCAAGTTCCTGCCGGCCTGGATCGACATGGGCTACGAGGTGATCGTGACCGCCGATCACGGCCAGTCGCTGCGTGGCCATCACGGCGGCACGGGCGACGACCAGCAGGACTTTGCCCTCTATTATTTCGGCCAGGCCGAGGGGCCGGCACGCGACGCCTTGCTGCATCAACTGCAACTGGCGCCGACCATCCTGTCGCGACTGTGCGCCCCCATCGCCGAAACGATGAAGGCCGAGGTGTTCCTGCGCTGAACCGCGTCAGACCGTCGCCGCGTTCGTCCTGGCGCCCAGGGCCCCCTTGGCCCACAGCGTCAGGACCTTGACCGCGATCCAGCTGTTCAGGGCCGAGGCCACGATCACCAGAACCGCGCCGATATAGAGGCCGGGCTGCCCCAGCGCCAGAATCGAGGCCGTGGCCGCCGCCGCCAGCGGAAAGGTCAGCGCCCCCCAGAACGGCGAGAACCCGGTGCCCAGCAGCCAGTTGGCCTTGATCGCCAGCACGACGATCAGCACCAGCGCGAGGATCGCGAAACCGGCGGCCAGACCGGGATGGCCCAGCAAGGTGCCGACCGTGGCGAACAGGCTGGCGGGGGCCACATGGATCGCCAGCAACGGGCGCAGCGGCGCGGGCGGCACGCGGGTGGCGATCTGCCAGAGGCTGGCGCCCCAGATCAGCACGGCGATCGCCATCGTGGCCCAGAAAAGACCGCTCGCCACCGACGCATAGCCCAGCGGCACCAGCGTGAGCGGCGCCAGGATGTAGCCCACATAGGTCAGGTGGAAGACCGGCGTGACCGCGCGCCCCTCGGCCGGGCCTGTCAGCAGTTTCCAGCCGATCAGCGCCCCCAGCCCCGCCAGCGCAGCCAGCGCGACGGCGACAAGGCCCAGGGCGACACCCGGCGCATAGGGCCTGAGCGCGGCGCCCGCCAACATCAGGCTGAGCACCATCGCCGCCAGCCCGGCGCGGCCCGGCAGAACGGCGATTTCCTCGACGATCACGCCGGGACGGCGCAAGGGTTTCGACAACCAGGCCACCAGCGCAAAGGCATAGAGCAGCGCGACCGCGCCCAGGATCGCCTCGCCTATGGGTTGCGCCGGCGCCAGACCCGGCTGCATCGCCAGGGTGCGCCAGGCCAGGCCCAGGCCGAACAAGCCCAGGATCGGAGGAAAGATCGCCGGAGGCGTGCGGCGCCACAGGCCCGGGGTCCGTTCGACCAGGGGCGGCGGCGGCGGGAAATGGCGCGGTTTCACGGTCGGCAAGGGGCGCGGGTTGTCGGTCATGGGGGACTCCGTCGGAACGCTCGATCCTTGCCAAACGCCGCGCCATGCGCAAGGGGACAGGACGTCGCGTCAGATTGGGCGTGCAGCCGTGCCGCGGTTGGCGCTATGTAGGGACAGCCCAAGCGAGAATCCCGATGCCGGACCGTATCCTGAAACCCTGGCCCTTTACCCCCGCGCCGCAACTCGTGGCCGATGTCGGCGGCACCAACACCCGGGTCGCCCTGGCCGACGGCGGGGTGCTGCGGCAAGGTTCGATCCGGCGCTTCGCCAATGCCGGGCAGGATTCGCTGGGGACCATCCTGCGCGCCTATCTGGCGCAAACCGCGACCACCGATTGCGCCGGCCTGTGCGTTGCCGTGGCGGGTCCGGTGCGCGACAGGATCGCGCGGATGACGAACCTTCCCTGGGTGATCGCCGCGCCCGACCTCGCGCGCATGGCCGGCACCGACCGGGTGGCCGTTCTGAACGATCTTCAGGCGCAGGGCCACGCCTTGCGCGCCCTCGATCCGCGCCATCTGCGGCCGCTGCTGAAGGGCCGGCCCGCGCCCGAAACCGCGACGCAACTGGTGGTCGGCGCGGGCACCGGGTTCAACGCGGCACCCGTGCACCACCTGCCGGCGGGCACCTTTGTCGCGCCGTCCGAATCCGGCCATGTCCATTTGCCGCAGCACGGCGAACAGGAACAGGCGCTGGCACGCCATCTGGCGCAACGCCACGGCATCGCCACGGTCGAAGAGGCGCTCTGCGGTCGCGGTCTCGAAGCGTTGCACCACTGGGTCAGCGGCCAGGCGGTTCCGGCCGACCGGCTGACCGTCGCGATCGCCGCCGGCGACCCCGACGCGCGCGAAACCGGGCAGCTTTATGCGCGCCTGCTGGGCCGGGTGCTGGCCTCGCTGGCGCTGACCCACCTGCCCCACGGCGGGATCTATCTGATCGGCAGCGTCGCCCGCGCCATGGCCCCCGCGCTGGTCGATCTGGGCATGGCCGAGGCCTTTGCCGACATGGGCCGGTTCGCGCCGATGATGGGCGACTTCGCCGTCTCGGTGGTCGAGGACGACTACGCCGCGCTTCTGGGCTGTGCGGCGCATCTGACCGCCCTGCCCTGAGACCCCGGCCCGGGCCCTGCGTGGTCTTGCCGGGCGCGCGAAAAGCCACCATATCTGGGCGATGCTGCGCCTCGCCCCGATCCTGATCGCCATCGCCTATGGGCTGGTCTATTGGCATTTCTCGGCCTGGCGCACGGCGCGGGCGCTCGATGCCCGGTCCACCGTGCTCAGGGATTCCCGGCTGAAGGCCGTGACCGACCGGCTTGCGCGTGCGCTGGATCTGCCGGACATCCGGGTGCATGTGGACGAGGTCCCGGTGCTGAACGGGCTGGCCGCGCCGGACGGGCGGATCTTTCTGACGCGGGGGTTCCTGGACCGCTACGACGCAGGCCAGGTCAGCGCCGAGGAACTGGCCTCGGTCATCGCGCATGAGTTGGGCCATGTCGCCCTGGGCCACAGCCGGCGCCGGATGATCGACTTTTCCGGCCAGAACGCGGTGCGGGTGGTGCTGACGGCCGTTCTGGGGCGCCTGCTGCCCGGGCTGGGTCTGTGGCTGGCCAACGCGCTGGTGGGGTTGCTGGCGGCGGGACTGAGCCGTCAGGACGAATACGAGGCCGACGAATACGCCGCCGCGCTGCTGACCAAGGCCGGGATCGGGACCGAGCCGCAAAAGGCGCTGCTGCGGCGCCTGGATACGCTGACGGGATCGCGTGGCGCGCCGCCGGTCTGGCTGGCCTCGCATCCGCCCACGCCGGACAGGGTGCGCGCCATCGAAACGCTCGAGTCCCGCTGGCGGCAGCAATAAGGGGGCGCGACCCATGGCCCCGCCCCCCGTATCTGGATCCTGACATCGGGTCAGGTCTGCGCAGCCCCTGGGAGGGGGCCGTGTCTGGCCCGTGACTGGCCCGTGTCTGGCCCTAACCGGTCAGACCGCGGGTTTGTCCAGTTCCTTGGCGTGCAGCCAGGCCGCGTGCTGCGGCGCCTTTTTGGTGCGCGACCATTCCTCGAGCATGTCCCATTTGACCGCGTCCAGGCGGGCCAGCATGCTTTCCTCTTCAGGATCCGGGCAGGCCAGCTCGACGCGGTGGCCGTTGGGATCGAAGAAGTAGATCGAATGAAAGATCGAGTGGTCGGTCACGCCCAGAACCTCGACCCCCTGCGCCTCGAGATGCTCCTTGAATCCGATCAGCGTTTCGCGGTCCTTGACCTTGAAGGCGATGTGCTGGACCCAAATCGGCGTGTTCGGGTCGCGGCCCATTTCGGGTTTGGTCGGCAGTTCGAAGAACGCCAGGATGTTGCCGTTCCCCGCGTTCAGGAAGATGTGCATGTAGGGATCGGGTTCATGGGTCGAGGGCACCTCGTCCTCGGCGATGGCCAGGACGAAATCCATGTTCAGCTTGCTGGTATACCACTCGACCGTTTCCTTCGCGTCCTTGCAGCGATAGGCGACGTGGTGCATCTGGTCCAGTTTCAGGACGGGCGCGTTCATCTGGGGTCCTCCGGTTAATCATTGCACTTGCAACGGTATGTCCTGAAGAACCACGAATCGCCCCCCTGTGTCAAGCACGGCGGCCGCACCGGTCTGGTGCGGCCTGCCGGAAGCAAGGGGCCGGCGGTCTGGGTCTAATGGTCCGGGACTGGCGGCAGGGGGTCGCAACCCGCCCGCGATCACCGGCGCCGGGGGGCCCTCAATACCCGGGCGCGAACCGCCACGGGCCGAATCCGATCGCAGGGTCGAATCCGATCGCGGGGTCCAGCCTGGTCCGGGCTCTTGGCAGCATCGCCTCGACCCGGTGCCAGGCGGGGCCATCGAAACGCTCCGCTCGGTGCGCCCCCGGTCCGATCCCCGGGGCGTCCAGGGCATCGCCGCACCGCCCTCGCTGGTTTGCCGCGACAGCCCAGGCGCGGCCCCACAACACCAACCCCGACGCAGCGCGCGGGGCTTGCGGTGCCAGGCCGAACCAACGCAGCGTCGCAAGGGGAAGCAGACGGTGCGAAGCCCCCTCGCCCGCTTGCAGCCGCATCGGTGCAGGGTCACGCCGGGCGGGGCTGCGGTCCGGCGCAGGCAACGCCTGCGGCCGGATCTCGCGCAGCAACCGGCGGGCCGGTGCCAGTTCGGGCAGGTCCAGCGCCGCAAGGGCCTGAGCGGGGGCCTGAGCGGGCAGCGGGCGGGCGTCGTGCGCCTGGACGGCCGTTGTGGCAAGGGCGGTCGTCAGGACGAGGGCGGGGGCGATGATCCATCGAGACATGATGCGGGTCCTTTCCTGATAAAACGTTACCATCCGAACTGGAGGGTGAGTCCGGTCTGGCCTCCGGTCTGGACGATGTCGGCGTTGGTGTTCTGTCCGAACTGGAAGAGGCCGTAGGCGTTGTTTCCGCCGGTCTGCTGGATGGCGCCGGAGTGGCCGGTGCCCTCCTGGTGGATGATGGCGTGGTCGGTCGCGCCCTGGGCGATGGCGGCGGCGTTATGGGCGCCGGATTGGGTGACGTGGCCGTTGGCGTCGATGTCGTTGTGCAGCGCATAGAGCGCCAGGCCGAGTCGCAGGGCCTGGGCCTCTTGCGCCGAGGCGGGGGTCAGGCTGATCGAGACGGTGTTGGCGACGGCCGGGGTCGAGAGCGCGAGAGCGGCGGCAAAAGCGAGCGTTTTCATGGGTTTGGTCCTGTTAACAAAGTGTTGGGAAAATTGCGTTTGGATGACATTCAGAGGTCGGGATCGGCGCAGGTCAGGCGGCGGCCACCGATTCGCACCTCGAGGGCGACGCTGTGGCGGGCGGGCGCCCCGTAGAGTTCGGTCTCGCCCAGCAGGGCGGGCTCACCCGGGCGCGCGTTGAAGGCGCCCGACTGGTGGATCGTGGTCTGGCCCCCGCCGGAGCGGCTGGTGATGGCCATGTCATAGGTGCCGGCGGCGGGCGTCGCGCTGGTCACGCGGCCGGCGATGCGGGTGCCGCCGGGCACGGCGTCGAGCGCGACCTCGCAGCGTTGCGGGGCATTGCTGGCGCCCTGGGGCGCGTCGGTGTCGGCGCTGGCGACGGTGCAGGCGGCGGCAAAGCCGGCGAGGGCGAGGCCCAGGAACAGCATCGGGGCCTTGGTGTGGAAACGGGGGCGCATGGCGGTCTCCTGTGGCGAAAGGGAACGGACAAGGGGCGAGACGGAGGGCAAGGCGGAGGGCGAGACGGAGGGCAAGGCGGAGGGCGAGTCGGATCTGGCCCGGGCCGCGGGGTCGGAGGGGGGACACCCCGCGGCCCGGTCGCGACCCCGAGGGGAGCGGGGGCGCGAAACGGGTCGGCGGTCGGGCGCGCGGTGCGTCTCATCCGTGGGGCGATCCCCAAGGCGATCCCCAAGGCGATCCCCGTGGCGATCGGTGGGGGGTTCCCCCGGGGCCCACGTCGCCGGATGGCGCGGTGCGCCGGCCGCGTCAGTCCTGCACGATGGCGACGACGTTGTGCGACCCGCTCTGCTGGACGCTGGCGGTGTCGTTGTTGCCCATCTGCACCACGGCGGCGACGTTGCGGTTGCCGGACTGGCCGACCGTGGCGTCGTTGTTGTGGCCCATCTGGGCGACGCCGACGGCGTTGCGCTGGCCTTGCTGGTCGGTATCGACGCTGTTGTTCCAGCCCGACTGCCCGATCGAGGCGCGATTGCGATAGCCGTCCTGGGTGTTGATCGACAGGTTCGAGCCGCCGTCCTGGATGACCGTCAGGCGCTGGCCATACCCGGACTGCCCGCCGCCGACCTGGTTGTTCCAGCCGTATTGTTCGATGCGGATGCGGTGCCCCGAGGCCAGGGCCGGCAGCGCGGCGGTGGCAACGATCAGGGCGACGCTGCCCGAGGTGAGGGCGATCTTGAAGGATTTGGCGAAAAACATGGGGATCTCCGAATGTGGTTGGCCTGAGAACGGGGCGGCCGGTTGGAACGAGTCGTTTCAGTCTGCGTTTCAGTCTGCGTTTCAGTCTGTGGCCCCCCGGGTTGGCCCCCGGGGAACGGGGTCGGTCGTCAACGGTCGGCCCCCGATCGCGCCGACCTGTGGCCCGGCGGCGGGGTGGGCCCCCCGCCACCCCCGAGGGGGCGGCCAGGACCCGCGCCTTCGGTCCCGGCGATCCGAACCGGGAAAGGCCCCGGCGAACCGCCAACCCGGGGCGCTTCCGATGCCCTCAACCTGCCACCCCCCCCCGCCGTCACACAAAATCACCCGACCGTTCCCCGATAACACCCAACCCGATATCCGATAACAACCGGGCGGGGGCGCTGTAGGCCATTGAAAAACGGCATGAAAATCGCCCCGCCACCGCGCATCAACGCGTGGCCCCCACCAGCCGCCCCGCCAGCCCCGAGACCCGCGCACGGCGCCGACGCCTCCGAACGGATTGACTCGGTGTTGCCGTCGGTATCAGACTCGAACCCACGGACCCGTTCGATATCGGATAGCGGCACCCGATACCGCCCCAGCAACCGCGAAAGACCTCGACATGCCCCATACTCTCGTAACCCAGTCCGACATCGACCGTTTCCAGGACGAGGGCGTGGTCGTGATCCGCGGCCTGTGGACCGATTGGGTCGAGACGATTCGCGCCGGCATCGAACGTAATCTGCGCGAGCCCGGCCCCTACGCCGCCGAGAACCTCAAACCCGGCGAGGGCGGGCGCTTTTTCGACGATTATTGCAACTGGGAGCGGATCCCCGAATTCGTCGATGTCATCCGCAAGTCGCCCGTGGCCGAGGTCGCGGCCGACCTGATGCGATCGAACAGCGTGCAGATGTTCCATGACCACGTGCTGATCAAGGAACCCGGAACCTCGAAGCCGACGCCCTGGCACCAGGACGGGCCCTATTATTTCGTCGAGGGGCGCCAGACCATCAGCTTCTGGTCGCCGATGGACCCGGTGACCGACGCGACGCTGCGTTGCGTCGCCGGATCGCACCGATGGACCAAACCGGTGCTGCCCACGCGCTGGCTGGCGGAAAGCAGCTTCTACCCGGATTCCGACGCCTACATGCCGGTGCCCGATCCCGATGCCGAGGGGATGGTGGTGCGCGAATGGGCGCTTGAGCCAGGCGACGCGGTCGCCTTTGACTATCTGACCCTGCACGGCGCGCGCGGCAACACCACGGACCGGCGCCGGCGGGCCTTTTCGCTCAGGTTGCTGGGCGACGATGCCCGCTATGTGGAACGTCCCGGGCGCACGTCACCGCCCTACCCCGGACATGCGATGCAGCCCGGCCAGCGCCTCCGCGAGGACTGGTTTCCGATGCTGCTGCAACGATGAGCCGGCCTGCGAAGCATTCCCTGACGCTGCGCGGGCACCGGACCTCGGTCTCGCTGGAACCCGAATTCTGGGCCGCGTTCAAGGCGCTGGCCCAGGCCCGCGGCCGGGGCCTGAACGATCTGGCGGCCGAAATCGACGAAACGCGCGGCGACACCGGGCTGGCCGGGGCGATCCGGCTTGCGGTGCTGCGCGATCTGCAAGCGCGCGCCTGAGCCGCCCCGGACCCGGCGCGAAAGCGCGGCCTCAGAGCGGCCTGAGACCGTCGCGATACCGGCGCATGTTGTCCTGGTAATGGCGTGCGGACTGTCCCAGCCGGACGATCGCCGCCGCGTCAAGCAGGCGCACCACCTTGCCCGGCGCGCCCATCACCAGCGAACCGTCGGGAATCTCCTTGCCCTCGGTGATCAGGGCGCCGGCGCCGATCAGACAGTTGCGGCCGATGCGCGCACCGTTCAGCACCGTCGCGCCCATGCCGATCAACGTCTCGTCGCCGATGAGGCAGCCGTGCAGGATCACGTTGTGGCCGATCGTGCAATCGCGCCCGATCACCAGCGGATACCCCAGATCGGTGTGCAGCGTGCAGCCTTCCTGCACGTTCGATCCGGCGCCGACCTCGATCCATTCGTTGTCGCCGCGCAACGTCGCGTTGAACCAGACCGACGCACCCGCCCGCAGGCGCACCCGGCCGATGACATTGGCGTCGGGGGCCACCCAGGTGTCGGGGTCGATGTCGGGGGTCAGGTCGTCCAGGGCATAGATCATGCGCGCTCTCCCTTGCTGCGGGCCTCGAATTCGCGGTTCAGCCCGCGCACGAAATCGGTCAGCCCCGGCTGGCGGTCGGCCCGGGCGCGTTCGGCCAGGATGATCGTTTTCAGTTCGGCCTCGGCGGTATCGAGGTCGCGGTTGACGATGACGTAATCGTATTCCGCCCAGTGGCTGATCTCGGCGCGGGACTGGTCCATGCGGCCGGCGATCACCGCCTCGCTGTCCTGCGCGCGGGTCCGCAGCCGGGCTTCCAGGTCGGCGATCGACGGCGGCAGGATGAAGATCGACACGACATCCTTGGCCAGAGTCGAGCGCCGCACCTGCTGCCCGCCCTGCCAGTCGATGTCAAAGAGCGTGTCGCGCCCCTCGGCCATGGCGGCCTCGACCGGGGCTTTGGGCGTGCCGTAGAAATTGCCGAAGACCTCGGCGTGTTCCAGCATCTCGCCGGCATCGACCATGCGGGCGAACTCGTCCCTGGCGGTGAACAGGTATTCGACCCCGTCGGTTTCGCCCGGACGGGGCGCGCGGGTCGTGGCGCTGACCGAAAAGCGCAGCGTCGGGTCCCAGGCCATGAGCCGCCGCGCCAAGGTCGATTTCCCCGCGCCCGAGGGCGAGGACAGGATGATCAGCAGCCCGCGTCTCTGCATCGTCTACTCCAGATTCTGCACCTGCTCGCGCATCTGGTCGATCACCGTCTTGAGGTCAAGCCCGATCCGGGTCAGCTCGGTGCTTTGCGCCTTGGAACACAAGGTGTTGGCCTCGCGGTTGAATTCCTGCATCAGGAAATCGAGCGTCCGGCCCACCGCCTCGTCCGAGGTCAGCAGGCCGCGCGCTGTGGCGACATGGGTGTCCAGCCGGTCCAGTTCCTCGGTCACGTCGGTCTTGACCGCGATCAGCGCCAGTTCCTGCTCGAGCCGCCCGGCATCGAGCTGCGGCGCGGCTTCGGTCAAGCGCGCGAGGGCCGCTTTCAGGGCCTCGATCTGATCGCCCTTGCGGGTCTGGGCGGCGGCCCGGGCGGCGCGGGTCAGGGATTCGACGGTGTCGATCTGCGCGCCGATCACCTGCCCCAGTGCGGCGCCCTCGGTCCCGCGCGCTGCATCAAAGGCCGCGATCAGCCCGTCGGCCCGGGCCAGCAGTGCCGCGACCAGAGGCGCCGGGTCGTTCGGTTCGGGGGCCAGTTCCAGGACCCCCTTGATCGCCAGAAGATCCGCCGCCGTCATCGGCGCCAGGCCCAGGCCCTGCGCCTCGGCCCGCGTTTCGGTGGCCATGACCAGGGCCACCGCGGCGTCCAGCGCACCGGGGTTCAGGCGGGGCGTGCTGGCACTGTCGGCACGCGCCAGTTTCAACGACAGCGTGACGTTCCCGCGCTTGAGCCGCCCGCTCAGCGCCTTGCGCAACCCGGCTTCCAGCCCGTCCAGCCAATCCGGCAGACGGAACCGCAGGTCCAGGCCACGCCCGTTGACCGCGCGCAGATCCCATTGGCAGGAAAACACCCCGGCCGGGGTCTCGATCTCGGCCGTATCGGCGGCGAACCCGGTCATGGACTTAACCATTTTGATAAAATTCACCCCTGTTTTTAGAAAATGCGGCTACATTAAGGCATCAGTAAGCATTCTCAATCAAAGGTAAACACCGGCGACCCGAAACCCCGCGATTCCCTGGGGAACCGCGCTGGCCCCGGTCGCCCCAGCCCCCGGAGCCCTGCCATGACCGACGCGCAGATCGACACCCGTCCCAGCCCGCTGTCGCAGGTGCTGCGCCTGCCCTTTGCGCTGCGCGCCGCCGATCCCGGTTTTCCCGCCGTCGCCGCCGTCCAGCGGCATTGGGAAAGCCTGCGCGATCCGCGTGGCGTGCCGGCCCGCGACGCCATCGACCCGCGGCCGTTGGCGCAGTGGCTCGATCAACTGTTCATCGCGGAACTGGTGGCGCCCGGCGTGGCACGCATCCGGCTGGCGGGGCAGCACCTGTCCGAGCTTCTTGGGATGGAGCCGCGCGGCATGCCGTTGAGCGTGTTCTTCACCGGCCCCGCCCGGGATGAGCTGGCCTCGGCCCTGGCGCAGGTCGCGCAGGGCGCGCGCGCCACGTTGCCACTGCGCGCCGACCGGGGCCTGGGGCAACCGGCGATGGCGGGGATGCTGGCGCTGATGCCGCTGACCGATCGCGAGGGGCGCCTGTCGCGGGTGCTGGGCGTGCTGGAGTCGGTGGGCCCGGTCGGCCGCGCGCCGCGGCGGTTTCGCACCACGGCGCCGATGCGTGCGGACCCCGCCGCGCCACCACCGGCGCAGCCGGGCCAGCGCCCCGCGCTGCGGTTGATCCGGGGCGGGCGCGACTGACAGCCGCGCCTTTCGGCGCGGCCGGCCCGGTCAGACAGCCTTGCGCGCCAGTTCCTTGCGGCGCTGCGACAGTTCCTCGGCCACCAGGAACGCCAGTTCCAGCGACTGCGACGCGTTGAGCCGAGGGTCGCAGGCGGTGTGATAGCGCGAGGACAGGTCCTCGTCCGTGACCGCGCGCAGGCCACCCGTGCATTCGGTCACATCCTTGCCGGTCATCTCGAAATGCACGCCGCCGGGGATCGTGCCCTCGGCCTTGTGCACGGCAAAGAAGTCGCGCACCTCTTGCAGGACGCGCTCGAACGGCCGGGTCTTGAACCCCGAGGCCGACTTGATCGTGTTGCCGTGCATCGGGTCGCAGGTCCACAGAACCTGCGCGCCCTCGGCCTTGACCGCCTGGATCAGCCGCGGCAGGTGGTCGCCCGCCTTGCCCGCGCCAAAGCGCGCGATCAGCGTCAGGCGGCCGGGTTCGTTGTCAGGGTTCAGGCGCGCCATCAGCACCTTCAGGTCCTCGGCCGACAGCGAGGGGCCGCATTTCAGGCCGATCGGGTTCTGCACGCCGCGCGCGAATTCGACATGCGCGCCGTCCGGCTGCCGCGTGCGGTCGCCGATCCAGATCATGTGCCCGGAACCCGCGACCGGCAGGCCGGTGGTCGAATCGACACGGCACAGCGCCTCTTCGTATTCCAGCAGCAAGGCCTCGTGCGAGGTGTAGAAATCGACCGTGGACATGGCGTTCATCGTGTCGCCGGTGATCCCCGCCGCCGTCATGAAGTCCAGCGCGTCCGAGATCCGGTCCGAAAGCGCCTTGTAGCGGTCCGCATCCTCGGACTTGGTGAAGCCCAGGGTCCAGGAATGCACGCGGTGAATATCCGCGAACCCGCCCTTGGAAAAGGCGCGCAGCAGGTTCAGCGAGGCCGCGGCCTGGGTATAGGCCTGCAACATGCGCGTCGGATCGGGGATGCGCGCACCGGCCTCAAAGTCGAATCCGTTGACGATGTCGCCCCGATAGCTGGGCAGTTCGACCCCGTTCAGAACCTCGGTCGGGGCCGAGCGCGGCTTGGCGAACTGGCCGGCCATGCGCCCGACCTTGATGACCGGAACCTTGGCGCCATAGGTCAGGACGACGGCCATCTGCAACAACACCTTGAACGTGTCGCGGATGATGTCGGCGTTGAACTCGGCAAAGCTTTCGGCGCAGTCGCCCCCTTGCAGCAGAAAGGCCCGCCCCTGCGCGGCCTCGCCTAGCTGACGCTTCAGCGCGCGCGCCTCGCCGGCAAAGACCAGAGGGGGATACTTGGCCAGTTGCGCCTCGGCCGCGTTCAGGGCGGCCAGGTCGGGGTAATCGGGCATCTGCACGCGCGGTTTCGCGCGCCAGGCCGATTTGCTCCAGGCTTCGGTCATCGTGTCCTCCGTCGATGCGCCGCCAGGGCGTGCGTTTTCAACCCTGTCAGCGATATCAGCGGCTCTTACACCGGGACGGGAACGCTTGCAAACCCGCAGACGTTGACGCGGGGGAATCTTGGCACCTTGCGGCGGCGCGCCTTTCCTGATTGGATTGCGACCCAGGCGCGTCGCGATTGGACGCACCGCCCTGCCACGGACCCCAGAATGAGCGTTCCTCCGACCACGCGCCCAAGCCTTTCCAGCCCCAGGAACCCGACCTTCCGTCCTGGCCCATCCTCGGCCACCGCGACCGCGCCTGCTTCGCCCAAGGTGCAGAGCGCGCCGTTGCGCCAGCGGCAATTCGTGTTCCTGCTGCTCAACCAGTTCACCTTTCTGTCCTTTGCCGCCGCGATCGAACCCCTGCGCATCGCCAACCGCATGAGCGGTCAGACGCTCTATCGCTGGACCCTGATCAGCGAGAACGGGCAGGAGGCCACCTGTTCGAACGGCACCACGGTGCGCGTCAACGGCGGCCTGGGCGAGATCAACCGCGACGATGTGGTGATCGTCTGTGCCGGGATCGACGTGCGCTCGAACACCACGCAGCCGGTGGTCAACTGGCTGCGCAAGGTCGCCCGCAAGGGGTCGGTGATCGGCGGGCTGTGCACCGCCGCGCATACGCTGGCCGAGGCCGGCCTGCTGGAAAACCGCCGCGCCACCATCCATTGGGAAAACCGCGACGGTTTTCTCGAGGAATTCGCCGAAACCGACCTGACCAAATCGGTCTTCGTGATCGACGGCAACCGGCTGACGGCGGCGGGGGGAACGGCCTCGATCGACCTGGTGCTGACGATGATCGCCGACGATCACGGCAAGGATCTGGCGAACGCCGTCGCCGACCAGTTGATCTACACGACGATCCGCACCGACCGCGATATTCAGCGGCTGTCGATTCCCACCCGGATCGGGGTGCGCCACCCGCGACTCAGCCGGGTGATCGAACGGATGGAGCAGTCGATCGAGGAACCCGTGTCGCCCGCAGAACTGGCCGAGGAGGTGGGCATGTCCACCCGGCAGCTCGAACGCCTGTTCCGCCGCTATCTGAACCGCTCGCCGAAACGCTATTACATGGAGCTGCGCCTCGCCCGCGCGCGCAACCTGCTGATGCAGACCGAACTCAGCGTCATCAACGTAGCCCTCGCCTGCGGCTTTGCCTCGCCGTCGCATTTTTCGAAATGCTACCGCGCGCAATACGGCACGACCCCCTACCGCGAGCGCGGCACGCATGGGCTCGAGGACGAACTGGGCGCCGAGCCGGGCCTCGACGAGGATGATTCGCTGCTCGACGATCTGGATTGAGATCACAGCAGTTTTTCTGGGCAATCCACGGCGCCTGGGCTAGGATTCGCGCCGTGGATCCGTCCTGATGCGAGGTGTCATGCGCCCCCTGGTTCCCCTGCTTTTTTCCGCCCTGCTCTGCGCCTCGGCCGCGCGCGCGCAGGACGCGCCTGTGCTGGACTGCCAGTCGGCCAGTTGGCACGTCACCGTGACCGGCGATGGCACCGCCGCCGCGCCGATCGCCCTGACGCTGGACGGCGCCCCGACCGCGCTGCGGGCCGTCCGCACCCCTCTGGCGATGGGCCTGTCGCTGGACGCCGACGGGCTGTCGGTGATCTTGCGCAAGGATGGCGGCGTGTCCCTGGTGCGTTCGCCCAACGGTAGCGAACGTCTGATGGAAGAGGCATCCTGCGAGGGGCGCGCGGCGTTCCTCGCCCGATTGGGAGAGACGTCATGAAAACCGCGATGGCGATGCTGCTGGCCTTCGGACTCCTCGGGGCGCCGGCCCTGGCCGAGGGGCAGCGCGACGGCTACGAATGCTCGGGCTTGCAAAGCTGCACGCCCGGCACGGCCTGCACCGACGGCGGCAGCGGCTTTCTTCTGGCCTTTCTTGGCGGCGGGATCGAGGTTCGGATCAACGGCGTGACCCTGCACCCTGTCTATGACGGCGACCTGCGCACCGCCGCCTGGCGGTCCCAGGGCGCGGTGTATCAGATGCGGTTGACCGGCGACGGCAGCGGCGTGCTGACCGTCACGCCCGAGGTCGGCGATTTCACCCAGTCGCGGACCGAATGGCTGCACTGTTCGCCCGAATGACATGAAGCTGGTTCTGCTGGCCGCCGGGGCCTCGCGGCGGATGCGCGGGACCGACAAGTTGCTGCAACCGGTTGACGGCGTGCCGCTCTTGCGCCGGCAGGCGCTTGCGGCCCTGGCGGCGGGCGTCGGCCCGCTCGCGGTGACGCTGCCGGTCGAAAGCCCCGCCCGCCGGGCCGCGCTGGTGGGCCTGCCGCTGACCGCCCTGCCCGTCCCGGACGCCGCCGAGGGACTCAGCGCCAGCCTGCGCGCCGCCGCCCTCTGGTCCGCCGGTGCGGCGCTGATGGTCGCGCCGGCCGACATGCCCGATCTCACGGCGCAGGATTTCGCCACGCTCGCGCAGGGGTTCGATGCCAGCGCCCCGCTGCGCGCGACCGCCGCGGACGGGACGCCCGGCCACCCGGTGATCTTTCCGTCGGCGCTGCTCGCGCAATTCGCGGACCTTGCCGGCGACGACGGCGCGCGGTCGATCCTGCGCCGCCACCCGCCCCGCCTCGTCGCCCTGCCGGGCCAGCACGCGACCACCGACCTCGACACCCCCGAGGCCTGGGCCGACTGGCGCGCGCAACGCCAAACCCGCCGCTGACCCTCGAGTCGCGGCGCCCGGTCGCTTCTTTGTGCCGGAAATATCCTCGGGGGGTGAAGGCGCCTGGCGCCGAGGGGGGCTGACAGCCCCCCTGCCCGGCCTCCCCCTTGCGCGGCCCCCTGGACCCCGCGCCTAAGCCCCCGCCTCGCGCAGCCGCGCAATGGCCGTGGCGGTCGAACCGTCGCGCCCGTCCGTCGTGGCCTCGCCCTCGATCATCGGCAGCAGCTGCATCGCCAGCTCCTTGCCCAGTTCCACGCCCCATTGATCGAACGAGTTGATGCCCAGCACCACCCCTTCGACAAAGACCCGATGCTCATACAGCGCCACGATCGCCCCCAGCGTCGCCGGCGTCAGCCTGGGATACAGCAGCAAGGTCGAGGGGCGATTTCCGGGAAAGACGCGGTGGCGCGCCTGGCGATCCAACGCGTCGCCGGTCAGGCCGCGTGCCGCCATCAGAGCGCGGGCCTCGTCCAGCGACCGGCCACGCATCAGCGCCTCGGCCTGCGCCAGGCAGTTCGCCGCCAGCAGCCGGTGCTGATGCGCCAGCGCCGGTTCGTGCCCGCGCATCGCCAGCAGGAACTCGCACGGCACGACATCCGTGCCCTGGTGGATCAACTGATAAAACGCATGTTGCCCGTTCGTGCCGGGTTCGCCGAACACCACCGGCCCCGAGGGCACCGTCAGCTCCGAGCCATCCATCGCCACGCGCTTGCCGTTCGATTCCATCTCGAGCTGTTGCAGATAGGCCGGCAGCCGCGCCAGCCGCTGGTCATAGGGCAGCACCGCGCGCGCGGCGTAGCCACAGACCTGCCGGTGCCAGACGCCGACCATCGCCAGCATCACCGGCATGTTCGCCCCCAGGGGCGCGGTGCGGAAATGGCGGTCCATCGCCGCGGCGCCCGCCAGGAAGGCGCGGAAATCCTCGGGTCCGATGGCGATCATCAGGCTCAGGCCGATCGGGCCCCACATCGAATAGCGCCCGCCGACCCAGTCGGCAAAGCCGAACACGCGCGCCGGGTCGATGCCAAAGGCCGAGGTCCGCTCCAGCGCCGTGGACAGTGCGACGAACTGCCGGGTGGGCTCGGCGACCGAACGCGCCATCCAGGCTTTCGCGGTCTGTGCGTTGGTCATCGTCTCGATCGTGGTAAAGGTCTTCGAGGCGACGATCACCAGCGTCGTTTCCGGGTTCAGCCCGTCCAGCACGTCGTTGATATGCGCCCCGTCCACGTTCGACACGAAATGACACCGCGGCCCGTCGGCATAGGGCGCCAGCGCCTGCACCGCCATCGCCGGGCCCAGGTCCGACCCGCCGATGCCGATGTTGACGACATCGGTGATGCGGCCGCCGGCGCCCCGGATCCGGCCGTCGCGCAGGTCGCGGGCAAAGGTCTCCATCCGGGCGAGCGTCGCGCGGACCTCGGGCATGACATCCAGCCCGTCCACCAGCACGCTGCCGTCGAGGGTGCGCAACGCCGTGTGCAGCACCGCACGACCCTCGGTCTCGTTGATCCGGTCGCCGCGGAACATGGCGTCACGACGCGCCTCGACGCCGGTCTGGCGGGCCAGGTCCAGCAGCAGACCGCGGGTTTCGGCATCGATATTCGTCTTTGAATAATCGAACAGAATCGGCCCGGTTGCCGGATCATCCAGGGTGACCGAGAAATCCGCGGCACGCGCGGCATCGTCGAAAAGCGCGATCATGCGGCGCTGCGCGCCGGTGCGCATCCGGTCACGCAATGCGGTCCAATAATCCATTCAATCTATCCAGATGTTTCCCCGCGTTCCTTCATGCCAAGATGCGCCCGCTTTGCCCAGAGCAAAAAGCCGCCGCCGCCCCCGGGGCCGGCAATTTCCTCTGGGTTGTGCTGTGTTCGCGCCACATGCGGGGCGAACGGGCTTGCCGCCCGGGGCGGGGCGTGCATCATGCCACGGATGGACACGCGCATCCTCCATTCCGAGGCCTGCATGGCCGAAGGTGCCGCCTGGCTGGCCCGGGCCGAACCCCGCTTTGCCGAGGCGCTCGCCCTGTGCGGTCCGCCGCCCCTCAGGCGGCGCGACGACGGGTTCGAGGCCCTGGTCGGCGCGATCACCGCGCAGCAGGTGTCCGTCGCCTCGGCGCGGGCGATCCAGGCGCGGCTGGCGGCGGCGGGATACGGCACCCCCGACAGCTATGCCCGTGCCACCGCCGAAGACCTGCGCGCCGCCGGCCTTTCGCGGCAAAAGGCGCGCTACGTCAAGGCGCTGGCCGAATCCGGGATCGCCTTTGACGCGCTGCGCCACGCCCCCGAGGACGAGATCGTCGCCACCCTGACCGCGGTCCCCGGCATCGGTCGCTGGACCGCCGAGATCTATATCATGTTCAGCCTGGGACGCGCCGACACCTTCGCGCCCAACGATCTGGCATTGCAGGAGGCCGCGCGCGTGCTTTTCGCCCTGGCCGAGCGTCCGCGCGAGACGGCGCTGCGCGCCATGGCGGTGGAATGGTCGCCCTGGCGGACGGTTGCGGCGGGGATGCTGTGGCACTACTACCACCACATCAAGAGCCGCGAAGGCACCACCTGAAAGGACCCGTCATGCCCCCTCGCCCGTTGCAATCCGCCCGCAAGGGCGCACCCCGGGGACAGGCCCGGTCGGTGGTGATCTTCCTGCACGGCTATGGCGCGAACGGGGCCGATTTGCTGGGGCTGGCCGATCCGCTGGCGCCGCACCTGCCGCAGACCGCCTTTTACGCCCCCGATGCGCCGGAAAATTGCCAGGGCAATCCCTTTGGTTTCCAATGGTTTCCGATCCCCTGGCTGGACGGATCGGCCGAAGACGCGGCCCGCGAAGGCGCGCTTCAATCGCGCGCGGACATCGACGCCTTTATCGACCAGGTCCTGACCGACGAGGGGTTGCCGCCCTCGGCCCTGGCGCTGGTGGGCTTTTCCCAAGGCACCATGATGTCCCTCGACGTGGCGCCGCGCCGGGACGCGCTCCTGGCCGCGGTCGTCGGCTTTTCGGGCCGGTTGCTGGACCCCGCCGCGCTGGCGGCCGAGACGGTCTCGAAGCCACCCGTGCTGCTGATCCACGGTGACGCCGATCCGAAGGTGCCGGTGCAGTCCCTGCCCGACGCCGCCGATGCCCTGGTCCAGGCCGGGTTCGAGACCTATGCCCATGTGTGCAAGGGGCTGGGCCATTCCATCGACCAGGAGGGGCTTTCGCTGGCGCTGGGTTTCCTGCGCGAAAAACTGCCACATTGAGGGGGCCGTCGCCCGTCTGTCACACAATCCGACCAGACTGTCCCCCGCACCCCATGTCGCGGGGTTGTCACGACCAAAACACCGGATATAGTCGATCCCGACAACGGCTTCGACCGATCCCGGGCGGGAGAGACGGAAGATGGACGGTGACTTCAGGCAAGGCTTCGTGCACGAGCCGGCGGCGCTCAGGCAGTTTCCGGCGCTGGTCCTGAACGCCGATTTCCGGCCCCTCAGCTACTATCCGCTGTCGCTGTGGCCCTGGCAGGAGGCGGTCAAGGCGGTCTGGATGGACCGCGTCACCATCGCCGCCGAATACGACCAGACCGTGCGCAGCCAGCGGTTCGAGATGCGAATACCCTCGGTCGTGGTGCTGAAGGACTTTGTCAAACCCAGAAAGCGCGTGGCCTTCACGCGCTTCAATCTTTTTCTGCGGGACGAATTCACCTGCCAGTATTGCGGCTCGCGCCACGATCTGACCTTTGACCATGTGGTGCCGCGCGCGCTGGGCGGCGTCACCAGTTGGGAGAACGTCGTCGCCGCCTGCGCGCCGTGCAACCTGCGCAAGGGTTCGAAAACGCTGCGCCGGTCCGGGCTGAGCCTGCGCCAGCCGCCCCGCCGCCCCACCGCCGCCGAGCTGATCGACCGGGGCCGCCGTTTTCCGCCGAACCATTTGCACGAAAGCTGGGCGGACTATCTCTATTGGGATACAGAGCTCGAGGCCTGACCCGGTCCGGGGCTGGACTCGGGTCTGCGGGGCGCATATCCGGTGCGTTTCGTTCTCGTGCTCGCCCGACAGGAGCCCCCATGGTCGCCCGCGTCATTCCCGTCGAACCTTTCGATCTGGTGGTCTTTGGCGCCACCGGCGATCTGGCGCGCCGCAAGATCCTGCCCGCGCTCTACCGACGCTATGCCGAGGGCCAGATGCCGCCCGAGGCGCGCGTCATCGGCGCCGCCCGCACACCGCTGACCCGGGCCGAGTTTCACGCCGCCATCGCCGCCGCGTTCGATGAATTCATGGGCCCCGATGCCCCCACGCCCCAGGACCGCGCCGGTTTCTTCGAGAGGCTGGACTATGTCACCGTCGATGCCCGGGGCGAGGACGGCTGGCTGGATCTGGCCGCACGGATGCGCGACGGCGTGGTTCGGGCGTTCTATTTCTCGGTCGGGCCTGCGCTGTTCGGGCCGCTGGCAACCGGGCTGGGACGCTTTGGCCTGGTCACGCCGGACACAAGGATCGTGGTGGAAAAGCCCTTTGGCAACGATCTTGCGACGGCGCGGGTGCTGAACCGCACCCTGGCCGAGCATTTCGCGGAAACGCAGATCTACCGGATCGACCATTACCTGGGCAAGGAAACCGTGCAGAACCTGATGGCGGTGCGCTTTGCCAACATCCTGTTCGAACCGCTGTGGAACGCACGCTTTGTCGATCATGTGCAGATCACGGTGGCGGAAACCGTGGGCGTGGGCGGGCGCGGTGCCTATTACGACACCGCCGGCGCGATGCGGGACATGGTGCAGAACCACATGATGCAGCTTCTGTGCCTGATCGCGATGGAGCCGCCCTATTCCTTTGAACCGGACGCCGTCCGCGACGAAAAGCTGAAGGTGATCCACGCGCTGGACCCCGTCGCGCCCGGCCATGTGGTGCGCGGCCAATATGGCGCCGACAAGGACCGCGCCGCCTACCGCGACGAGGTCGAGAACCCGGCCTCGACCACGGAAAGCTACATCGCGCTCAAGGTCGGGATCTCGAACTGGCGCTGGAAGGGCACGCCCTTTTACCTGCGGACCGGCAAGCGGCTGAAGGCGCGCGCCTCGGAGATCGCCGTTGCGTTCCGCGATCCGCCCCATTCGATCTTTGGCGAGGATGCGCCGTGGAAGGCCAACATGCTGGTGATCCGCCTGCAACCCGACGAGGGCATGACGCTGAAGGTCATGATCAAGGAGCCGGGCCCCGGCGGGATGCGGTTGAAGGACGTGGCGCTGGACATGTCCTTTGCCGAGGCCCTGGGCGACGACATGCACATTCCCGACGCCTATGAGCGGCTCATCATGGACGTGATCCGGGGCAATCAGACGCTGTTCATGCGCGGCGACGAGGTCGAGGCCGCCTGGGCCTGGACCGATCCGATCATCGCCGAATGGCAAGATCTTGCCGAAACGCCGCATCGCTACGATCCGGGCTCGTCCGGGCCGGACGAAGCCCTTAGACTGATCCGGATGGATGGGCGAAACTGGCGGGACATCCGCTGATGGAACGGATCGACTACCCCGACACCGACATGATGGCGCTGTCGTTGGCCCGGCGGCTGGCCGGCGAATTGCGCGCCGCCCTGACGCGTCGCCCACGGGCGCTGTTCGCGGTGCCGGGCGGCACCAGCCCGGGGCCGGTCTTCGACCTGTTGGCCGCCGCCGATCTGGACTGGGACCGCGTGGACATCGTGCCGACCGACGAACGCTGGCTGCCCGAAAGTCATGCGCGCTCGAACGCGGGCATGATCCGCGCGCGGCTGTTGCGCGACAAGGCCGTGCCCGCACGACTGCTGCCCTTGTGGCACGAGGCCCTGTCCCCGGCCGAGGGCGCCGAACAGGCGGCCGCCATGCTGGACCGCCTGTTGCCGGTCGATGTGGCCCTGCTGGGGATGGGCGCGGACATGCATACGGCCTCGCTCTTTCCGGGCGCCACGGGCCTGGACGAGGCCCTCGCCGCCGATGCCCCGGCCGTGGTGCCGATCCTCGCGCCCGGCGCGCCGGAACCGCGAGTGAGCCTCAGCGCGCGGGTTCTCAAGGACGCCTACGGCCTGCATCTGCTCATCATCGGGGCGGAAAAGCGCGCGGCGCTGGAGCGCGCGCGCGCCCTCGCCCCGACCGAGGCCCCGGTCGCCGCCGTGCTGGCGCGGGCGGTGGTGCACTGGGCACCCTGACCCGGGTTCCCTCCCGGCCGCTCAGGCGCCGCTCAAGGGGCGCGGCGCGGCCGGGACGCACCCGTCACCGCGCCACCATCAGCGCCGAAAGCCCGTGAAAATGGTAGCGGCCGGCATAGTCCGGGGGCGCGGTCAGATGCAGGCCGGGGGCCTCCTGGAACAGGATCGGCAGGGCCTTGGCCAATTCCAGCCGCGCCAGCGGCGCACCGACGCAAAAATGCAGGCCCACGCCGAACGCGAGATGCGGTTTCGCCGGACGGCCCGGATCGAAATGGTCGGGCCGGTCCCACTGGCCCGGGTCGCGCCCGGCCGCCGCCAGCATCACCCCCACCTCGTCGCCCGGTTCGAACACATGGCCCATGATCTCGACCCGCTCGTAGGCCCAGCGGGTGAACATGTGCAGCGGCGGATCGAAGCGCAGCGTTTCCTCGATCGTCGCCTCCAGCCGATCGGGTGACAGCCAGTCGCGCGGCCCGCCGGCCTCGAGCAGGGTCTTCACCGCGTTGCCGATCGCGTGCACGGTCGCCTCGTGACCGGCGTTCAGCAACAGGATGCAGGTAGAGATCAACTCGTCCGTGCTCAACCGGTCGCCCGCTTCCTCGGCTACGATCAGATGCGTGATGAGGTCGTCGCCCGGCATCCGGCGACGCGCGCGCACATGCTCGCGCAGGAAATCGGCAAAGTCGGCGGAGGCCTGGCCCGCGGCCTCTTCCATCGCGCGGGTGCGGCCGGCCTGATACATGCCGACCATGGCGTGCGACCAGCGCAACAAGTCGTCCCGCATCGTTTCAGGCACCCCCAGAAGACGGGCGATGATGATGACCGGGATCGCCTCGGCGTATCGGGTCAACAGGTCGAAAGATCCCGAGGCCGGAAGATCCGCCGCCAGCGCGCGCGCCAGGGCTTCGATGTCCGGCCCCATGGCCGCGATCCGGCGCGAGGTGAAGGCGCGCAGCACCAGCCCCCGCAGACGCGTGTGCCGCGGCGGCTCGAGT
The DNA here is from genome assembly GCA_020637515.1 of Rhodobacter sp. Classification (NCBI taxonomy): domain Bacteria; kingdom Pseudomonadati; phylum Pseudomonadota; class Alphaproteobacteria; order Rhodobacterales; genus Rhodobacter; species Rhodobacter sp. The sequence goes on along the minus strand of JACKKG010000001.1, from coordinate 2,468,577 downwards.
TCGAGCATCGAGTGGGCCTCGATCGCATGGAACGGCGCGGTGTGCGCGGCCATTGGCGGGCGCCGGTCGGGCGGGATCTCGCGTCCCAGGCGGCGGTCGCGCAGAATCGCATTCGCCGCCGCGTAACCGAAGACGCAAGGCAGGCCGTAGTCCTCCCAGAAGACCACGCGACCGGCGGCGCGGGCGCGGTCGTAGAACGGATAGGGATCCTGCACAAAGGCGGGATCGGTCGGAGACTGGCTGAGGTGGATCATGCGGTCGGGTCCCTTGCGCCGCCTGACGGTGCCCGCCGCTCGACCCGGGGTCAACCCGCCTGCGGGAACCGGGCGGAACTTTTTCACCGCGAATTTGAACCGCGCAGGGGCGATGAACGACCCATGCGCATGACACCGTTTCTTCGCCATGCACCGGTTGCCCCGTTGCCCCTGTCCGAACCGCACCCCGGCAAGGGTGTGGTGATTCTGTTGGCGCTGGCGCTGGTTGCCGCACTGCCCTGGGCCGCACCGGTGGGGATGGCCGGATTGTCGGGGGCGATGGCGCTTGTGCTGGCGCTGCCGCGCCCGTCGCGTCACCCGCTGCTCGCGCTCACATGGACGGTTCTGACGCTGGGCCTGCCGCTGACGCTGACACTGGCCCATCCCGGCGCGACGCTGGGCGGGGCGCTGGCGATGGGCGCGGCGGGGGTCTGGGCGATCCTGGCGATTCGCGCGCGGCGGCGGTGCGACTGACCGCCGCCGGAATCGACGGTCAGAGGCGCGACAGCCCGTCCAGCACCCGCACCCAGCTGCGAATCCCCTTGTGGAACGATTCGAGGTCGTATTTCTCGTTCGGGGAATGGATCTGGTCGTCGTCGCGGCCAAAGCCGATCAGCAGCGCATCCATGCCCAGAAGCTCCTGGAAATAGCCCGCAATCGGGATCGAACCGCCGCAGCCGATGAACGCCGCCGGGCGCGGCCATTCGTCGGACAGCGCCTGGCGCGCGGCCTCGAAGGCCGGGTTCTCGATCGGCATGACGGTGGCCGGCGCGCCGTTCGCGTCCAGGATCTCGACCGTGCAATCGGCCGGCACCCGGGCCGCGACATGGGCGCGCATCGCCGCCAGCACGGCCTGCGGGTCCTGCGATCCGACCAGCCGGAAGCTGACCTTGGCGCTGGCTTTCGACGGCAGCACGGTCTTGAACCCCGCCCCCGTATAGCCCGAGGTCATGCCGTTCACCTCGCAGGTGGGGCGCGACCAGATCATTTCCAGCACCGAGCGCCCCTGCTCGCCCGCCGGGATCGACAGGCCGACCCCGCCAAGGAAACCGGCGGCGTCAAACCCCAGGGTCTCCCATTGCGTGCGCTGCGCGTTGGTCAGTTCCGGCACCCCGTCGTAGAACCCCGCCAGCGTGCAGGCCCCGGTCTCGTCGTGCAGGTCGGCCAGGATCTTCGCCAGCACATGCGCCGGGTTGCGGGCCGCGCCGCCATACATGCCGGAATGCAGGTCCTTGTCGGGCGCGGTGACCACCAGCTCCAGCTTGGCCAGGCCGCGCAACTGGGTGGTGATCGCGGGGGTCTGCGGGTCGAACATGCCGGTGTCGCAGATCAGCGCGAGGTCGGCCTTCAGGTCCTCGGCATGGGCGGTCATGTAGGGCACCAGCGACGGCGAGCCGGATTCCTCCTCGCCCTCGAAGAACATCGACACCCGGATCGGCAGGACGCCATGCACCGCCTTCCAGGCGCGGCAGGCCTCGACAAAGGTCATGAGCTGGCCCTTGTCATCCGCAGCGCCCCGGCCGCGGATCACCCGGCCCGCGGGCGTGTCCTCGATTTGCGGGTCGAAGGGGTCGTGATGCCAAAGGTTCAGCGGATCAACGGGTTGCACGTCGTAATGACCGTAGAACAGCACATGCGGGCCATCCTCGGGCCCGTCCGCGTCATGGGCTACGACCATCGGGTGACCGGGCGTCGGGTGTTTCGCGGCGTCGAAGCCCAGGCTGGCCAGATCCTCGACCAGCGCCTCGGCGGCGCGGTCGCAATCGGCCGCAAAGGCCGGATCGGTCGAGATCGACGGCACCCGCAGCAAGGTCAGCAGACGGTCCAGCGCGGCATCGAGAGTGGCATCCACATGGTCCAGGACCTGGGTCACGGTATCGGCGGTCATTCGGAATTCCCCGTTTCTGATGGGATCGAGCCTATGCCCGCCCGGCGGCGGAAGTCCAGTGCCGGGCGGCGATCAACCGAATGTGTGCCGCAGCACGGGCGCGACCCCGCCCGAGGGCCGCACAAAGGGCTGTGCGGGCTGCGAAAACCCTGTAAAAAAGACGGCAAACCGGACTGGAGTGCCTGATGAATTCGCGTTTCGCCCTTGTCGTGCTTGCCCTTGCCGCCCCCTTTGCGCAGACCGCGCTCGCGGACCCGCTGGATGCCCGCGCCGCGCGTCCGATGCTGTTTCGCGACGACCGGGTCGAGGTGATCGAGATCGACGTCTCGGGCCTGACCGAGGCCGAACGCACCGCCCTGACCACCGTTGCCCAGACGCAGAAATACTATGCCGCGGTCGGCTTTGCCCCGGACGTGGGAATCATGGCGGAACCGACGGTGATGGCCTCGAACTATCATTCGCCCGAAGCCGCGCGCGCCGCCGCGTTGGCCGGGTGCGACGCGCGCCGTCACGGCGGGCGGGCCTGTGTCATCGCCCTCGAGGTGCGCCCGCAGGGCTGGGAAGCGCGCGATCTGAGCCTGTCGGCCGACGCGACCACCGCCTTCAACGACGATTATCGCCGTGCGGGCGGAACCCGCGCCTTTGCCGTTTCGGCGGGCTCGGGCCAGTGGGGAATCGGTCGCGGCAACAACGCGGTCGAGGACGCGCTGACCGCCTGCCAGGGCGACGGCGACGTTTCCGATTGTGCCATCGTGATCCAGGATTGACGAAAAAACCGCCCCGGAAGGGCGAGTGCGACACTTTTTTGAATTGATCCAGGTCATGGTTCTGTCGCATTCAAACATGCAAAGAACGTCCAGCTTTATCGCCGGGCGGCCGAAATTGCCCAGCAGGACGCCAGGAGACGACCCTTGACCTACGAAGCAGCCCTCGATTCCGCCCTCCAGCGACTGCACGACGAGGGGCGCTATCGCACCTTCATCGACATCGAGCGGAAGAAGGGCCACTTCCCCCACGCCACCTGGCGCAAGCCCGACGGCACGGAAAAGGACATCACCGTCTGGTGCGGCAACGATTACCTGGGCATGGGCCAGCACCCGGCGGTGCTGAAGGCCATGCACGAGGCGCTGGACGCCACCGGCGCCGGCTCGGGCGGGACGCGCAACATCTCGGGCACCACGGTCTACCACAAGCGGCTCGAGGCCGAGGTCGCGGACCTGCATCAGAAAGAGGCCGCGCTGGTCTTCACCTCGGCTTATGTGGCGAACGATGCGACGCTCAGCACACTGCGCGCGATCTTCCCCGGGCTCATCATCTATTCCGACGCGCTGAACCACAATTCGATGATCGAGGGCGTACGCCGCAATGGCGGGCACAAGCGCATCTTCCGCCACAACGACGTCGCCCATCTGCGCGAGCTGCTGGCCGCCGACGATCCCGGCGCGCCCAAGCTGATCGCCTTCGAATCGATCTATTCGATGGATGGCGACGTCGGCCCGATCAAGGACATCTGCGACGCCGCCGACGACTTCAACGCGCTGACCTATATCGACGAGGTGCACGCGGTCGGCATGTATGGCCCGCGCGGCGCCGGCGTGGCCGAGCGTGACGGGCTGATGCACCGCATCGACATCATCAACGGCACCATGGCGAAAGCCTTTGGCGTGTTCGGCGGCTATATCGCGGCGAGCGCGAAAATGGTCGATGCCGTCCGGTCTTATGCGCCGGGGTTCATCTTCACCACCTCGTTGCCGCCGGCAGTGGCCGCGGGATGCGCGGCCTCGATCGCGTTCCTGAAAACCGCCGACGGGCAGAAACTGCGCGACATGCAGCAGTCGCACGCGCGCATCCTCAAGGCCCGGCTCAAGGGCATGGGCCTGCCGATCATCGACCACGGCACCCACATCGTTCCGGTGCATGTCGGCGACCCTGTGCACTGCAAGATGATCTCGGACATGCTGCTGGAACGGTACGGCATCTATGTCCAGCCGATCAACTTTCCCACCGTGCCGCGTGGAACCGAACGGCTGCGCTTTACCCCGTCGCCGGTGCACGATCCCAAGGAAATCGACCGCGTCGTGATCGCGATGGATCAACTCTGGGCCCATTGTGCGCTGAATCGCGCCGAGCTGACCGCCTGACAACGCCTTCTACTTCAATTAGTTTTCACGATCTGGTAAGAGTGGTCTCAAGAGGTCGTTGAGAGGCGACTCGCCCGTGGTTCCCGTCATGGTCGAGGCTCTCCGCAAAGCGACCCGATCAGAGCAGGCGGTAAGCAGGGACAGGGCGGATGATCTGGCGCAAGGAACAGCCTCCAGCGCAGCACGATGAAGGTCCACGCGGCTTCGATGATTTCGAGCTGCGACTGGGCGATATCCTGCGGGGCGAACGTGCCACGCTGGGCAAATCGCTGCTGGATGTCCAGCGCGAGCTTCACATTCGTGCTGCCTATATCGCCGCGATCGAGAACGGCGATCTCGACGCGTTCGAAACCCCCAGCTTCATTGCCGGTTTCGTGCGCTCGTATGCGCGCTATCTCGGCATGGATACCGAATGGGTCTATGACCGGTTCTGCACCGAGCACGGGTTTCAGGTCGCTCACGGCATGTCGGGCTTTGCCAACAACGCCGCGCCGCGCACGCCGCGCGCCGTGCAGACCGATACCCGCGCCCGGACCTCGCATGGCGGGCTCAAGGGCGTCGGCACCCTGCCCGACCCAGAACCCTTCTGGCGCCGGATCGAACCCGGCGCGCTGGGATCGGTCAGCGTTCTGCTGGCGCTGATCCTGGGGCTGGGCTACGCCGGCTGGACCGTCCTGAAAGAGGTCCAGCGCGTGCAGGTCGCGCCCGCCGACATCGTGCCCAACGTGGCCAGCAACATCGACCCGCTGTCCTCGGAAAGCGGCACCCCGGGAACGCTGGCCGCGTCGGATACCGACCCGCTGGCTGGCGTGGCCACCGGCCCGCGCAGCACCCTGGCGGCGGACCGCCCCGTCTCGGGCGGCGCCGAGGGACGGGTGCGAATTGCCCGCCCGCAGGCGCTGGACATGCCCGTTGTGGTGCCGCGCGACGGCCCCATTGCCGCGATTACCCCCGAAACGCCGGCCCCGACAATCGAGGCCAGTTCGACCGATACCGCCGTGATGGCCGCGCTGGCGTCCAGCGATGACGGCACCGCGCCCCAGGTCGTGGCCCAGGGTCCCGCCACCGTGCAACTGCTGGCCGTGCGCCCGTCGTGGTTGCGGGTCCGGGCGGCCGACGGGTCGGTCATCTTCGAGCGCGTCCTCGACGCGGGCGAGCGGTATACGATCCCGCAGACCGAACAGCCGCCGACGCTGCACGCGGGCAACTCGGGCTCGGTCTATTTCCTGATCAACGGCCAGGCCTATGGCCCCGCCGCGCCCGGCGCGCAGGTGGTGCGCAACGTGGCGCTGGACGCCGCCGACATCCGCGACCGCTATCAGGTCGCGGACCTGAGCCGCGATCAGGACCTGGCGGTGCACGTCGCCCGCCTGCGCGAACAGGATCGGTAACCCCCCTATAGGCCCGCCGCGCGCGGGCCTTTTGCCGCCCCGGCGCGGCCTTGCCCCTCGGGACGCGGCGGCCTATGTCTGGGGCGTCGCAGTCAGCCCAGGAAGTCCCATGTCCCTGAACCCGATCCGCCCCTGGCGCAGCATCGAGCGGCGCAAATCCCGCAAGATCATGGTGGGGTCGGTGCCGGTCGGGGGGGATGCGCCGATTTCCGTGCAGACCATGACCAACACCGACAGTTCGGACGTCAAGGCGACGCTGGCTCAGGTGCTGGCCGCCGCCGATGCGGGGGCCGATATCGTCCGCGTCTCGACCCCGGACGAGGCCGCGACCCGCGCATTGCGCGAGATCGTGCGCGAAAGCCCGGTGCCGATCGTCGCGGACATCCATTTCCACTACAAGCGCGCCATCGAGGCGGCCGAGGCCGGCGCCGCCTGCCTGCGGATCAATCCGGGCAACATCGGCAACGCCACGCGCGTGCGCGAGGTGGTGAAGGCCGCGCGTGACCACGGCTGTTCGATCCGCATCGGCGTGAACGCCGGATCGCTGGAAAAACACCTGCTCGACAAATACGGCGAGCCCTGCCCCGAGGCCATGGTCGAATCCGGGCTGGATCACATCAAGCTGTTGCAAGACAACGACTTTCACGAGTTCAAGATCTCGGTCAAGGCGTCCGACGTATTCCTGGCGGCCGCGGCCTATCAGCAACTGGCCGAGGTCACCGATGCCCCGATCCACCTGGGCATCACCGAGGCCGGCGGCTTTGTCGCGGGCGCGGTGAAATCCGCGATCGGCATGGGCAACCTGTTGTGGGCGGGCATCGGCGACACGATTCGGGTGTCGCTCTCGGCCGATCCGGTCGAAGAGGTGCGCGTCGGTTACGAAATCCTGAAATCGCTGGGGCTGCGCACCCGGGGCGTGCAGATCATTTCGTGCCCCTCCTGCGCGCGGCAGGGATTCGATGTCATCAAGACGGTCGAGGCGCTGGAACAGCGTCTGTCCCACATCAAGACGCCGATGTCGCTGTCGATCATCGGCTGCGTGGTGAACGGCCCCGGCGAGGCGCTGATGACCGACATCGGTTTCACCGGCGGCGGCGCCGGCGCCGGCATGATCTATCTGGCGGGCAAGCAGGACCACAAACTGTCGAACGCGCGCATGATCGACCACATCGTCGAACTGGTCGAGGCCCGCGCCGCCCGCATCGAAGCCGAAGGCTGAGCGCAAAAAAAATCGCCGCGAGAGGGAGGTCTCGCGGCGGATCAGTCAGCCAGACGCAGGGAGGTGCGCCCGGAAACGGGAGATGAAGATCAGGCGGAAGTGCCTGCGCCTTCGCCATCCTGTCTAATCGTTGCAATCGCACTGAACATTGATTTGGATCAAACCGGGGCGTCTTTGGTTTTTTTCCACGCGCGACCGATCGCATTATCCGGCGGTTAACCCCGATGCGTCAGGCTCTGGGGTGACCAGACCGGAAACGCCCATGACGCAAGACCTCGCTCCGATTCGCCCGTCTCCACCGCCCGTCGCGGCGCAACCCGCGACGTCCGGCAGCCCCTTGCTGGCGACCAGCCCCTCGGGGCGCAGCATCCGGGCCCTGACCGGCCCGCAAAAAGCGGCGATCCTGGTGCGCTTGCTGCTGGCCGAAGGCGCGGATATCAAGCTCGACTCGCTGCCCGAGGACATGCAAACCGCGCTGACCGAACAGATCGGCCGGATGCGCCTGATCGACCGTGACACGCTGACCGCGGTTGTGGGGGAATTCGTCGAAACGCTGGAACAGGTCGGTCTCAGCTTTCCGGGCGGGATCGACGGCGCGCTCAAGGCTCTGGATGGCCGCATCAGTCCGGGCGCCAGTTCGCGGTTGAAACAGATGGTGCGTGAGCGCCACAGCGCCGATCCCTGGGACCGGATCGCCCATGCCGAGCCTGACACCCTGCTGGCGGTCCTGGCCCCCGAAAGCCCCGAGGTCGCAGCGGTGGTGCTGTCCAAACTGTCGGTCACACGCGCCGCCGAATTGTTGGGCAAGATGCCGGGCGAACGGGCGCGCCGGGTTGCCTATGCGGTCTCGTTGACCGAAGGGATCGCCCCCGCGATGGTCGCCCGGATCGGCGAGTCGATCGCCCGCGAGTTGGACCAGCGCCCGCCCCGCGCCTTTGCGGTGGCCCCGGCGGTGCGGGTCGGGGCGATGCTGAATTCGGCGACCGGGCCGGTGCGCGACGCGCTGCTCGACGCGTTGCGCGAACAGGACGCCGCCTTCGCCGAAGGGGTCGGCAAGGCGATCTTTACCTTTGCCCACATCCCCGACCGGCTGAACCCGCGCGACGTGCCCAAGGTTCTGCGCGAGGTGGCGCAGCCCGACCTCATCAGCGCCCTCGCCGCCACCCTGCCCCAGCCCGGCAGCCCCGAAGGCCGCGCCGCCGATTTCCTGCTGGCGAACATGTCGCAGCGCATGGCCGCCAGCCTGCGCGACGAGGTCGAAACCCGGGGCAAGGTCAAGGGAAAGGAGGCCGAGGCCGCGCTGGCGGCGGTGGTCACGGCGATCCGCGAGCTGTCCGACGCGGGCGAGATCACCTTGCTGAGCGACGAGGACGACGATTGATCGTCGCGCCTGCGCTGTCGCGGTCCCGACCATCGCCGTCTCGCGCCTGACCGCGTCAGTCCGCGTCAGGGGTTTCGGGCGCGCAGAGCGATTCGAACCGCGCGCGCTGACGGGCCGACCACGAGACCGTCAGACGAAGCCCGTCGTCGTCGCCGTCCTCGGACAGGACGATCCCTTCGGCATAGGCATAGGCCCGCGCGCGTCCGTCGCCGTGCCCGATCCGCACGGTTTCGACCCGCCGTTCGTCCCCCAGCGCCGCGCCGATCGCCTCGATCAGATCCGCCAGCCCCTCGCCCGTCAGCGCCGAGACCGCGCAGACCCCGTCACGGCGCTGCGCGACATTTCGGCGGGGATCGTCGCCGGGCAACAGGTCGATCTTGTTCCAGACCTCGATCCTGGCGACGTCCTGGCCCACCCCCAGTTCGGTCAGGATGGTTTCGACGTCCTCGGCCTGGGCCTCGGTTTCGGGGTGGGCGATGTCGCGGACGTGCAGGATCAGGTCCGCTTCCAGCACCTCTTCCAGCGTCGCGCGAAACGCCGCAACCAATTGCGTGGGCAGATCCGAGATGAACCCGACCGTGTCCGACAGGATCACCGCCAACCCGCCCGGCAGCACCACGGCCCGCATCGTCGGGTCCAGCGTGGCGAACAGCATGTCCTTCGCCAACACCTCTGCGCCCGTCAAGTGATTGAAAAGGGTCGATTTCCCGGCGTTGGTATACCCCACCAGCGCGACCACCGGATAGGGCACGCGGCGGCGCGCCGCGCGATGCAGCTCGCGCGTCTTGACGACCTTTTCCAATTGCCGGCGCAGGCGCAGGATCTGGGTGTCGATGGCCCGGCGGTCGGCTTCGATCTGGGTTTCGCCCGGCCCGCCGACGAACCCCAGCCCGCCGCGCTGCCGTTCGAGGTGGGTCCACGCGCGCACCAGACGCGTGCGCTGATAGCTCAAGGCGGCCAGTTCGACCTGCAACACCCCCTCGCGGGTCCGCGCGCGATCCGCAAAGATCTCGAGGATCAGGCCCGTGCGGTCCAGGATCTTGACGCCCCAGGCCTTTTCCAGATTGCGCTGCTGCACCGGGCTGACCCGGCCGTCGATCAGCACAAGCTCGATCTCGTCCGTTTCGATCCGGGATTTCAGTTCGTCCACCTTGCCCGAACCGAACAGCATGCCCGGCTGCGCCCTCGGCAGGCGCACCACCAGCCCGCCGGTCACGTCAATTCCCGGCAGGGCCAGCGCCAGAGACAGGCCTTCGGCCAGGGCGGCCTCGGCGCTGCGGTTGCTGTCGTTGCCACGGATATCGGGATGCAGGACCAGCGCGCGCTGCTTCCGCCCGCCACCGGCACCGCCCAGGTCGTTCACGTCGATTGTCACGTGCGGGTTACCCCGCCGGGGCGTCAATCCTCGCCGTTGTAGAGCGAGATCGGCTGGCCCGGCATGATGGTCGAGATGGCGTGTTTGTAGACAAGCTGGCTTTGCCCCTCGCGGCGCAAGAGGACGCAGAAGTTGTCGAACCAGGTGATGACGCCAAGAAGTTTGACCCCGTTGATCAGGAAAATCGTCACGGGAACCTTGTTCTTGCGCACATGGTTCAGGAAAGCGTCCTGCAAGTTCTGTTTGTCGACGGCCATTGTCTTTGCCTTTTGTTATCGGCCTACGCGGCGCCCGGCGCGCGCAGTTTCCCCCCTGTTGCGCCGAGTATGAAGGGACAGCGCGCAAGTTTCCAGCCCAAATCATCGCATTTTCATAGGATTAACAAGGGGAATTTCGAGACCCCAGGCAGCGGGTCCGAAAACGCCCCCTCAGTGACGGCGCGAGCGGTCCAGGATCGCGGCCAGCAGCACCAGGATTTCGAGCCGGCCGAGAATCATCGCCACCGCCAGCACCAGGCGCGCCGGATCGGACAGCAGCACCCAATAGAGCGGCAGATCGCCCGCCACCTGCACCAGTTGCCCGCAGTTGGTCAGCGCCGCGATGCTGAAGATCATCGCCGTTTCCAGGCTCATGCCACTGAACAGCAACAGCGCCACCACCACGACCGAGGTCAGCGCAAAGACCATCGCGAACAACCAGGCCGAGCGCGCCGCCGTGGTGGCCAGAAAGCGGTCGTATTCGTTGCCGCCGATCACCATGGACGGATAGATCATGCGCATCAGTTCGAACCGGCTGAGCCGCCCCAGCGCGTAAAGCCGCAGCAGCTTGATCCCGCCCGCGGTGGTGGCGACACCGCCGCCCAGCAGGGCCACCGACATCAACACCAGCCCCGGCGGGGTCAGCCCCGACCAGGCGCGGCTTGCGATCCAGTCCTGATCGACGAACCCGGTCGTGGTCAGAAAGGACAGCGCGGTGAACGCCGCTCCCCAGGCCGCGCGCCCCATGGCGGGCAGGTTCTCGCCCTCGCGGGCCTCGAAGGCGCCGGCCCAATGCCGGGCGACGACGAACAAGGTGACCAGCGCGACCAGAACCGCCGCGGTCCAGAGTTCGGGATCGCGCACGAGCGCGCGCTGCCGCGCACCATGCCCCGGCAGGAACCTCCGGCTGAGGGCGAGGCACAGAAAGGCGAAGATCACGATCTCGGGCATCAGACCGACGTTGCCCAGTGTCTCGCGCGGCAGGATGCCCGAGGTGGACAGCACCGCCATCGCCTGCATCAGCGCGTCGAACCCGGGCACGCCCAACAGGGTCAGGATCAGCCACAGCGCCAGCGTCAGCCCGGCAAAGGCCGGCAGCACGACCGCGCCATGCGCCATCAGCCGCGCGCCGGGCCCGTTGTTGGCGCCGCGCGCCACGGTGCCGGGGTGGCGGCGCAGCATTTCGAACCCGCCCAGCCTGAGCGGTGCCAGCAGCGCCGTTGCCGCCGAGACGATGAACAATCCGCCCAGCCAACCGGCCATGCCCCGCCAAAGGTGCACCGCCTCGGGGACGCGGCGCGGCAGTTCGATCAGCGAGGCGCCGGTGGTGGTGAAACTGGAGATCATCTCGAACCAGGCGTCCACCAGCCGCATCTGCGGCAGGGCCTCGGCCAGGGGCAGCGCCATCACCGCCGGCAAGAGCAGATAGACCGCCGCCAGCAGCGGAAAGGGCCCCTGCCCGCGGGCGCGCGACGGGCGTCCGGCCAGGGCGATGGCCACGAAACTGGCCAGCGCCAGGCAGATCAGCGCCCAATAGAAGAAATCGCGCGCCAGGCTGGCCTGCCCGTCGAGCGCAGCCTTCAACGCCGGGACCAGCATCAGGATCCCGGCCGCGCCGACCAGCGCCACGAGCGGCGGGACAGACGCGAGGCCGGGGCGCATCTCAGAAATACTCCACCGCCACCTGCAACAGGCGCTCGATCTCGGGGACATCGTTGCGCAGCGCGAAGATGACCAGCAGGTCACCCTCGGCCAGTTCCGTCGCGCCGGTCGGCTTCACGAATTCGCCCTGCTTGCGCACCGCACCGACCAGCGCCCCTTCGGGAAAGCCGATGGTGCCGATGGTGCGCCCTGCCAGCGGCGAGGTCGAGAGCACCTGCGCCTCGATCACCTCGGCTTCGCCGTCGCCGATGGTGTAGATCGAGCGCACGCGCCCATGGCGAACATGGCGCAGGATCGAACTGACGGTTGTGGCGCGCGGGTTGATGTGCGCGTCGATCCCCAGGTGGTTCATCAGGGGCACCAGCGACGGGTCGTTGACCAGCGCGATGGTCATCTTGCAGCCCATCGCCTTGGCGCGCACGCAGGCCAGCAGGTTGGTCTTGTCGTCGTCGGTCACCGCCAGCAGCGCGTCGGCCGAATCGATGGCGGCCTCGTTCAGCAATTCGCTGTCCATGCCGTCGCCGTGCAGCACAATGGTGCGCTCCAGCGCGTCGGCGGCGATCTCGGCGCGGGTGCGGTCGCGTTCGATGACCTTGACGCGCACCCGCTCGGGTTGGGTTTCCAGCGCCCCCGCCACCGCCAGCCCCACGTTGCCCGCGCCCAGAATGACGATGCGTTCCTGCTTTGCCTGCGGCTTGCCGAAGATCGCCAGAGTCCGCGCCAGGTCCGAACTTTCCGAGACAACATAGATCTGGTCGCCCTCGAACAGTTGATCGCCGGGCTCGGGGGCGAACAACTTGCCCTGACGGCGGACGCCGACCACGATCGCGCGCAGGCTTGAGAACAGCTCGGTCAATTGCCGCAGCGGCGTGTTCAGCACCGGGCATTCCGCATCCAGCGAAATGCCGGCCAGCCGCACGCTGCCATCCAGAAAATCCTGCACGTCAAAGGTAGACGGCGCGGCAAAGCGGCGCAACGCGGCGCGCGAGACCTCGCGTTCGGGGTTGATGACCACGTCGATCGGCAAGTGGTCGCGGCGGAACAGGTCGGAATAGAGCGGATCCAGATAGGTCTGCGCCCTGAGCCGCGCGATCTTGCGGGTGACGTTGAACACCGAATGCGCGACCTGACAGGTGACCATGTTCACCTCGTCGGAATGGGTCGCGGCGATGATCATGTCGGCCTCGCGCGCGCCAGCTTCCTCCAGCACATCGGGATGCGAGGCAAAGCCGACGATGCCCTGCACCTCGAGCGTGTCGGTCGCGCGCCGCACCAGCGCCGCGTTGTTGTCGACGATGGCCACGTCGTTCGCCTCGCCGGCCAGTTGGCGGGCGATCTGCCAGCCGACCTGTCCCGCGCCGCAGATGATGATCTTCATCGCCTAATCCTCAGTCGTCGCGCCCGCCGCGCCCGCCTGACAGCGCCGCGGTGTTGACCCCCAGCGACTTCAGTTTGCGGTGCAGCGCAGAGCGTTCCATACCGACAAACGCGGCGGTGCGCGAGATGTTGCCGCCGAAGCGGTTGATCTGGGTCAGCAGGTATTCGCGTTCGAACAATTCGCGCGCCTCGCGCAGGGGCAGCGTCGCCAGCCCGCCGGCCAACACCACGCGCCCCTCGTCCTCGGCGCCGCCGCCCGCGTCCGAGGCCAGATCGCGCGCCTCGATGGTGCCCTGACCGTCGCCCAGGATCAGCGCGCGTTCGATGACGTTGCGCAGTTGGCGGATGTTGCCGGGCCAGCTCATGGATTGCAGCTGTGCCTCGGCGTCCTCGGTCAACTCGCGCCGGGGCAGACCCTGCGACTGATGCAGCAAGTCGATGAAATGCCGTGCCAGCGTCGGGATGTCCTCGCGCCGATCCTCGAGCGAGGGCACCTGGATCGGCACCACGTTCAGCCGGTCGTAAAGCTCCTGGCGGAACGCGCCGGCGGCGATCTCGGACCGCAGGTCGCGCGTGGTCGAGGAAATGACCCGCAGGTCCACCTTGACCCGGTCGCTGCCATCGACGCGGGTAAAGGTCTGTTCGACCAGCACGCGCAGGATCTTCGACTGGGTGCCCAAGGGCATGTCGGCGACCTCGTCGAGGTAAAGGATGCCGCCGTTCGCCTGCTCCAGTAGCCCGGGCAGCAGCCCGCGGGTGCCGCCCTCTTGCCCGAACAGGACGCTTTCCATCTTGTCGGGTTCGATCGCCGCGCAAGAGACGGTGACAAACGGCGCGTCTGCGCGGTTCGACTGGGCATGGATATAGCGCGCCGCCACCTCCTTGCCCGAGCCGGACGGCCCCGTCAGCATCACCCGCCCGTTCGAGCGCGTGACCTTGGCCAGTTGGGACCGCAGGAATTTCATCGCCGCGCTCTGGCCGATCATCTCGGTCGGGCCGGGGTCGCGCTTGCGCAGCTTGCTGTTTTCGCGGCGCAGGCGCGAGGCCTCCATCGCGCGCCCGATCACCACCAGCAACTGGTCGATGTTGAAGGGCTTCTCGATGAAATCATAGGCCCCCTGCTTGATCGCCTGCACCGCGATCTCGATATTGCCGTGGCCCGAAATGATGACCACGGGCACATCGGGAAACTCATGCTTCACGGCCATGAGGATGGCGATGCCATCCATCTTCGAATCCTTGAGCCACAGGTCCAGGATCATCAGCGCGGGCTGCTCGGCCTGCACCGCCGCCATGGCCTCGTCGGAATTCGACGCCAGCCGCGTCGCATACCCTTCGTCGCGCAGGATCTCGGCCACCAGTTCGCGGATGTCGCGTTCGTCATCGACAATCAGGATGTCGCTCATGCCTCTGCCCCTTGTTCCGTGCGATTGCCGCGCGGGGTGCGCAGGATCGGCAACCGGATTTCCGCCAGCGCGCCCGCGTGGGTGCAGCCGGCCATGACCGGAGCATCCCGCAGCTGCAACGTGCCGCCGTGTTCTTCGATGATCTTCTTGACGATCGGCAGGCCCAGGCCGGTGCCCTTCTCGCGCGTCGTCACATAGGGTTCGAACAGCCGCGCGCGATCTTCGGGCAGGCCGATACCGTTGTCGGCGATGGTGATCGTCGCGCGGTCGTTGTCGATGTCCATCGCCACCGCGATACGGGCCTGGAACCCATCGGGGGCGTCGCCTGTTTCCTCAAACCCTTCAATGGCTTCCCCTGCGTTCTTCAAGAGGTTGGTCAGCGCCTGCGAGATCATCGTCGCATCGATGTCCACCATCAGCGGGCTGTCGGGCAGGCGGACGTCGAAGCGCACCTTTTCCTGACCGGCCTCTTGCAGGGTGGTCGCGTCGCGCACCACCTGCACCAGGTCGGTGGGGCGGCGGTCGGGTTCGGGCATCCGGGCAAATTTCGAGAATTCGTCAACAATGCGACGCAAGTCATTGGTTTGCCTGACAATAACGTCGGTCAACTGCCCCAGGGACTGGGCCTCGTCCTCGGGCAGTTGGCGGCCAAATTTGCGCTTGATCCGCTCGGCCGACAGCTGGATCGGGGTCAGCGGGTTCTTGATCTCGTGCGCGATGCGGCGCGCCACGTCACCCCAGGCCGCCAGCCGCTGCGCCGAGACCAGGTCCGTCACGTCGTCAAAGGCGACCACATACCCCTCGAGATGGCCGTTCGCCGTGCGCCGTTCGGCCAGGCGCACCAGCAGGCTCTCCAGCCGCCCGCCCCGGCTGAGGCGCACCTCGTCCTGAACCCGTCCGCCCGCCATGCGACCCTTGCCGTCGCGCAGCCGCGCGAACAGCGCGCCGAATTCGGGCACCACCCGTTCCAGCGGTTGCAGATGCGCCGAGGCCGAGGCGATCTGCGTCAGCGTCTCGGCGGCGCGGTTGACGAATTCGACGCGCCCTTGCGAATCCAGGCCGATCACCCCCGCCGTCACCGACCCCAGAACCGAATCGAACAGCCGGCGGCGTTCCTCGATCTGTCGGGTGTTGGTCAGCAGGGTCTCGCGCTGGCCCTTCAGTTGCAGGGTCATCTGGTTGAACACGCGGCCCATGGTGGCGATCTCGTCCTCGCCGCGCTCTTCGGGCACCTGGACGTCCAGGTCGCCCTGACCGACCCGCTCGGCCGCGCCCGCAAGCCGCCCGATCGGCCGCGAGAGTCCCTCGGCGAACCACATGCCCAGCCAGACCGCGGCCAGGATCAGGATCAGCGCAAAGCCGATGTAGAGCAGCGCAAAGTTGAACAGGACGGTGCCGCGCTCGGCCTCGAGCTGGTTGTAAAGCTGGATCGTCTGCTGCGTTTCGTCGAGCAGGCTGAGGATATGCCCATCCACCGCCCGCGCGATATAGAGCAGGCGGTCGGGATAGCCCTGCAACGGCACCAAGGCGCGGAACTCGCTGTTCGGCCAATCCTTGATCAGCACCAGGTCGCCGTTCGCGGCGCGCGCCAGGTCGGCGGTCTCGGGCTTGATGAAATCGAACAGATACGACCGGTCGCCGCGCAGCAGCAGATTGCCGTCGAAGTCGATGATAAAGGCGACGCGCAGGCCCCGCTGGATACCCGACTGCGCCTGGCTGAGAAGCTGCCGGGTATAGACCTCGGACACCAGGGGATCGGTGCGGCGCGCGTTTTCCAGCAACGAGGCGACGGTATGCGCATCCTCGGTCAGGGTCTGTTCCTGTTCCGCCTGATAGGCTTCGGCCGCGGCCAGCGAACTGCCGACCACGTTGCGCACGCGGTCGGAAAACCACCCCTCGAGCCCCAGGTTGATCGACACCACGGCAAAGGCCGCGACGGTGATCGCGGGCAGCAGCGCGATCACCGCAAACAGCGCCGACAGCTTCAGGTGCAGCTGCGATCCGGCCGAGCGCGCGCGTCGCGCGCCGATCATGCGGCGAATGCGCAACAGCACCAGGATCGCCACCGCCAGAATGTAGAGCAGGTCCGCCGACAGCACGACCCTGAGTGACGGCAGATTTGTCACACTGGTCGAGAAGGGCCCCAGCGCCAGCATCGTCAGCGCCACCAACAGCGGCGCCAGCAGCACCAGAACCACCGTGCCCGCGGCCTCGAGACGCCGGCGCAAGGGCTTGCGTCGCGCCGGCAGCACGCCCGCGCCAGGCGAGACGGGTCTGTCAGGGCTGGATTCGGGGATCATCGAACGGCACGCGGTGCATTCAGGAAAAAACCAACAGGTGCGGCAAAATCGCCACGACCTGTTGCCTGACTACATCAACTTGCGCCGCCGTGTCACGCGAATATCCAGCTCGTTCGTCTTCTTGCGCAAAGTATTGCGATTGATCCCCAAAAGATCGGCGCAGCGCGCCTGATTGCCGCCGGTGTATTCCAGCGCAATGTCGATCAGCGGGGCCTCGATCTCGCGCAGGATGCGTTGATAGACGCCCGGCGGGGGCAGATCGGCGCCGTGCAGTTCGAAATAGCGCCGCACATGACGCGCGACCGAATCGGCCAGCGTGCCGGCCTCGGCCGCCTCGCCCGTGGGGGCGGCCGCGGGATGGGCGTTCAGCGCGGTCTCGATCTCGGTGCGGCCGATCTCGGGCTCCTGGCCGGTGATGACCAGGCGGCGGATGACGTTTTCGAGCTGCCGCACATTGCCCGGCCAGCGGTATTGGCGCACCGCTTCGAGCGCCGCGGCAGACAGCCGGCGCGGCGTGCCCCCCTCGCGGGCGGCGCGGGCCAGGAAGTGATCGGCCAGCAGGGGGATGTCCTCGATCCGTTCCCGCAGCGGGGGCACATGCAGCGTGACGCCCGACAGCCGGTAATAGAGATCGTGCCGGAACGCGCCCGATTCCAGCGCCGCGTTCAGGCCACCGTCGGCGATGGCGATGATACGCGGACCATCGGCGGGCAACGCATCCAGCATCCGCACCAGCCGCGCCTGGGCCTGCGCGTCCAGATCGCCCAGACCGTCGATCACCAGCGACCCGCCCCGCGCCCGCGCCGTGAGCCCGGCGCCGTTGCCCGACGGATCGGCGCCGAAATCCTGCGCCGAGGCCAGCACGAACGGTTGCGCGCGCCGGTCAGAAAAATCGTGCAGCGCGCGCGCGATCAGCGACTTTCCGGTGCCCGATTCGCCGGTGATGAGGGCTGGAAGCTCGGCGTTCATGACCCGCGCCACCAGTCGATAGAGCGCCTGCATCGACGGCGTGCGGCCGACCAGGGGCAGATCTTCGGCGGCCGAGGGGTCAGGCGCGGCGATCGGCGCGCGGTGGGCAGGGGCGATCGGGGCCCGCGTCCCGCGCCGCGCGCTTTCCATCGCCTTGCCCGCGCGCGACAGCAGGTCCGGCAGATCAAAGGGCTTGGGCAGGTAATCCCAGGCCTCGGCCTCGGTGGCCTGGATCGCGGTCATGATCGTGTTCTGGGCCGAGATGACGATCACCGGCAGGCCCGGGCGCAGGGTCTTGATGCGCGGCAGCATCTCGATCCCGTTGCCGTCGGGCATCATGACGTCGGTCACCACGAGGTCGCCCTTTCCTTCCTCGACCCAGCGCAGCAAGGTCGTCAGGCTGGAGGTCGCGTGCACCCGGCAACCGGCGCGGGTCAGCGCCTGGGTCAGCACGGTGCGGATCGTGCGGTCGTCGTCGGCGACAAGGACGGTTCCATCCATCAGCGAGGCTCCTTGGTTCTGGGGCGCGCAAGGGGCAGCGACACCCGAAAGACGGTCTGTCCGGGGCGCGAGGTCACCTCGATCCAGCCCTCGTGCGCGGCGATGATCTTGGACACCAGGGCCAGCCCCAGGCCGGTGCCGTTCTCGCGCCCGGACACAAAGGGCTCGAAGATGTTCTCGGCGATCGCCGGCGGCAGGCCTGGCCCGTCGTCGATGATCTCGACATGCAAAGGCAGGGCGACCCGGCGCCCGTCGAACCCGGCCACTTGCAGGCCGCGCTCGAAATACGTGTGGATGCGGATGGTGCCGCCCTCGGGCTGGGCCTGGGCCGCGTTCTTCAACAGGTTCAGGAACACCTGCTGCAACTGGTCGGGATCGGCCAGGGCATCGGGCAACGACGGGTCGTAATCGTCGCCGATATGCATATGCGCGGCGAAGCCCACCTCGGCCGAACGCCGGGCCCGTTCCAGAACGTCGTGGATGTTGATCTCGCGCCGGTCCGGCGGGCGCTGGTCACCGAATTGTTCGACCTGGTCCAGAAGTTTCACGATGCGCCGCGTCTCGGCGACGATCAGGTCGGTCAGCTCGCGCTCCTCGCTGCTCAGTTCCATCGACAGCAGTTGCGCCGCGCCCGCGATCCCGGCCAGCGGGTTCTTGATTTCGTGCACCAGCATCTCGGCCATGCCGATCGCCGATTTCGCCGCCGCCTTCACCACCCCCGTTCGCCCCAGACGCCCGGCGATGTCGCGCGGTGTGATCAGCAGCAGCAGGCTGTCGGCGTCGTCGTTCATGGGGGCCAGTTGCAGGCTGCACAGCACCGGCGGCCGGTCCCCGGTGCAAACCTCGCAATCGTTGATGAAGACCGCTGCGCGGTTGCGACGGGCCCGGGCGACGGCCTCGTCCATCGGCGCGTCGATCGCCAGCCGGTCGAACACGGGCGCGCCACGCAGCAGGCTGGCCGAGACCGAAATGAACTGCTCGGCGGCGGGGTTGACGTCCAGGATCACCTCGGAGGCGCCGCGCGGGCCGGTCAGAAACGCCGGGATCGGCAGGGCCGAAAAGATCGCCCCCGGCACCGGTGTTGGCACGGGCATCTGCGCGGGCGTCGGAATGGGCGGGGTGATGGGCGCCATGCTCATGCGGCCTCGCTTTGCGGGGTCAGCGCCCGGGGCAGCGCGGCCAGCACACGGGCCGGATCGCTTTCGCGCATGAGCGTCGCGCGCAGATCCGCCGGGCCGTCGGCGGCGTCGATATACCAGCCCAGATGCTTGCGCGCGATGCGCGTGCCCAGTTCAATGCCATAGAACGACAGCATCGCCTCGTAATGCTCGGCCACCAGCGCCACCAGCGCGTCGCCCCGGGGTACGACGGGCGCGGGCGTGCCGTGCAGCGCGGCGGCGATCTGGGCCAGCAGCCACGGCCGCCCCTGCGCCGCGCGCCCCACCATCACCCCCGCCGCGCCCGAGGCCGCGCGCGCCTGCCGCGCGCTGGCGGCGCCGTCGATATCGCCGTTCGCGATCACCGGCACCCGCACCGCCCCGGTCACGGCGCGGATCGCCGCCCAATCCGCACGGCCGGTGTAGAACTGCGCCCGCGTGCGGCCGTGGATGGTGATCATGCGCACGCCCGCGGCCTCGGCCCGGCGGGCCAGGTCGGGCGCGTTCAAACAGTCGCTGTCCCAGCCCAGGCGCATCTTCAACGTGACCGGCACGGAAACCGCGCCGACCACCGCCTCGATCAGGCTGAGCGCCAGATCGGGTTCGCGCATCAGCGCCGACCCCGAAGCGCCGCCGACGACCTTTTTCGCCGGGCAGCCCATGTTGATGTCGATCAGCGGCGCGCCCTGTCCTTCGGCGATCCGCGCGGCCTCGGCCATGGCGCCGGCCTCGCGTCCCGCCAGTTGCACGGCGGTGGGCACGGTGTCGTCCACCTCGGCCCGGGCGCGACTGGCGGCGCGGCGCGAGGGGCGCGCCGTGACCATCTCGCCCGAGGCGATCATCTCGCTGACCACCAGCCCCGCGCCAAAGCGCGCCACCATCCGGCGGAATGGCAGGTCGGTGATGCCCGACATCGGCGCCAGCAGCACCGGCGGATGCAGGGAAACGGGAAAATCGTCGAGGGTCATCGGGTCTGGTCCACGAGCGTCACGCCGTCATCTAGCGCGGGGTTTCGGGCAGTGGAAAGGCAACCTTTGGGGAATCTGCCTGCGCTTTCAGCATATGCACATTGTTTAATCATTTCTCAAGCCATCCGCCCAAAAGCCGGGCATCCCCACGGGACGGCCGGTCGGGCACGCTCTTGCAGCGGCGGGCCCCATCCCCTAAGCCCGGGGCATGACCACATCCGCCTCACCGACCGCCGTGATCCTTGTCGCCGCCGGGCGCGGCAACCGCATGGGGGGCGGCCTGCCCAAACAGTGGCGCGACCTGGCCGGCCGGCCGGTGCTGGCGTGGACCGCAAAGGCGTTCCGCGACGCGGGGCTGGCGCGTCTCATCGTCGCCATCCATCCCGACGACCGCCCGCGGGTCGAGGCCCTGGGCCTGCCCTGGGTCACCGGGGGGGCCACGCGCAGCGAAACGGTGCGCAACGCGCTCGAGGCGCTGGCGCGGGCGCCGAACCCACCCGAGCGGGTGCTGATCCACGACGGCGCCCGGCCGCTGGTGCCCGGCGCGGTGATCGACGCGGTGTTGCGCGCGCTGGACAGCCACGTCGCCGCGGCCCCCGCGCTTGCGGTCACCGATGCCCTGTGGCGGGGCGAGACGCATGTCACCGGCGTGCAGCCCCGCGACGGGCTGTTCCGGGCGCAGACGCCGCAGGGTTTCCGCTTTGACGCGATTCTGGCTGCGCATCGCGCCCACCCGGCCGAGGCCGCCGACGACGTCGCCGTCGCCCGCGCCGCGGGACTCGAGGTGTGGATAACCCAGGGCAGCGAGGACAATCTCAAACTGACGTATCCCGTTGATTTCGAAAGAGCAGAGAGGCTCTTGCGCGAACGTCAGGCATTAAAAGGTCAGACAATGGATATCCGAACAGGGAACGGTTTTGACGTGCACGCCTTTACCGAGGGCGACCACGTCTGGCTGTGCGGCGTCAAGGTGCCGCACACGCGCGCACTTTTGGGCCATTCGGACGCCGATGTCGGGATGCATGCGCTGACCGACGCCCTGTATGGCGCGCTGGCCGAGGGTGATATCGGCCGCCATTTCCCCCCCTCGGACCCGCAGTGGAAAGGCGCCGAAAGCCACATCTTCCTGCGCCACGCGGCCGAACTGGCCGGCGCCAGGGGGTTCCGCATCGCCCATTGCGATGTCACGCTGATCTGCGAACGCCCCAAGATCGGCCCCCATGCCGAGGCCATGCGCGCGGCGCTGGCGGCGATCCTGGGGATCGCGGTCGCGCGGGTGTCGGTCAAGGCCACGACCTCGGAAAGGCTGGGCTTCACCGGCCGCGAGGAAGGGATCGCCGCCCTCGCCACCGCCACCTTGATTCAGGAGTAACGCCATGCTGCGCGCCCTCACCACCTTTGGTTACGTCGGCCTGCTGCGCCCCGCGCCCGGCACCTGGGGATCGCTTGTGGCGGTGCTGATCGGCTGGGCCATCGAACACTGGCTGGGCTTTCTGCCGCTGGTCGCCGCGACGCTGGCCGTCACCGCGCTGGGCTTCTGGTCGGTTGGCGCGGCGCTGCGCGACCGCCCCGGCGAGGACCCGTCCGAGATCGTCATCGACGAAGTCGCGGGCATGTGGCTGGCGCTGCTGTTCCCGGCGTTCGGATTCTGGGCGCGCGGGCTCTCGATGGGTGTGGATCTGCCGATGGTCTGGCCCGGCCCCGTCGCGGCGTTCCTGTGCTTTCGGCTGTTCGACATCTGGAAACCCTGGCTGGTCGGCCGTGCCGACCGCCGCCACGACGCCAGGGGCGTGATGCTGGACGATCTCTGGGCCGGGCTCTTCGCGGGGGTGCTGTCGATCGTGTTGGCCGCGCTTTATCACATCGTGTTGCTGAGGATGATGGCATGAGCGCCGCCGCGGTTCTGGCCGCCGCTCGGGCCCGGGGCTGGCGCATCGCGACCGCCGAAAGCTGCACCGGCGGGCTGGTCGCGGGGGCGCTGACGGATGTGCCTGGGTCCTCGGACGTGGTGGACCGGGGCTTTGTCACCTATTCCAACGCGGCCAAGGAACAGATGCTGGGCGTCGATGCGGCGACGCTGGCGGCGCATGGCGCGGTCAGCGAAGAGGTCGCGCGCGCCATGGCCGAGGGGGCCTTGCGGCACTCGCTGGCCGATCTGGCGGTCTCGACCACCGGCATCGCCGGCCCCGGCGGCTCGGAATTCAAGCCCGAAGGCCGCGTCTGTTTCGCCGTTGCCTCGAAAACGGCCAGCACGCGCAGCGAAACGGTCGAATTCGGCGCCATCGGGCGGCAGGCCGTGCGCGCCGCCGCGGTCCGGCACGCGCTGGGTCTGCTGCGGGACGCGGCGCGCTAATTCGCGACCCGCCCATTTTTTCATCGAACGCGGCCCACAGGCGCCCTTTGACGCGGCACTTGCGGAATTGCATCGCGATTCCGCGCAATTCCGCACGAGTGCCGCTTTTCCGGTCAGTCTTTTGCCGCTCTGACAGGCACGACGAGCCTGGAGGACCCGATGAACGCCGCCGATACCGCCTTTGTCTTTACCGCGACCGCCCTTGTGCTGTTCATGACCCTGCCCGCGCTCGCGCTGTTCTACGGCGGGCTGGTGCGCGCGCGAAACGTGCTGAGCGTGTTCATGCACGTCTTCTCGCTGGCTTGCCTGATGTCGATCCTGTGGCTGGTGGCGGGCTATTCCATCGCCTTTGGCGCCCCCGGCGGCTGGTGGGGCGGACTGTCGCGGGTCTTTCTGAACGGGGTGACGACCGACAGCCTGACCGGCACGATCCCCGAGATCCTGTTCTTCGGCTTTCAGATGACCTTTGCCATCATCACCCCCGCGCTGATCGTCGGCGCCTATGCCGAACGGGTCGGCTATGGCTTTGTGCTGCTGTTTTCGGGGCTGTGGATGCTGATCGTCTACGCGCCGGTGACGCACTGGATCTGGGGCGGCGGCGTGCTGGCCGACGGCGGCCTGTTCGGGGCGGTCGGCACCCGGGACTTTGCCGGCGGAATCGTCGTGCACGAAACCGCCGGACTGGCCGCACTGGTGATCGCCGCGCTGCTGGGGCCGCGCAAGAACCGCCACACCCCGCCGCATCAACCCGGCCTGGTGATGATGGGGGCGGCGATGCTCTGGGTGGGCTGGTTCGGGTTCAACGGCGGTTCGGCGCTGGCCGCGAATGGTCAGGCGGCGATGGCGATGGTGGTCACGCATCTGTCGGCGGCGGCGGCCTCGTTGTCGTGGATCGCGTGGGAACGCATCAAGTTCGGCCGCGCCTCGATGGTGGGTCTGGTGACGGGCACGATCGCGGGCCTGGCCTCGATCACGCCGGCCTCGGGCTATGTCGGCCCGCTGGCGGCGGTGGTCATCGGACTGGTCGCGGGCGTGCTGTGCCAGGAGGCCGTGAACCTGGTGCGAAACCGGCTGAAAATCGACGACATGCTGGATGTGTTCGCGGTGCACGGGGTCGGCGGAATCTTCGGCACGATCATGGTCGCCGCGCTGGGCGCGGGAAGCTGGGCGGCGCAACTGGGGGCGCTGGCAGTGGTCGGCGTCTGGACGCTGGCGGCCACCTATGCGCTGGTTCGGTTGGTGGGGCTGGTCGTGCGCCTGCGGGTCGATGCGGAATCGGAAACGAATGGGCTGGACCTGTCGGCCCATGGCGAACGCGCCTACGAGCTGAACTCGTGACCGCGGGGGGGGCGCGCGCGCTCAGCCGTAGAGCTGGCGCGCGCGGGCCTCGAACGCGCCGACGACGCGGCGCATCGCCTCGTCAAAGAACAGCCCGATCGCTTTTTGCAAGATCACGTTGCGAAATTCGAAATCGACCTCGAACGAGACACGGCACCCCTGCCCTTCGGGCGCGATCTGCCAGAACGAATGCAGATACCGGAACGGGCCGTCCAGATAGTCGGTCTCGATCCGTCGTTCGGCGGGCAGCAGCACCACGCGCGAGCCGAACTTCTCGCGAAAGACCTTGAAGCTGATGACCAGATCGGCCTCCATCACCTCGGCGCCGGGGCCACGGTCGGCGAGCGGGCGGCGCGAGCGGATGCGGGCGGCGGCCGTCCAGGGCAGGAACTCAGGGTAACGAGCCACATCCGCGACCAGATCGTAGATCTGCGGCGCGCTATAGGGCAAAACGCGGTTTTCGCTGTGACGGGGCATCCGGTCCTCTGGCAAGTGGAAGCGACTTTTCCTATTGTGGCGTCGCCTTTTCAACCCCTCAGGACCGCGACCCCATGACCCAGCCCACTTATGTGATCGATCAGATGATCTCGGCCAAGCGGATCGCCGCGCGGGTCGAACAACTGGCCGAGGAGATCACCACCGCGTTTCACGGCACCGACAAGCTGGTGGTGGTGGGGCTGCTGAGGGGGTCGTTCGTGTTCATCGCCGATCTGGTGCGCGAGATCGACCTGCCGGTCGAAGTCGATTTCATGGAGGCCAGTTCCTATGGCGATTCCATGCATTCCTCGCGCGAGGTGCGGATCCTGAAGGACCTGCGCGGCGAGATCGGCGGGCGCGACGTTCTGGTGGTCGAGGATATCGTGGATACCGGCTTTACCCTGCATCACGTCAAGAACCTGTTGCTCAGCCGCGAGCCGCGCCGGCTCGAGGTTTGCGCGCTTCTGGACAAACCCTCGCGGCGCGAGGTGGACATTCGCGCCACCTGGACCGGGTTCGAGATCCCCGACGAATTCGTCGTGGGCTATGGCATCGACTATGCCCAACGCAACCGCAACCTGCCCTATATCGGCAAGGTGCGCTTCACCTGACAGCCGGGCGCGCGATCAGCCCTTGCGGCTCAGGTAGACCACCGGCAGGTCGCGCACCAGACTGGGCTCGGCGGTGCGGCTCCAGCCGGATTCGGCGGCGCGGGCGACGATCTCGGCGCGCAGCGGGTCGGGATCGCCCCAGGTCGCATACAGCTTGAAATCGGTGTTCGCGAAGGGCTTCAACCCTTCGTTCGCGACGGCCTCCCAGACGGCGGCCATGTTGCCCTGCGCGCTGGGCTTGCGGTAGTCGTCGAACACCACCACGCCATCCTTGCGCAACATCATCCGGGCCGAGGCCGTGTCCTCGCGCACCAATTTGTAGGTATGGCCCGCGTCGATATGCACGAAGCGCGCGGTTCCGGGCGCGACGTGGCGGGTGATGGTGTCGGTCGGGCCGCGAACGACGCGCGGCAGATCCTTGTGAAATGCCAGATAATTGCGCTCGAACTCGGATTGGGTCAGGCTTTGGGTGCGAAAGAACTTCTGTTCATGGGCATCCGCCGACTCCGAGGTTTCGACATCCTCGAACAGGTCGCAGACGGTGAAAACCTCGCCCGGGCGCAGGAAATTGCCCATCAGGACCGCGCTCTTGCCCTTGAACACACCGAGTTCGACCAACCCGCCAACGGGTTCGACACGGTTTTGATATTTCAGGATCCAGGTAAAGGCGGCCTGGTCGATGGGATTGAACCAGCCGGGGATATCGTCGAACTTCATGAAACCTGCCTGTCCTGACACAAAAGCGATGGCCAAGGCTAGGGATCGCCCGGACCGGGGGCAAGCGATTCGCTGACATTGTTCGGGATGCGTGAACAATGGCGCCGGATCGTTTCCGGATTATCGGGGAAAAACACAGGCTTGCCCTCTGGTCCGCGGTTTTTCGCCTTGGCGCTTTGGTGTAACCTCGGTTAATTCTGGGGAACGGTCGGTCCCGCGCCGCGTCCGCATTGTCTGTGTGAGGTTCCATGAGCGACGACACCATCGAGATCTTCGATGCCGGCGAGGCCGAAAGCGATGCCGACTGGCTGGCGATCATGGACGAGATCGGCGAGGAAGCGGGCTATTTCGAACCCCTCGGCGCGCATCATTCGGCCTTTTTCTCGGACATGGGCACCGTTCTGCTGGTGTCCTTCGAGACGGTGCAGGGCATTCGCTCGGCCGGAGGCGGACAGATGCCGCTGGGCTACCAGATCGCCGCGCCGCGCGGGTGGTCCTCGCTCACGCTGATCGCGGACGGTCCGACCTGGTATCGCGACCGCGCCGTCTACGGATACTTCGACCGGCTGATCGACGACGCCTTTTTCGAGGATTTCGACCACGTCGTGTTTTATGGCGCGGGCATGGGCGGCTATGGCGCGGCGGCGTTCTCGGTCGCGGCGCCGGGCAGCACGGTGCTGGCGCTGGCGCCTCAGGCGACGCTGGATACCGACTCGGCCGAATGGGACCGCCGCTTCATGAAGGCCCGCCGCCTGGATTTCACCAGCCGCTTCGGCTTTGCCCCCGACATGGCCGAGGGCAGCGAGCGCGTGTTCATCGTCTACGACCCGATCCAGCAGGTGGACGCGGTTCACGCCGCCCTGTTCCGGGGCAACCATGTGACCAAGATGCGCGCGCGCAACATTGGCCGCGACCCGCAGGCCGAGCTGGCGCGCATCGACGCGCTGCGCCCGCTGATCGACGCGGCCTGTCGCGGCACGTTGAGCGACGGGGATTTCTATCGCCTGTGGCGCGCGCGGCGCGACAACGTGCATTACCTGGGCCGGCTGATCGGCCGCATCCAGTCGCAGAACCGGCCCGAGCGGCTGCTCTGGGCGCTGCGTATCGCCAACCGGCGGGCCGACCATCCGCAACTGAAGCAGGCCCTCGCCCGGGCCGAGGCCGCCGCCGCCAAGCCCGCCTGAGCCCCCTTCACAGGCGAAGGGCGGCGCGGTATGGGGACGCCATGACCCGCCTCACCCTCACCCGCCCCGACGATTTCCATCTTCACCTGCGCGACGGCGCCATGCTGGCCGGGATCGCCCCGGAAAGCGCGCGCGATTTCGCCCGCGCGATCATCATGCCGAACCTGGTGCCGCCGGTGGTGACCGGGGCGCAGGCCGCCAGCTATCGCGCGCGGATCGCCGCCGCCCTGCCCGGCGCCGACTTCACGCCCCTGATGACGCTTTATCTGACCGAGGACACGGCCCCCGCCGACGTGGTCGCCGCCCACCGCGCCGGGATCATTGCGGCGGTCAAGCTGTATCCCGCCGGGGCGACGACCAACTCGGCCTCGGGTGTGCGGGACTTCGACCGCGTGCGCCCGGTGTTCGAGGCGATGGCCGAGGCCGGCGTGCCGCTGTGCGTCCACGGCGAGGTCACCGACGCCGATATCGACATCTTCGACCGCGAGGCCGTGTTCATCGACCGGGTGCTGGACCCCGTGCGCCGCGCGACGCCCGGATTGCGCGTCATCATGGAACATGTGACGACCCGGGACGCCGTGGATTACGTCCGCAGCGCGCCGCGCGACCTGGGCGCGACGATCACCGCGCATCACCTGGTCCTGAACCGCAACAGCCTGCTGGTGGGCGGGATGCGGCCGCACTACTACTGCCTGCCCGTTGCCAAGCGCGAGCTCCACCGGCTGGCCCTGCTCGAGGCCGCGACCTCGGGCGATGCACGCTTTTTTCTGGGCACCGACAGCGCGCCCCATTCCGACGACCGCAAGGAATGCGACTGCTGCGCGGCGGGATGCTTCACGGCGACGAACACCATGCCCCTGCTGGCCGAGGTGTTCGAGCGCGCCGGCGCGCTGGCGCGGCTGGAAGGGTTCGTGGCCCATCACGGCGCCGATTTCTACGGTCTCGCGCGGAACGCGGGCACGCTGGTGATGGAACGCCAGGACAGCGCCGTGATCTTTCCGCACCGGATCGACACCGGCGCGGGGCCGGTGACGGTGTTCAACCCCGGCTTCGATCTGCACTGGAGGGTGGTCGCGGCCTGAGCGCGTTCCAAGGGGGGCGGTGTCAGGGGTCCTCGGCTGCGGGATCGGCGCCGGCCAGGAGACCCAGCGCGATGACCGGAACGTCGGTCAACGTGGTCTCGATCGCGGTGGAGACCGCGCCGGTGCCGGTCGACAGTTCGACCAGCACGAAGGTTCCGAAAGACACGGCGATAGCGGTCAGCACCATCCAGTCCGTGGTGACCGCGGCATGTTCTTCTCTTAAAAACGAGAGACCCGGGCTCGGCATGTAACACCTCAGGTTGAAATGCCGTTCCAGATACTGGAACTTTGAGGCGGAATTATGGTCGCCGTCGCAACGTGCCGGACAATCCCCGTCAGCTGTCCAGGCGCGGGGGGTGTCGTTCGGGCCAGTGCGTGGCCTCGTGCCAGGCCTGGGCCAGTTGCAACAACCCCAGATCGCCGCCATGGGGGCCGATCAGTTGCAGCCCCATCGGCAGGCCTTCGGCGCCGAAGCCGGCGGGCACGGCCAGCGCCGGCAGGCCCAGCAGGCTGGCGGGGATCACGACCTCCATCCAGCGGTGATAGGTGTCCATGGCCCGCCCGGCGATCTCGGTCGGGTATTCCTGCGCGACGGGGAACGGCCAGACCTGCGCGGTGGGCAGGATCAGGGCGTCATAGGTCTGGAACAGCGTCGCGGCGCGCGCATACCAGCGCGAGCGCGTGAGGCTGGCGGCCTGCACCGCCTCGATGCCCAGACCGTGGCCGGTCTCGATCTCCCAGATCGCGGTCGCCTTGAGCTGCGCGCGCCACGCCGGGTTGGCATAAAGCGGCCCCAGCCGGTTCGCATTGGCAAAGGCCCTGAGGTCGAGCCAGCTCTGCCAGAGCGCGCCGGCGTCAAAGGGCGCTTGCACCGCCTCGACCGCGACGCCCAGATCGGCAAAGCGGGCCAGCGCGGCCTCGCAGGTTTCGATCACGCCGGGCGCCATCGCATAGGCGCCGCCCCAGTCGCCCAGCCAGGCCACCCTGCGGCCCGCCACGCCGGCCTCGATCCGCTTCAGGAACGATTCCTTGGGCAGGGTGAAGGGGCGGTGCGGTTCGGGCCCGGACTGCACGTCCAGCAGGGCCGCCAGATCGCGCGGGTTGCGCGCCATGGGGCCGTTGGTCGCCAGCGGATGCAGGAAGGTCTCGCCCTCGGCCTCGTCCGGGACGCGCCCCCACGAGGGGCGAAAGCCGTAGACGTTGTTCCATCCGGCCGGGTTGCGCAGACTGCCCATCATGTCCGAGCCGTCGGCCAGCGCCACCATGCGGCACGCCAGCGCCACCGCCGCGCCGCCCGACGAGCCCCCGGCGCTGCGCCCCGGGTCATAGGCGTTGCCCGTCGCCCCGTGCACCGGGTTGAAGGTGTGACTGCCCAACCCGAATTCGGGCGTGTTGGTCTTGCCGATGAACAGCGCCCCGGCGGCGCGCATCCGGGCAACGAACAGATCGTCCTTGCGTGCGATCTGATGCGCCGTGATGGGCGAGCCCATCGTGGTGCGCAACCCGTTGACATTGGCCAGATCCTTGACCGCCAGGGGCAGACCGTGCAGCCAGCCGCGGCGCGGCGCGGCGTCGGCGGCGCGGGCCTCGGCCAGCAGGGTGTCGGCATCGCGCAACGACACGATCGCGTTGACCCGGGGGTTGCGCCGCTCGATGCGCGCCAGGGTCGCGCGCATCAGCTCCTCGGCCGAGACCGCGCGCGATTCCAGCGCCGCCGCCTGTTCCAGCGCGCCCTTGTCCAGCAGATCGTCCATGCCCAGCCCCCCATGATGCAGCCCCGTGATCGCAAACCGCCGACCGCTTTGGCAAGGGGATCGTCGCGGAAAAACGATCTGGCCCCGCCGGGACCCGCCAGAAAGCGCGTGCACTCAGGCGGGCGCGTGCTAGCCTGCGCGAAAATCTTGAGGGCGGGGGGAAAGACATGGAGACCATCGACCAGGACGGCGTGTGGATTCCCCTGCCCGACGGCACCCGGCTGTCGGCGCGGATCTGGCGGCCCCGGGACGGCGCGCCGGTGCCGGCGATCCTGGAATACATCCCCTATCGCAAGCGCGACAACACCCTGCCCCGGGACGAAACCATCCACCCCTGGATGGCCGCGCAGGGCTATGCCTGCCTGCGGGTGGATATTCGCGGCACCGGCGATTCCGAGGGGGTGTTCGACGACGAATATTCGCCGCGCGAACTGGCCGACGCCTGCGACGTGATCGCCTGGATCGCGGCGCAGGACTGGTGCGACGGCGCGGTGGGCATGATGGGCAAGAGCTGGGGCGCCTTCAACAGCCTGCAAACCGCCTGGATGAACCCGCCCGCGCTGAAGGCGGTGGTCAAGGTCTGCGGCACGGTGGACCGCTTTCACGACGACATCCATTTCAAGGGCGGCTGCCTGCTGGGCGAGAACTTCGCCTGGGGCAGCCTGATGCTGTCCTATTGCGCGCGCCCCGCCGACCCGCTGCTGCGCCCCGACTGGCGCGCCGATCTGCGCCAGCGGATCGCCACCATGCCGCATCTGAGCGCGGTCTGGAGCGACCACCAGACACGCGACGCCTATTGGCGGCACGGTTCGGTCTGCGAAGACTACAGCCGCATCGGGCCCGCGGTGCTGACGATCGGCGGCTGGAACGACAATTACATGAACGCCCCGGCGGCGCTGGTGCGTCACGCCCCGAACGCCAAGGCCATCGTCGGCCCCTGGGTGCATCAATACCCCCACACCGCCGTGCCCGGGCCGCGCATCGCCTTTCTGCACGAGATGCGCGCCTGGTGGGACCATTGGCTGAAAGGGATCGACACCGGCGCCGACCGCTGGCCCGATTATCGCGTCTGGATGATGGACAGCGCGCCGCCCGATGCCTCGGCCACCGAGCGGCCCGGGCGCTGGCTGGCCGAGACGCTGCCCTCGCCGCGCGTCCACGAGCAGGATCTGCCGCTGGGCGCCGGCGGCGTGCTGGGTGGACCGGGGGCGCCCGGCCGGGTGATCGCCACGCCGCAAACGCTGGGCGCCGCGGCGGGCGAATTCTTTCCGATGGGCCTGAACGCCGAGATGGCCGGCGATCAGCGCGAGGACGACGCGCACTCGGTGTGTTTCGACCGCGATTGCCCCGAGGGGCTGGCGCTGTTGGGCGCGGCCGTGCTCACGCTGACGCTGAGCGCGGACCAGACCCACGGCTTTGTCGTCGCGCGGCTGAACGACGTGGCGCCCGACGGGGCCTCGACACGCATTGCGCACGGCGTTCTGAACCTGCGCCACCGCGGCGATCCGCCCCAGGCCCTGCGCCCGGGCGAGACGATCACCGCGACGCTGACGCTGGACCAGATGGCCTATCGGCTGGCCCCCGGGCACCGGCTGCGGCTGGCCCTGTCGAACAGCTACTGGCCGTGGATCTGGCCCTCGCCCCGGCCTGTCGCGCTGACGCTGGCGGCCGGCACGCTGCGCCTGCCGGTTCATCGCGGCGATGCGCCCGGCTGGCAATTCGACGCGCCCGATCCCCCTCGGCCCTCGCGCCTGGGCGTTCTCGGTCCCGCGCAGGAAACGCGCCTTTGCTGCCGCGACGCGATCCTGGGCGTCGAAACGCTGCGCATCACCTCGGACAGCGGCGAAACCGAGAACCCCGACCACGGGTTGCGAACCCGCTCGACGATGGCCGAAACCTGGACCATCCACCCGGACGATCCGGCCAGCGCGGCCTGCGCGATCACATGGACTCAGGCTTTTGCGCGGGGCGACTGGTCGGTGGAAACCGAACTCAGCGCCCGGCAATCGGCGAGCGCGGAATTCCTGACGATCGAGGCCCGGTTGATCGCCCGCATCAAGGAAGGTGCGGAACCCCCGGAAATCATCGAGAGAAATTTCCGTGCGCAGGTTGCGCGGCGCGAGGTATGATTGTTACAGTTACCGGCAACATTTGAGTTGATTGACCGGGGCCGCGACTGTTATCGATTCCACAGTCAACAAAAATCGGCCGCCAGACAGGCGCGTCAAGACTTGCGCTTCCTCGTGGGAAGCCTCTTCAGGGAGAGACCGATGAACGACGAAATCCGCTATATGCTGGACCGGGCCGCACGGGGCAAGATGCCCCGCCGCGCGTTTCTGGGCCGGGCCGCTGCCCTGGGCGTGGCCAGCACCGCCGCGACCGGCCTGCTGACCCGCGCGGTTCATGCGCAGGGCCCGCGCCAAGGGGGCTCGCTGGTGGTCGGCATGCAGGGCGGCGAAAGCACCAACTCGCTGGACCCGGCGCTGGCGGCCTCGCAGGTGCCGTTCCTTTACGGCTATTGCGCCGGCGAGACGCTGGTCAACATCGCCCCTGACGGCAGCCTGCTGCCCAAGCTGGCCGAGGAATGGGACGCATCGGCCAATGCCCAGACCTGGCGGTTCAAGATCCGTCGCGGCGTGCAGTTCCACAACGGCCAGACGCTGACGCCCGAGGACGTGGCCCAGACCCTGCGCCGCCATTCGGACGAGAATTCGCAGTCGGGCGCGCTGGGGATCATGCGCGGCATTTCCTCGATCGCGGTGGACGGCGACCACGTGGTTTTGGAAACCGCCACGCCGAATGCCGACCTGCCCTATCTGCTGGCCGATTACCACCTGCTGATCCAGCCCAACGGCGGCTTCGACGACCCGACCTCGGGGATCATGACCGGCCCCTACAAATGGGCCGAGAACGAGCCCGGCGTGCGTCATGTGCTGGAAAAGTTCGACGGGCACTGGGACAGCGGCGTCGGGCACTTCAACTCGATCGAGATCCTGGTCATCAACGATGCGACGGCGCGCAACTCGGCGCTGCAATCGGGCCAGGTGCAGCTCATCAACCGGGTCGAACCGCGCGTCGCGGGCCTGCTGTCGCGCGCCCCGGGGGTCAGCGTGGAATCGGCCGGCGGTCGGGGTCACTATGTGTTCATCATGCGCTGCGACGCGGCGCCGTTCGACAACAACGACCTGCGCATGGCATTGAAGCTGGCGGTCAACCGTCAGGACATGGTGGACCGCATCCTGCGTGGCTATGGTTCGATCGGCAACGACATGCCGATCAACGCGGCCTATCCGCTGTTCGACGACACGATCCCGCAGCGCGAATACGACCCCGACCAGGCCCGCTTCTACTATGAACGCTCGGGGCATTCGGGGCCGATCGACCTGCGCACATCCGAGGTCGCCTTCCCCGGCGCCATCGACGCGGCGCAACTGTTCAAGGAAAGCGCGGCGGCGGCCGGCATCGACCTGAACATCATCCGCGAACCGGGTGACGGCTACTGGTCGGAAGTGTGGAACGTGCAGCCCTTCTCGGCCTCGTATTGGGGCGGGCGTCCGGTGCAGGACCAGATGTATTCGACGGCCTACCTGTCGACCGCCGACTGGAACGACACCGCCTTCCGCAACGCGCATTTCGACGAGATGCTGATCCAGGCGCGCGGCGAACTGGACCTGACGCGGCGCAAGGAACTGTATAGCGAAATGGGTCGCCTGGTGCGCGACGAGGGCGGGCTGATCGCGCCGATGTTCAATGATTTCATCGACGCGCACAACGATCAGGTCGCCGGCTGGGTGTCGAACCCCGCCGCCGAGATGATGGGCGGGCAAGCCGCGATCATGATGTGGTCGGCGACGTAAGCGCCGATGCATCCGATCCTCAAACTGGTGATCCAGCGCCTTGCGCTGGGTCTCCTGCTTCTCCTCGCCGCGTCGGTGCTGATCTTCGTCGGCACACAGATCCTGCCCGGCGATGTGGCCCAGGCGGTTCTGGGACAGAACGCAACGCCTGAGGCGCTGGCCAACATGCGCGCCTCGCTGGGCCTGGATCAACCCGCCTATGCCCGGTATTTCAGTTGGCTTTTCAGTGCTTTGCACGGCGATCTTGGGCACGCGCTGTCGAACGGCCGCGACATCGCCGAGTCGATCTCAGGGCGGATGCGGAACACCCTGTTCCTGGCATCGGTCGCGGCCGCGATCTCGGTGCCGCTGGCGATCTTCCTGGGTCTGCTGGCGGTGCGCTACCGTGACCGCTGGCCGGACCGGCTGATCTCGGCGATCACGCTGACCTCGATCTCGCTGCCCGAATTCCTGCTGGGCTATGTCGTGATGTATTTCCTGTCGGTCAAGCTGGGCTGGTTCCCGTCGGTGTCCAACATCAACAGCGGCATGACCTTCTGGCAGAAACTGAACGCGGTCGCCCTGCCGGCCACGGTTCTCACGCTGGTCGTGCTGGCGCACATGATGCGCATGACACGCGCGGCGATCCTGAATGTCATGCAATCGGCCTATATCGAAACGGCCGAGTTGAAGGGCCTCAGACGCTTCACGATCATCGCGCGCCACGCCATGCCCAACGCCATCGCGCCGATCGTGAACGTGGTGATGATCAACCTGGCCTATCTGGTGGTCGGCGTCGTGGTGATCGAGGTCGTCTTCGTCTATCCCGGCATGGGGCAATACCTGGTCGATCACGTGTCCAAACGGGACGTGCCGGTGGTGCAGGCCTGCGGGCTGATCTTTGCCACCGTCTACATCGGCATGAACCTGCTGGCGGACCTGATCGCCATCCTTTCGAACCCCAGACTGAGGCATCCGAAATGAAGGGTATGCCCCTTTCCGCCCTGCTGGGCCTGTTCATCACGCTGCTGTTCTTTTCGGTCGCGATCCTGGCGCCGGCGATCGCGCCCTACGGCATGTCCGAGATTGTCGGCGACGTGTGGGAGCCATCCTCGGCGCAATACTGGCTGGGCACCGACAACCTGGGCCGCGACCTGCTCACGCGGATGATCTACGGCGGGCGCACGACCATCTTCGTCGCCGCCATGGCGACCGCGCTCAGCTTCACGCTGGGGTCGATCCTGGGCTTCACGGCGGCGGTCTATGGCGGCTGGGTCGATCAGGTGATGTCGCGCCTCAACGATCTGATCATGTCGATCCCGACGCTGATCTTTGCGCTTGTGGTGCTGTCGGTGATGCCGGTGACGCTGCCGACGCTGATCCTCATCATGGGGTTCCTGGATTCCACCCGGGTCTTCCGGCTGTCGCGGGCTGTGGCCGTGGACATCAACGTCATGGACTTTGTCGAGGCCGCGCGCCTCAGGGGCGAGGGCCGGGCCTGGGTCATCTTCCGCGAGATCCTGCCGAACGCCCTGTCGCCCCTGGTGGCGGAACTGGGGCTCAGATTCATCTTCGCGATCCTCTTCATATCGACCCTGTCGTTCCTGGGGCTGGGCATCCAGCCGCCGGCGGCCGACTGGGGCGGCATCGTCAAGGAAAACCGCGAGGGAATCGTCTACGGCATTCCTGCCGCGCTGGTGCCGGCGGTGGCGATCGTCACACTGTCGATCTCGGTCAATCTGGTGGCCGATTGGGCGCTCAACCGCACCACCAGCCTGAAAGGAGGACGCGGTGTCTGACACGCTTCTCGACATCCGCAACCTGCGCATCGAGGCGACGATCTACGCCCCGGGCGAGAAACCGCGCGACGCGGTGATCGTCGATGACGTGTCGCTTTGTCTGAAACGCGGCAAGGTGATGGGGCTGATCGGCGAATCGGGTGCCGGCAAATCGACCATCGGCCTGTCTGCTTTGGCCTATGGGCGCGGCGGGATCCGGCTGTCCGGCGGCGAGATCGTGCTGAACGGGCGCGAGATCCGGCTTGCCGGGGCGCAAACCCTGCGCAGCCTGCGCGGCAAGGAGGTGACCTATGTCGCGCAATCCGCCGCCGCCGCCTTCAACCCCGCCAAGCGGTTGATGGAGCAGGTGACCGAGGCCACGCTCGCGCATGGCGTCATGACCCAGGCCGAAGCTGAGGCCCGTGCCATCGACCTGTTCCGCACCCTCAGCCTGCCCGACCCCGAACATTTCGGCCGCCGCTATCCGCACCAGGTTTCGGGCGGGCAGTTGCAGCGGGCGATGACGGCGATGGCGCTGTGTCCGAAACCGGATCTGGTGATCTTCGACGAGCCGACCACCGCGCTGGACGTGACGACGCAGATCGATGTGCTGGCGGCGATCAAGACGGCGATCGCGGAAACCGGAGTCGCCGCGCTCTACATCACCCACGACCTCGCGGTCGTGGCGCAGGTCTCGGACGAGATCATGGTGCTCAGGCACGGCAAGATGGTCGAACACGGCACCTGCCAGCAGATCATCGAGGCCCCGCGCGAGGCGTATACCCGCGCGCTGATTTCGGTCCGTTCGATCGAGCATCAGGAAAAATCGCCCCAGGGCACGCCCCTGCTCGAGGTCGAGGGCGTCTCGGCGCGCTACGGCGCGATGGCCAAGGACGTGCTGAGCGACGTCTCGGTCGCGCTGCGACCCGGGCAGACGCTGGCCCTGGTGGGCGAGTCGGGCTCGGGCAAATCGACGATGGCGCGGGTCATCACCGGCCTGCTGCCCCCGCGCAAGGGCACGATCACCTTTGACGGCAAACCCTTGCCGGGCGCGCTCAAGGATCGCTCGCGCGACGAACTGCGCGAGTTGCAGATGATCTATCAGATGGCCGACGTGGCGATGAACCCGCGCCAGACGGTGGCCACGATCATCGGCCGCCCGCTGGAATTCTATTTCGGCCTCAAGGGGCGCGCGCGCGATGCCCGCGTGCAGGAACTTCTCGATGCCATCGAACTGGGCGAGGGGTTCGCCGACCGCTACCCCGCGGAACTGTCGGGCGGGCAAAAGCAGCGCGTCTGCATCGCCCGCGCGCTGGCGGCAAAGCCCAAGCTCATCATCTGCGACGAGGTGACCTCGGCGCTGGACCCGCTGGTGGCGGACGGGATCCTGAAGCTTTTGCTGGATCTTCAGGCGCGCGAGGGGGTGGCCTATCTGTTCATCACCCATGACATCGCCACCGTGCGCGCCATCGCCGATTCCATCGCCGTGATGTATCAGGGCCGGGTCCAGAGATACGGCTCGAAGACCCAGGTCCTGGCCCCGCCTTTCGACGATTACACCGACCTGCTGCTGTCCTCGGTGCCCGAGATGAAATTGGGTTGGCTGGAGAGCGTGCTTGAACATCGCCGGATGGAAAGCGCCGGAAATTAAGCCGATTGCACCCCTGCCCCTGCCCGTCTATGCAGGGGCAGTTTCGCCCGAGGTGCCCCGATGACCGACCAGCCAGACCGACCGCAGCTTTACCTCGTGACGCCCGCGGCCTTCGATCCCGAAAGTTTCGTGCCCAGGCTGGCGCGCGTGCTGGACGGGCTGCCCATCGCCTGCGTGCGCCTGGCCATGGCCGGGTCGGACGAGGACGCCATCGCCCGCGCCGCCGACGCCGTGCGCGAGGAAACCCACGCCCGTGACATCGCCATCGTGATCGAGCGCCATGTCGCGCTGGTCGAGCGGCTGGGGTTGGACGGCGTGCACCTGCCCGAGGGTGCGCGCGGCCTGCGCAAGTTGCGCGAAACACTGGGGGCGGATGTGATCCTGGGCGCGGCCTGCGGGGCCTCGCGCCACGACGGGATCGGCGCGGCCGAGGCCGGCGCCGACTACGTCAGCTTTTCGCCGGTGGGCGAAACGGGGCTGGGCACCGGGCACCGCGCCGAACGCGACCTGTTCACCTGGTGGTCCGAGATGATCGAAGTGCCCGTGGTCGCCGAGGGCGCGCTCACCCAGGCGCTGATCGAAAGCCTGGCGCCGGTGACCGACTTCTTTGCCTTTGGCGCCGAGATCTGGGGCCACGATGACCCGCTGGCGGCCTTGCGCCCGTTGGTCGCGCCGCTGGGCTACTGACCCCGGACGGCGTCCAGCATCCGCTGCACGTTGTCGGGATCGGCATCCGGGGTGATGCCATGGCCCAGGTTGAAGATATGCGGGCCGTTGCGGAACGCCTGCACGATGCGCCGCGTTTCGCTGACCAGGGCCGCGCCCCCTTCGACCATGTGGTGGGGCGCCAGGTTGCCCTGCACGCAGCCATCGACCTGCACATGCGCCGCCGCCCAGTCTGCGCCGACGGAATTGTCCAGCGCCACGCAATCCGCACCCGTCGCGCGGGCGAATCCGATATAGCGGTCGCGGGCCTCGCGCGGGAACGCGATGACCGGCAGGCCCGGGTGGCGGGCCTTCAGCGCGGCGATGATCCGGCGCGTCGGCGCCAGGGCGAAATCGTCGAAATCCTGACCCTTCAGGCTGCCCGCCCAACTGTCGAACAGCTTGACGACCTCGGCCCCGGCCTGCACCTGCGCGGACAGGTATTCGACCGTCGCCGCCTCGAGCACCGCGATCAGCGCCGCGAACCCGTCGCGGTCCCGGGCGATGAAGTCATGCGCCGGGCCCTGATCGCTGGTGCCGCGCCCGGCGACCATATAGGTGGCCACCGTCCAGGGCGCCCCGGCAAAGCCGATGAGCGTGGTCTCGCGCGGCAACGCGCCCGACAGGATGCGCACGGTCTCATAGACCGGCGACAGGACTTCGTGCACGGCGTCGGCGGGTTTCAGCGCCTGCACCCCGACCCGGTCGGTCACGGTGGACATGCGCGGCCCTTCGCCCTCGGCGAACCACAGCTTTGCCCCCAGCGCCTGACCGATCAACAGGATGTCCGCGAACAGGATCGCCGCGTCGAACCCGTAGCGGCGGATCGGTTGCAGCGTCACCTCGGCGGCCAGGTCGGGCGTATAGCACAGCGACAGGAAATCCCCCGCCTTGGCCCGCGTCGCGCGGTATTCGGGCAGGTATCGCCCGGCCTGGCGCATCATCCAGACGGGCGGGACGGCCTGAACCTGGCCCGCGAGCGCGCGCAGAAGGGTCTTTTGCGGGGTCTGGGTCATGGCGGGTCCTCCGGTTTTCACGCGCCCCGTGTCGATGCGGTGCGCGTCCGTCGATGTCAAGCGCCGCCGCCGCCGCACCTGCCCGCACGGCGCGATCGCCATCACACGGATGCGCGAGCCTCCGCCGCGCGACGCGTGCGGTTTGTGGACGCCAGCGCCGCGCTGGGGTATACCCAAGCGTCACAACCCACGGAGTCCGCGTGACAAAGCCCCTGCCCGCCTGGCGCCTCTCCGTCGCGCCGATGCTCGATTGGACCGACAGCGCGTGCCGGCAATTCCACCGGCGGCTGTCGCGTCACGCGCTGCTTTATACCGAGATGGTCACGTCGGCCGCACTGGTGCGTGGCGGCGCGCGGCATCTGCTGCGCTTCGATCCGTCGGAACAGCCGGTGGCGCTGCAACTGGGGGGATCGGACCCGGCCGAGCTGGCGAAGGCCGCGCGAATGGGCGCGGACGAGGGCTACGGCGAAATCAATCTCAACGTCGGTTGCCCCTCGGACCGGGTGCAGTCGGGCTGTTTCGGCGCGGTGCTGATGAAGACGCCGGCGCTGGTCGGGGATTGCCTGGCCGCGATGCGTGCCGCCTGCACGGCCGAGATCACGGTGAAATGCCGCCTGGGCGTCGATGACCAGAACCCCGAGGAGGCCCTGCCCGCGCTGCTCGATGCGGCGCGCGCGGCCGGGGTGACGCGGGTCATCGTCCACGCGCGCAAGGCCTGGCTGCAAGGCCTGTCGCCCAGGGAAAACCGCGAGGTTCCGCCGCTGGACTACGCTCTGGTCGAACGGATGCTGGGGGCCTTTCCCGACCTCACGATCTGTCTGAACGGCGGAATCGCGACGCTGGATCAGGCCGAGGACCTGCTGGACCGGGGCTTTCACGGCGTGATGATCGGCCGCGCGGCCTATCACCAGCCGGCCGCGGTTCTCGGCGCCGCCGACCGCCGGCTGTTTGGCGCGCCCGGCCCCGACGCGGACCCCGTCGCCGTGGCCCGCGCCATGATGCCGGTGATCGGCGCCCATCTGGCGCGTGGCGGGCGGCTGATCGGCGTCACGCGGCACCTGCTGGGGCTCTTTGCCGGGCAGACCGGCGCACGGGCCTGGCGGCGCGCGCTGAGCGAGATGCCGAACGGCACGCTGGCGGATTACGCGGCGCTGCTGGACACTCTGGATGAAAGGCGGGCCGCATGAGACGGCGTCTTTTCTCGCTGGCGCTGGTCGCGCTGGCCGGCTGCACCCCGATGGGCGAGGTCCAGCGGCTGGACGCCAGCACCGGCGCCACCGCCCCCCTGCCGACCTGGAGCCCGGGCGCGCCCAACCCGTTGCCGCCCGCGCGCAGCAACGCCGACATGACGCGCGACTTTCTGGAACTGGGCTTTGCCATGGAAAGCGGCCGCCCGATCGCGAACTTTTCGCGGTTCGAAGGACCAATCGCCATCGTGCCGGTGCACGCACCCTCGGCCCAGGCGATCGGCGATCTGGACCGGCTGATCGCCCGCTTTCAGGCCGAGGCCGGTATCGACATCCGCCGCGCCACCGACACCACCGCCGACGAAAACCGGATCACCGTCGATTTCGTGCCGCGCCGTCAAATGCAGGCGATGGTGCCCTCGGCCTCGTGTTTCGTGGTGCCCAACGTGGACAGCTGGCAGGATTTCGTCGCCAACCGGCGCAGCACCGCCATCGACTGGACGCAGGTCGTCCAGCGTCACCGCGCCGCCGTCTTCATCCCCTCGGACACCACGCCGCAGGAAATCCGCGACTGCCTGCACGAGGAGATCGCGCAAGGGCTGGGACCGCTCAACGATCTGTTCCGCCTGTCGGATTCGATCTTCAACGATGACAATTTCCAGACCACGCTCACCGGCTTCGACATGTTGCTGTTGCGCGTCTGGTATTCGCCCGAACTGCACCCCGGAATGACCCGCGACCAGGTCGCGGCCCGTCTGCCGACCCTGTTCAACCGGCTGAACCCCCAGGGCCGGGGCCGGGGCGGCACCCAGGTCGGCATCACGCCGCGCGCCTGGCAACTGGCGATCGAGCAGGCGCTGTCCTCGGCCGACGGGTTGAGCGCGCGGCGCGAAAGCGCAGCCCGGGCCCTGGCCCTGGCCCGGTCCGAAGGGTGGACCGACAATCGCCTTGCCCTCAGCCTGATGCTGGTGGCGCGCGTCGCCCCGCGCGACCAGGGCGACGACGCGATGCAGGCGCTGGTGCAGGCCGCCGACATCTACCGCCACACCCCTGGCGGCGAGGTCCACGCGGCCCATATCGACATGCATCTGGCCGTGCAGGCGCTGGCGACCGGTCAGTCGCAACTGGCGCTGGACCTGGCGCAACGCGCCCTGCCCTATGCCGCGCGCACCGAGAACGCGGCCTTTCTGGCCTCGCTTCAGTTCATTCGCGCCGAGGCGCTGTCGCAACTGGGTCAGGTCGATCAGGCCTCGCGCCTGAGGCTCGACTCGATGGCCGCCGCGCGCTATGGGTTCGGCTCGGATGCCGCGGCGCGCACGCGGCTGGACGAAATCGCCCGGATCGGCGGCGCGGCGCAACGCTACGCGAATCTCTGACCGGCAACGCAGAGGCTTTCATGTTCATCTTCGCAGGCTTTCTGATCGGCGCCGTCTGGGGCGGGATCTTTGCCCGTCGCAAGGGCGGCGAGCGCCTGGACATCGTCCAGTATGCCGCGGTCTGGGGGTTGATCGGCGCCATCCTGGGCACGGTGCTGACCGTGGTGATCCAGCGGGCGATGTGATGTTCCGCCCCTTTCTCGAACAATTGCGCGCCCACGCCGTTCCGGTCAGCGTGCGGGAATACCTGGGTTTTCTCGAGGCCCTGAAAGCCGGCCTCGCGCAGTTCGACGCCGAAGGGTTCTATTACCTCGCCCGCACCACGATGGTGAAGAACGAGGCCCACATCGACCGTTTCGACCGCGCCTTTGCGGCGACCTTCAAGGGGCTCGACGCGATCACCCCCGAGGCGGTGATCCAGGCCGTCGATCTGCCGGCCGAGTGGCTGGAAAAACTGGCCGAAAAGCACCTGACCGACGAGGAACGCGCCAGGGTCGAGGCCCTCGGCGGGTTCGAAAAGCTGATGGAAACGCTGAAACAACGGCTCGAGGAGCAGAAAGAGCGCCACCAGGGCGGCTCGAAGTGGATCGGCACGGCCGGCACCTCGCCCTTCGGCGCCTATGGCTATAACCCCGAGGGGGTGCGCATCGGCCAGAAAGAGGGCCGCCAGGGACGCGCGGTCAAGGTCTGGGACAAGCGCGAGTTCCGCAATCTTGACGACACCGTCGAACTGGGCACGCGCAACATCAAGGTCGCGCTGAAGCGGCTGCGCAACTGGGCGCGCGACGGCGCCGAGCTCGAGCTGGATCTCGACGGCACGATCCGCGCCACGGCCGAGCAAGGCTGGCTCGACGTCAAGACCCGGCCCGAGCGGCGCAACGCGGTCAAGGTGCTGCTGTTCTTCGACATCGGCGGTTCGATGGACCCCTATGTCAAGGTGCTGGAAGAGCTGTTCAGTGCCGCCCGGTCCGAGTTCAAGCATCTGGAACATTTCTACTTTCACAACTGCCTCTACGAATTCGTCTGGAAAGACAACGCGCGCCGCTGGGATGCCCGCACCCCCACCTGGGAGGTGCTGCGCACCTATGGCCCGGACTACAAGTGCATCTTCGTCGGTGACGCCACGATGTCGCCTTATGAGATCGCCTATGCCGGCGGCGCGAACGAGCACTGGAACGAGGAATCCGGCGCGACCTGGCTGGCGCGCGCGCGCGCGCACTGGACGCAGAACCTTTGGATCAACCCGACGCCGGAACGGCACTGGTCCCATACCCAGTCGATCCGCCTGATCTCGGACCTGTTCGAAGAGCGCATGGTGCCGATGACCCTCGAGGGATTGACGCGCGGCATGAAGATGCTGGGGCGCTGACGCGCCTGCGCGCGGACCAGGCAGGCACGGCGGGGGCTGCGGTGCGGGCTGCCGTGCGGGTGTCGCAAAATGCTGCATTGCAAATAGATCTTTTTCGCAATTGCAGCGCGACTTGGAATCGTTCTAGAAAGGAAGCAAGGTCAGCGACTCGCGCTGGCCTAACCTCTTGCAATTCAACGGTGAGTTCTCTCATGCATACCGGCTTTCGTCTTCCTGAAGTGACCTTTCACACCCGCGTTCGCGATGAAAGTGTCGGGGGTCCGAACCCGTTCCGCTGGCAGGACCTGACCACGGCGGACTATTTCAAAGGCAAGCGCGTGGTGCTGTTCTCGCTGCCCGGTGCCTTCACGCCGACCTGCTCGACCTATCAGCTCCCCGGGTTCGAGAACGGCTACGAGGACTTCAAGGCGCAGGGCATCGACGACATCTACTGCATGTCGGTCAACGACAGCTTCGTCATGAACAAATGGGCGATCGACCAGGGTCTGAAGAACGTCAAGGTGATCCCCGACGGCTCGGGCGAGTTCACCCGCCGCATGGGGATGCTGGTGCGCAAGGACAATCTCGGGTTCGGCCTGCGGTCGTGGCGCTATGCCGCCATCGTGCGCGACGGCGTGGTCGAGGCCTGGTTCGAAGAGCCCGGCCTGTCGGACAACCATGGCGCGGACCCCTATGGCGTGTCGTCGCCCGAAACCGTGCTGAACTGGCTGATCGAGGCCAATCGCGAAGCCGCCGCCTGATCGGCCGCGCCCGGGGGGCCGGCCCACGCAAGCGCCCGCCCCCCCCCCCGCGCATCCCGGCGGCCTGACCGCCTTGCACCCCGCGCAAGCCTGCTTGCCGCGGGGTTTTCTTGCCTTGCGGCGCCTGGCGCGCTATGTCCCGGCGCAGCCATCCGCGAGCGGAGGACCCGATGCGCGACCTCAAACTGCCCGACCAGCG
Organism: Rhodobacter sp.; assembly: GCA_020637515.1. Lineage (NCBI taxonomy): Bacteria > Pseudomonadati > Pseudomonadota > Alphaproteobacteria > Rhodobacterales > Rhodobacter > Rhodobacter sp. Next base: position 2,424,958 of record JACKKG010000001.1, on the reverse strand, counting down.
CCACCCCGAGAAAGCGCATCGCCCGGACCAGGCGCAGCCCAAGAAACCGGCGTGGATTCGCGTCAAGGCGCCGGGTGGCCCGGGTTACAACGAAACCCGCCGCATCATGCGCGACAACAAGCTGGCCACGGTCTGCGAGGAGGCCGGCTGCCCGAACGTCGGCGAATGCTGGTCGCAGGGCCACGCGACGATGATGATCATGGGCGAGATCTGCACCCGGGGCTGCACCTTCTGCAACGTGGCGACCGGCAAGCCCGAGGCGCTGGACGCCTTCGAACCGGGGCGCGTCGCCCATGCGGTGGCGACGCTGGGCCTGAAGCATGTGGTCATCACCTCGGTCGATCGCGATGATGTGGCCGACGGCGGGGCCGAGCATTTCGCCCAGACGATCCGCGCCGTGCGCCACCGCGCGCCCGAAACCACGATCGAGATCCTGACGCCCGATTTCCTGCGGTGCGGCCCCGAGGCGCTGGAAGTTGTCGTCGCCGCGCGTCCCGATGTGTTCAACCACAACCTGGAAACCGTCCCTGGCCTTTACCCGACGGTGCGCCCCGGTGCGCGGTATTTCCATTCGCTCCGGCTGTTGCAGCGGGTCAAGCAACTGGACCCGATGATCTTCACCAAATCGGGCATCATGGTCGGGCTGGGCGAGGACCGGCAGGGCGTCACGCAGGTGATGGATGACATGCGCAGCGCCGATGTCGATTTCCTGACGATCGGGCAGTATCTGCAACCGACGCCCAAGCATCACGCGGTCGAACGCTTCGTCCCGCCCGAGGAATTCTCCGCCTACGAAAAGACCGCTTATGGCAAGGGGTTTCTGATGGTGTCCGCGACGCCGCTGACCCGCTCCAGTTATCACGCCGGCGACGATTTTGCGCGGCTGCGGGCGGCGCGGAAGGCGAAACTGGGCGCAAGCTGAGGGAACCGCGACCGGCGAAACGCGCGCGGCCCGGGCCATGGCCAATGGCGGCGCGGACCGTCGGGCCGCCGCGCGATCAATAGATATAGCGGATCTGATCGGCCCAGTAGCGTTCCATCCGTTTCAGCGCGCCGTTGATGGTGTCAAGCTCGCCCGCGGCCACGACCCGCTTGCCGATCAACCCGTCGGCATGGCGCGCAAAGAGATCCGCGACAACCGACCGCACCTCGTGCCCGCGCGGGGTCAGGCTGACGCGCACCGACCGTCGGTCGATCTCGCATCGGGCATGATGCATGTAGCCGTTTTCGACCAGCTTCTTCAGATTGTAACTGACGTTCGAGCCCTGGTAATATCCGCGCGTCTTCAACTCGCCCGCGGTCACCTCGTTGTCGGCAATGTTGAACAGCAGCAGCGCTTGCACCGCGTTGATGTCCAGGATGCCCAATCGTTCGAACTCGTCCTTGATGACATCGAGCAGCAGCCGGTGCAGCCGCTCGACCAATGCGAGGCTGTCGAGATAGCCGGACAACAGACCGCCCGGCGGCCCCTCGTCATGCCCGGGGGGCGTGGCGGGTTTGACGTGGCTGTGAAAACTCATGCGCGGCTCCACCAATGAGGGTTCGGTCGCCATTCTTGTCCACAAATTGCAAATAGCCGGTTAAGCGCAACACCGTTTGCGCTATCGCCCAAAGATCCGCTCCGGTTCGGAAAAATCACAAGAATGTCAGTCGGTTGAAACCTGATTGACGGATTTCGGGGGCGCGGGCAACGCTGGCGCGTTCATCAAAGGAGTTGCCATGAACACTGTGTTTCGGGCCGCGCTTGCCGCGGTCTTCACCCTCGCCCTGCCCGCAGTCGCCTCGGCAGCCTGCCCCAGCTACGCGGTCAGCGGCGCGCCGTTGGCCTATGACGCCGAACAGGTCTGGACCGCGCAATCGACCCAGGTCGTCGCCGGCGGCGACATCGACCTTGGCCAGTGCGGCGACATGCCGGGCAACGGCTATGTCGTCGAGAACCCCGACTTCACCTTGCAATACGACGATCTCGGCATGGGCCGCGCGCTGGAACTGCGCGTGAGCGGCAGCTGCGATACGGTGCTGCTGGTGAACAGCGCCTCGGGCGAATGGCTGTTCAACGACGACACCAACGGGTCGGATCCCGCGATCCGCATCCCGGCGGCGCCTTCGGGCCAATACGACATCTGGGTCGGCACCTTCGGCCCGGAAACCTGCGACGCGCAACTGAGCGTCGAATCCTTCTGAAACCGCCCGCCGTCCCCGCCCACCGCGGGGACGGCCCCTTTCGATTGAACCCTTTGAACGGCGCGCGCGACCCATGGCGAACCGGGTCCGCAAGCGGCCCCGGCGCCCGCCTTGACCCTTGACTGAAACCCCGAACGGTTCCACCCTGCGCCCATACCCGCCTCTATTTCAGGAGTTGTCCATGTCCTTGATGCCAAGTATTTCCCATGGTCTTCGTCTGGCCGCCGCTGGCGCGGCCCTGTGCCTTTCGCTGGCCGGCGCCGCTTCGGCGCAACAATGCCCGAACTGGCAACTCAACGGCGTTCCGATCACGACCGATGCCGAAACCGCCTGGGTGCCCCAGCAATTCCAGATCTATGCCGGCGGCGGGCTGGACCTGAGCCAATGCACCACCCTGCCCGGTGTGCAGGGCTACGGCCGCGTCACGCCGCAACCCAGCTTCACCATCAATTACGATGCGCGCAACCTTGGCCGGGACCTGGAATTCCGGGTGCAATCGGACTGCGACACGACGATGCTGATCAACGATTCGTCGGGGCAGTGGATGTATCAAGACGACTCGGATGGCACCTTGCAGCCGCGCGTTCGCCTGCCGAACGCCCCCACCGGGCGCTATGACATCTGGGTCGGCACCTTCGGCTCGAACGCCTGCCAGGCCACCCTGGTGGCCGAGACCTTCCCGCCGTCGGGCGGTGGCCAGACGCAGCCGCAGCCGTCGGCCTGCCCCGAATGGTCGTTGGGTGGCGCCGAGGTGCATCTGAGCGCCGGCGGCAACGAGACCCGCCCGGTGATCGCCGGCGGCCAGGTCAGCCTGTTCCAGAACCAGTGCAACGTCCCGGGCCACGGCTATGTCGCGCAGGCGCCCGACTTCTCGCTGTATTACGACCCGCAAGGCCAGCAGAATGTCACGCTGAACATCAGCGTTCAGGGCCAGTGCGACACGGTGCTTCTGGTCAACGACCCGACCACCGCCTGGCAATTCAACGACGACACCAACGATTTGCAGCCGGCCCTGTCGATCCCCGACGCCCCCGCCGGTCGCTATGACATCTGGGTCGGCACGTTCAGCTCTTCCACCTGCCAGTCGTCGATCAGCATCTCGGCCGCCGCGCCGATGCCGCAGGCCCCCGCGGGCAAGTAACCCGCCCGAGACGGCGACAACAAAAGGCCGGGTCACGCGACCCGGCCTTCTTGCTGCGTGGCGCGGCGATCAGCGTTCGAGCCGCGCCGCGGCGTGGCGCGCGATCTCGGTCATGAGCGCGTCATAGGCCGACGGCCCCAGCGCGGCCTGCCCCCCCGCCGCGTCGTGCCGTCCGATCCGCGCCGTGACCCATTGATAGAGATCGTGGTCGTTCTCGCCCAGGATCGCTTCGAACGTGTCCAGCGCGCTGTCGTCCAGCCGCGCCAGCCAATCGTCGGCAAAGGGTCCCAGGATCAGGTCCATCTCCTTGATCCCGCGCCGCCAGGACCGCATTCTCAGCCGCTTGAGCCGGTTCTCGTCACTCACGTCGCACCTCGGGGGCCAGGGCGGTCTGCAACCGCAGGGTCTTTTCCAGTCGTCCCAGCTTTTCCCCCATGCGCAGCAATTCGCCGCGCAGGGCGCGCAGGTCCGACAGCGCCTGTTTCAGCGCCGGGTCCGGTTGCGGCGTGTCGGCGCCGGGCGGCGAGACATCGTCGCCCTCGCCGGTCAGCAGCCAACGCAGCGACACGCCGAGAAGCGCCGCCAGCATCTGCAAACGGTTGGCGCGCGGCTCGCTCAGGTCGTTCTCCCAATCGCGCAGCGTCTTGGCGCGCACGCCCAGGCGTTGCGCCAGTTCGTTCTGTGTCAGCCCGCCCGCGTCGCGAGCCGCCGCCAGCCGGTCGCCCAGCGTGGCCTGATCGTCGGAGTACCAGGAATCCGTCATTCGTCCCTCCTTGGTTTTCGGTGCGATACGGCGCGCGTGCCGCGCCTGCTTTCGCCCTTGAACGGGATCGGGGCGCATCCTAAGAGATGGGCCCGGAAAACACAAACCGGAGGCCCCGATGCCGTTCCTTTCCGATACCATCCTGCGCGTGAAACCCTCGGCCACCATCGCCGTCACCAACATGGCCGCCGAGATGAAGGCCGCCGGCAAGGACGTCATCGGCCTGGGCGCGGGCGAACCCGATTTCGACACGCCGCAGAACATCAAGGACGCCGCCAAGGCCGCGATCGACGCCGGCCGCACGAAATACACCGCCGTGGATGGCATTCCGGAGCTGAAACAGGCGATTTGCGCCAAATTCCTGCGCGAGAACGGCCTGACCTACACCCCACAGCAGGTCAGCGTCGGCACTGGCGGCAAGCAGATCCTCTACAACGCGCTGATGGCCACGCTGAACCCCGGCGACGAGGTCATCATCCCCGCGCCCTACTGGGTCAGCTACCCCGACATGGTGCTGCTCGCCGGCGGCACCCCCGTCCCGGTCGAGGCCAGCCTGGACACCGACTTCAAGATCACCGCCGAACAACTGGAAGCGGCGATCACCCCAAAGACCAAATGGTTCATCTTCAACTCGCCGTCGAACCCCACCGGCGCGGGCTACGCTTTGACCGAGTTGAAGGCGCTGACCGATGTGCTGATGCGCCACCCGCATGTCTGGGTGATGTCCGACGACATGTATGAGCACCTGGTGTTCGACGATTTCACCTTCGTGACGCCGGCCCAGGTGGAACCCGGCCTCTACGACCGCACCCTCACCTGCAACGGCGTGTCGAAAGCCTATGCCATGACCGGCTGGCGCATCGGCTACGCGGCGGGCCCCGTCGCTCTCATCAAGGCGATGGCGACGATCCAGTCGCAATCGACCTCGAACCCCTCGTCGGTGTCGCAATACGCCGCGCTCGAGGCCCTCAACGGCCCGCAAGAGTTCCTCGGCCCGTTCCGCGAGGCCTTCCAGCGCCGCCGCAACCTGGTGGTGGACATGCTGAACGAAGCGCCCGGCATCACCTGCCCCAAACCCGAAGGCGCCTTCTATGTCTATCCCGACATCTCGGGCTGCATCGGCAAGACCTCGGCCGGCGGCACGCGGATAGAGAATGACGAAGTCTTCGCCAAGGCGCTGCTGGCGGAAACCGGCGTCGCGGTGGTGTTCGGCGCGGCCTTCGGCCTCAGCCCGAACTTCCGCGTGAGCTACGCCACCTCGGACGCCGCCCTGACCGAGGCCTGCACCCGCATCCAGACCTTCTGCAAGGGCCTCGCCTGACCGCACGCCGGGCAACCTGCAACACCTCCCCATGACGGGGGCGGCGACGGGGGCGGCGGCGCCAAAAACCAAGGGCGCCGCCGCCCCCCATCTTTGTGCCGGAAATATCCCGGGGGGTCCGGGGGGCAGCGCCCCCCGGCGGGTCGCCCGAGGGCTGGAGGCTGGAAGCCTCCCGGCCGAGGGCGAAACACCCCCCCGATCCGACAAAACGCGCGCCCCGCGTCAATCCGGTGCCGCGCCCGGGCCAGACAGCGCCTCGGCCAGGTGGTCGAACACCAGCCGGATGCGGCGCGAGCGGTGCAGGTCGCGGTGCGTCGTCAGCCACAACGCCACCGGCACGCCGGCGAACCCGGGCACGATGCGCGCGACATCGGGCGTCATGCGGGCGATGCGCTCGAACATCAGCCCGATGCCCAGGCCACGCCGGACCATCTCCCATCCCGCGACCGAACTGTCCGAGGTCAGCGGAATATCCGCCGCCGTCACCGGCAGCCCGTGGCCCTGCAACAAGGGCGCCATGCGATCGGGATCGATCAGGCCGACAAAGGGCAGGCCGCGCAGCGCCGCCACATCCGCGGGCAGGCCGTGCCGCGCCAGAAAGGACGGCGCGGCATAAAGATACGCGCGCCCCGCGTCGATCCGACGCGCCACCAGATCGGGTTCGCGCGGCCGGACATGACGCAGCGCGATATCCGCCTCGCGCCGCAGCAGGTCGCTCAGCGCGTTGGTCACCACCAGCCGCAGATGGATCTCCGGCTGGCGCCGCCGCAGCCCGTCCACGATTTCGGGCAGCACATAGGCCGCCATCGCATCGCTGGCCGACAGGCTGACAGAGCCCGCCACATCCTCGGCCTGCCCGGCCGCGACCAGCGCAACCCGCGCCGCCGCGTCGGCCATCGCCCGCACATGCGCCCGCAGATCCGCCCCTGCCGGCGTCAGCACCACCCCGCGGCCGATCCGTTCGAACAGTGCGACGCCCAGCGACCGCTCCAGCGCCGCGATCTGCCGCCCCAGTGTCGGCTGGGCCAGACCCAGCGCCCGCGCCGCGGCGGAATAGCTGCCCTCCTCGGCCGCCGCCAGAAAGGCGCGGGCCTGGTTCCAGTCAAAGGCGATGGCGGACCAATTCATGCAAACCTGCATAGCATCCATGCCAATCCATGCAATTCTCTTTTGATCCGGCGCAGGCTATAGCCCCGTCTCACCCAACGGAGACCCGCCATGACCGACGCTGCTTTCTGGGATCGTGTCGCCCGCGCCTACGCGGCCCGACCCGTCGCCAACCCGGACGCCTGGGAAACCACGCTGACCCGCACCCGCGCCCATCTGCGCCCTGGCGACCGGGTGCTCGAGGTCGGTTGCGGAACCGCCTCGACCGCGATCCGGCTGGCGCCCCATGTCGCCGCGATCACCGCCTCGGACATCGCCGCCGGGATGGTGACCATCGGCCGCGAGAAACTGGCCGCCGCGGGCATCGGCAACGTGACCTGCGTGCAGGGCGCGCTGGGCGACGCGGCGCTGGGCCCGGGCCCCTATGACGCGGTGCTGGCCTTCAACCTGCTGCACCTGACCCGCGATCCCGGGGCCGAGGCAGCCCACGCCCACGCGCTGTTGAAGCCGGGCGGCCTGTTCATCACGAAAACCGCCTGCCTGAGCGGGCGCTACCGGCTGTTGCAGCCGGTGATCGCGGCGATGCGGCTGATCGGCCGCGCGCCCTGGGTCAATTTCCTGTCCATCGAACGGCTTGAGCGGCAGATCGCGGACGCCGGGTTCCAGATCGTCGAGACCGGCAACTATCCCGCCGCGCCGCCCGCCCGGTTCATCGTCGCGCGCAAGGGCTGACGCTGGACAATCGCCCGACCCGGCCCTAGCCTCGGCGCCTCGCACCAACAGGCGGCCGCAAGGAGCGCAGCACGGCCATGGACGAACCGTTGATCCGCACGGCCGAGGTATCCGCCACCGACCCCGACGCGGCGGCGGCGCTGGCGGCGGCGCTGGGGCCCGGCCCCTTTGCGCTGGTGGTGATCTTCGCCTCGCCCCGGGTGCCCGATCTGGCGGCGCTGGTGCGCGCGCTCACGGACAGGCTGGCGCCGATCCCGGTGATCGGCTGCACCACCGCCGGCGAGATCGGTGCGCAAGGCTATGCCGAGGGGCTGATTGTCGCCACGGCCCTGCCCGCGCAACACTTCCGCGCCGAGATCCTGACGATCCCCGATCTGGGTGGGTTCGACACGCAGGCCGTGATTGGCGACCTGATCCGCGCCCGCACCACGCTGGCCCGCCTCGTGCCGCGCTGGGACCATGATTTCGTGTTCCTGCTGGTGGACGGGCTCAGCGCGCGCGAGGACGCGCTGGCCTCGACCCTGGCGCCCGGCCTCGGGGCGACGCCGCTGTTCGGCGGCTCGGCGGCGGATGGCACGCGGTTCCTGGAAACCTTCGTCTTCAGCGACGGGCGGGCGTTGCGCAATGCGGCGGTGGCGGCCGTGGTGCGCACCGACTGCCCCGTCCGGGTGTTCAAGTTCGACCATTTCCGCCCCACCGGACGGCGCATGGTGGTGACGGGCGCCGACCCCTCGCGCCGCGTCGTGCACACCATCAACGCCGAACCCGCCGCGCGCGAATACGCCCGGCTTCTGGGCAAGGACCCCGCGCAACTGACGCCCTTCACCTTTGCCGCGCATCCGGTCGTCGTGCGCATCGGTGGGCGCCATCACGTGCGCTCGATCCGGCAGGTGGACGAACAGACGGGCGACCTGATCTTCTTTTCCGCCATCGACGACGGGCTGGTCCTGACCCTGGCCGAGGCCGAGGACATGACCGACCACCTGGGCCGCGCCCTCGCCGACATCGCCGGGACGCGCGCCCCGGCCGCAATCCTGGCCTGCGACTGCGTCCTGCGCCGCATGGAGGCGCAGGAAAAGCAGTTGTCAGGCCACATCTCGGCGCTGTTTCGCGCCCACCGGGTCACCGGCTTTTCGACCTATGGCGAGCAGTTGAACGGGATGCATGTCAACCAGACGCTGACGGGGGTGGCGCTGTATCCGCCGCCCGCCGCCACCCCGGACCCGGCATGAGCGCCGAGGATCTGGTCAACCCCGCCGACCCGCCCGGTCGGCAGATCGCCAAACTCAAGGCGATCGCCGAGGTGTTGATGCGCCGCGTCGAACGCGACACCGACCTGTCCGAAGCGTCCTATGCCCAGTTCGAACGCGCCGCCCTGCTCGAGGATCAGATCCGCGTGCGGACCCGCGAGCTGGGCGACGCGCTCGATCTGCTCCACGTCTCGAACGCGCATCTCGCCGCCGCCAACCGCGAAGCCGAGGCCGCGCGCCGCAACCTGACCGACGCCATCGAGACGGTGCGCGAAGGGTTCGGCCTGTTCGATGCGAACGACGTGCTGGTGCTGAGCAACTCGCGCTTTGGCCTGCAATTGCAGGATATTCGCCCCTTCCTGAAACCGGGTCTGAATTTCGCGGGATACGTCGAACTGGTCAGCCGCTCGGGCCAGTTGTCGCTGCCTCAGGGCGTGACGGCGCAGGACTGGGCGCTGCAAAGGCTGCGCCGCCATCAGGACCGCAGCGTGGTCTTCACCGTGGCGCTGACCGGGGACCGCTGGTTGCAGGTGTCCGAACATCGCACCCGCGACGGCGGCACGGTCATCTTGCAGACCGACATCACCGACATCCTGCGCGCCGAACGCGCCGCGCGGGGGCGGCTTCTGGACGATCAGGCGCGGGTCGTGCGCGCGACGCTCGATCACATCAGCCAGGGCGTGTGCATTTTCGACAGCGATGCGCGGCTGATCGGCTGGAACGACCGCGCGGCCGAATTGTTGGCCATCCACCGCACGCGGTTCCGCCTTGGCCTGGCGTTCGACGATCTGGTCGAGGGCATGACCGAACATCTGCGCGCCGCCGGCGGCCTGCAGGCGCGGGACTTGCGCGACTGGGTGCAGCGACGGATCGACCGGGCGCCGCTGCGCGTCACCATCACCCGCGACGCCGACGCGATCCTGGACATGTTCGTGCAGGAAATGCCCGACGGCGGCTTCGTCATCTCGTTCACCGATGTAACCAGCGAACGGCGCGCCATTGCCGCGCTGAGCCGCGCCAACGAAACACTCGAGGCCCGGGTGGCAGCCCGCACCCTGGAACTGGGCGAGGCGCTGGGCCGCGCCGAACGCGCCAACGCGACGCGCGCGCGCTTTGTCGCCGCCGCCTCGCACGACCTGCTGCAACCGCTCTCGGCCGCCAAGCTGTTCCTCGCCTCGATCGAGGATGCCGGTCTGGCGCCTCGCGCGATCGAGGCCCTGGACAAGACCCGCTCGGCCCTCGAGTCGGTCGAGACGATCCTCGACGCCCTGCTCGACATCTCGCGGCTGGAGAGCGGCCGGCTCGAGGTGCCGCTGACGCCGGTGCCGCTGGCCCCGCTGCTGGCGCGCCTGACGCAGGAATTCGCCCCGCTGGCCGCTGCCAAGGGGCTGCGCCTGCGCCTGAGGGCCGGGTCGGGCGTGGTGCTGTCCGATCCGACCTGGCTGCGGCGCATCTTGCAGAACCTCATTGGCAACGCGCTGCGCTATACCCGCACGGGCGGCGTGCTGATCGGGGTGCGCAAGGGCGCGGCCGGACTGCGGGTCGAGATCACCGACACCGGCCCCGGCATCCCCGAAACCGAACGCGAGGCGATCTTCCGCGAATTCCACCGTCTGAACGCCCGCGCCTCGGCGTCCGAGGGGATGGGTCTGGGGCTGGCCATCGTCGAACGCGCCACGGCGCTGCTCGGGCATGTGGTCACGCTCGATTCGCGGGTCGGGCGCGGATCGCGCTTTGTGCTGCACCTGGGCGCGGCGGCCGATGCGCCGGCGCCCCACGCGACCACGGCTGAACCAACCGATCCCGCCGCCTTGCCGCCCCGCGACCTGATCGGGCTGCTGGTGGCCGCCGATCCCGACATGCGCCGCGCCCTGACCCATCTCCTTGACGGATGGGGGATCAGCGTGCTGGACGCCCCCGACCCGGCCGAAGCCCTGGCGCTGATCGACGAGATCGGCCTGGCCCCCGATTTCGTGCTGATCGACGCGCTGCCCGGTGGCGAAGAGGCGGGCCTGGCGCTGATGCAGCGGCTGCACGCCCGACACGGCCCGCTGCCCGCGCGCCTGCTGTCGGCCACCCGCGCCGAACCCCTGCGCCTGAAGGCCGCGCGGGCCGGTGTTCCGCTGCTTTACAAGCCCGTGGACACCGGATTGCTGAAACGTTTCGTCGCCGAGGCCGCGCGCTGAGTCCGGCGCCGAACCTGTCCATTGGTCGCATCCCGTCGCGCCACCGCTTGACCCCCGCGCGCCGCCTCTCCAGCATGGCCCCATTCCCATGTGAGAGGGGGCTCGCGTGACCGAACTCGCCACCATCGACGACGTGCAGGCCCTGCTCGCCGGTCAGAACTATGTCTGTGGCCGCGCGCTGGCCACCGTCACTTTCCTGGCGCTGAAACTGGGCCGCCCGCTGTTCCTGGAAGGCGAGGCCGGCACCGGCAAGACCGAGATCGCCAAGGCCCTCGCCGCCGCCCTGGGCCGGCGCCTGATCCGGCTGCAATGCTACGAAGGGCTGGACGCGGCCAGCGCCGTCTACGAGTGGAACTTTGCCGCGCAAATGGTTGCGATCCGCACCGCCGAGGCCACCGGCGACCGCGACCGCGAGACGCTGACCCGCGACCTCTTCGGCCCCGACTTCCTGATCGAACGCCCGCTGCTGCAAGCGATGCGCGACCAGCCCGGCGGCCCGCCGGTGCTGCTGATCGACGAAATCGACCGCACCGACGAACCCTTCGAGGCCTTCCTGCTGGAGGCCCTCAGCGACTTTCAGGTCACGATCCCCGAACTCGGCACCGTCAAGGCCCCGGCCGCGCCGATCGTCATCCTGACCTCGAACCGCACGCGCGAGGTGCACGACGCGCTGAAACGCCGCTGCCTCTATCACTGGGTCGATTACCCCGATTTCGCGCGCGAGGCCGAGATCCTCGCGGCGCGCGTGCCGGAAGCTGCCGAGACCCTCAGCCGCGAGGTCGTGGCCTTCGTCCAGCGCCTGCGCACCGAGGACCTGTTCAAGAAACCCGGCGTGGCCGAAACCATCGACTGGGCCAAATGCCTGCTCGCGCTCGATGTCATCAGCCTGTCCCCCGAGGTGATCGCCGACACGCTTGGCGCGATCTTGAAATACCAGGACGACATCGCCCGCATCCAGGGCTCGGAAGCGCGCAAACTCCTTGACGAAACGCGCAAGGCGCTGGCCCCGGCATGACCGCCCCGGCGCGCGCCACGGGCAGCCCGTCATGACGGCCCTTGCGCTGCCCGACAGCCCCAGGCTGACCCAGAACCTGACGCATTTCGCGCGCGCGCTGCGCAAGGCCGGGCTGCCGGTCGGCCCCGGCCGCGTGCTGACCGCGATCGAGGCCGTCGCCGCGGCTGGCTTCACCTCGAAGCAGGATTTCTACTGGACGCTGCACGCGGTCTTCGTCTCGCGCCCCGAGGAACGGCAGGTCTTTGCCCAGGTCTTTCGCCTGTTCTGGCGCGATCCGCGCTACATGGAACACATGATGGCGCTGATGCTCCCCGCCATCCGCGGCGTGCAGGAGGAAGAGGTCGCCGCCTCGGCCGCGAAACGCGCCGCCGAAGCCCTGCTCGACGGGATCGACCCGCCACCGCCTGCCGGTTCCGACGACACCGACCCCGACGACCCGCGGATCGAGGTCGATGCAACGCAGACCGCCTCGGCCGACGAACGGTTGCGCAGCCTCGATTTCGAACAGATGTCGGCCGCGGAAGCGGCCCGTGCCCGGCGGATGCTGTCGCGTCTGGCGCTGCCGGTCCGCCCGCTGCCCACCCGTCGCCTGACCGCCGATCCGCGCGGCCGCCGGCCCGATCCGCGCCGCACGCTGCGCGGGGCGCTGCGCACCGGCGGCGAGGTTCTGACCCTGGCGCACCGAAAGCCCGCCACCCGCTGGCCGGCGCTGGTGGTGCTGTGCGACATCTCGGGCTCGATGGCCAGCTATTCGCGCATGGTGCTGCATTTCGTGCACGCGGTCGCCAACCGGCAGGGCCAGGGCTGGGCGCGGGTCCACGCCTTCACCTTTGGCACCCGGCTGACCAACATCACCCGCCATCTGCGCACCCGCGACGTGGATGCCGCGCTGAACGCCGCCGGGCACGAGGCCCGCGACTGGCAGGGTGGCACGCGCATCGGCGCCTGCCTGCACCAGTTCAACCGCGACTGGTCGCGCCGTGTGCTGGGTCAGGGCGCGGTGGTGCTGCTCATCACCGACGGGCTGGACCGCGACGACCCCGCGCTCTTGCGCACCGAGATGGAGCGCCTGCACCTGTCCGCGAAACGGCTGATCTGGCTGAATCCGTTGCTGCGCTGGGACGGGTTCGCGCCCCGGGCGCAGGGGATCCGCGCCATGCTGCCCCATGTGGACACCTTCCGCGCCAGCCATTCCGTCGCCTCGCTCGAGGCGCTGGCCCAGGCCTTGTCCGACCCCTCGGACCACGGCGAAAAGGCCCGCCTGCTGGCGCTTCTGGCGGAATGACGCTCGGCGGTTTTCCGCGCCCCTTCGTCGCGCACGGTTGCACGCGGGCGTTGCAAACGCCATGTAGGGAACAGGTTCCGTCGCGCCCAATCCCCCCCCCGCGGGCGCGCAGGATCAGGCCCCGTCAGCCAACTGGGGCTTGAACCCGGCCGCCGTGTCCCTCCCGGTCGCGGCGGCCGACCCTCTCTCCCCCCCCCCTCGCCAAAGGTCGCGCTGGAAATACCCCGGGTCGGGCGTCATACTGCCCCCAGTCCGGCCGCCAGAGGAGCCGCCATGCAGCACGACCGTATCCCCGAAATCGCCCTTGACTGGCATCGCCAGGGCCGCGGCGCCGCGCTGGCCACGGTGATCGAGACCTGGGGCTCGGCGCCCCGTCAGGCGGGTTCGCAATTGGCAATTTCGGGCGCGGGCGAGATCATGGGCTCGGTCTCGGGCGGCTGCGTCGAGGGCGCGGTCGTGGTCGAGGCACTGGAGGCGCTGGCAGACGGCCAGCCGCGCCTGCTGACCTTTGGCGTCAGCGACGAGACCGCGTTCAACGTCGGCCTCGCCTGTGGCGGCACGATCCGCGTGCTGGTGGAACCCGTGGGCCCCGCCATGCCCGAGGCCCTGCTGGCCGCCGTCGTCGCGGCCCGCGCGGCACGGCGCCCGATCGCCTATGGCGTCACGCCCGAGGGCTGGACCCGCCGTCTGCTGGGCCCGGACGACCACCCGGCGCGCTTTCGTGCCGACCGCTCGGGGATGGAGGACACGGGCGAATTTGTCGCCCTGTTCAACCCGCCGCTCAAGATGCTGATCGTCGGCGCCGTGCACATCGCCCAGGCGCTGGTGCCCATGGCGCGGCTTGCGGGCTACGACCCGGTGGTCATCGACCCGCGCGAAGCCTTCGCCAGCGCCCAGCGGTTCCCCGAGACGCGCCTCAGCCACGACTGGCCGGACGAAGCCCTGAACGCCGAAGGTCTCGACGCCCGCACGGCCGTGGTCACGCTGACGCACGACAGCAAGCTCGACGATCCCGCGATCCTGACCGCCCTGGCCGCGCCGGTGTTCTATCTGGGCTGCCTCGGCTCGACGCGCACCCATGCAAAGCGGCTGGAGCGGCTGCGGGCCGCCGGGATCAGCGACAGCCAGATCGCCCGCATCCATGCCCCCGTGGGCCTGGACATCGGCGCGAAAAGTCCGGCGGAAATCGCGGTCTCGGTGCTGGCCCAGGTCACCCGGGTGCTGAGGCAGGGCGCCTGATGGACTTTGGCCCGGTCCCGCTGGAACAGGCGCTGGGCGCAGTCCTGGCGCATTCGGAACCGCTGGCGACCGGCAGACTGCGCAAGGGCACGGTGCTGGAGGAACCCCATCTGGCCGCGCTGGCCACGGCCGGGTATGCGCGGGTGACGGTCGCGCGTCTGGGCCCCCAGGACATGGACGAGGATTCCGCCGCGCTGGCCCTGGCGCGCGCGCTGGCCCCCGAGGGATGCGGCCTGCAACTGCAAGCGGTGGGCACGGGCCGGGTGAACCTGCTGGCCGACGGGCCGGGCCTGGCGCGCATCGACGCGGGCAAGGTGCACGCGGTCAATGCCTGCGACCCGGCGATCACCCTGGCGACCGTGCCGGAATGGCACCGCATGGACCAGGGCGGCATGGTCGCGACCGTCAAGATCGTCGCCTATGGTCTTGAAAAAGCATCTGTTTCCAAGGGATGCGCGCTGGGCGCCGCGGCGCTTTCCCTGGCACGACCGGTGCTGGACACCGCCAGCCTGATCGAAACCACCACCGGCGCCCGAACCGGCGCGGGCGGCAGCGACAAGGGGTACCGCGTCACCGCCGAGCGGCTCTATCGGCTGGGCGTGAAGATTGGCCCGGAATGCCTTGTATTCCATGACGAAAATTCCATATCTGACGCGCTGCGAAAAGCCGAGGGCGCGCTCTTGCTGATCCTCACCGCCTCGGCCACCTCGGATGAACGCGACACCGCGCCCAAAGCCTTGCGCCGCGCCGGTGGCACGGTCACCCATTTCGGGATGCCCGTGGATCCGGGCAACCTGCTGTTCCTGGGAACGCTTGGCGCGCGCCCGGTGGTCGGCTTGCCGGGCTGCGCCCGCAGCCCGGCGCTGAACGGCGCGGATTTCGTGCTGGAACGGCTGATCTGCGGCGTGCCGGTGGCAGGCGACGACATCCGCCGGATGGGAGTCGGCGGGCTGCTGAAGGAAATCCCGACCCGCCCGCGCCCGCGCAACCGTCGCGATTGAGGCCACCGCCGGGAGGGTTTTCCACCCTCCCGGACCCTCCCGGAGGATATTTTCAGCACAAAGAAGGGGCTTAACCCTTTGTTAAACATGCACTTCTTTGTGCCCGAAATATCCCGGGGGTGAGCCGCGCACGCGGCGAGGGGGCTGGCCCCCTTGCCTTTACCCGCGCCGGGTCAGGGCCTGCGCCAGGATCAGGGCGCCCGCCAGCACCAGCAGGATCACCCCGAACGAACCGCGCAGCCCCGCCACTTCGGCGATCAGGCCCAGAAGCGGCGGTCCGACAAAATAGCCCAGATACCCCAGCACCGTGGCGCGGGCGATGGCGCGGGTGCGGGTGGCCTCGGGACTGGTGCGGCCGACGAGCGACAGCGCCGTCGGCACCACCACCGAGACGCCCAGCCCCAGCACGACAAATCCGGCAAAGGCCCAGGCCTGGCCGGGGGCCGCGATCACCAGCGCGACACCCAGGATCGTCACGCCCAGGCCCGCGCGCAGAAGCGTGCGGTCGGCGATCCGGGCACTGACGCCCTGACCCGCCAGCCGCCCCAGGCCCATCGTCAGGGCCATCAGCGCCGGCGCCAGCGACCCGGCCCCGGTGGCGCCGCCCAGGTCGCGCTCCACATAGAGCGCGGACCAGGCCTCGACCGCGTTCTCGGTCATCAGCCCGGCCAGGATCAGACCCCCTCCCAGGATCGGCAACAGGCCGAGGCGCCCTCCCTTGTGTCCCGCGGGTCGCGCAAGCCCGGCGATGGCGCCGTCGCGTTCCCAGCTTGTCAGCCCCAGAACCGCCACCAGAACCGCGACCGTGCCCAGGATCGCCGGCGCCCCCAGTCCGACCGACCGGGCCGCCCCGGTGGCCACCGCGGCGGCGGCGAAGGCCAGCGAATAGAGCGCGTGGTTCAGGTTCATCAGGCTGCGCCCCGCGCCCGTCTCGATCGCCGAGAGCCGCGCGTTCATGAAGACGTCCAGCGCCCCGGTGGCGGCCCCCATCGCCATCATCGCCGGCACGAAGGCCAGTGCCGAGCCCGCGCCCGCCATCAGCGCCAGCGCGCCGGCCATGGCCAGCGCGAAGGTGGGCAGCGCGGCACGCCCCAGCGGCCCCCCCAGGCGCGGCGCGAGGGTCATCATGCTGATCGCCGCGACCGAGCCCCAGATCAGCAGCGCGCCCATCGCGCCGTCGCTGACCCCCATTGCGCCCTTGATATCGGGCAGCGCCGCGTTGAAACTGCCCCAGACCAGCCCCATGCCCGCAAAGCAGACGGCGGGCGCGCGCGACAGGCGCAGGGCATGGGCGAAACCGGGCATCGGGCGCTCTGACGGTTGGGAAACGGTGGCGGGGCACTCAACCACGGCGCGCGGCCGGGGTCCAGAGGTGCAGATACCCTCTTTCCTTCGCGGCCGTTCTCGGCTATGCGGCCCCGGTCGCGCATCCACCCTTGGAGGGGCGTGACCTGTAACCAACCGAATTTAGGAGAACCGATATGGCTGGTGAGATCCACGATCTGATCGCCGAGGTCCGGACGGGGTCGGGCAAGGGGGCCGCTCGTCAATCTCGTCGTGCGGGCAAGGTGCCGGGCGTTGTCTATGGTGGCGGCGCCGAGCCGCTGAACCTCGACTTCGACTTCAACTATCTGCTGAAAAAGCTGAAGCAGGGCCGTTTCCTGTCGCAGCTGTGGAACCTCAAGGTCGAGGGTCAGGACGATGTCCGCGTGATCTGCCGCGCCGTGCAGCGCGACGTGGTCAAGGACCTGCCGACCCACGTCGATCTGATGCGCCTGCGCCGCACCTCGCGCATCAACCTGTTCGTTCACGTCGAATTCGTGAACCACGCCGCTGCCCCCGGCCTGAAGCGTGGCGGCACGCTGACCGTGGTGCGCCCGGACGTCGAACTGAACGTGCTGGCAGGCGACATCCCCGAAAAGCTGGTGGTCGATCTGACCGGCAAGCAGATCGGCGACGTCATCCACATCGAAGACATCGCCCTGCCCGAGGGCGTGAAGCCTGCGATCCACCGCAACTTCGTCATCGCCAACCTCGCGGCGCCCTCGGGGCTGCGTTCGGCCGACAACGAAGACGGCGACGAGGAAGCCACCGAGGAGTAATCCTTGCGCGGGTGACGCTTTGGAACCCCCGTCCTGTCCAGGGCGGGGGTTTTCGCTTGTCCACCCCGGGGGCCCCGCGGACGCGCGGCCCCGTGGACAGCGCCGCCGCCCCAAGGTAGACAGCCGGCCATGAAACTCATCGTCGGCCTTGGCAATCCCGGCGCGCAATACGCGCGCAACCGTCACAACATCGGGTTCATGGCGCTGGACCGTATCGCGCAGGACCACGGTTTTACCGGCTGGAAGGCGCGCTTTCAGGGCCAGGTGGCCGAGGGGCGCCTGGGCGGCGACAAGGCGGTCCTGCTGAAGCCCCAGACCTTCATGAACCTGTCCGGGCAATCCGTGGGCGAGGCGATGCGCTATCTCAAGCTGACCCCCGCCGATGTCATGGTGCTGCACGACGAACTGGACCTGGCGCCCGGCAAGCTCAGGTTGAAACAGGGGGGCGGGCACGCCGGGCACAACGGGCTTCGCTCGATCATTCAGCATATCGGCGACGGGTTCGCGCGGGTGCGACTGGGGATCGGCCACCCCGGGCACAAGGACGCGGTCGCGGGTTATGTGCTGCATGATTTCGCCAAGGCGGACGAGGACTGGCTCGACGATCTGCTGCGCGGGATCGCGGACGGGGCGGATGCACTGGCGGCGGGGGACGGCGCGCGGTTCCAGAACGCCGTGGCGCAGCGGGTCGCGCCGGCGCGCAACGCGGGGCGCGCGCCGCCTCCGCCCACCGCAAAGCCCGCCCCCCAACCCGCGACCGAAGACAGCCGCAGCCCGTTGCAGCGGCTGGCGGACAAGTTCCGGTGACCGCGCGGCTGCGCGCGGCCCTGCGCCAGCAAGCGGATGCCTGCGCGGCCCTGGGCAGTCCGTTCATGGCGCGGCTGTGCACGCTGCTTGGCGAGCGGCTGACCGACGACACCCCCTTGACGCGCCGGCTGTTCGACTGGCCGGGAGAACTGGGCCCGGCGGGGGCATCGGTGCCGCTCAGGCTGGCGGGCGCGCTTCATGCGCTGGTGCTGCAAGGGCACGCGGACCTTGCCGCCGTCTATCCCCCGCACCCGTCCAGCGACGCGGCACTGTGGCAGGCGGTGCGGGCGGCGCTGGCGCGCGAAGCGGCCTTTATCGAGGGCTTCGTTCAAAACGCGCCGCAGACGAACGAGGTGCGCCGCGCCGCCGTGTTGATCGCCGCCGGCCACTGGCTGGCCGCGCGCCATCCCCTGCCGATGGTGTTCACCGAACTGGGCGCCAGCGCCGGGCTGAACCTGATGTGGGACCGATTTGCCCTGGGCCCCCTGGGGCCGGCCGATGCCGTGCTGCGCCTGACGCCCGACTGGCAGGGCGCCCTGCCCGCCCCTGCGCCGCTGCGCGTGCGCGCTCGTGCGGGCGTCGATCTGAACCCGATCGACGTGACCGACCCGGCGCAACGGTTGCGCCTGCTGGCCTATCTCTGGCCCGACCAGCCGCACCGCCGCACCCTAACCGAGGCCGCGATCGCCGCCGGCCCGCCGCAGCCCGAACGCGCCGACGCCGTGGATTGGCTTGCCAGCCGGCTGGCCCCACGGCCCGGCACCCTGCACCTGATCTGGAGCACCGTCGCCTGGCAATATCTGCCGGCCGCGCGCCAGCGCGAGGGGGCCGCGCGGATCGAGGCCGCCGGCGCGCGCGCCTACGCCGACACCCCGCTGGCCTGGCTGCGCTACGAGGCCGACGGCGACGGCCCCGGCGCGGGGCTTTTGCTGCGGCTGTGGCCCGGCGACCGGACCATCGCGCTGGGGCGCGCCGATTTCCACGGCCGCTGGGTGCGCTGGACCGCCTGAGGCATTGCGCGCACTGGCCTTTCCCCGCGCCCTGTTGCTAGAACACCGGCAGAGAGGGAGACGCGCATGACCGACGCTTTCGACACCCGCAAGACCCAGGCCGCGGACTGGTTCCGCAGCCTGCGCGACACCATCACCGCCGCCTTTGAGGCGCTGGAGGACAGCACCGACAGCGACCTGCCCGCCGGCCGGTTCGAGGTCACGCCGACCGAGCGCGACAGCGGCGCGGGCGGGGGCGGCATCATGAGCGTGATGCGCGGCGGGCGGCTGTTCGAAAAGGTCGGCGTGAACTGGTCGGCGGTGCATGGCACGCTGGGTGAGCGCGCGCAAAAGGCGATGGCGGCGCGTGGCGTCCCCGGCATGACCGACGACCCGCGTTTCTGGGCCTCGGGCATCAGCCTGGTCGCGCATATGCGCAACCCCCATTGCCCGGCGGTGCACATGAACACGCGGATGTTCTGGACCCCGGGCGCCTGGTGGTTCGGCGGCGGCGCCGACCTGAACCCTTGCCTGGAATACGCCGAGGACACCGCGCATTTCCACGCCGCCATGCAACGCGCCTGCGATGCGCACGACGCCAGCTATTACCCCCGGTTCAAGACCTGGGCGGACGAGTATTTCTTTGTCCCGCACCGGGGCCGCGCGCGGGGTGTCGGCGGCATCTTCTATGACGACCTGAACACCGGCGACTGGGCGGCGGACTTTGCCTTTACGCGCGCCGTGGGCGAGGCCTTTCTGCCCGCCTTTGCCCCCTTGTGCGAAAAGCGCCGCGCGCAGCCCTGGACCGAGGCCGACCGCGACGCGCAACTGATCCATCGCGGGCTTTATGCCGAATACAACCTGGTCTACGACCGGGGCACGAAATTCGGGCTGGAGACGGGGCACAACGCGGATGCGGTTCTGATGAGCCTGCCGCCGCTGGCGAAATGGGTCTGATCAGCGTTCCAGCGCGCGTCCCAGCCGGGGAAGCCCTGCCTTCTTCAGCGCCTTGCGCAGATCGGGGCCGGTCAGCCCCGGCCAGACGCGCGCCACCTCGGTTTCGACCGGCGCGTTGGCGGCCAGCCACAGGTCCATGGTGAAGGCGTCGGGCGAGACCGCGCGGATCGCGTGAGGTGCCAGCGCCCGGCGGGGAAAATCGCGCAGGTTCTGGGTCAGCAGCACCGCGGCCCCTCCGGCGATGGCTGCCGCCAGCACATGGCGGTCGGCGGCATCGGGCAGATCCAGAAGCGCGGGCGCGCCGGGCGGGCACTCGGACCCCGGCCAGCGGGCCTGCATCCGCGCCAGCGCCTGCGCCGCGCCGCTCTCGCCCTTGCGCGCGGTGACATGCAGCCATTCCGCCGCCACCCCCGCCGACCAGAGCGGGGTAAACAGCCCCCTGTCCGCCAGGCCCAGAACCAGGTCGCGCAGGATCGGCGGAAACAGCACGCAGGTGTCCAGAAAGACCCTAGTCAAGCCGATACGCCAAGGCTTTCAGATAGCCGCTTTCCGCCAGTTGCGGCAGCATCGGGTGATCCGGCCCGGCGAACCCCGTGTGCAGAAGCTGCCCCTGTCGCCCGCCCTTGCCGATGCCGCGCGTGCAGGCGGCGCGGAACTGCGCCAGATCGGCGGCGTGCGAACACGAGCACAGCACCAGGAAACCGCCCGGCGCGACCACCTGCGCGGCCATGCGGGCGATGCGCTCATACGCCCTCAGGCCCGCGTCCAGCGCCTGACGGTGCGGCGCAAAGGCGGGCGGATCGCAGATCACCAGATCGAACACCGCGTTTTCCGCCGCCAGCGCCTCGAGCGCCTCGAACGCATCGGACTGGCGCGTTGCAAAGCGGTCGGCGGCGCCCATCGCGGCCGCGCCCTGCTCGGCCAGCGCCAGCGCCGGTTCCGATCCATCGACCGCCAGCGCGCTGACCGCCCCCGCCGCCAACGCCGCCAGACCGAACCCGCCGACATGGCTGAACACATCCAGCACCCGGCCCCCGCGCGCCAGACGCGCGGCAAAGGCGTGGTTGTCGCGCTGGTCGTAGAACAGGCCGGTCTTCTGCCCGCCGGTGAGGTCGGCCATGTAGACCGCGCCGTTCATCGGCACCGCCACCGGCCCGGCGACGGCCCCGGTCAGCACCTGCGTTTCCTCGCTCAGACCTTCGAGCGCGCGCGCGCGGCCCGATCCGTTCTTGATGACCGTGCGAACCCCCGTCACCCGTTGCAGCGCCGCAACCAGGGTGTCCAGATTCGCCTCGGCCCAGGCGGCGTTGGGCTGGATCACCGCGGCGTCGCCGAATCGGTCGATGACGACACCGGGAAAGCCGTCGGCCTCGGCATGGATCAGCCGGTAGAAGGGCGCGTCATAGAGCCGCGTGCGCAGCGCCTGCGCGCGGGTCAGCCGGACCTCGAACCAGGCGGCATCGAGCGTCGCCTCGGCGTCGCGATCCAGCATCCGGGCGACGATCCTGGATTTCGGGTTGACCGTGACCAGCCCCATCACGCGCCGCTCGGCATCCTCCAGAACCGCCAGCGCGCCCGGTTCCAGCGCGCTGGTGCGCCGGTCCAGCACCAACTCGTCGGCATAGACCCAGGGGAACCCGTGGCGGATGGCGCGGGCCTCGGCCTTGGGGCGCAAGCGGACCACGGGGCGGCTGTAGGGGGTCGAGGTCATCGCGGGGCTCCTGTCGGGGGTTGCTTTCCCATACCGAAGCGCGCCGCGCGGCGGAAGGCCAAAGCGACACCGCCCCGCACCGGAGGGTCCGGGCGGGGCGGCAATCAGGCGCGCGGAAAAGCGCGGGTCAGGCGTGCTGGGCCGCGCCCGAACGGGCGAACCGCGCAACGACAAAGCGCCAGGCGGCGCGCACGCCGTCGGCCATCATGCGGGCCTGCATCGCGCGGGCGTTGCGTTCGATTTCCAGCAGGTCCATGCTGGAGGGAATGGTCATTTGCGGGGTCATGTCGGTCGTCCTTGTCGTTCTGGTTCGTTCGGCCTGACGGGGCCGATCCTCATGCGCCGAAATTATGCCGCGTTGCAGCAAGGCACCAGTGCCATCGCAGCATTTCCGCCCTGCGCTGACTGCAAGGCTCTGCCCTGCCAGGTCCGGGAACGCCCCGGGGGCGCGGCGCTTGCGCCGTTAGCGATAACCAACTATTCCTCGGCGATCCCCGCCGTTTTCGATCAGGCCTGCCATGCCCCTCGACCCTCGTATTCGTGCCGTCACCGACCGCATCGCGGCCCGCTCGCGCCAAAGCCGGGCCGCCTATCTGGAGCGGTTGCGCCGGGCGGCCGATACCGGACCGGCACGCGCGCATCTGTCCTGCTCGAACGCGGCCCATGCCTATGCGGCGATGGGCCCGGATCAGGCCGCGCTGGCCCTCGGGCGGCAACCCAATATCGGTATCGTCACGGCCTATAACGACATGCTCAGCGCGCATCAGCCGTTCGAAACCTACCCCGACCTGATTCGTCGCGCCGCGCGGGCCGCCGGCGCCACGGCCCAGGTGGCGGGAGGGGTTCCGGCGATGTGCGACGGTGTCACGCAGGGGCGCGCGGGGATGGAACTGTCGCTGATGTCGCGCGACACGATCGCGCTGGCGGCGGCGGTCGCGATGAGCCACGACTGCTTCGATTCCGCGCTGTGGCTGGGCGTTTGCGACAAGATCGTCCCGGGTCTGGTGATGGCGGCGGCGAGTTTCGGCCATGTGCCGGCAATCTTCGTGCCGGCCGGGCCGATGACCTCGGGCCTGCCGAACGACGAAAAGGCCCGCGTCCGGCAGGCTCATGCCACGGGTCAGGCCAGCCGCGCCGATCTCATGGCGGCCGAGATGGCCAGCTATCACGGCCCGGGCACCTGCACCTTTTTCGGCACCGCGAACACCAACCAGATGCTTCTGGAGATCATGGGCCTGATGCTGCCCGGCGCGGCCTTTGTAAACCCGGGCACCGGCCTGCGCGACGCCCTGACCGAGGCCGCCGTGACCCGCGCGGCGGCGATCACGCGCCTGGGCGACGACTGGCGGCCGGCGGGGCACATCCTGACCGAAAAGGCCTTTGTGAACGGGCTGGTCGGGTTGATGGCGACGGGCGGTTCGACCAATCTGGTGCTGCACCTGCCGGCCATGGCGCGGGTCGCCGGGATACAGCTTGACCTCGAGGATTTCGCCGCCGTGGCGCAGGCCGTGCCGCTGATCGCCAAGGTCTATCCGAACGGGCTGGCCGACGTGAACCATTTCCACGCCGCCGGTGGCCTGGCGTGCCTGGTGGGCGACCTGCTGGACGCCGGGTTGCTGCATGAGGATGTCGAAACCGTCGCCGGCACGGGCCTGCGCCACTACACGCGCGAACCCCGGCTGATCGACGGCGCGCTGACCTGGGTCGAGGGGCCCCGCGACAGTTTGAACGACCGGATTCTACGCCCGGTGCGCGACCCTTTCCAGCCGACCGGCGGGTTGACGCAGTTGCGCGGCAACCTGGGCACCGGGGTCATCAAGACCTCGGCCGTGGCGCCTGAGCGTCATGTCATCGAAGCGCCCGCGCGCATTTTCAGCGATCAGCAAGCGGTGAAGGCGGCGTTTCAAGCCGGCGCGTTCACCGCGGATACGGTGGTCGTCGTGCGCTTTCAGGGACCGCGCGCCAACGGGATGCCCGAACTGCACGCGCTGACGCCCGTGCTGTCGGTGTTGCAGGACCGCGGGCTGAAGGTGGCGCTGGTGACCGACGGGCGCATGTCCGGCGCGTCGGGCAAGGTTCCGGCGGCGATCCATGTCGCCCCCGAGGCCGCCGCCGGTGGCCCGCTCGCGCGGCTGCGCGACGGCGACCTGGTGCGGCTCGATGCGGTGAACGGCCGGCTTGACGTGCTGGCCGAAGGGTTCGACGCCCGCGCCCCCGTCACCGCCGATCTGTCGGCCAACGACTGGGGCACGGGGCGCGATCTGTTCGCCCGGCTGCGTCAGGGCGCGGGCGACGCGACCGAGGGGGCCTCGATCCTGTTCTGACGCGCCGCTTCAGGCCGCCAGTTGATCCCAGACCTCGAGCGCGCGTCCGGCGTTCATCACGACCGGGCCGCCGCCCATTTGCAGGCACATCGCCAGCACTTCGGCGAATTCCTCGCGCGTGGCGCCCAGCTTCATCAGCACGTCGATGTGGAACGCCACGCAATCGTCGCAGCCCTGCACCACGGCAATGCCGACGGCGATGTATTCCTTTTCCTTGGTGCTCAACGCGCCCGGTTCCTTGACCGCGGCGCTGAGCTGACCGAAGCCCTTCATCGGCGCGTTGACCGCCTTGATGAGGGCGCGCGAGCGATCCTTGATCGCGGCGAGATCGGCCTTGGCGTCCATGATATTCCCCTTTGCGAATATGGCTGTCCCCCGAATGCCACGGGGGAAAACCCGAATCCTTGATTCAGGTCAATCGCGGCGCGTGACCAGCATGAGGTTTCCCGCGGGCATCTCGGTCAGCGACACGCGGTGCAGGCCGGCGGCGGCCAGGTGGTCCTGCACCCAGGCGATATCCTTGTAGCCGATCGCGGGATCCTCGCCTCTGAGGCGCGCGTCAAAGGCCACGTCGCCTTCGGTCACCAGCCGGCCGTCGCGGCGGAACGGACCATAAAGGGCAAACACCCCGCCCGGCACCAGCGATTTGGCGGCCTCGTCCAGCAGGGTCCGGGCCTCGGGCGTGGAAATCAGGTGCAACAGGTTGGCAAGCAACAGCGCGTCGGCATCGCCGCGGCCCCAGCCCGGGGCGCAGGCATCCAGCAGCACCGGGTCGCGCAGGTTGGGCAGCCCCGCCCCCCACGCCCGGACCGAGGCGAAATTCGCCGCGTTCGCGTCCGAGGGCTGCCAGATCAGCCCCGGCCAGCGGCGTGCATAGGCGGCGACGTGCTGGCCCGAACCGCTGGCCAGTTCCAGGACCCGCCCCGAGGGTGGCAGCACCGACGCGAGAACCTGCGCGATCGGCGCGATGTTGCGTTCGGCCGAGGGGGACACGCGGCGGTCGCCTTCGGCGCGGCTCCAGGAATCGGGTTGGGCGGGGCGGCGCATCAGCGGAACCGCGCCGGCGACAGGGCGCGCAGGACGGAGTCGGGCTGGCCCGAGGGCGGCCCCCCAGCGGTTTCCGCCAGCACCGCGGCCGCGGCGGGCGCGGACAGGAACCCCTGCCCGCCCTGTCCCGCGCACCACAGGAATTCGGGCACCAGCGGATCGGGACCCAGCACCAGCGCCCGGTCGGGGGCAAAGCTGCGCAGCCCCGCCCAGGAGGTTTCGACCCGCGTCACGGGCGCGGTCACCATCTCTTCGTAACGCGCCAGCCCCTCGGCCAGGACCATGTCGTCGGCCCAGGCATCGTGCGGCTCGGCGGGGTCTTCCTCGCCGGGCGAGACCAGCAGCTTGCCGGCCTGCGGTTTCAGATACCAGCGTTCGGCCACGGCAAAGATCATCGGCCAGCCCATCACCGCCAGCCCGGGCGGTGCGGGCAGTTGCGCGATCGACCGGCGCAGCGGCTGGATGCCGATCGGCGGCAGGCCGGCCATCACGGCGATCCGGTCGGCCCAGGCCCCGGCGGCGTTGACCAGCCGCGCGGCGGCGACCTCGATCCCGCCGGCGGTCACCCGCCAGCCTTTCCCGTCGCGCACGATGGCGGTCACCGGCGCAGCGGTGCGAATCACGCCGCCCGCCGCGCGGATCGCCCGGGCATACCCCTGCATCAGGCGATCGGTGTCGATATCCTGCGCGGTCTCGGTCGCGGCGGCGAACGCCAGGGTCGCCGGGTTCAGGATCGGCACGCGCGCGATGGCCTCGGCCGGGGTCAACGGGGACAGGCACAGCGCCTCGGCCTCACGCGCGAAATCCCGTGCCTCGTCGGCCTTGCCCACCAGCATCAGGCCGCGCGGCGACAGCACCCCCTGCGCCCTGAGCCCGGCCTCGCTGGCGCGTGCAAGCGCCACCGTGGCCGGGGCGCCGTAATCGGCCTCGTACAGCGCGGCCGACCGCCCCGAGGCGTGATAGCCCAGCGTCTCCTCGGCTTCCAGCACCAGCACGCGGGCACCGGGCGCCAGCGCCGCCGCCGCCGAGAGGCCGGCGACACCGCCGCCAATGATCACGAAATCCAGCATGTTTCCTCCGTCGTCCGATGGCGGGGCCCGTGCCGATGGGTGGCATTGACGCGCGCCGGATGCAAGCCGCAAGCGCCCCTTGCATAATGGCGCAACCGGCCTACTGTTGCCGCCGCAACAAAGGAGCCTTGGGTGAGTCTGGCCCTCTATGTCCTGGCCGTCGCCACGCTGGCCGCGTTGGCCTATGGACTGCTGCACAGCGGGCGGTCCCGGACCGGGCTGATGCCCAGCGTGACAAAGACCCTGGCCACCGCGCTGCTGGCGCTGGCCGGCTGGCTTTCGGGCGCGCCGGACTGGGCGATCGCCGGGCTGGTTCTGGGGGCGGCGGGCGATTTCGCGCTGTCACGCCCGGGCACGCCGGCCTTTCTGGCCGGCATGGCGGCCTTTGCGCTGGGGCATCTGGCCTATGCCTGGGGGTTCTCGGGCGGCTGGGCGCACACCGGGGCGTTGCCGGTCACGCTGTGGGTGGCGCTGGCGGCGATGCTGGTCCTGGGCGGGGTGACGCTGCGCTGGATCGCGCCCCGCGCGGGCGTGCTGGCCTGGCCGGTGCGCGGCTATACGCTGGTCATCGGGGCGATGGCGTTGACGGCGGCGGGCATGGCCGACGGTCCCGGCGTCGGCATGATCCAGTTGGGGGTCACGCTGTTCGTGGCCTCGGACCTGGTGCTGGCGCTGGGACTGTTCGTCGCCACGGACGCCTATGCGCGCCGGCTGGCGGCACAGGTGCTGTGGCCGCTCTACTGGGGGGGACAGTTGCTGATCCTGCTGGGCGCGCTCTGCTGCTGAGCGCGGTTGCCCTCGGCGCGCGGCGTGCTAGCTTTTGCCCACAACCCAAGGGAGGACGCGCATGACCCGTATCGCCACCCGCACCGTCGGTGCGGCCGAGGTGACCATCCTGACCGATGGCGGCATCGATTTCGGCACCGAATTGTTCCCGGGCACCCTGCCCGACCACATCGCCGCCCTGATGCGCCGCCAGCACGCCGCCAGTATCGCGACCAACTTCAACGCGGTGCTGATCCGCGAGGCCGGGCGCACCGTGCTGTGCGACGCGGGGCCGCGCGACCTGTTCGGGCCGACCTGCGGCTTCCTGCCCCAGGCGATGGCCGAGGCCGGCCTGGACCCCGTGCAGGTGGACACGCTCTTTGCCACGCATCTGCATCCCGATCACATCGCCGGCATGATCACGCCCCAGGGCGCGGCGGTGTTCCCCAACGCGGAACTGGTCGTGACCCGCGCCGAACAGGCGTTCTGGGCCGACGAAGCCGCGACCGGCGCGATGCCCGACCCGCTGCCCGACTGGGCGGCGCTGGCGCGCGCGGTGCTGGCCGCCTATGGCGACCGGCTGCGCCTGATCGGACCCGAGGACCCGATCGCCCCCGGCCTGACGGCGATGCCGCTGGCGGGCCACACGCCCGGGCACAGCGGCTGGCGGCTGAGCAGCGGCGACGGGCACCTGATTCACGGCGGCGACATCATCCACGCGCCGGTGTTGCAGGCGGCGGACCCGAACATCGCCATCGCCTTTGACCTGGACATGGACACCGCGCGCGCGACCCGCAAGCGTTTGCTCGACGAACTGGCGACCGACGGCGCGCTGTTCACCGGAGGGCATTACCTGCGACCGGCGTTCCACGTCGCCGTGCGCGACGGCGACGGCTACCGGCTGGAACGGCCGTAACGCGCTGCGGGGGCCTGACGGCCCCCGCCCTCAGAGATCGTAGATCCCGGCGAATTTGGCTTCGAGGTAGTCGAGCAGCGGCTCTTCCGTCGGCGCAAAGCCGCAGGCCCGCGCGATGGTTTCGCGCGGCTCGTAAAGCCCGCCGTGGCGCTGCACCTTGTCGTGCAGCCAGGCGGTGGCCACCGTGGGCCGCCCCTCGGCCAGGGCCAGGTCGATGTCGGGCAGGTCGGCGCGCAGGGCCTTCATCAGGCAACCGGCATAGACATTGCCCAGGCTGTAGGTCGGGAAATACCCGAACAGCCCGATCGACCAATGCACATCCTGCAACAGGCCATGCGACGGGCGGTCCACCGCCACGCCGAAATCGTGCTGGAAGCGCGCGTTCCAGGCGGATTCCAGATCGGCCGCTTGCAGGTCGCCCGCGATCAGCGCGCGTTCCAGATCGAAGCGCATCATGATGTGCAGGTTGTAATGCACCTCGTCGGCCTCGGTGCGGATGAAGCCGGGCTGCACCCGGTTCACGGCGCCGTAGAACCCCTCGGGGTCCAGCCCCAGGGGGCCGAACTCGGCCTCCATCCGGCCGTGCAACCAGCCGGTGAAGGCGCGCGAGCGGCCAAGCTGGTTCTCATAGATGCGGCTTTGGCTTTCGTGCACCCCCATCGACACCCCCTCGGCCAGCGGGGTGTAGTGATAGGCCGGATCGATGCCCAGCTCATAGCAGGCATGACCGACCTCGTGCACGGTCGAGTAGAAACAGTTGAACGGATCCGCCGGGTTCACCCGCGTCGTGATCCGCACATCCGCACCCGAACCCGAGCTGAACGGATGCACCGCCAGATCCAGCCGCCCGTGGCCGAAATCGTAGCCGAAAACCTCGGCCAGCGTGCGGCTGAGCCGCATCTGCCCCTCGGGATCGAAACGGCCGGTCAGGGGCGCGGGCTGTCTCGTGGCGCCCAGCAGGCGTTCGCGCAAGGCCACCAGACGCAGCCGCATCCGCGCAAACATCGCCGCGATCTCGTCGCCCGAGGTGCCCGGCTCATAGTCCGACAACAGCGCGTCATAGAGATCGCCGCCTTGCGCCAGCGCCGCCGCTTCCTCGCGCCTCAAGGCGATCACCCGGGCCAGCGTCGGCAGGAAATGCGCGACATCGTCTTGGGCGCGGGCCTCGGCCCAGATCCCCTGCGCCATCGAGGTGACGCGCGCGATTTCCGCCGCCAGGTCCGCCGGCACGCGGGTGTTGCGCTCGTAGCTGCGCCGCGCATGGCGCAAGATCGCCGCGCCGGTCGGATCGGGGGCCTCGGCCGCCTCCAGCCATTCCCCCAGCCGCGGATCGGTGCGCCGCGCGTGCAGGACGCTTTCCATCGCCGCCAGTTCCTCGGCCCGCTGGGCGGCGGCACCGCGCGGCATCAGCGTTTCCTGGTCCCAGCCCAGCCGACCGGCGACCTGCGCCAGCGCCCAGCTCGTGCGCTCATGCGCAAGAAGCGCGGTCCACGCGCTGTTGTGCTGCAAGGTCATGCGGCGGTCCCCCGGATCGTGCCGCCTAGCGGATACTGGGCCAGATAGCGGGCGCGCACGATCAGCACCCACAAGATGACGGCCATCACCTGATGGCTGATGCCCAGGGACACCGGCGCGCCCTGCATCACGGTGACGATGCCCAGCGTGACCTGCGCCGCAAGCCCGGCCAGCACCATGTGGAACGCGGCGCGCGTCGCGCCATAGGCGCTGCGCCGGCCCCGGTTCCAGACGATCACACCGAAGATCACCAGCAGATAGCCCGACAGGCGGTGAATGAACTGCACCGTGCCGTCGTTTTCAAAGAGGTTCCGCCACACCGGGCTCAGGTCCCACATGCCCGGAGGCAGGACCCCGCCCGCCATCCAGGGCCAGTCGGTATACCCGCGCCCGGCGTCGATACCGGCCACCAGCGCCCCCAGCAGGATCTGGAGAAAGGCGAAATGCATCAATCCGGTGGCCAGCGAGAACAGCCGCCCCTCGCGCCCGCGCCGGGCCTTCAGCAGCGCCGCCTCGCTGCGCCCCAGAAGCAGCGCATACCACGCCAGCACGCCCAGGATGACAAAGGCCAGCCCCAGATGCGTCGCCAGCCGGTAACTGGCGACCGCGACGGTGCCCTCGCCCTGCGTGATGCCCGAGGATACCATCCACCAGCCGATGGCCCCCTGAACGCCCCCCAGCACGCCCGGCAGCGCCAGCCGCCCCGCCCAGCCCGCGGGGATCTGGCGGCGCAACCAGAACCAGGCGTAGCCCAGGAACCAGACCAGCCCGATCGCCCGCCCCAACTGGCGGTGCGACCACTCCCACCAGTAGATCGCCTTGAACTGGTCCAGCGTCATGCCGGCGTTCAGCAGGTGGAACTGGTCGATGCGCTGATAGAGATCGAATTCCGCCTGCCAGTCGGCCTGGGTCATCGGCGGCAGGGCGCCGGTGATCGGCCGCCATTCGGTGATCGACAGGCCCGAATCCGTCAAGCGCGTCAGCCCGCCGACGGCGATCATCGCCACCACCATGGCGAACATAAGCCACAGCCAGACCCGGATCGCCCTGCGCGCGCCCCGAGGCCCCTCGATCCCGGCGCCACGCGGGGCCGGTTGCGCCGCTGGCGCCGCGGTGTCCTCGAATATTGCCCGTTTGGCCATGCGCCTCTCCTCGTTTCGCGCCAAGCTATTGCGCGGCTGCGGGGGCTTCAAGGGCGCCCGCGCACCAGTTGCCGCAAGATCCCGTGCAGGGTCTGGACCTCGCTGCGCGTCATGCCCCAGCGTCTCAGCATGTTGCGCAGGTTCAGCTTCATCCCCGGCGCCTTTTCCGGCGGAAAGAAGAACCGGGCGGCGTCGAGCTTTTCCTCGAAATGATCGCCCAGTTTCTCGATCTCGACGGCGCTGGCCAGATCGGTGCCGGCCAGTTCCAGCCGCGCCCCGGGGGCGTCGGTTCCCTGGCGCATCCATTCATAGGCCGTCAACAGGACGCCCTGCGCCAGGTTGAGCGAATAGAACCCCGGGTTGACGGGGATCGTGACGATGGCATTGGCCTGCGCCACGTCCTCGTTCTCCAGCCCCGCGCGCTCTGGCCCGAACAGAACCGCCACGCGCTTTCCGGCGGCCACCATCGCGCGCGCCTCGGCCATCGCGGTTTCCGGGGTGAGGACGGGCTTCACCAGACCACGCGCGCGCGCCGTGGTGGCATAGACATAGTCGCAATCCGCCACCGCCGCCGCCACGTCGGCGAACACGCCCGCATTCTCCAGCACCGGCGACGCGCCCGAGGCCATCGCCACCGCGGCCGGATTGGGCCAACCGTCGCGCGGCGCCACCAGCCGCATGTGCTCCAGCCCGAAATTCAACATCGCCCGCGCCGCCGCGCCGATGTTCTCGCCCATCTGCGGACGGGTCAGCACGATCAGAGGCGAAGCCCCGAGGTCGGAAGACAAGGCGCGCATGACAATCCCCTTTCGCCCGCCCGCATAGAACGCGGCCGGGCCAGATCACAACCCCCGTGCGCGTCTTTGTGCCGCAAATATCCTCCCGGGGATTCTCAAGGGGGTGGAAAACCCCCTTGAGGCGGGGGGTCCGGGGGGCGGCAGCCCCCCGGCGCCCGCGCTACACCACCACGTCGCGGTCGGTCTCGGTGACGATCCAGTCGCGAAACTGGGCCACCGCCGGCTTCACCCGCCCCTCGGGCTCGACAAAGTAATAGCCATACCCCGACGGGACCTCCTCGCCCAGGGGGACCAGCGCGCCGCTCTCCAGTTCGGGCCGGATCAGGAATCCCGGCATCAAGGCCACGCCCATCCCCGCCGCCGCCGCCTGCGCCAGGGTCGAGACCTGCTCGAAGCGCATCGCCGGCGCCGGCGCGCCGCCCGCCCGCCCGGTCAGCCCCCACCAGTCCGCCCAGCCCGTGGGGCGCGAGTTCAGCGCCAGCAGGGGCGCACCCGCGACACCCGCCGCCCCGGGGGCTGCAACCGGCATCACGCGCTCCTCCATCAGCAGCGTCAGCCGCGCCCCCGGCCAGTCGCCCCGGCCGGAATGGATGGCGGCGTCCACCCCTTCCGCGACCAGGTCAAAGCGCCCGATGCGTGTCGCGAAATGCAGCGTCACCTCTGGGTGCCGGCGCACGAAGCGCGGGATTCGCGGCATCAGCCACCGGGTGCCAAAAGTCGGCAGGATCGCCAGCTTCAACCCACGCTCGGGCGCCTGGCCCAGGGCCTCCATCGCGCCCTGGCCCAGCAGGTCCAGCGCCGCCCGCGCGCGCCGTGCATAGGCGGCACCCGCCTCGGTCAGCGTCGCCGCCCGCGCGCCGCGCCGCACCAGCGCGACGCCCAACTGCCCTTCGAGCTGCGCCACCTGCCGCGAGACCGCGCCCTGCGTCAGGCTCAGATCCCGCGCGGCGGCCGTGAAGCTGCCGGTGCGGGCGACGGCGTCGATCGCCAGAAGCGCGGGGATATTGGGCAGAAGGCGTCGCTGCATTATTCCATTTCCTCATGGATCAATGCCGAAATATCCGTTTTTCGCGCGCGTGTCGCATGGTATTTGCCGCACACCCCCGAAAACCCCGATGGAGGATCCGATGACCGACCGACCCGTGCTGAAACCCAAGGACGCGCCAGACCTCTCGCGCTTCCAGTGGGACGACGCGCTGCGCCTCGACAGCCAGCTCAGCGAAGACGAGCGGATGCTGCGCGACGCGGCCCGGGAATTCGCCCAATCGGTGCTGCAACCGCGCGTCATCGCCGCCTACCGCGACGAGGTCTCCGACCCCTCGGTGTTCCGCCTGATGGGCGAGGCCGGGCTTCTCGGCACCACCATCCCCGAGGAATACGGCGGCCTTGGCGCGGGCTACGTGACCTATGGCCTGGTCGCCCGCGAGATCGAGCGCGTGGATTCGGGCTATCGCTCGATGATGTCGGTGCAATCCTCGCTGGTGATGTATCCGATCTATGCCTACGGATCCGAGGACCAGCGGCGCAAATACCTGCCCAAACTGGCCTCGGGCGCGTTCATCGGCTGTTTCGGCCTGACCGAACCCGACGCGGGCTCGGACCCGGCCGGGATGAAGACGCGCGCCGAAAAGACCGCGACCGGCTACCGGCTGACCGGCACCAAGATGTGGATCTCGAACGCGCCCTTCGCCGATGTCTTCGTCGTCTGGGCGAAATCCGACGCGCACGGCGGGCGCATCCGGGGCTTCGTGCTGGAGAAGGGCATGAAGGGCCTCAGCGCGCCCAAGATCGAGGGCAAGCTGAGCCTGCGCGCCTCGACCACGGGGGAAATCGTGATGGACGGGGTCGAGGTCGGCGACGACGCGCTGCTGCCCCATGTCGAGGGGCTGAAGGGCCCGTTCGGCTGCCTCAACCGGGCGCGCTACGGCATCGCCTGGGGCGTGATGGGCTCGGCCGAATTCTGCTGGCACGCGGCGCGCCAGTATGGGCTCGATCGCAAGCAGTTCGACAAGCCGCTGGCCGGCACGCAGCTCTACCAGAAGAAACTGGCCGACATGCAGACCGAGATCACGCTGGGCCTGCAAGCCGCGCTTCAGGTCGGCCGCCTGATGGATCAGGCCCAGGCCGCGCCCGAGATGATCAGCCTCATCAAGCGCAACAACTGCGGCAAGGCGCTGGATATCGCCCGTGTTGCCCGCGACATGCACGGCGGCAACGGCATCTCCGAGGAGTTCCAGGTCATCCGCCACATGGTGAACCTGGAAACCGTGAACACCTACGAGGGCACGCATGACGTTCACGCGCTGATCCTGGGCCGCGCCCAGACCGGACTGCAAGCGTTCTTCTGAGACGCGGCACCGGGCGGCCGCCCTTCGCGCCGCCCGGAGTCTTTGATGGCGATGCCGCGCCCGCCCCGTCCGGGTCCCGCGTGCGCTCCCGTTCGACGCCCGAAAACGACGCGGACCACGACAGCGCCCCGCAATCGCCCCAAGGTCGGCGCGCGCCCTTCTTTGTGCCGGAAATATCCTCGGGGGTATCCAAAGGGGGTGGAAAACCCCCTTTGGCGGGGGGTGCGGGGGGCTGGCCCCCCGCCGCCTCGCTCAGACGGGCGTCGTCCAGGCCTGATAGCCATAGACCCAGTCGGCATTGCCCTGGCTCTTCAACCACTCGTTGGCCAGGGACGACCGCTGCACCTCGGCCGTGCGCGGGATACGTGCCGCCTCGTAGCGCGCCAGCGCCGCCGCGACTCCGGCGCTGTCCGCCGTTTCCAGCGCGCGCGCCAGCACCACCGCGTCCTCGATTGCCATGCAGGCGCCCTGCGCCATGAAGGGCACCATCGGATGCGCCGCGTCGCCCAGGATGGTGATCCGCCCCCGGGACCAGGCCGCCATCGGTTCGCGCACATGCAGCGCCGAGCGGGTCACGCTGTCGCAGGCATCGAGCAGCGCGCGCGCATGGGGATGGAAATCCGCGTAATGGCCGCGCAGCTCGGCGACATCGCCGGGCAGCGTCCAGCCTTCCTCGGCCCAATCGTCCTGCTTGTGGGTGGCAAAGATGAAGATCTCCTTGCCATGGGTCAGCGGGAAGGTGACGATCTGGCGATCGGCGGTCGGGCCCCACCATTTGGTAAAGGCGTCGAGGTCGGGGATCCCTGCCCCTTTCGCGCGGTCGAACACGCCGCGCCAACTGACCAGGCCGGTGAATTTCGGATCGTCCGGTCCGAACAGCGCCGCCCGCACGCGCGAATGGATGCCGTCCGCCCCGATCACCACGTCGCCCTCGTGCGTGGTGCCGTCCGCCAGCCGGACCCAGGCGCCCGTCTCGGTCTGGCCGACCTCGGCCACCGGGGCGCCGAACCGCAGCACGCCGGCGGGCAGCGCCGCCTCCAGCGCCGCCAGCAGGTCGGCGCGGTGGATCGTCAGTTGCGGCGCGCCGTAGCGGTCCTCGGCCGCGGCGCTCATCGGCAGGCGCGAGGTTTCCGCGCCCGTGTCCCAGGTCTTGCTGATCCGGTGCGTCGGGCGCGCCGCGTTCGCGCGCAGCGACTCGCCCACGCCCAGGCGGTCCAGCGCGTGCACCGCGTTGGGCGTCAGGTTCACGTCCGCCCCGACCCGGCCGAACTGCCTGGCCTGTTCGAACACGGTCACCTTGTGACCCATGCGGCCCAGGGCGATGGCCGTCGCCATGCCACCGACCCCGCCGCCGCAGATCAAGGCGTTCAACATCGACCCATCCCTCCAATTATGAACAGTTTGCCCACTATAGACCATGTCGGAAATCATCCGTCAATGGCCGTTTCCATTCTTGCCCCCGGGGGACCTCGGCACCAGACTGGCCGAAACCAACCCGGAGTCCCGTCTTGCGCCCCCATGCCCATCTGCTGTCGCCGCTGTCCCTGCGCGGCGAGACCCTGCGCAACCGCATCGTGTTTGGCGCGCATACCGCGAACATGGCCCGGGACGGGCTGCCGGGGCCGCAGTATCGCGAATACCTGCGCGAACGGGCGCTGGGCGGCGCGGCGATGATCGTCGCCGAACCGGTGCCCGCCCACCGCACCGGCGTGCTGACGCGCGGCAATTTCCGCCACGAGGACGACAGCCTCATCCCCGCCTTCCGTGCCGTAACCGATGCCGTCCGGGCCGAAGGCGCGGTCATCATCCAGCAGATCTATCACATTGGCGGGCACGGCGATTCCGACCTCAGCTTCCAGCCGCACTGGTCGCCCTCGGGGCGCCCCTCGTATCACGACAGCGACGGCTCGCACGCCATGTCCGAGGTCGAGATCCTCGAACTGCTGGACGCCCATGCCGCGGCCGCCCGCCGCGCGCAGGCCGCCGGGTTCCAGGGCGTCGAGGTCTGGGGCGCCTACAATTCGCTGATCGACCAGTTCTGGTCACCCTGGTCCAACCGGCGCACCGATCGCTGGGGCGGATCGCTGGAAAACCGCACCCGCTTTTCGCGTCTCCTGATCGACCGGATCCGCCGCGACTGCGGCGAGGATTTCATCGTCGGCCTCGCCATCAGCCACGACGCCGCCTATTCCGTCGCCCTCCAGGCCGAGGCCCTGTGCGAGATCGTCGCCCTGCACGACGCCACCGGGCATGTCGATTACGTCACCTGCGGCGCCGGATCCTATCTCGATTTCGGCCGCATCATTCCGCCATTCACCGAACCCGACACCCTGACCGTGCCCGTGACCGAGCAACTCCGGCGGATCGTGACGCACGCAAGGATCACGGCCGAGGCCGGCATCCGCACCCCCGATGTCGGCGAGCAGGTGATCGCGTCGGGCGCCGCCGATCTGGTCAGCATCGTGCGCGGCCAGATCGCCGACCCCCATCTCGCCCGCAAGACCGCGCAGGGCCAGGCCGAGCGCGTTCGCCCCTGCCTGAGTTGCAACCAGATGTGCTGGGGCCGGCGGTCGCGCGACTACTGGATCTCGTGCCTCATCAATCCGTCGGCGGGGCGCGAATGGGAATGGGGCGGCGACCGCTTCACCCCCGCCGCGGACCCGCGCCACGTGCTGGTCGTCGGCGGCGGCCCGGCCGGGCTCGAGGCCGCGCGCGTCGCGGCGGAATGCGGCCACCGGGTCACCCTGGCCGAGGCCCAGCCGCATCTCGGCGGCCAGTTCCGGCTGGCCGGGCAGCAGCCGCGCCGGGCGCAGATCCTGGACCTGATCGCCTGGTTCGAACGCGAGTTGGACCGGCTGGGCGTCGAGGTCCGCCTGAACAGCTTTCTCGATGCCGAGGCGGTGCGCGCGATCGGCGCCGACCGGGTGATCCTGGCGACCGGGTCGCTTCCCGACGAGGACGGCTTCCAACGCTGGTTGCCGCATCTCGACACCCTGCCCGGGATCGAACGCGGCGCGGTCTGGTCCGCCGAGGCGGTGATGCGTCGCGAGGCCCGGCTGGGCGCGTCCGTGCTGGTGTATGACGAGGGGGGGCACTGGAAAGGCACCGGCACCGCCTGGCACCTGGCCGAGGCCGGTCACAGCGTGACCATCGTCACCCCCGACGCCCATGTCGGCCGCGACCTGACCCGCACCGCCGCCGACGGCTATGCCCGCGCGCGGCTCGCCCGCCTCGGGGTGCGCGTCCTGACCGAAAGCGCCATCGGCGAATGGCTGGGCAACGGCGCCGGGGCGCGGGTGGTCAACCTGCTGGACGGCAGCACGCAGACGGTCGCGGCCTCGGCGCTGATCCTGGCGACGACGAACCGCGCCTTCGACCCGCTCTCGGCCGATCTCGCCGATTTGGCGCCGGCGCTGATCGGCGACGCCGCCGCACCACGTCTTGCGCCCTTCGCCTTTCACGAGGGGCGCAAGACCGCCCTTCACCTGGCCTGACACGGGCCCCGCGCGGTTACGCCGCGAGGGGTTCTCAGGGGGGATCGCGATCCCCCCTGAGCGGGGGGTGTGGGGGGCTGGCCCCCCGCCGCCGCCCGGCGTTGCCAGTCCGAACCGCCCTACTCGGCGGCCCGCGTCCGCCGCTTCAGCAAGGGCGCCAGGTAGTGCCCGGTATGGCTGGCCTCGGCGCGCGCCACGTCCTCGGGCGTGCCCTCGGCGACGATCATCCCGCCACCGTCGCCCCCCTCGGGGCCGATGTCGATGATCCAGTCGGCGGTTTTCACCACATCGAGATTGTGCTCGATCACCACCACGGTGTTGCCCTGCTCGACCAGTTCGTGCAGCACCTCCAACAGCTTGCGCACATCCTCGAAATGCAGCCCGGTGGTCGGCTCGTCCAGGATATACAGCGTCCGCCCGGTCGAGCGGCGCGACAGTTCCTTGGACAATTTCACGCGCTGCGCCTCGCCGCCCGACAGAGTCGTCGCCTGCTGGCCGACCTTGATATAGCCCAGCCCCACCTGCATCAGCGCATCCATCTTCTCGCGGATCGACGGCACGGCGGCAAAGAATCCCTGCGCCTCCTCCACCGTCATCTCCAGCACATCCGAGATGGACTTGCCCTTGAACAACACCTCCAGCGTCTCGCGGTTGTAGCGCCTGCCCTTGCAGGTCTCGCAGGTCACATAGACGTCGGGCAGGAAGTTCATCTCGATCTTCAGGACGCCGTCGCCCTGGCAGGCCTCGCAGCGCCCGCCCTTGACGTTGAAGCTGAACCGACCCGGCTTGTAGCCGCGCGCCTTGGCCTCGGGCAGGCCGGCGAACCAGTCGCGGATCGGGCCGAAGGCGCCGGTATAGGTCGCCGGGTTGGACCGTGGCGTGCGGCCGATCGCGCGCTGGTCGATGTCGATCACCTTGTCGAGATGCTGCAACCCCTGCACCGTCTCGCAGGGCGCGGGCGTCTGGCGGGCGCCGTTCAGCCGCATCGAGGCCGTCTTGAACAGCGTCTCGATGGTCAGTGTCGATTTGCCGCCACCCGACACGCCGGTCACGCAGACGAATTTCCCCAGCGGGAAATCGACCGAGACCTCGCGCAGGTTGTTGCCGGTGGCCTTGACCACCCGCACCGCCTTGCCGTTGCCCGCGCGCCGATGGGACGGAACCTCGATCCGGCGGGCGTCGGACAGGTATTGCCCGGTCAGGCTGCCGGGATCGGCGGCGATCTGCGCCGGCGTGCCCTGCGACACCACCCGCCCGCCATGCACCCCCGCGCCGGGACCGATGTCCAGAACCCAGTCGGCGGTGCGGATCGCGTCCTCGTCATGTTCGACCACCAGCACGGTGTTGCCCTGGTCGCGCAGGTTCCTGAGCGTCGTCAGCAGCCGGTCGTTGTCGCGCTGGTGCAGCCCGATCGAGGGTTCGTCCAGCACATAGAGCACCCCGGTCAACCCGCTGCCGATCTGCGAGGCCAGCCGGATCCGCTGGCTTTCCCCCCCCGAGAGCGTGCCCGCCGCGCGGCTGAGCGTCAGGTAGTCCAGCCCCACGTTCACCAGGAATCCCAGCCGCTCGCGGATTTCCTTCAGAATGGCGGCGGCGATCTGGCCTTTTTGCGCGCTCAACTGCCCGGACGCGGCCTCGATCCAGGCCAGGGCCTCCTTGATCGCCAGTTCGGACACCTGGCTGATGTGCTGGCCACCGATGCGGACCGCCAGGGCCTCGGGCTTCAGACGCGCGCCGCCGCAGGTCGAACAGGGGCGGTTGTTCTGGTAGCGTTCGAATTCCTCGCGCACCCAGGCGCTGTCGGTTTCCTTCCAGCGGCGTTCCATGTTGGGGATCACCCCCTCGAACACCCGGGTCACCTGATAGACACGGCCGGAATCGTCGTAGCGGAACGGGATTTCCTCGCCGTCCGAGCCGCGCAGCAGAACCTGCTTCACCCGCTCGGGCAGATCCCGCCAGGGTTTCTTGGCGTCAAAGCCGTAATGCTTGGCCAGCGCCTCGATGGTCTGGAGGAAATAGGGTGTCTTGCCCTTGCGCCAGGGGGCGATCGCGCCGTCCTCGAGCCGCAACAGCGCATCCGGCACCACCAGCCGCTCGTCGAAGAACAATTCGACCCCCAACCCGTCACAGGCCGGGCAGGCGCCATAGGGCGCGTTGAAGCTGAACAGGCGCGGTTCGATCTCGGGGATGGTGAAGCCGCTGACGGGACAGGCGAAATTCTCGCTGAAGGTGATCCGTTCGGGGGTTTCGCCCTCGGCTGCCTGGGCCATTTCCAGAATCGCGATGCCGCTGGCCAGGTCCAGCGCGGTGCGGAAGCTGTCGGCAAGCCGCGTTTCCATCCCCGGGCGCACAACGATCCGGTCCACCACAACGTCGATGTCGTGGCGGAATTTCTTGTCCAGATCGGGCGGCGTGTCCAGGTCGTGGAACGCACCGTCCACCTTGACCCGCTGGAACCCCTGCTTTCTGAGCTCCAGCATCTCTTTCTTGTATTCGCCCTTGCGGTCGCGAACGATCGGCGCCAGCAGATAGGCGCGCGTCCCCTCGGGCAGGGTCAGCACGCGGTCCACCATGTCCTGCACCTGCTGCGCCTCGATCGGCAGGCCGGTGGCCGGCGAATAGGGCGTGCCCGCGCGGGCGAACAACAGACGCAGGTAATCGTGGATCTCGGTCACCGTGCCGACGGTCGAGCGCGGGTTCTTCGAGGTTGTCTTCTGCTCGATGGAAATCGCCGGGCTCAGACCGGCGATATGGTCCACATCGGGCTTTTGCATCATGTCCAGGAACTGCCGCGCATAGGCCGAAAGCGATTCGACATAGCGGCGCTGGCCCTCGGCATAGATCGTGTCGAACGCGAGCGAGGACTTGCCCGAACCGGACAGCCCCGTGATCACCACCAGTTGATCGCGCGGAATATCGACGTCCACGCCCTTGAGGTTGTGCTCGCGCGCGCCCCTGATCTCGATGAACTTCTGTTCCGCCATGCCCAATTCCCGCCCGAGCCCCAGTGCGAGCGGCACCATAGCGGGAAAGAGCCGAGTCTCCAATGCGAAAAGCGGAACAAACAGGAAACCCGCGCCCGTGTCACACAGGAAATTGCCGCGGCGCGGAAAAACATATTCTTCATCTTGAATATTTTTTGGGACCTGCTATATCAGCCGTCGAAGCATCAACCCGAACCCATCCCATCCTTTCCCCCGAGGAGCCCAAGCGATGTTCAACTTCTTCAACAACCTGATGAGCCCCGGCGCCGCCGTCGATCCCGCCGAGGCGGTCAAGGCGGTCGCCGAAAAGCGCGCGCTGGTGATCGACGTCCGCGAAGAGGACGAGGTCCGCCATTCCGGCAAGGCCAAAGGCGCGCTGAACCTGCCGCTCAGCCGCCTGCACATGACCGCCGACCCGCGCTCGGGGCATTTCGACAAGGCGCTGGCCAAGGCGCACAAGGACGGCAGCGCGATCTACCTGTATTGCGCCTCGGGCGCGCGTTCGGGCCGGGCGGCGGGCATCCTGCGCCAGCACGGGTTCGAAGCCGTCCACAACCTGGGCAACCTGCACACCTGGGCCCAGGGCGGCGGCCAGATCGTCCGCTGACGCCCCCTGCCCGACCGACCGGCGCCGCGCACCCCTTTGCGCGGCGCCTGCTATTTTGCCGGGGCCGCGCCGCCCGGAAGGCACCGAATCCCCCGCCAAATGCCGCTTTCGGTCGCCACTTGCGAGGTATTCGTGTTAGGGCTAAAGGCCCCTACCGCGAACAGAGGGACCTCGGATGCTGAAAGTTCTCGCCTCGACCTGGGCCCTGCTGCTGGGGCTGATGCTGCTCATGCTGGGCAACGGGATGCAGGGCACGCTGCTGGGCATCCGCGGCGCGATCGAGAATTTCTCGACCACGCAGATGTCCATCGTCATGTCGTGCTATTTCATCGGCTTCCTGTTCGGGTCGCGCCTGGCGCCCGAGATGATTCGCCGCGTTGGCCATGTGCGCGTGTTCGCGGCGCTGGGATCGATGATCTCGGCAGTGCTGATCCTCTATGCCGCCGCGCCGCACTGGATCGCCTGGTCGCTGATGCGGGTGCTGATCGGGTTCTCGTTCTCGGGCGTCTACATCACCTCGGAAAGCTGGCTGAACAACGCCTCGACCAACGAAACCCGGGGGCAGGCGCTGTCGTTGTATCTGATCGTGCAGATGATCGGGATCATCGCCGCGCAGATCCTTCTGAACCTGGCCGACCCCTCGGGTTATATCCTGTTCGTCATCCCCTCGGTGCTGGTGTCGCTGGCCTTTACGCCGATCCTGCTGTCGGTCGCGCCGGCGCCGGCGTTCGACACCACGAAACCCCTGAGCTTTCGCGCGCTCTATCAGGCCTCGCCCCTGGGCTGCGTCGGCATGTTCCTGCTGGGCGGGGTCTTTTCGGCCCAGTTCGGCATGGCCTCGGTCTGGGGCACGCAGGCCGGTCTGAGCGTGCGCGACCTGTCGATCTTCGTCGCGTCGATCTATGTCGGCGGGCTGGTGCTGCAATTCCCCATCGGCTGGTTCAGCGACCGCATGGACCGGCGCAAGCTGATCCTGGCGCTGGCCGTCGCGGGCACGGCGGTGCTGACCATCCCGGTGGTGACCGAGGCCCCTTTCTGGCTGCTGATCGTGGTCGGCGCGCTGATGGGGGGGATATCCAACCCGCTCTATTCCCTGCTGCTGGCCTATGTGAACGACTATCTGGACAGCGCCGACATGGCGGCGGCCTCGGCCGGGCTGATCTTCATCAACGGGGTCGGCGCGATCTCGGGGCCGATCGTCACCGGCTGGATGATGGGCGCGATCGGGCCGGCCGGGTTCTTCCTGTTCATGGCGCTGATTTTCGGCGTGATGGCGCTGTATGCCGCCTGGCGGATGACGCAGCGCCGCAGCACCCCCGATTCCTCGGGGACCTATACGGCGATGTCGCCCACGGCGTCGGTGATCTCGGTCGAGGCCGCGCTCGAACGGTCCGAGACCGAGAGCCCGCCGCACTGAGCGCGCACAGGGCTTGACCCGTCGGTTCCATCAGCGCAGGCTACGGAAAAGACGGGAGGAAATCATGGCGATCAGTGCGCGGGCCGAGGCCATCCTGGGCTACTGGAACGATTTGGGCCCGGCCGGCTGGTATGCCGGCAGCGCCGAGATCGACGACGAGGTCCGCCGCCGGTTTCTGAGCGACTGGACCGAAGCGCACGCCGGTGGCCTGCGCCCCTGGCTGACCTGCTCGGACGGGATCCTGGCCTATCTGCTGCTGACCGACCAGTTCCCGCGCAACATGTTCCGCGACCAGGGCCGCGCCTTTGCCACCGACCCGCTGGCGCGCCAGGTCGCAACCTTTGCCTGGCAGAAAAAGGCCGATCTCGGGATCGAACCGCCGTTGCGGCAGTTCTTCTACCTGCCGCTGATGCATTCGGAAACGATCATCGACCAGGACCGCTGCGTCGCCCTGTTCAAAGCCCGGATGCCCGAGGCCGAGAACAACCTGCTGCACGCGCGCGCGCACCGCGAAGTGATCCGCCGCTTTGGCCGCTTTCCGTTTCGCAACGCGGCGCTGGGGCGGCAGGACACACCGGCCGAACGGGCGTTTCTCGAGTCCGGCGCCTATGGCGCCATCGTCCGGGAGCTGGGCGGCTGAACTGCCTGATTGCGCCTGCCGGCAAGATAGTTTAATGCTCAACTAATTTTCAACCGAAAGTGTCAGAGGAGCGCCCCATGGCCGAGCAGAGCTTTGATGTCGTTGTCGTCGGTGCGGGCCCGGGCGGCTATGTCGCCGCGATCCGGGCCGCGCAACTGGGTCTGAGGACCTGCATCGTCGAGCGCGAGCATCTGGGCGGAATCTGTCTGAACTGGGGCTGCATCCCGACCAAGGCGCTGCTGCGCTCGGCCGAAGTGTTCCATCTGATGAACCGGGCCAAGGATTTCGGCCTCAGCGCGCAGGGCATCGGGTTTGACCTGGACGCGGTGGTGAAACGCTCGCGCGGGGTTGCAAAACAGCTCTCCAGCGGTATCGGCCACCTGATGAAGAAGAACAAGATCACCGTGGTGATGGGCGAAGCCACCCTGCCGGCTCCGGGCACCGTCCGGGTGACCACCGACAAGGGCACCGAGACGCTGACGGCGCCGAACATCATCCTGGCCACCGGCGCCCGGGCGCGCGCGTTGCCGGGCCTCGAGGCGGACGGCGATCTGGTCTGGACCTACAAGCATGCGCTGGTGCCGAAACGGATGCCAAAGACCTTGCTGGTCATCGGCTCGGGCGCGATCGGCATCGAATTCGCCAGCTTTTTCAACACGCTGGGCGCGAAAACCACGGTGGTCGAGGTGATGGACCGCGCACTACCGGTCGAGGATTCCGAGATCAGCGCCTTTGCCAGGAAGCAATTCGAAAAGCAAGGCATGGTGATCCGCGAAAAGACAACGGTGACGGCGCTGGAGCGCGGCGCCGGCATGGTGACGGCGCATCTGGAGGCAAACGGCAAGACGGAAACCGCGACGTTCGACACGGTGATCTCGGCCGTCGGCATCGTCGGCAATGTCGAGAACCTGGGGCTGGAGTCGCTGGGGGTCACGATCGACCGCACCCATGTGGTGACCGACGAATACTGCCGCACCGGCGTGCCCGGTCTCTACGCCATCGGCGACATCGCCGGCGCGCCCTGGCTGGCCCACAAGGCCAGCCACGAGGGTGTCATGGTGGCCGAACTGATCGCCGGGCGACACCCGCACGCGATCAAGCCG
The DNA here is from genome assembly GCA_020637515.1 of Rhodobacter sp. Taxonomy (NCBI): domain Bacteria; kingdom Pseudomonadati; phylum Pseudomonadota; class Alphaproteobacteria; order Rhodobacterales; genus Rhodobacter; species Rhodobacter sp. The sequence continues at coordinate 2,380,999 of JACKKG010000001.1, read as the reverse complement.
AACACCATCCCGGGTTGCACCTATTGCCACCCGCAGGTCGCTTCGGTCGGGCTGACCGAGGCCAAGGCGAAAGAGGCGGGATTCACGGTGAAGGTCGGGCGATTCCCCTTTGTCGGCAACGGCAAGGCGATCGCGCTGGGCGAGCCCGAGGGGCTGGTGAAGACGGTGTTCGACGCAAAGACGGGCGAGTTGCTGGGCGCGCATATGGTCGGCGCCGAGGTGACCGAGATGATCCAGGGCTATGTCATCGGCCGCACGCTGGAAACGACCGAGGAAGACCTGATGAACACGGTCTTTCCGCATCCGACCTTGAGCGAGATGATGCATGAAAGCGTGCTGGACGCCTATGGCCGGGCGCTGCATTTCTGACCGCGGGGCGGCGGGGGCTGCCGCCCCCGCACCCCCGCTTAAAGGGGGGCACGCCCCCCTTGAAAAACCCCGTGCGTATTTCGGACAAGATGATGGGGCGCCGGTCCGGGTGCGTCAGGGGATCAAGAGCGAGGAGTCGCCGTAGGAAAAGAAGCGGTAGCGTTCGGCGATGGCGTGCGCGTAGACGCGGCGGATCGTGTCCTGGCCCATCAGCGCCGACACCAGCATGAGCAGGGTCGATTTCGGCAGGTGGAAGTTGGTCATCAACCCGTCCACCGCGCGAAAGGTGAAGCCGGGATAGATGAAGATATCGGTTTCGCCGCGCCAGGGTTCGACGCGGCCCGAGCGCGCCGCGCTTTCGATCAGGCGCAGCGCGGTGGTGCCGACCGCAATCACCCGGCCTCCGGCGGCGCGCGTGGCGTTGATCTCGGCCGCGGCGCGGGGCGTGACCTCGCCCCATTCGGCGTGCATCCGGTGGCTGGTGACGTCCTCGACCTTGACCGGCAGGAAGGTGCCGGCACCGACATGCAGCGTCACCTGGGTGGTCGCGACGCCCCTCGCGGCAAGGCTGTCGAGCAGCGCAGCGTCGAAATGCAGGCTTGCGGTCGGGGCGGCGACGGCGCCGGATTCCTTTGCGAAAACCGTCTGGTAATCCTCGTGGTCCCGGGCATCGGCGGGGCGGCGGCTTTCGATATAGGGGGGCAGCGGCATGCGTCCGGCGCGGTTGAGCGCCGCGTCGAAGGCGGGGCCGGTCAGGTCGAAATCCAGCACCGCATCCTCGGCCGCGCGGTCTCGGACCGTCGCGGTCAGTCCGGCGCCGAAATCGACCCTGTCACCGGGCGCCAGTTTGCGCAGTGGGCGGGCCAGGACCCGCCAGCCCGCCCCTTCGGGCGCGATCAGCGTCGCCTCGATGCGGGCTCGGCCCGGGCCGTCACGGCTGTCGCGCAGGCGTTCGCCGAACAGGCGGGCGGGGATGACACGGGTATTGTTCAGCACTAAACGATCGCCGGGACGCAGGATCTGCGGCAGGTCCGATACATGCCGGTCCGTCATCGTCGCGCCCTCGACCCGCAGCAATCGGGCGGACGGGCGGGGGTGCACCGGACGGGTGGCGATCAGGTCTTCGGGCAGTTCGAAATCGAAATCGCTGAGTTTCATGGCCATCCCCGGTATTGCGACCCTGCCCCCCCCTTTAACCTTGGGCCGGACAGGTTACAACAAAGGGCAAACTGGAGGATCCGACATGCAGACAGGCGATAGCGCCCCCGATTTCACCGCCCCGACGCACGATGGCAGCCTGTTGACCCTGTCCGCGCTGCGCGGCGCGCCGGTGGTCGTATATTTCTATCCCAAGGACGACACGCCGGGCTGCACCACCGAGGCGCAGGATTTCACCGCCCTGGGTGCCGCCTTTGCCGAGGCCGGCGCCCGGGTGATCGGGGTCAGCAAGGATACCGTCGCGAAACACGGGAAATTCGCGCAAAAGCACGGTCTGGGCGTGACGCTGGTGTCGGACGCCGACAGCGACATCTGCGAACGCTATGGCGTCTGGGGCGAGAAGTCCAACTATGGCCGAACCTACATGGGCATCACCCGCACCACCGTGCTGATCGACGCCGAGGGCAAGGTCGCCCGGATCTGGCCGAAAGTGCGGGTCGCGGGCCATGCGCAGGCCGTGCTCGAGGCGGTGCGCGCGCTCTGAGCCGCCCTTGCCTGGGGCCCGCCGGCGGGGTATCAGGGCCGCCAAAGGCGGGCACCCCGACGGGATGGCCCTGCCCCGTGATGACACGAGGTGATCCATGCGCGCAGAAACCCAGTCCACCATCGAGGCGATCCGCAAGACGCTGACCCTGCTGGCGCAGCGCATGGACTGGGAAACCGCCCGGCATCGGCTGGAAGAGTTCGATGCGATGATCGAGGACCCGAACCTGTGGAACGACCCCGCCCGCGCGCAAAAGCTGATGCGCGAGCGACAGCAGTTGATGGACGCGGTCGGCACCTATGAGAGCATCTCGCGCGAGTTGAACGACAATGTCGAATTGATCGAGTTGGGCGAGATGGAGGGCGACAAGGACATCGTCGCCGAGGCCGAGGCCGCGATCAAGGCGCTGGGCGAAAAGGCCGAGGCGAAGGAGCTCGAGGCGCTGCTGGACGGCGAGGCCGACAGCAACGACACCTTCCTGGAAATCAACGCCGGTGCCGGCGGGACCGAGGCCAACGACTGGGCGCAGATGTTGCAAAGGATGTATATCCGCTGGGCCGAGAAACGCGGCTACAAGGTCGAACTGCAATCCGAGGAAGCGGGTGGCGAAGCGGGCATCAAGTCCTGCGCCTACAAGATCAGCGGGCACAATGCCTATGGCTGGCTGAAATCGGAATCGGGCGTGCACCGGCTGGTGCGGATCTCGCCGTTCGGCAAGGGCACGCGCGAGACGTCCTTTGCCTCGGTCTGGGTGTATCCGGTGGTCGATGACAACATCGAGATCGACATCCAGGACAAGGACATCCGCATCGACACCTACCGCTCGTCGGGGGCGGGCGGGCAGCACGTCAACACGACCGACTCGGCTGTGCGGATCACCCACTTGCCCACCGGCATCGTCGTGACCAGCTCGATGAAATCGCAGCACCAGAACCGCGAGATCGCCATGAACGCGCTGAAATCGCGGCTTTACGAACTGGAGCTGCGCAAGCGGACCGAGGCGATCGAGGCGCAGCACGACGCCAAGGGTTCGGCGGGTTGGGGCAACCAGATTCGCAGCTATGTGCTGCAACCCTATCAGATGGTGAAGGACCTGCGCACCCAGCACGAAACCTCGGACACGCAGGGGGTGCTGGACGGCGATCTGGACGGGTTCATGGCCGCGACCCTGGCCATGCAGGTTGCAGGCAAAAGCCGCGCCGACGCCCAGGGGGATTGAGCGCCGCCTCGGCGTTTACAGCTTCAGATCGGGAATATAGCGGCGCAGGCGCGCAAAGTCCGGCCGCCCCGCGACGGCAGAGGCGCGGCGGGCGGTGGCGGCTTCGATCCGGGCGATGGCATCCAGATCGGCGACAAGGGCGGCGGCAGCGGCACGGGTCATGATGGGTCCTCGGTGGTCGGTCATCTCTGATTGGGTCGTCCGGGACCATCAAAGCGTTCAAATTCCGTTTGCGTCAGGGGAAGGTCGGCCGACCTTTCCCCCCGTGACGCGCACGCGACGATTGATCGCAGGCCGCAACCTGCTAGCCTGACCCGGCGCGCGACTGCCCGAGGGAGGTATCATGTCAGACGTCACGCCGAGCCACGCCCCGCCATCCACGATCCCCGAGCCCACCGACCTGACACTCCAGTCGCTGCGCGAGGCCCTGGCCGCGGGATGGCGCGATTTCACCCGCGCCCCGCTTTACGGCGGATTGTTCAGCGCGGTCTACGTGCTGGGCGGGCTCATCATGTATGCGATCTTTGCAGCGGCCGCGGCGGAATACTGGTTCATCCCCATCGCCGTCGGCTTTCCGATCCTCGCGCCCTTTGCCGCGACCGGCCTGTACGAGGTCAGCCGCCGCCTGGAAACCGGCGCCCCCCTGGGGCTGCGGTCGGTCTTTGGCGTGGTCTTCGCGCAAAAGGACCGGCAGGTGCCCTCGATGGCGATGTTCATCCTGCTGGTCTTCATGTTCTGGGTGTTCCTGGCGCATACGATCTTTGCGCTGTTCTTCGGCCTGCAACCGATAACCCAATCCACCTGGTCGATGCTGGTCACGGGCAACGGCGCCGTGATGCTGCTGGTGGGATCGGTCATCGGCGGGGTCATGGCGGCGATGTTCTATGCCCTTACGGTGGTCAGCCTGCCGCTGATCCTGGACCGCGAGGTCGATTTCATCACCGCGATGATCACCAGTTTCGGCTGCGTGACGCGCAACCCGGGCGTGATGAGCCTGTGGGCGGCGCTGATCGCTGTCGCGCTGTTCGTGGGCATGGTGCCCCTGTTTCTGGGCCTGTTCATCGTGTTGCCGGTATTCGGCCACGCGACCTGGCATCTCTATCGCCGCTTGTTGCCGCCCGAAGGGTAATCGGCTGCGACAAAACGAAAAACGGGGGGCCAGCGGCCCCCCGTTCCCGTTTTTCCAGGATCCGGCGCTTACGGCGTGGCCTTGGTGTCCATCGGCGGCTTCGGCACCGGGCGCGAGGCACCCGAATCCGCCTGGGCCGGGCGCGGCTGCGGCGCGGCGGCCGGCTGCGGCGCGGCAGTCGGGCGCGGGGCGCTGGCGGCCTGCATGGGCGCGCCCTGCGCGGCCTGCTGGGTCTTGCCGGCGGCCAGCGGGTCGTCCTGACGCTGCACCGAGCCCTCGAAATGGGCGCCCGATTCGATGGCGATGGTCTTGTGGATGATGTCGCCTTCGACGCGCGCGGTCGAGGTCAGGCGCACCTTGAGCCCGCGCACGCGGCCGATGACCCGGCCGTTGATGACGATGTCATCGGCCACGATCTCGCCGCGGATGGTGGCGCTTTCGCCCACGGTCAGCAGATGCGCGCGGATGTCCCCATCGACCACGCCCTCGATCACGATGTCGCCCGACGTGCGCAGATTGCCCGTGACCTGAAGATCGGCGGACAGCAACGAGGCGCCCGGCTTGGCCTTGGGTGCGACCGAGGACGGCACGCCGCTCATGCCGCCCAGATCCAGCGACGGGCGCGGCACCGAGGTCGAAACCGGAGCCTGGCTACTGGTCTCGGGCGCGCGCGGCGCCTCGGGTCGCCCAGCGGTTTCGTTGATCCTGGTCTTAGAAAACATTCTGTGCTGCCCTTATGTAGGTCATTGGGTTGATGGGTCTGCCGCCAACTCGAATCTCGTAGTGCAGGTGGGTGCCGGTAGACCGGCCCGTGCTGCCCATACCACCGATCGTATCCCCGCGCGAGACCCTTTGGCCCTGCCTCACGGCGATGCTATTGAGGTGCCCGTAGCGCGTCTCGAAACCAAAGTCGTGCTGAAGGATGACGACGTTGCCATAGCCGTTCTGACGGCCGGCAAAGGTGACGACGCCGTCCGCCGTGGCGTGGATCGGCTGCCCGCGGGACCCGGCCAGGTCCATCCCCTCGTGCATGCTGCGCCGGTGGGTGACCGGATTCACGCGCTCCCCGAAGGGCGAGGTGATGTGGATCGACGGAATCGGTTGCGCAAAGGGCGTGCGTTGCAGGGCAACGCGATAGGTGTCGATTTCGGCCAGCGCGGACAGGACCGAATTCGCGCGCACTTCGTCGCTCATCGGGTCCAGCGCGCCGGTGGTCGAGATCGAGATCGGCGTCAACGAGGCCGAGCGCGTCTGATACCCCGCGCGCACCTGTTGCAGGATCGAATCGACCGAAAGGCCGGCCGCGCTGAACATCCGTTCCAGCGGCTGCATCGAGGTTTCGACCGCGTCTTCAAGCTGTGTGAATATGCGCGTGTTGCGGTCCTGGATCAGGCGATACTCCATCGCCAGATGCTGGATCTGCTGCGCGGTGTTGTCGGCCAGGGTGCGGGCGGCCTCGCGTTCGTCGGCGGTCTGGTTCAGCGCCGTCAGCACGAAATCCAGCGTCTGCTCGACCTCGCCCAACTGGGCGTTGGTGGCCAGCAACTGGCTGTTCGCATCGGTCGATTCCAGGTCCGCCAGCCGGCTGTTGGCCTGATCGCGCTGATCGAGCGCCGTGCGCAAGGAGGTTTGCAGCGCGTCGATTCCGCGCGCCAGTTCGGCGTTGCGCTGCTCACTGGCCAGGATCGTCGCCTGCATCGAGGCCACGCGGTCCATCGCCTCACCATAGCGCTGATGCGCGGCCTGGGCCTCGGCCCCGGCGCGATCGCGCTGCGCGGCCAGTTCGTTCAGGCGTTCCTCGAAATAGCTCTGCTCGCGGCGGGCGCTTTCGCGCAGATCGTTCGACCCGACAACATCGAAGAACAGGATCGACGTGGCGATCAGGCTCCAGGCCATGTAGCCGGCGGTTCCGGTCAGGATGACGGCTTGCGCCACCGGGCGCAGCCGGACGAAACGGGTGCTCGTATCCGAGCGCAGGAACAGGCGCTTTTCCGGCAGATACCGTTCCAGCGCGGCGTTCAATCGGTCGATCCAGCCCCTCACATGTCCCCCTTGCGAGTCGCGGCAGTAATGCGGCCCCGCGCGCGCAAGCGCGTGGCTTTCGTGCAACTGTTATCCACCAACCGTTTCCCGGGCAACCTTTTTGAAACCTGTTGCATCGCCGCATCGCCCGATCCCGGTCGGATTCGGCGGAAAACCGCCCAACGGATCGGCTTATCCCCATCTTCCCCGGGGCTTAGCGTGAAAGGCGATCCGTGTTTGCGGGATGCTCTTCGGCCAGGGGCCAGTAGAAATCGGGGGGAATGCCCGCCTCGGCGCGCTTTTCCTCGTTGAAGGGGGGCTTGAGCGCGCCGTGGAAATAGCGCCGGACCAGCGCGTGAAAGGCATCCTTGGGGTCCTGGTCGGCGCGGCCGCACAGGAAATGAAACCATTTCGCGCCATAGGCGACATGGCCCACTTCCTCGGCATAGATGGTTTCCAGCGCCGCCACCGCATTCGCGATCCCGGCCTTGCGAAACAGCGCGATCATGCCCGGGGTCACATCAAGCCCGCGCGCCTCGAGCACCATCGGCACCACCGCCAGACGGCCCAGGAGATCGTCCCTGGTGTCGGCGGCCGCGCGCCACATGAAGGCGTGTGCGGGCAGCGCGCCGTAATGCGACCCCAGGCTTTCCAGCACGTCGCAGACCAGGTTGAAATGCCGCGATTCCTCGGCCGCGGATTTCACCCAGTCATCGTAAAAGCCGATCGGCATCCGGGTGTCGGTGAACCGGGCAACGATGTCCCAGTGCAGATCCACGGCATTGAGTTCGATATGCGCGACGGCGTGCAACAAGGCGATGCGCCCCGCCGCCGATCCCGGCCGACGGCGCGGCATGTGCCGGGGCTCCAGCAATTCGGGCTTTTCGGGCCGGGCGGGAAAGTCGGGCGCGTCGGCCCGGCCAATGGGCATCGGCTGGCCGGCGGCGCGGCTGGCGAACCAGGCGTCGGCGCAGCGATGCGACAGCGCGGTCTTGGCGCGCCCGTCCGCGGTGCGCAACACCGCCACGGCGCAGTCCGCCAGCGTCTGGGGCAGGTCGCTCATTCCTCGGCCAGCGCGATCAGGGCGGCGCCGGCTTCGACCTGCTGGCCCGGCTGTGCCAGAACCTCGGCCACGGTGCCGTCGCGGCCGGCGGTCAGGGTGTGCTCCATCTTCATCGCCTCGAGGATTGCCAGGCGCGCGCCCTTTTCCACCGCCGCGCCGGGTGCGACGAACACCGCCTTGACCAGCCCCGGCATGGGCGCCAGCACGACCCCCGCCCCCGCGCCGTGGTCGAGATCGCGCAGCAGCGGATCGGGCTGCGTGAAATGCACCGTCGTCGCGCCAAAGACCGACACCCGATCGCCCCGCCGCAACGCAACGCCCGGCGCCCGGCGCCCGGCGATCCACCACTGCCCGCCCCGGTGTTCCGCCGTCAGCTGGGTGTCATCGACCCGCACCGTCCAGCCCGCCCCCGTGCGGGCCACCGCGCAGCGACAGGTCGTGTCGCCGGTTTCCAGCGTAACCGCCTGCCAAAGCGGCGTCCATTGCGTGAACCCCTGCCCCGGCGCGGCCCCCAGCGCGGTCAGCGCCGCCAGCGCCACGGTTTCGGCCCGCAGCGCCGGCGGTGCGATCAAGGCCGCCAGGTCGCGCCCGATGAGGCCCGTATCCACCTGCCCCGCCGCGAACCCCGCGTGCCGCGTCAGCGCGCCCAGGAAATCGAGGTTCGTCACCGACCCCGCGACCTGCGTCGCCGCCAGCGCCGCGGAAAGCCGTGCCAGCGCGACCGCGCGCGTGGGGCCGTGGGCGACGATCTTGGCGATCATCGGGTCATACCACGGACTGATCGTGTCGCCCTGCCGCACGCCGGATTCGATCCGCGCGCCCTCGGGAAACCACAGGTGATCGAGGGTGCCGGTCGCAGGCAGAAAGCCTGCCGGCACGTCCTCGGCATAAAGCCGGGCCTCGAAGGCGTGGCCCGTGATGGTCAGGTCCTTTTGCCGCGCGGGCAGGGATTCGCCGGCGGCGACGCGAATCTGCCATTCCACCAGATCGACGCCGGTGATCTCTTCGGTCACCGGATGTTCCACTTGCAGGCGGGTGTTCATTTCCATGAACCAGAACCCGTCAGGCCTGAGCCCGTTCGAGCCGTCCACGATGAATTCGACCGTGCCCGCGCCCTTGTAGCCGATGGCCTCGGCCGCGCGCACGGCGGCCTCGCCCATCGCGGCGCGCATCTCGGCGGTCATGCCCGGCGCGGGCGCTTCCTCGATCACCTTCTGGTGGCGGCGCTGCAACGAGCAGTCGCGCTCGAACAGATGCACCGCGCGGTTGCCGTCGCCAAAGACCTGCACCTCGATATGGCGGGGTTGCTGGATGTATTTCTCGATCAGCACGGCGGCATTGCCAAAGGCCGTCGCGGCCTCGCCCTGCGCCGAGGTCAGCGCATCGGCGAAATCGGCCGCCCGTTCGACCAGCCGCATCCCCTTGCCACCGCCACCCGCGACGGCCTTGATGAGGACCGGGTAGCCGATTGCATCGGCCTGCACCTGCAAATGCGCGGGGTCCTGATTGGCGCCCATGTAGCCCGGCACGACCGGCACGCCGGCCTTGTCCATCAAGGCCTTGGCGGCGTCCTTCAGCCCCATCGCCCGGATGGCCGCCGCCGAGGGGCCGATGAACACCAGGCCCGCGGCCTCGACCGCCTCGACGAAATCGGGGTTCTCGCTGAGAAACCCATAGCCCGGATGGATCGCCTGCGCGCCGGTCTCGTGCGCGGCGGCGAGGATACGGTCGGCACGCAGATAGCTGTCGGCCGGGCGCGGGCCACCGATGCGCACGGCCTCGTCCGCCAGGGCGACATGCAGGGACTCGGCATCGGCATCGGAATAGACGGCGACAGTGCGCAGGCCCATCGCGCGCGCGGTGCGGATCACCCGGCAGGCAATTTCGCCCCGGTTGGCGATCAGGATCGTGTCGAACATGGCAAGGCTCCTGTCAGGACGGCCGGCGCCGGGGCTGTGCCCCGGCCCGGTTGCGTGGTTTCGGCAAGATTGGAACGCTGGGGCGCGACGGACGGCGCCGGGCGCGCGGCCCCCTCGAGGGTCAGTTGCAGATGTCGCGGGTGCCACGCTGCAAGGCGCGGTTCACCGACTGACCGTCGGCAAAGGCCAGCGCCACGCCCTGCGGCGCACGCAAGGCGAATTGCAGGTCGTCCGCCAGCCAAAGCCGGGCCCGCAGGGCCAGCATGGCGCGAATCCCCGCAAAGGCCTCGGTCATGCAGCGCGCGCCCAGGATGGGCGGCGCCTGGACGCCCAGCAATTGCACCTCGACCACCGAACCCAGCGGCGACGCGGCAGGCTGGCGCGAGGCAAGCTGCGGCAAGAGCGAGGCCCCCTGGATCGCCCTGTTCCCGCCGTTCGTATCCGTGCAGTTCAGCAGCAGAGTGTTGGCGCTGCGCACGCTGAGCAAGCGGCAGCCCGTGGTTTCGGCCGTCCGCAGACCCGTCAGGAAATCCAGAACCGGGGGGGCCATCAGCAGCAGCAGCACCGGCACCAGCAGCACCCACCAGCGCGAGATCCGCCGCGACCGCAAGACCGGCCTGCGACGCGCCTGCCCCGGCTTCTCGACCGGCCCGAACGGATCTCCACGCCCCAGGGATCGGGGCGTCGAACGAAACGAAAGGAAACGGGCTACGCGGGACATAGCGCCCGTTCTGCCGGATTTTTCTGGCAGAATTTTGGCAGCCCATGCCTGAAAAGTTGCGTTTTTCAGTCACATCCGGAACACGCCGAAGCGCGTCTCCCCGATCGGCGCGTTCAACGCCGCCCGCAACGACAGCGCCAGCACCTGCCGGGTGCGGCGCGGGTCGATGATCCCGTCGTCCCACAACCGGGCCGAGGCATAAAGCGGGTGCGACTGGCGCTCGAACATCGCGATGGTCGGGCGCTTGAAGGCGGCTTCCTCGTCGGCGCTCCAGGCACCGCCGGCGCGCTCGATCCCCTCGCGGCGCACCGTCGCCAGCACCCCCGCCGCCTGTTCGCCGCCCATCACCGAAATGCGGGAATTGGGCCAGGTCCACAGGAATCGCGGCTGATAGGCGCGCCCTGACATGCCGTAATTGCCGGCCCCGAAACTGCCACCCACCAGCATGGTGATCTTGGGCACCGAGGTCGTCGCAACCGCCGTCACCATCTTGGCGCCGTGGCGCGCGATCCCCTCGTTTTCGTATTTGCGTCCGACCATGAAGCCGGTGATATTTTGCAAGAAAACCAGCGGGATGCGCCGCTGACTGCACAATTCGACGAAATGCGCGCCCTTGATCGCGGCCTCGCTGAACAACACGCCGTTGTTTGCCACGATCCCGACCGGACAGCCCTGGACATGGGCGAATCCGGTCACCAGCGTCTCGCCAAAGCGCGGTTTGAATTCGTCAAAGCGCGAGCCGTCCACAACCCGCGCGATCACCTCGCGGATGTCGTAGGGCGTGCGCAGATCGGCCGGCACGGCGCCCAGGATTTCCTCAGGGTCATAGGCCGGGTCCTCGGGCGATTGCCATTGCACCGTGTCGGGCTTGCGCCGGTTCAGATGGCCGACGGCGCGCCGCGCCAGCGCCAGGGCGTGGGCGTCGTCCTCGGCCAGATAGTCGGCCACGCCGGACAGCCGCGTATGCACGTCGCCGCCGCCCAGATCCTCGGCGGTGACGACCTCGCCCGTCGCGGCCTTGACCAGGGGCGGCCCGGCCAGGAAGATCGTGCCCTGATTGCGCACGATGATCGTCACATCGGACATCGCCGGGACATAGGCCCCGCCGGCCGTGCACGAGCCCATGACGACCGCGATCTGCGGAATGCCGCGCGCCGACATGTTGGCCTGATTGTAAAAGATCCGGCCGAAATGGTCGCGGTCGGGGAACACCTCGTCCTGGTTGGGCAGATTGGCCCCGCCCGAATCGACCAGATAGACGCAGGGCAGATTGTTCTCGGCCGCGATTTCCTGCGCGCGCAGGTGTTTCTTGACCGTCATCGGGTAATAGGTGCCGCCCTTCACGGTGGCGTCGTTGCAGACGACCATCACGTCCAGCCCCATCACCTGACCGATACCCGCGATCATCCCCGCCCCGGGCGCGGCGCCGTCATACATGTCATGCGCCGCCGTTGCACCGATCTCGAGAAAGGCGCTGCCAGGGTCCAGCAGGTTGGCGACGCGGTCGCGCGGGGGCATCTTGCCGCGCGCGACGTGGCGGGCAACGGCCTTTTCGCCGCCGCCGGCGCCAGCCAGCGCGGCGGCCTCGGCCACCAGATCGAGCGCCTGGAGATGCGCGGCGCGGTTCGCCTTGAAGGTCTCGGACCCGGTCAGGACATGCGAAGACAGTTTCATGGATTTTCCTCCAGAGCGCGGCGTTTCAGGTCCTTGCGGATGATCTTGCCCGTCACGGTCATCGGCAGATCGGTTTCGAAACGCACCTCGCGCGGGACCAGATGGGCGCTGAGACGGGTGCGGATATGAGCCTGCAAATCGGCCTCGGTGACCTGGGCGCCCGGCTTCAGCACGACATGGGCGCGGATGCGTTCGGTGCGCTCGGAATCGGGTACGCCGATCACCGCGGCCAGCGCCACGGCCGGGTGCCGGATCAGGCAATCCTCGATTTCCGAGGGGCCGATGCGATACCCGGCCGAGGTAATGACATCATCCTCGCGCCCGACAAAACGCAGATAGCCGCCGTCGTCCCAAAGACCGCGGTCGCCGGTCAGCATCCAGTCGCCGCGGAACTTTTCGGCGGTGGCCTCGGGGCGGTTCCAGTAGCGCAACAGCATCGAGGCCGACCCGCGCCGAACCGCGATATCGCCCTCGACCCCCGGCCCCAACGGACCGGCCGGGCCCAGAACCGCCAGATCGTGCCCGGGCACCGGCTTGCCGATGCAACCCGGGCGCGGCGGGAACAGGCTGCCGGCGGAACTGGCGATCATGTTGCATTCGGTCTGGCCGTAGAATTCGTTGATCGTCAGGCCAAAGGCGCGCCGCCCCCAATCCAGCATCTCGGCGCCCAACGGCTCACCGCCCGAGGCCACTGAGCGCAGGCCCGGCAGCGCCATGTCCGCCGCCTTCAGCATCTTCAGCGCCGTAGGCGGGAAAAACACATTGCGCACCTGGCCCGCGACAAGGACCGCGCGTGCGGCCTCGGGCGTGAATTTGGGCAGCCGCGCGGCGACCACGGGAACCCCCAGCGCCAGCCCCGGCATCAGCACATCGAACAGACCGCCGATCCAGGCCCAGTCGGCGGGCGTCCAAAGCACGTCGCCCGGTTGGCCCAGCCGATCGTGGCTGATCTCGACCCCGGGCAGATGCCCGGTCAGCAGCCGATGCCCGTGCAACGCCCCTTTGGGCGCGCCCGTCGTGCCCGAGGTGTAGATCAGCACCGCCGGGTCCTCGGGTCCGGTGTCGGCGGGGGCGATCGCGGCGTCGGTCAGCGTCAACCATTCGGGGACAAGGGCCGTGATGCCGTCCAGCAGGGGCGCGCCCTCAGGGTCGGTGACGACATGCCGCGCCCCGGAATCGGTCAGCCGCACGCCCAGGGCATCGGGGCCGAACAGCTTGAACAGCGGCAGGCTGATCGCGCCCAGCGTCCAGATCGCCAGATGCGCGGCGGCGCACCAGGGGTCCTGGGCCCGCAACACGCCGACCCGGTCGCCGGGCGCGACACCGCTGTCGCGCAGCGCACAGGCCAGCGCGCGGGTCATCCGCGCCAGCGCGCCATAGCTCACATCGCGCCGGTCGCCGGCCGACAGGTCGATGATCGCCACCCGCGCGGGCTGGTCCTGCCAGTCGAAACAGGCCTGCCGGGCCATGTTCAGCCGATCGGGAATCCGCCAGTGGAACCCCTGCATCAGGGCGTCGTGACCACCGGTCGGGGGCAAGGTTGGCCGCATCACTCGACCCTCGCCTGGCGTTCCAGCCACAGCGCGTGCCGCGCCGTCAGCTGCAAGTCGCAATCCGCCCCCTCGAACCCCGCGTGCACCCCGTCCCATTGCGCCATCCGCCAGCCGCAGGCCGCATCGCGATAGGCGGCAAAGCCGGCCTCGACGGCCTCGAGCGAGGGTTGCGGTTCGGGCCAGCCCAGACGCGCGGCGCGGGCCATGATCTCCGGCGCGCGCGGGCGCAAGATGGCCAGCGCGGCCTCGGCCCGGGCGCGCCAATAGGCGGTCTCGGCCCCGGCGCACAGCCCCTGCGCCATGGCACCGTATTCGGAAACGCAAAGCCGCGCGCCCATCCCGATGCATCCCTCGGCCAGATCCGAGGCGCTGCATTGGTCCAGCACCATCGCGTTGACAGCGGGGGCGTCGTCCTGCGCCTGGGCCGGCCAGGCGGCCAACAGCATCCAGACCCACAGGCGCATCAGTCGCCCCCCAGCGCCCGCACCAGCGCGCGCAGCTCGAAGCTGCGCTCTGCGGTCATGCGCAACACGCAGTGCGCGCCCGTGATCTGCCTGAGACTGCCGCCCCCCGGCAGCGCGTAATCGACCGCGCAATTGGCGTCACGGTAGGCAATCCAGGCGCGCTGGGCATCGCGCAGCCGCGCGGCGCGGACCGCGTGATCGGGCGTATCGGCGGCATCGACACGGGCGGATTCGGCGCGGGCACGGGTGTATTCCTCGTTCAAGAGGCGATCCCAGGCGTCGCGCTCGGCCATCAGGCATGCGCTCATGCCAAGCGTTGTCTGGCCCTCGGGCGTCGCCTCCATGCAGAACCGCGCGGCGTTGCCGATGCAGGTGCGATCGCCGATCTCGAGGCACTCGACCGCCCCAGAGGCCGCCCGGTCCAGGGGCGTCTCGGCCCAGGCCGCAACGGGCAACACAAGGGCGATCGCCAGGGCCTTCATGCCATCGCGCCCATCATTTCGCGTCCCACCAGCATCCGGCGAATTTCGCTGGTCCCCGCGCCGATTTCCATCAGCTTGGCGTCCCGGAACAGCCGTGACACCACGGAATCGTTCATGAATCCCGCGCCGCCCATCGCCTGCACCGCCTGATGCGCCTGCACCATCGCCTGTTCGCTGGCATAGAGGACGCAGGCGGCCGCGTCCTGACGAGTCACCTCGCCGCGGTCGCAGGCCTTGGCGACCTCGTAGACATAGGCCCGGGCCGAGTTCATCGCCGTATACATGTCGGCGATCTTGCCCTGCATCAGTTGGAAATTGCCGATCGGCTGGCCGAATTGCTTGCGGTCGCGCAGATAGGGCATCACCTCGTCCAGACAGGCCGCCATGATGCCCGGCCCGATCGCCGCCAGCACCACGCGCTCGTAATCCAGGCCCGACATCAGGACGCGCACGCCGCGGCCTTCCTCGCCAAGGATGTTCTCGAACGGCACTTCGACATCCTCGAACACCAGTTCGGCGGTGTTCGAGCCGCGCATCCCAAGCTTGTCGAAATGCGCGCTGGTCGAGAACCCCTTCATCGTCTTTTCGACCAGGAAGGCGGTGATGCCCTTCGATCCGGCCGCGGGGTCGGTCTTTGCGTAGACCACCAGCGTGTCGGCGTCGGGGCCGTTGGTGATCCAGTATTTGGTGCCGTTCAACACGAAACGGTCGTTCTTCTTTTCCGCGCGCAGCGTCATCGACACGACATCCGATCCGGCGCCGGCCTCGGACATGGCCAGCGCGCCGATCTTGGCGCCGCTGACCAGGTCGGGCAGATAGGCCGCCTTTTGTTCGGGCGTGCCGTTCAGCTTGATCTGGTTGACGCACAGGTTCGAATGCGCGCCGTAGCTCAGGCTGATCGAGGCCGAGGCGCGGGCGATTTCCTCGACCGCGACGGCGTGCGCCAGATAGCCCATGCCGGCACCGCCGAATTCCTCGGACACGGTGATGCCCAGAAGACCCAGCGCGCCCATCTCGGGCCACAGGTCATTGGGGAAGGCGTTGGTGCGGTCCACCTCGGCCGCCAGCGGCTTGACGCGGTCCTGCGCCCAGCGGTGGACGGTTTCGCGCAGGGCGTTCACATCGTCGCCCAGGTCGAACTTCATGGATGCGGTGAACACGGGCGGGCCCTCCCCCTTCGAATTGAACGTGTGTTCAATAAATGCCAGCCGCGAGGGATTCGGTCAAACGAAATCGGCGCGTCCGGGCTGGCCGTGACGCGCCGTCCTGTCGCCAGTCCCCGGGGGGATCACCGAAACAGCAGCAAGACCGTGACCGCCAGCAGGCCCGCCATCACCCGCAGGAAGATCTTCCAGGCCAGCGGCGCCGACAGCAGCGCCGTCAGCAACGATCCGGCCGCGGTCCAGAACAGGCAGACGCCCAGGTTCAGTGACGAAAACGCGGTCGCGAGGCGCAGGGCCTCCCACACCGGGGCAAGGCCCGCGCCATAACCGGCCGAGGCGGCAAAGGCGACGGCCCAGACCTTGGGGTTGATCCACTGGAACAGCACCGCGCCGACAAAGGACAACGGCGCGTCGTCGGGGTCATGGGCGGCGCGCGGCCGGGCCGAGGCCTTCCACAGCCCCCAGGCCATCCACAGGATGAACGCCCCCGCCCCCAGCCTGAGCGCGGTGTTCAGCATCGGCGAGGCCGCGACCACGGCACCGACCCCCAGCGCGGTGACGCCGGCCGTGATGCCCACCCCCAGCACCACCCCGAAGAGATGCGGCAGGGTGCGGACAAAGCCGAAGCGCACGCCCGAGGCGGTCAGCATGATGACATTGGGTCCCGGCGTGAACAGGCCGAGGAAAACGAAGCCGTAGAGCACGGGGTCGAAGATCATGACGCCTCGGACAATGGGAAATCGGGCGGCGAAGGGGTCGCCGCCCGTCAGGATCTAGTCCCCAAGCGCGAGGCTTGGCAACCACAGAACCAGCGCCGGGAAGACCACGCACAGGAACAGCCCCAGCACTTGAAGCGCCACGAAGGGAATGATGCCCTTGTAGATCATCTGGATCTTCACCTCGGGCGGCGAGACGCCTTTCAGGTAGAACAGCGCAAAGCCGAAGGGTGGCGTCAGGAAGCTGGTTTGCAGGTTCACCGCGACCAGGATCAGGAACCAGATGACGATCGGGTTCGACACGCCCGACCATTCGCCCACATGCCCGCCGAAATCCAGCAGGGCGACGATCGGGGCAAAGATCGGCAGCACGATCAGCGTGATCTCGATCCAGTCAAAGAAGAACCCCAGCGCGAAGACCATCGCCATCAGCACGAACAGGATGGACCACGGCCCGGCCGACGAACTCTCGATGAATTCGACGATCAGATGCTCGCCGCCGATCGCCTTGAACACGAAGCTGAACGCGGTGGCGCCGACAAAGATGCCGAACAGCATCGCCCCGGTCAGCGCCGAGCGATAGCAGACGTCCTTGAACGTCTCCCAGTCGAGGCGCCGGTTGAACCAGGCCAGCAGCACCGACCCCGCGGCACCGACGCCCGAGGCCTCGGTCGGGGTGGCGAGGCCGGCAAAGATCGACCCCAGCACCGCCAGGATCAGGAAGATCGGCGGCAGGAAGCTGCGGAAGATCATGCGCCAGAACTCGCCCCGGGTCGCGGGGCCGATGTCATCGGGCATTGGCGGCGCCAGATGGGGTTTCCAGCGGCACAGCAGGAAGATGTAGACCGTATAAAGCCCCGCCAGCAGAAGGCCCGGAACGATCGCCGCGATGAACACGGTGCCGACCGGCACCGAAAGCAGGTCCGACATGATGACCAGCATGATCGACGGCGGGATCAGGATCCCCAGCGTGCCGGACGCCGCGATGGTCCCGGTCGCCAGCGGGATCGAATAATTCGCCTTCATCATCACGGGCAGCGCCATCAGCGTCATCATGACGACCGAAGCGCCGATGATGCCGGTCGTGGCGGCCATGATCGTGCCCATCAGCGTGACCGACAGCGCCAGCCCTCCGGGGACGCGGCGCAGCAGCACCTGAAGCGCCTCGAGCAGGTCGGTGGCGACGCCGGATTTCTCCAGCATGGTGCCCATGAAGGTGAACATCGGGATCGCCACCAGCACCAGGCTGGCCATCGTGCCGCCGTAGATCCTGAGCGGCACAAGCTGGATCTGATCCAGCCGGAAGACCCCCGCCCAATCGCCCAGAACGGCGAAGAACAGCGCGGTGCCGCCCAGGATGAAGGCCACCGGATAGCCGGTGAACAGCACCACGGCCAGCACGCCGAACATGATGAGCGGCAGGAAGTAGATGAGAGTGTCCAACATGATCGCTCTTTCCGCTCAGGTCTGGGCCGGTTGGGCGTGGTCGGCGTGGCCGGCGTATTGCCCCGAGGCCGCCCGCATCGACGACGGGCCGAACAGGTAGACCACGCATTTCAGCGCCGCCGACAGGCCGGCCAGCGCCACAAAGACAAAGCCGATGGGCAGCATCCCCTTGATGATGAACCGGTGCGGCAGGCCGGTCAGCGCGTCGGACCCCTCGCCGATGTGAAAGGCGCGCATCGCGTTCTCGGTGCCGTATTCGATGACCACATAGCAATAGGGCACCATGAACAGCAGCGCCCCGGCCAGTTCGATCCAGGCGCGGGTGCGTGGCGCCAGGTTGTCGCGCACCAGTTCGATGCGGACATGCGCGTCCTTGACATAGCCATACCCCAGCGCCAGCAGGAACAGAACCGCGTGGAGATGCCACTCCATTTCCTGCAACCGGGTCGAGGAGAAGGTGTTGTAAAGCCAGGTGTCGGTGAAATCGGGGTTATAGCCCAGATACTTGCGCTGCATGACATCGTATAGGATGATCAGCATCATCGGCACGAACAGGAACGCCGCCAGCTTGCCAACCCGTTCGCAGGCCACGGCCAGCCCGTCGGCGGCCTCGAGCATGTAGCGATAGCCGCCCTCGCGCGCGCGGCGCAGCGCCAGCGCCGCCATCACGACGAAAAACACCGTCACCGCGATCAGCAGCGGCGTCGCGTAGGCCACAAGGGGCTCGAAGAAGTCGAGCGTGGCCTGCGCCGCTTCCCAACCGTCGCGCTGGCGCCGCACCAGGCGCGCCAACTGGTTCAACTGCGTCTGCGTCAGCGACAAGGGCGTCGCGATCATGACCGAGGCCCAGCCCAGCAGCGTCGCCGCCGCGAACCAGCCCGGCCGCGCGCGCAGCAGCCAGGCGCCGACGTGTGAAATCAGGATCGTCCCCAGCGCCCAGAACACCAGCATCGAGGTCGGATCGACCACGACGATGACGAATGATGCGGCAATGGTGATGACCGACAACAGTGTTCCCATGCTGTCCTGTCCCCCGTGATATGCGGAAAAACGGGGCGCCCCGGCCTGCGGGGCACCCCTGTGTTCAGCCTGCCAGACGATCAGTCCAGATAGGCCAGATCGCGCCAGCGGCGATAGTTCTGCCGGAAGGTGGTGTAGCTTTCGTAGACGCGGGCGAAATCCGCATCCTCGGCCACCAGTTCGGCCGCGACCTCGTCCCAGGCCGCTTCCAGCGCCGCCAGGTCCTCGTCGGACCAGCGGTGGATCTGCACGCCGTGCTCTTCCTCGAGCTGGCGCAGCGCATCGACCTGGATCGCCTCGCCCTCGGCCAGGCCATAGGCGATGTTGGCGTCGCAGACGGTGTTGATCATCAGCTGCGTGCGCTCGTCGAGCGATTCCCACAGGTCCAGGTTGATCATCAGGTCAAAGAACGTGGACTGCTGGTGCCAGCCCGGGAAGTAGTAGTGCTGCGCCACCTGGTAGAAGCCCAGGTTCAGGTCGATCGCCGGCATCGAGAATTCGGTCGCGTCGATCGTGCCGAGTTCCAGCGCCGGGAAGATGTCGCCGCCCGCCAGAAGCTGGGTCGAAACGCCCATGCGCTCCATCACCTTGGCGCCCAGGCCGAAGAAGCGCATCGTCAGGCCGCGCAGGTCCTCGACCGAGTGGATCTCGTTGCGGAACCAGCCCGAGGCCTCGGGCGCGATCACCGCGCAGATCACCGAATGGATGTTGTGCGGCTCGTAGAGTTCCTCGAGGAACTGCTCGCCGCCGCCGAACTTCAGCCAGGCCAGGTATTCCGACGCGCGCGGGCCAAAGGGCACGGCCGCCAGCAGTTGCAGCGCCGGAACGCGGCCCGCCCAGTAGCCGGGCGTGGACCAGCCGGCCTCGACCGCGCCCGAGCCGACGGCGTCGAACACTTCCAGCGCCGGAACGACGCCGCCCGGGTTCTGGAAGGTCACCTCGATCTCGCCGCCGGTGATGGCGGTGATCTGCTCCGCGATGCGGATGCCGAGCGCGCCGAGCTGCGGCAACGACCCGGCATAGGTCGATTGCAGGTTCCAGTGCTGTTGCGCCTGTGCGCCACCAGCAACCATCGTCGCGACCAGAGCGGTCGTGGTCAGGATCTTTTTCATGTCTCACTCCCTGTTGGCGGGCCTGGTCCGGTGCGGCTTGTGCCGATCCGCGGTCTCGCCTGTTCATGCGAACATGAAGGGGTCCACGGGTCAACCCGGCGAACCGGGAAGGCGCAGAATCTCCTCCATGCCTCAAGAGGTAAAATAACCTTACCAATTCTCCAAGGAAAAAGTGAGCTTTCCTCCGAATTCCCCTGATTCAGGCGGCGCGCGGGATGATTGTCAGCCAGATTCCGGCCTTGGCCCGAACGGTCAGCTGCGCTTGCGGAACCGGGCTTTGCGCCGGGACCGGGGCAAAGCGAAACGCCTGCGCCATCAAGGCCAGCAGCAAGGGCCCCTCGATCATCGCGAATCCGGCGCCCGGGCAGACGCGCGGCCCGGCCGAAAACGGCAAGAACCCCTCGCGCGCCGCCGCGCGCCCGGCGGGCGTGGACCAGCGTTCGGGACAGAAGGCGTCGGGATCGTCCCACAATGCGCGATGCCGGCCCAGGTGCCAGGGGCTGATCACCACCTGCGCCCCGGCGTTGACCGCCCTGCCCCGGAACGTGGCCGGACAGGCCGCCTGGCGCACCATCATCGGCACCGGCGGATAAAGCCTGAGCGCCTCGCGGAACGTGTCGCGCGCCAGCGTCAAGCGGCTGACGGCACCGAAATCGGGCGCCGCGCCCAATTCACGCCCGGCTTCGGCGGCCAGCGCATCCTGCAACCCGGGGTCCAGCGCCAACAGATAAAGCGCCCACCCCAGCGCCGAGGCCGAGGTCTCGTGTCCGGCCAGAAAGAACACCGCCACCTGATCGACCATCTCGGCGTCGTCAAAGGGGCGGCCCGTTTCCGGATCGGGGGTGGTCATGATCTTGGTCGCCAGGTCGTCGGGCGCGGTGCCGGCGGCAATGGCGGCGCGCCGGGCCTCGACAAGGTCGCGGGTCAGGGCGCGGATACGGCGCGCGGCGGTCAGCGTCGCGCGCCGATGCAGCCGCGGCACCCAGCGCGGAAGCGGCAGAAAGGCGGCGAGATTCAGCAAGGGCTGCGTGCCCTGGAACGCGCGAAAGGCCCGGAACACGGCGCTGGCGGTGGCGTCCTCGATCGGCATCGAGAACAGCGTGCGGAAAATCACGTCGGCGGTGGCGTGGCTCATCTGCGGTTCGACATCGACCGGCGCCGGCCCCAGCGCCGCCAGCCGATCGACGGTCGCCCGCCCGGCCGCCAGCATGGCGGGAAAGGTATCCCGCAGGCGCCCGCCCTCGAACGCGGGATCGATGATCCGACGTTGCCGGCGCCAGACCTCGCCGTTGGTCAGAAACACGCCCTGCCCCAGCAACGGCTCCAACCCGGCGGCCATGCGGGGCGATTTGGGGAAATTCAGCGGCTCTTGCGTCAGCACGCGGCGCCACAGCGCGGTTTCATTCACCAGAAAGGTGTGCAAGAACGGGATCCGGAACTCGGCCATCTTGGCACCATAAAGGCGCTCGGGGTTCGCCGACAGGATATCGCGCCGAAAGTTGCGCAGGTAGCGCCAGAAGGCAAAGCGCCCCTGCCGCGAGGCGGGTTTGGGGGGCACGATGCGCGTCACGGCAGGCTCCGGTGCGGGGAATAAGCGCGGGCCTCGCGGCTGGGGGATGGCGCGCGGTCGCGGTAGCGGTCGGACAGCAGCACGGGGCCAGCGGTGATCTGGAAATAGTCGTAGTCGCGCGGATGCTCGAACGCGGCCAGATACTGGATATGCAGGCGGAAGAACTGCCGCTTGATCGCGGCCCATTTTTCCGCAGCCAGCGTTTCGGAAAACGCGGCCGAGAAAACCAGCGGCCCGGTCTGGTCCGGGGGCGCCACGCCGCAGACTCCGGGCGGGTCGGTCAGCCAGAAGCTGACGCCATCGGCCTTTGCGGTGACATCGACCCAGGCGACCGACCGGCTGGCGGCGAGCTGGCGCAGGTCCGCGCGCAGGCGTCGCGCGTCGGGCAGGAAGGCCTGCATCGGGATCGCCTGGCCCAGCGTCAGCAGGGCCAGCCGCGCCCCCCCCTGGGGCAGGCCGCGCCGCTCGACCGCTGCCGCCAGCGATACCGCCAGCGCCGCGCCCGAGGAATGGCCAACCACCAGGACCTCGTCGCAATCCTCGTGCAGGGCCTGGGCCACCTGATCCGCGAACCCGTCGAGACGGGCCTGCAACGCCGGACCATAGGCCCCGCGATGCGCTGCCACCTGGGCGAAGTCATAGAGCAGGTAATAGGCGAAAAAGCGGGTATCCATCCGCCGGAACGCCTGCAACACCGCCGCGACCGCCAGCGCCCCCAGAACCGGCCCCGGCAGGTGCCCCCAGGCCCCCGGCATCAGCGACACCACCGCCCACCACACCAGCCCGCCCGCCAGCAGCGCAACCAGAAGCTGGCCGGTCAGCATGACGGCGGGCCAGGCGGCGGCCAGCATGGTGCCTGGCCGCAGCCGCACCATGGCCGCAATCGCACCGGTCGCCAAAAAGGTCCACAGCGTGCGCGCCAGCAGCAGATAGGTGCCCAGAACGCCGCGTTTCATCGACGCCTGCACCAGATCGGACCAGACCAGCACCTGCACCCGGGCCTCGGTCCGGGCGCCGCCGATCACGGTCTCGACCCGCCAGACGTAGCCCTTCGAGCCCGCCTCGGCCTGCATGTCGATGCTGTAGCCGCTGATCGCCGCCTGGGCCGCGCCCTCCTTGCGGTAGAACTCGCGGTAGCGGCGCGGCGGGAACGGGTCGTAGCCCGGCACATAGAACACCCGCCGCTTCCGCACGCGCCTGCTGCCCTGATCGCCCATGCCTGCACACTCCTGCCTTGGGGGCAGGCTACGCGTTTTCGCGGCGGCTGGAAACCCGGACGACGGCGCGGCGCGGCTACTGGACATAAGTGTCCAGTATGCTATCGTCGGGACCGAAGCAGCCGCGAGACACCATGGAAACCCCATACCGCCGACGCCGCCACAGCGGCCCCCGCGCCACGGTCCGGCAACCCGATTACCGCCAGTTGCGCCACCCGTTCCTGCCCCAGCCGGTGTTCACCGAGGACCGCATCGCGGCGATGCACGAGGCGGCGCTGGGGGTGCTCGAGGATCACGGGATCAAGGTGCTGCTGCCCGAGGCCGTCGCGCTCTTTGCCCAGGCCAGCGCGCGGATCGACGGCGACCAGGTGCGCCTGGGCCGCGACATCGTGTCCGAGGCGCTGGCCCGCGCGCCGCGCAGCTTTGCGCTGCACGCCGGGGACCGGGCGCGCGACCTGACCATCGAGCCCGGCACGCTGACCTTCCTGGCGGGCTCTGGCGCGCCCAATTGCAGCGACGCGCTGCGCGGGCGCCGCCCCGGGACGCAGGCGGATTTCGAGGAACAGCTGAAGCTGGTGCAGGGGTTCGACGCGATCCACTACACCGGCCCCACCGTCGAATCGCAGGACATCGACCCCAGCCTGCGCCATCTGGCGGTCACGCGCGCGCAACTGACCCTGACCGACAAGGTGCCCTTCGTCTATGCCAGGGGCACCGCCCAGGCCGAGGATGCCTTTGCCATGATCGCCACGGCGCGCGGCCTTGGCGACCTGCGCGGCGGGGCGCATTGTTATACGGTCATCAACTCGAACTCGCCCCGGCAACTGGACGGGCCGATGTCGCAAGGGCTGATCGATTTCGCCCGCTGGCGCCAGCCCACGGTCATCACGCCGTTCTGCCTGATGGGGGCGATGGCGCCGGTCACCGTGGCGGGCGCGCTGGTCCTGCAACACGCCGAGGCGCTGGCGGGACTCACCCTGGCGCAACTGGCCGGACCCGGGGCGCCGGTGCTGTATGGCAGCTTTGCCTCGAACGTGGACATGAAGTCGGGCGCGCCGGCCTTTGGCACGCCGGCGCATTTGCAGGCAACGCTGGGCGCGGGCCAACTGGCGCGCCACATCGGCCTGCCCTGGCGCTCGGGCGCGGGGTCGGCGGGCAACGCACCCGACGCGCAATCCGCGCAAGAGGCGGTGATGGGGCTGTGGGGCTCGATGCTGGCGCAATCGACGATGATCGTGCATTCGGCGGGCTGGCTCGAAGGCGGGCTGACCTTTGGCTACGAGAAATTCATCATCGACATGGAGGCCGTTCAGACGCTGGCCGAGCTTTGCACCCAGCCCGCCGCCGATGACGCGGCGCTGGGCCTGGACGCGATCGCCGAGGTCCCGCCGGGGGGCCATTTCTTTGCCGCCGCGCATACCATGGCGCGTTATGAGACGGCGTTCTACGAACCCCTGGTCGCCGATCTGCGCAACCACGGCCAATGGACCGAGGCCGGTGCGCCGCTGACCCAGGAGCGCGCGCTGGCGGTCTGGCAGCAGAGGCTGGCGGCGTATCGGGTGCCCGACGCCTGCGCCGGCGTGGACGAGGCACTGGCCCCGTTCATCGAACGGCGCACGCGCGAAGGCGGGGCGCCGCCGGTCGGCTAGCCGATTCGGCCGAGGGCGGGAAAGGCCTCGATCAACCAGAAGGAAAAGGCCGACAGCCAGCCGGTGATCAGCGCCAGCCCCACCAAAACCAGCAGCACGCCCATCGCCTTTTCGATCACGCCCAGCCAGGGCTTGATGCGGTTCATGACCCCCATCGCGCGGCCGATGAACACCGCCGCCAGCAGGAACGGCAGTCCCAGCCCCAGCGCATAGGCCGCCAGCAGCGCGGTGCCGCGCACGACCGACCCCTCGGACGCGGCCAGCGTCATGATCGTGCCCAGGATCGGGCCGATGCAGGGTGTCCAGCCAAAGGCAAAAGCCAGCCCCAGCACATAGGCGCCAAAGGCGCTGCCGCCGCGATTGCCGGCGTCGATCCGGGCCTCGCGCATCAGAAAACCCAGCCGGAACAGGCCCAGGAAATGCAGGCCCATGACGATCACGATGATCCCCGCGACGGTCTGGAATTCGTTGCGATAGGCCGTGAACAACCGCCCCAGGCTCGAGGCGGTAAAGCCCAGGAACAGGAAGACGGTGCTCAACCCCATGACGAAGAACAGCGCCGGGATCGTTGCCGCCGAGGGGCCGCGCCGGGTCTCGGTCATCTCGCGCATCGAGATGCCGGACATGTAGGCCAGATACGGCGGCACGATCGGCAGCACGCACGGGCTGAGAAAGGACAGGAGCCCCGCCAGAAGCGCCACCATCAGGGACGGCATCAGGGCCGCGTCGAAGAGGTCGATTCCGAACATCGGGGGGTTCCTTTCCGGGCTCCCTGATAAACGCGCGCCCCCCGGAAAGTCACGGGGGGCGCGCGGGTTATCGGGTCACATTTCGATCAGCGGGTCAGCTCTTGCGCGCCCACCACCCCGACCGGCGCGGCTTTGAGGCGTCAGCCTCGGGCGCGGGCTCGGGCTGTGGCTCGGGCGCCGCATCCGCCACCGCGACGGGTTCAGGCTGCGGTTCGGGTTGCGGTTCGGGTTGCGGTTCGGGTTGCGGTTCGGGGGTCACCACGACCTCGGGCACGGGCGCTGGCACGGGCTCGGGCACGGCCGGCTCTTCTGGCTGCGGCGCGGGGGCCGCGATCGCTTCCGGCGCTTGCGCGGCGGGCTCGGCGGCCGGTTGCGCGGTCGGCGCGTCGCCTGCCACATCGACGGTGCCCTCGGGCGCGGCCGCTGCGGGTGCGTCCTCGACCTTGGGCTTGCGCCGTGCGCGGGTGCGCTTTTTCGGCGCGGCCACTTCGTCGGCGGTGGCCTCGAGCGGCGCGGCTTCGACTTCGGCGGGCGCGGCGGCGGCCTCGACCGGGTCCGCGCCGGCCTCTGCGGCCTTGGGCTTGCGGGTCCGGGTGCGGCGCTTCTTGGCCGGCTTCTCGGCGTCGGAATCGGTCGCGACGGCGGTCTCGGCGTCAGCCTCGACGGAGGCCGCCACGGAGGAGTCGGCCGCAGTCTCGGCCGCGGGGCCCTCGGTCACCGCCTCGGCGGCGTCATCCTCGCCCTCGGCGTCGTCGGTCGCGTCGTCGGCGCCGCCTTCGGCGGGCCCGTCACCGTTCTGCCCACCCCGACGGCGCCGCCGGCGACGGCGCTTGCGCTTGCCGCCATCGGATTTCTCCTCGGCACTGTCGTCGCTGGTTGCTGTCTCGGGCGCCTCGGCTTCGGCCTCGGTGTCCGCATCGGTGTCGGTGTCGGTGTCGTCCTCGATCTCGTCGGCCAGTTCCTCGTCGATGTCGGACATGGTCTGCGCGTCGAGCGACACCACCTGCGGCGCCGGGGCGCTGACGATGCGGGTGGCGGTCTTGAACTTTTCGATCGTGTAGTCGGGCGAGATCAGCGACGGGTCGGCCTCGATCCGGATCGCCATGCCATAGCGCGCCTCGATCTGCGCCAGATGCTCGCGCTTCGAGTTGAACAGATAGTTGACGATCCCGATCGGCGCCTTGACCAACACCTCTTTCGAGCGGTTGCGCGTGCCCTCTTCCTCGAGCGCGCGCAGAATCTGCAACGCCAGCGAGTTGTCGGACCGGATCAGGCCGGTGCCGTGGCAATGCGGGCACGGCTGCGTCGTCGCCTCGATCATGCCGGGGCGCAGGCGCTGGCGGCTCATCTCCAGCAAGCCAAAGCCCGAGATGCGCCCCACCTGGATGCGCGCGCGGTCATTGCGCAGCGCCTCTTTCAGCCGCTTTTCGACCGAGGCGTTGTTCTTGCGCTCTTCCATGTCGATAAAGTCGATGACGATCAAGCCGGCCAGATCGCGCAGGCGCAACTGGCGCGCGATCTCGTCGGCGGCTTCCAGGTTCGTCTTCAGCGCAGTGTCCTCGATCGAACCCTCACGCGTGGATTTGCCCGAGTTGACGTCGATGGCGACCAGCGCCTCGGTCACGCCGATGACGATGTAGCCGCCCGACTTCAACTGGACGGTCGGGTTGAACATCTGGCCCAGATAGCTTTCGGCCTGATAGCGCGCGAACAGCGGCATCGCCTCGGTGTAGAACTTCACGTTCTTGGCGTGGGACGGCATGATCATCTTCATGAAGTCCTTGGCGGTCCGGTAGCCGCCCTCGCCTTCGACCAGAACCTCGTCGATGTCCTTGTTGTAGAGATCGCGGATCGACCGCTTGATGAGGTTGCCTTCCTCGTAGATCGGCGCCGGGGCGATCGACTTCAGCGTCAGTTCGCGGATCTGTTCCCAGACGCGGAACAGATATTCGTAGTCGCGCTTGATCTCGGCCTTGGTGCGGTTTGCACCCGCCGTCCGAATGATGAGCCCGGCGCCCTCGGGCACGTCGAACTCGCCGGCGATTTCCTTCAGCTTCTTGCGGTCGGCGGCGTTGGTGATCTTGCGGCTGATGCCACCGCCGCGCGCGGTGTTGGGCATGAGCACGCAATAGCGGCCCGCGAGGCTGAGATAGGTCGTCAGCGCCGCGC
The DNA here is from genome assembly GCA_020637515.1 of Rhodobacter sp. NCBI lineage: Bacteria > Pseudomonadati > Pseudomonadota > Alphaproteobacteria > Rhodobacterales > Rhodobacter > Rhodobacter sp. Next base: position 2,353,871 of record JACKKG010000001.1, on the reverse strand, counting down.
CCTTGTTGCCGCGCTCTTCCTTGACCACCTGGACCAGCATGATCTGCCGGACCTTGATGACCTCCTGGATCTTGTAGCGGCGGGCGCGCGACCGGCGCGGCGGGCGCACCTCGTCCGAGACGTCCTCGTCGGCGACGGATTCGATCTGGTCGTCGATCTCGCTGGCGTGGTCGGCGGCGCGATAGGGGCGGTTGCCCTCTTCGGCGTGGGGGGCACGCTGGCTGTCGTGTTCCTCGGCCGTGTCGCCATCGTCGAGGTCGATCACATCCATCGCGCCGTAGCTGCGCAAATCGGTTCCTTCGGCCTGGGCCGCCACGGGCTGCGCGGCGGGCGCCTGGGGCGCACCCTCGTCGCCGTTCTCGGCCGCGGCTTCGGTCACGGCGTCGCCATCGGGCGCGTCGCCCTGGAGCGTGACGGCGTCGGCCGCGTCCTGCCCATCGGCCAAATGATCTGCGACGTCCTCGGATTTCGTATCCTCGGATTTCGCCTCGTCACGCGAGTCGTCGCGGGCCTCGTCGCGGCGGCGGCGCGGGCGGCGGGGGCTGTCCTCGTCCTCGCGCGCGGCAAGGGCGCGTTCCTCGGCCAGCAGGGCCTGCCGGTCGGCGACGGGGATCTGGTAATAGTCGGGATGGATTTCCGCAAAGGCGAGAAAGCCGTGGCGGTTGCCGCCGTAATCCACGAAGGCCGCCTGAAGCGAGGGTTCGACCCGCGTTACCTTGGCCAGGTAGATGTTGCCCGCAAGCTGCCGCTTGTGGATCGTCTCAAAGTCGAATTCCTCAACCTTGTTGCCGTCCAGGACCACGACGCGGGTTTCTTCCGCGTGCGTGGCGTCGATCAGAAGTTTCTTTGCCATGTTGTCTCGCTCGCCCCGGCGGCAAGCCGCCCGGCCCCGAGGGGCCTTGCGGATCGTTTGTCGGGGGAAAGGTGGTGGCGTGCCCGGGCACCAGCGGTCGGAGGACTGCGCCTGCGCGCGCCCCTGTCTCGACCATGGCTGATGCGCACCCTGGCATCGCGGTTACAAGCTCCGAGCACCCCGCAGGGCGCCCATTCAAGACCCGGTCGACCCAAGGGCCGGACCAGGCATTCCAACGGCTTTTCGGGCCGATCCCGCCCCGTCGCGTCGCGTAATCCGCGCGAGCGGGGCCGTGAATTTCGTGCAACAGGCATGAGACACCCGTGCTTGGCAAACATAGGGGCGAAAGGCCCGCCTGTTCAATGGGGAAAATGCGCGCGTGAAATATGGAGACTGGCGCGGCCCCCCGGGGGCCGCGCGCGGAAACCCGGAAATCGGGTGCGGTATCAGTCGCGTATCCAGGTCGGGGACAGGGCTTCGCGCCGCAACAGCAGAAAGGACGCGCCGACGATCAACGCCGAGCCCAGCCAAAGCGCCCCCGGCGGCACAAAGCCGAAAACCGCCAGCCCCAGCAGCACATTGAACGGCAGTTTCACATGGTCGAAGGGTTGCAGATAGGCCGCGTCCGCCACGGAATAGGCGCGCGCCAGCAGGTATTGCGCCAGCGCCGTCAGCACCCCCGCCGTCAGCAGCAGCGCGCCCGGCAGGCCGCCGGACAGGCCCAACCCTTCGGGCAGGGCGACCAGCGCGTTCAGCGGCGTCAGCAGCACCAGCAGGAACAGCGTGACCGCCTCGGGGCCTTCGCGCCGGGTCAGCCGCTTGGTCAGCAGCGATGTCCCCGCCCACAGCGCCGAGGCCGCGACCGGCAGCAACGCGTAAAGGCTGAAGGCCTCGGACCAGGGCGCAAGGACGATCATCCCGCCCGCGAACCCCGCCACGACCGCCAGCCAGCGGTCCCGCCCCGTCTGTTCGCCCAGCAGCAGACCCGCGCCCAGCGTGACGAAAAAGGGCGACAGCATGATCAGCGCGATCGCCTGCCAGATCGGCACATGGGCCAGCCCCGCGACCCACAGTTGCACGCCGCCCGCCGCCAGCAGCACCCGCAGCAGATGCAAGGGCAGGTTCGCGCCCGCCAGCGCCGCGCGGCCCCGGCGCATCGCCCAGGGCAGCGCCGCGACCGAGGCGATGAGGTATTGCCAGAACGCCAGCCGCGCCGAGGGCAATCCCTGCACCATCGCGCCGTATTGCACCAGCGTGTTCACCACGGCGAACAGCGCCCCGGCGAGGATCATCAGAACGGCACCGGACAAGGCCGGGCCAAGGTGGGAAAAGGATCGAGTCATGGCGTGTCCCTGGTTTCTGTCGCACACAACCCAAGGCTCACAGGCAAACCGACGCCGCCGCCGGTCAGGGCGCCGCGCCGTTGTCCCGCTCTCTCTCATCCGGACTATGACCGTCGGCTCTGGAATTGCACCAGATCTGCTGACCCCCCGCCAACCGGCGGGGGCGCTCGCGGGCTTGCGGCGAACCGCTTACCGCCGGTGGGGAGTTTCACCCCGCCCTGAGAACGTCACGGCCCCTCGGGCCGCGCGTCGAGGGTAGCGAAGCGCGCGACGCGCCACAAGACGCGAAACCCCGGGGCGACGCACCGCCGCCCCGGGGTTGATCCGATCCGCGAGGGTCGGTGCGATCAGGCGCGGTTGCGCAGCGCGCTCCAGCCGCCGGTGACGATCAGCGCGGCGACCGCCGCCTTGACCGCATCGCCCAGCAGGAACGGCACCGCGCCGCGCGCCACCGCGCCCGACAGGTCCAGCGGCGTCACCGCGGTCAGCCACAGCACACCCGGGACATAGAGCAGCGCGGACACCAGCAGCGCCGACACAAATGTGCCGACCAGCCCGCGCGCCACGCCGCGCTCGGCCAGGAACCCGGCGCCCCAGGCCATCGCCACAAAGCCGAACAGGAAGCCCGCGGTCGGACCGGCCAGCCAGGCCAGGCCCGCGCCACCGCCCGAGAACACCGGCAGTCCCAATGCCCCCTCGAACAGATAGGCGAGGACCGCCGCGGCGCCCAGGCGCGCGCCCGCGGTCAGGCCGACCAGGACCACCGCCAGCGTCTGCAAGGTCATCGGAACGGGCAGCATCGGCACGCTGATCTGCGCCCCCAGCGCGATCACCGCCGAACCGCCGAGGACGATCAGCGCCTGAGCCAGCGCCGAGCGCCGACCGAACGACGCCTGCAAGAGGGTTTGCGATTGAGCCATGTGTCTCTCCCTGAGTGGCACGAATTCAACCAAAGTTATCCGATGCCGCGCCTGCACGGTCAAGCGTCCAGCGGTCCCGCCCCCCGGTTTTCCGTTGCGTAATTTTGCAAAACTCCCGTTTTGCAATGTCGTCGAATTTGCAGCCCCTACCCCCGGCAAAGCCGCGCGCCGCCACCGACACGCCCAGGGCGCCGGGCGCGGCTGGATCGCCGCCCGCGCGCGGGCGCCACCTTGAAACACCGGCCCGCAGGTGGCATGAGCGCGCCATGACCCAGACCGCCCCGACCCCCGAATCATCCCCCGTCGCCCTGATTACCGGCGCCTCGCGCGGCCTCGGGGCCGCGCTGGCCGAGGCGCTGGCCGCGCGTGGCTGGCACATCGTCGCCGTCGCCCGAACCACCGGCGCCCTCGAGGAGCTGGACGACCGGGTGCGCGCGCTGGGCGGATCGACCACCCTGGTGCCGGTGGACATCACCCAGGACGACGCGATGCGGCAGATCTGCCTGTCGATCCACCAGCGTTGGGGCAAGCTGGATCTGTGGGCCCATACCGCCGTGCATGTCCCGCCGCTGTCGCCGGCCGGGCATATCGCGGTCAAGGACTGGGACAAGACGGTCGCGGTGACGCTGCGCGCCACCGGCACGCTGATCCCGATGATCGAACCCCTGCTGCGGGCCTCGGGGCACGGGCAGGCGGTGTTCTTCGACGATGCGGCCTGGCACGACGGCGACGGCGTGCAGCGGTTCTTCGGCGCCTACGCAGCCGCCAAGGCGGGCCAGATCGCGCTGGCCCGCGCCTGGGCGGCCGAGAACGCGGGACTCGGCCCGGTCCGCGCGCCGCAGGTGCGAATCGACACGCCCGCGCCAATGCCGACCGCGACGCGCGCACGCTTTTTCCCGGGCGAGGACCGCACGGCCCTGACCGCCTGCGCGACCGAGGCCGAGCGGATCATCGCGCGGCTGCTGGACGTCAGCGCAGCTCGGTGACGTAGAGCCGCGCGTTCGGAACCCGGCTGCGGTTGTAGGTGCCCATCCAGATGTCATACTGCCCTGAACGCGGCGAGGGGAACCGGATCGCCGGGTCCAGACCGTCGCTGTCGTCGTTGCAGAACCACTGCCCCGCCGGGTCGTTGACCAGAAGCATCGTGTCGCCCGGCGCCCGGATGTAGAACGTCAACGCGTAGCCGCCGGCCTGGTAATGCAGCCGGAAATCGGGCGCGTTGGCGAACCAGCCGCCGCCGGGGCAGCCGTTCATCGGGTTGACATGGCTGTCCCCTCCGGCGCGGCCGACGCCCGATTGCGGGTCGGGCATGAAACCGGCGCTGAGGGAATAGGTCCCGTAGGACGGGTGCAGATTGTAATTCTGCGCCTGGGCGGCAGGGGTGACAAGGGCCGCCGCCAACGTGGCACCGAGCCCGATCGCAAGGAACTTGAACATCCTTCTCTCCATGACTGAACCAACAAGGAAATTCTGACAGGTTCGTGACCGTCCCGCCAGTCCGCAAAATGACGCGGAATGCCCCAGCCTGACGAAGATCGCGGCGCTTGTCCATGGGCGGCGCCGGGCCTCAAGCAATCGTGCGGATCGGCGCGGGCCCCGCGCAAGGGGTTTGCCCGCTCACCCGAGAGCCGCTAGTCTGCCCGCATGTGTTCGAGTGCGAGGGTCCGCCAGATGCGCGCCACGGGATTTGTCGTCTTTGCGGTTACCGTCACCGTGCTGCCCGCTTTCGTGGTGGCCTGGAACATGGGCGCCATGGCGCCCTTCTGGTTCCTGGCGGGCGATGCCTATCTCTATCTCGGCATCGGCCAGGCCTCGCACGGGGCAAGCATGAGCTTCGACGGCCTGCGCGCAACCAACGGGTTCCACCCGCTGTGGCAGATCTGGGTGCGGCTGGCCACGGCGCTGTCGGCCGGCGACCCGCTGCGCGCCATGACGACCGTCAGCTACGCCGCGATTGCCTGCACCACGGCCGGCGTTCTCGTGCTGGGCGCTGCGATCCGGCGGGCGACCGGGTCGTGGCTGCTGGCGATGCTGGCGGTGCCGGGGGTCTATTTCCTGGTCATCGGCCAGGCGCTGCACAATCTGCCGGTCTGGGCTTTCTTCGACGGGATGGAGGGGGGGCTTGCGTTTCTGCTGTCGGCGGTGGTGCTGGGCCTGGTCGCGACGGGCGCACCGGCGCCGGCACTTGGTATCGCGCTGGCGCTGCTGGTCCTCGCGCGCCTGGACGAGGTTTTCGTGCCGGCTGCGATGGCGGTGGCGGTTTCCCTGTGGCCCCGGCAGGACCCGGGGGCCGGTCCCGGGCGGACCAAACCCCGCCGCTGGCCCGAGGCCGCCTGGCTGATGGTGCCCACGGGCCTGGGTGTCGGACTGTTTGCGCTGTGGTCCTGGGCCACCACCGGGATGCTGGTGCCCGTCAGCGGCGCGGCCAAGGGCGAAGGCGCGCTCTTGCAGAACGGCTGGGTCACGCTGGCGACGCTGTTCGCGCCGCTGATCGACCTGCGCCAGGGGTTGACCCCCTATGTCGCCGACCGCGCCGGGCTGGCGGGCGGGGCCTTTCGCGTCGTCGAACTGATCGTACCGGCGCTGTTCGCGCTGGGGTTCCTGGCGGCACTGTGGCGGCGGTTCCGCGCGGCGCCCTGGGCGCCCTACCTGGCGGGGATCGCCGCCGGGGTGCTGATCAAGGCGCTGTATTCGCTGGTGTCGGTGAACTACTGGCACCAGGCGAGCTGGTATTTCGCCATGGCGACGGCGCTGATGACCTTTGGCACGGCGCTGCTGCTGGCCCCGGCCGCGCAACGGCTGAACGCGCGCGGCGCACGGTTGGCGGCGCTGGCGCTGGGCGGACTGTCACTGCTGCACGCCAGCCTGTGGAGCGCGGGCCTGATGACCGATCCGCTGCGCGCGCAGCAACGGGATTTCTGGCTGGCGCGCGACACGATCGACGCCAGCCTGCACGCCACCGCGCCCGACGCCCGGGTGCTGGAATTCGGCGACGGGATGCTGAACTTCACGCTCGCCGTTCCGGTGCGCCACGGCTTCGTCTTTGCCGGCGACGCCGAAAGCCTTGCCGCGCTGCGGGCGCATCGCCTGCTGGCGGATGCCGTCGCGGACGGGTTCACCTTGCTGTCCTCCTATGAATATCTGCGCGTCCCCGAAGGCGCCGAGGCCTGGGACAGCGCCCGCATCCGGGCCTTTTTGGAAAGCTCGTTCCTGGATTCCCGGGTCAAGGACGAACTGGGCGACTTCGACCTTGCCATGGCCTATGTCGCGCGGCCCTGGGGCGTGCCCTTCATCCGGCTGATCCCGCGCCGATAGGCCGCGGGCGGATACCCCTTGCCCCGACGGGTTGGGCCGCTAAGCTGTTCCCCGCAGCCTGTCCCCCCGCGCCTGGCCGGAGCCCCGATGCTGAAAACCCTGACCCGCTGGTTTCTGCGTGGCGCCTTCGTCGTCGCGCTGGCGCTCACGCTGTTCTTCGGCGCGCGGTTCGTGATGGGTGTCTTTTACTGGAACGATCCCACCCACCGCGACCAGCAGATCGAAGGCTGGATGCCGCTCGGCTATGTGGCGCGGTCCTGGGATGTCCCGCGCGAGGTGCTGCGCGAGGCGGCCGGCCTTGGCCCCGAGGACACCGCGCGCCGCAACCTGGACCTGATCGCGCAGGACCACCACATCCCCCTGCCCCAACTGATCGAGGCTCTGGACTCGGCCATTGCGACATGGCGCGCGGACCCGTCCCATGACTGACTGGATGCTGGCGCAGGTCGGGGACTGGGGCGTCACCCTGCTGGCAGTGGTGACCTTCCTGTCCTGCCTGGCGATCCCGGTGCCGTCGTCGATGATGATGCTCGCCTCGGGGGCTTTCGCGGCCTCGGGCGACCTGGCGCTGGTGCCCGCCGCCGGCGCGGCGCTGATCGGCGCGGTGCTGGGCGATCAGACCGGCTACGGCCTGGGGCGGCTCAGCTATCTGCGGGCCGAACGCTGGCTGATGCGCAACCAGACGCGCGCCGCCGTCCTGAGCCGCGCGCGGGTCCAGGTGCAGAACCGGGGCGCGGTGGCGGTGTTCTTCAGTCGTTGGCTGTTCAGCGTGCTGGGGCCCTATGTCAACCTGCTGGCAGGGGGCGCGGGGATGACCTGGGCGACCTTTACCGCGATGGGCATCGCCGGCGAGGTCGTCTGGGTCACGGTCTATGTCGGGCTGGGCTATCTGGCCGGCGGGCAGATCGAACAGATCGCCGAACTGCTCGGCAACGCCTCGGGGTTCCTGGCGTCGCTTGCGGTGACGGGCGGGCTGGGTTGGCTGCTGTGGCGCCACCGGCGGCGCGCGCCCGCTCAACCCTGATCGCGCTCGGCCAGATCCAGCCATTCCTCCTCGGCCCGGGACAGGGCGGTCTGGCGCTGCTCCAGCATGTCGGCGGCCTTGGCGGCCTTGACCGGCTCGCGGGTATAGAGGTCGGCGTCGGACAGAAGATCCGACAGCTTGGCGATCTCGGCCTCGAGGCGGGCGATCTCGGACGGCAGGGAATCGAGCCGCTTCTTCTCGGTGAAACTCAGGCCCGAGGGTTTCGGTGCAGGCTCGGCCCGGGGCGCGGGCTTGGCCAAAGGGGCGGCGGCGGCGGCCGGCTTTGTGCCCGGCTTCGCCGGCACCCCGGCACCGCGTTGTGCCAGCATGTCCGTCCAGCCGCCGGCATAGGCCGTCACCCGGCCCTGCCCCTCGAACACCAGCGTGGTCGTCGCCACCCGGTCGATGAAATCGCGGTCGTGGCTGACCAGAAGAACCGTGCCCGGGTATTCGCCCAGCAGGTCCTGCAACAGGTCCAGCGTCTCGACGTCCAGATCGTTCGTCGGTTCGTCCAGCACCAGCAGGTTCGAATCCCGCGCCATGATCCGCGCCAACAGCAGCCGCGCGCGTTCCCCCCCCGAGAGGCTGCGCACCGGCGCGCGGGCCTGCTGTTCGTCGAACAGGAAGTCCTTGAGATAGCCGACAACATGCTTGGGCTGGCCGCGCACCATGACCTGGTCGGCCTGCCCGCTGACGCGCATGGTCGGGTCGCCGGTCAGGTTTTCCCACAGGCTGGCGTCGGGGTTCAGTTGCGCGCGCGCTTGATCGAAGACGGCCATGTCCAGATTGGTGCCCAGCCGGACCAGCCCGGAATCGGGGGCCATCGCGCCGGTCAGCAGTTTCAGCACCGTCGTCTTGCCGGCGCCGTTCGGCCCGACAAGCGCCACCCGGTCGCCGCGCAGCACCTTCAGGCTGAAATCCTTCACGATCGCCACGCCGTCGAAGCTTTTGGTGATCCTGTCGGCCTCGGCCACCAGTTTGCCGGATTGCGGGCCGGCGTCGAGCGCGAGCGCCGCCGTGCCCTGGCGTCGGATCTGCGAGGCGCGCTCGGATTTCAGCGCCTGCAAGGCACGCACCCGGCCCATGTTGCGCTTGCGGCGGGCGCTGATGCCCTCGACGGCCCATTTCGCCTCGTGCTTGATCTTGCGATCCAGCTTGTGGCGGGCCTCGTCCTCGTCGGCCCAGGTCTTGTCGCGCCAATCCTCGAACGCGGCAAAGGATTGGTCCAGGCGCCGGGCCTGGCCGCGGTCCACCCACAGCATCGCACGGCTGAGCGCGTTCAGAAAGGCGCGGTCGTGGCTGATCAGGACGAACCCCGCGCGCGTCTCGCGCAGGCGTCCCTCGAGCCACTGGATCGCCTGGATGTCCAGGTGGTTGGTCGGCTCGTCCAGAAGCATGAGTTCCGGCGCCTCGGCCAGCAATCGGGCCAGCGCCGCGCGGCGCCGTTCGCCGCCCGAGGCGGTCTCGACCGCGACCGCCGGGTCGAAGCCCAGCCCCTCGGCGGCGATCTCGACCCGATACGCCTCGGCCGGGTCAAGCCGCCCCATCGCGTAATCGCCCAGCGTGGCGTAGCCGGCAAAGTCGGGCTCCTGCTCCATGTAGCCGACGGTGGTGCCGGGGGTCAGGATGCGGCTGCCGCCATCGGCCTGCACCAGACCCGCCATGATCTTCATCAGCGTGGACTTGCCCGATCCGTTGCGCCCGACCAGCGCCAGGCGGTCCCCGGGCTGGATCACCAGATCGAGGTCCCGGAACAAGGGGTTGCCGCCGTAGGTCAGCGCGATGCCGGTGAGTTGCAAAAGGGGTGCGGGTGCCATGCGGGCGGGCTATCGCGGCGCCTTTGCGGGGTCAAGGGTATTGAGTTGGCGCCGCGACGTCCCATGTAAGGGACCGTAACATATGGAGGCTGCCATGACCTTGCTCCTGAACGTCCTTTGGATCCTGCTGGGCGGCGCCTGGATGGCCGCAGGCTGGCTGTTCGCGGCCCTGCTGATGGCGGTCAGCATCGTCGGCCTGCCCTGGGCCCGTTCGGCGGTCGTGATGGCCGGCTATTCGCTGATGCCCTTTGGCATGCAGGCCCGCGACCGGGCCGAGGTCAGTGGACCGGACATCGGCACTGGCGCGCTGGGGACGATCGGCAACCTGTTGTGGCTGGTGCTGGCGGGGTGGTGGCTGGCGCTGGGGCATCTGGTGGCGGCGGCGCTGAACGCGATCACCGTGATCGGCCTGCCCTTTGCCTGGGCGCACCTGAAACTTGCGGGCTTTGCGCTGTGGCCGGTGGGCCGCACGCTGACGCCGCGCTGACCCGGCCGCGTCGGCGCCCTAGCCACTGTCGCAACGGTCGCGAAAGGACAGCAGATACTCCGTGAGATCGCGCCAAGCCGTGTCGCTGTCCCCCAGCGCGTCGAGGTTTGCCTGCGCGCGGCGGCGGTTTTCACCGGGGCAGAACGCGGCTGCCAGGACGAATTGCTGGCGCGCCGCGGTCAGGGCGGTGCCGATGCGTGCCAGCGCGTCGCGCTCGTGGTCCAGTTCCTGGCAGGCGCTGGTGCGCGGCGAGCGATCCTCGAGCCTTGCAAAGACCGCGGCGCGCGTCACCCAGCCGAGACCCGCGTAAAGCGCGGTCTGCGTTTCGGCGATCCCGGAATCGGCCTGACGATAGGCGGCCAGGCCGGCGCGGAAATGGTCGGCGCAGGGGTCGCGGGCCCAGGCGGGCGCGGCAAGGAACAGCAAAAGGGCGACAAGGCGCATGGGCGTTTCCCGGATGATCCGCGCCCCAGTCTGCGCCGCACCCGTTAACAACCCGTTGCGAGGCGCGCCCTTTCCGGCGTCAGGTGCCGAAATAGGCCGCGTTCAACGCGGTCTTGTCGTCGCGCAGCCGCGCCGCCGGCCCGGCGAACCGCACCTTGCCCGACCGCAGCACCACCGCCTCTTCCGAGACGCCAAGCGCGAGGTCGGTGAACTGCTCGATCAACAGGATGCCGACGCCGCGCGCCTTCAACCCTTCGACGAAGCCCATCAGGCGCTTGACCACCAGGGGCGCCAGACCCAACGACATCTCGTCGATCAGCAGATACCGCGGGCGCGCCATCATCGCGTGCCCCAGCGCCAGCATCTGCTGCTGCCCGCCCGACATGGTGCCGGCCAGCTGGGTCTTGCGTTCGGCCAGTTCGGGAAACAGCGCATAGGTGTCGGCCAGCGTCTGCGCGACACCGTCGGGCAGGATTGAACCCGCCGCGCGCAGGTTGTCGTCCACCGACAGCCGGGTCAGCACGCGGTGCCCCTCGGGCACGGCGGCGACACCGGCGCGGCGGATCGTGTCGGGGCCCCGCCCGGCCAGCGCGACGCCGTCGGCCTCGATGCTGCCGGCGCTGAGCGGCAGCATCCCGGCGAGGCCCAGCACCAGTTCCGATTTCCCGGCGCCATTCGCGCCCAGAACCGCGGTCACCTGCCCCGGCGCAATGCTGAGCGAGACGCCCGCGACCGCGATCTGCCCGCCCCGCGCCACCGTCAGGTCCTTTACGACCAATGCCATCGTCAGACCTCCTCGGTGCCCAGATAGGCCGCCTTGACCCTGGGATCGTTCAGCACGGCGTCGGTCGGGCCAAAGGCGATGCGACGGCCGAAATCCAGCACCAGAGTTTCCTCGCAGACCTCGCGGATCAGGTCCACGTCATGGTCGATCACCAGCACCTGTGCCCCGGTCGCGCCGTGGATACGACGGATCAGCACGCCCAGTTGGCGCGTCTCGTCCACCGACATGCCGCCGGCCGGCTCGTCGAACATCACCACGCGCGGCTGGCCGACCAGGCATTTCGCGACATCGGTCAGACGCCGTTCGAAGCCGGACAGATCGGCGCCCAGCTTGTCCGCCCGCTCTGCCATGCCGACCAGCGCCAGCATCGATTCCACCTCGGCCCGCTTGTGGCCCGCAGGGGTGCGCGAATGGTCGATCTGCACCAGCACGTTCTCATGGACGGTCAGGTCGTCGGCGATTTCCTCTTTCTGGAAGCTGCGCCGCAGACCCCAATGCGCCCGCCGGTGCGGCGCCAGGCGCAACAGGTCCTGCCCGTCGCGCGTGGCGCTGCCGCTGACGGTGCCGACAAAACCCGACAGCACGTTCATGAGGGTCGTCTTGCCGGCGCCGTTGGGACCGATGATGCCGCTGACCGCGCAGCCGAAATCGGCCGACACGTCGTTCAGCGCGATGACTCCGCCAAAACGGACGGTGACGTTGCGGATCTCAAGCATCGCGGCGGTCCTTTCCGCGCAGCAGCGCCTTCAGCCCACCCAGCGCCTGCCCGGCCAGCCCGTCGGGCGCGGTGATGACGGCGTGAAGCAACCCGGCGCCGAAGATGACAAAGGACAGATCGGCATCCACCCCCCAGATGTTCAGCAACGCCGGCAGCACCTTGTAGAGGATCGCGGCGATCAGCGCGCCCTGCCAGGAGCGCGCGCCGCCCACCACGGCCAGGGCAAAGATCATCACGCTTTCCGAGGCCCGAAAGGTGCCGTCGTCCAGCAGTCCCAGCGAGCCCGCCAGCAGCGCCCCCGCGGCGCCGCCCAGCAAGCCGGTGATGCCAAAGGCCCAGGTCTTGTAGAGCGTGACATTGACGCCGGCAGCCATCGCCGCGGCCTCGGACCGGCGGATCAGCGCCCAGGCGCGGCCCGGTTGCAGGCGGCGGTGCAGTTCGATGAAGAGAAAGCCCAGCACCGCGCAGATCAGGACATAGCGCAGGTAATCCTCGGCCGATTGCGCCAGGAACGGGCGGCGGAACGGATCGCTCGACCCGGTCTTGACGCCCCAGAACCCCTCGCCGCCGTTGGGAAACTGAAAGGTCGCGAACAGGATTTCCAACCCGCCCGCCGCCATCAGCGTGACCAGCGCCAGGTAAAGGCCGCGCATCCTGAGCGCGGGCAGCGCCAGCACCCAGCCGAACACCATGGTGGACAGGGCCGCCAGCGCCAGGTTCACCTCGAACGGAAAGTCGAAGGCGTGGTTCAGGCGCAGCGCGACCCAGCCGCCCACGCCCATCAACCCGACCTGCGTCAGCGACACCATGCCCAGCCGCGCGTAAAGAAAGGCCACCCCCGAGATGGCCAGCAGAAAGCACCCGGCCGAGGTGAAGACCGACAGCCAATAGCTGCTGGACAGGCCTGGCAGCACCACGATCGCAAAAGCCGCCAGGGCGAACCCGGCCCAGCCCGACGGGGTCACATGGAACAGGCGCTTCATCTCAGTCCCTCCCGCCAAAGGTCAGCCGCTGGCCGCGTTGGTAATAGAGCAGCACCAGCGCGGCGATGACGAAGGGCGCGATCGGGCGCACGCCGCGCAGCACGGGCGACAGGGTGAGCATGTTCTCGATCACGCCCATCGACAGACCGCCCAGCAGCACCACGGTCAGGTTCTCCAGCCGGCCACAGATCGCCGCGGCGATCGAGGGGATCACCATGAAGGTGATGACCGTCGGCTCCAGCCGGATCAGGTCGGCGAACATCAGCCCGGTAAAGCCCGCCAGCACACCCGAGATCCCCCAGGCGATGGTCTCCACCCGCAGGATCGGAATGCCCATCAGCGCGGCCAGGTCGCGGTCGTTGGCAAGCGCGCGCATCTGCAGGCCGACGCGGGTGCGCGCCAGGAACAGCCAGATGCCGAAAACGATCAGGATCGAGGCGGCGAAGACGATCAGCCGCGTCGCGGTGATCCGCATCCCCAGGATGCGCACGCCGATGCCGTCGGTGGGCAGGGTGATCGCGCGGGGATCGTCGATCCACAGAAAGCTGACCAGGCCCAGCACGATCAGCGCGAACCCCAGCGTCGCCACCGCCTTGACCACCGTTTCGCGCCACGCAAGGCGCGGCGCGATGAGGCGGCCGTAGACCAGCGTGATCGCCAGCGCGACGGCCAGGCACGCCAGCCAGCCGATCGGGTCCCACAGGCCCCATTCGCTCAGTTGCCAGGCGGTCATGGCGCCGGCGGCGCCCGCCGCGCCGCCGGCGAAATTCAGAACCCCTGTGGCGCGATAGAGCACGACGATGCCGATGCCCCCCAGCGCATAGAGCGAGCCGACGGCCAGCCCCGAGGCCACGAACAGGCCGACCATCTGCGGTCGCCCGCCCCATCCGAACCACCCGATGACGACCGCCATCAGCACGGCCCAGAGCAGCCAGTTCTTGTAGCGTGCAAGCGCCATGGTGTCCCCGCTCGACAGAAAGAAACCCCGCCGCCGGTCCGGGCGGCGGGACGAGACGCTCAGCGCAGGCCGAGCGCGGTTTCCAGCGCGATATGCGGCGCGAAATAGGGGCTGTCGTATTCGTAGCAGTCGCGCACGATCTCGAAACCGCCCTCGACGATCTTCACCATGTAGCCGGCATGGTTGGGCATGTGGAAATCGGCGTCGCCCACATAGTAGGGCCCGCACATCAGGTCCGACGTATACCCCGAGATCCCCCGGATCGCCGCACCCACCGCCGCGCGGTCGTCCAGTTGCGCCGGGTCCATCTGCAACATCGCCTGCACGAAGAAGCGCGCCGACAGATAGCCCGCCTGCCCGAAGGTGTCGCGCGGATCGTCAGCGCGGCCGTATTGATCCAGCACCGCGGCCCAGTTCTGCGCGTCGGGGCCGTTCACCTGCAACGGCGCCAGTTCGGCGTTGACATAGATGTGGCCCCACCAGTATTCGCCCACCGCCGCCGGGACCGACAGGTCATAAAGCGGGGTCGGGGCGATCCAGTTGTATTGGTCGCGCAGGTCCTGCTCCTCGGCCGCGGAAAGGATCGCCAGCGCGATGCCCGCGGGCTGGTTGATGAGGATCGTGTCCGCGCCCGAAGCCATCGCCTCGAGCAGGGCCGAGTTCACGTCCGGCGCGCCCGGGTTGATGAGCACCGCGGTCGCATCGCCGCCGCGCGAGCGCATGAAGTCCTGCACCGCCTGGCACGACCAGACGCCGTTGTCGGGGATGTTCAGCCCGATGCAGGCGATGTGCTGGGCACCCAGCTCCTCTTGCGCGTATTGCGCCGCGCCCAGGTTGGACGGCAGCGGGCCCTGGTTCGTGGACACGATGTTCGGGGTCTCGAAGCATTCCGAAATGGCGCAGGCCGAGGCCATGACCATGATGCCCGCCTGCTCATAGGTGTTGGCGTTGACCGCCATCTCGATGAACGAGCCGTTGCCGACCATCGCCACGGTGGGCGTGTCGTTCACCAGCAGCGCGGCGGCCTGGGCGGCGGCCTCGGGGTTCCACTGGTCGTTTTCCACACGGTAGTCGATCGGGCGGCCGTTGATCCCGCCATTGGCGTTCACGCAGCGGAAATAGGCCGCCGCCGAATCGGTCGAGGACGACCAGTCGCCGGGGGCCGCGTCGCCGTAGATGCCGCCGACGATGATCGGCGCGCCGGTCGCGGCCTGGCCGTTGTTCAGGCCGCAGGACACGTCGGCCATGGCCTGGGTGCCCAGCGACGCCAACAGGACGGCCGCGGCCATCCTCAGGGTCTTTCCGTATCGCATGTCTCTCCTCCTCTGTGGGACGTGCTTCGGGACGGTTGCTTGCGATAGCGGCGGGGCCTCCCATTCCCTGCCGCCGTTTCTTGACCCCGGCGCGATGCCGCCACGGGGTAAAGCCATTGTGCCGGTGCGCCGCCGCACCAGCCTAATGCGCCGCCGCGACCGCAGGCGCGCGCGCCCTGCCCTCGCGGCGGGCGGCGCGGATCATGTCCGAGGCCTTTTCCGCGATCATGATCGCCGGCGCGTTCGTGTTGCCCGAGACGATGCGCGGCATGATCGACGCATCGACCACCCGCAGCCCCGCGACGCCCCGGACCCGCAGCTCGGGGTCCACCACGGCGTCGGGGCCGACCCCCATCGCGCAGGTGCCGACGGGGTGATAGACGGTGCGGGCCTGGGCGCGGATGTAGTCGCGCAGCTCCGCCTCGGTGGTCACCGCCGCGCCGGGGACAACCTCGGTCAGGCCGTGCCGCGCCATCGGGCCCTGGCGCAGGATCTCGCGTGCCAGGGCGACGCCGCGCGCCAGGCGATCCAGGTCGGCGTCGTCGCGCAACAGGCCCAGATCGACCACCGGGCGCCCGGTCGGTGCATTGCGCGTCACCGAGCCCCGGCTTTCCGGGCGCAGGACGCAGGTGTGCAGCGACACGCCGTGCCCCCATTCCACCATCCGCCCGCGATGGCTTTTCAGCCCCGGAATGATGTGAAACTGGATGTCCGGGCGGTCCTCGGCAGGGCTGGAACGAACGAACCCGCCCGCCTCGACCATGTTGGACGACAACATGCCGCGATGGCGCGTCACCCAGTTCAGCAGGTCCAGCGCACGGCGCGGCAGCGCCGGCAGCGAAATCCCGTAAGGCCGGCGCGAGCGCGAACGGCAGATCACCATGCAGTCCACATGGTCTTGCAGGTTGCGCCCGACGCCGGGCAGGTCCACGCGCGGGACGCCGCCCCAGGCGGCGATCTCGGCCGCCGGGCCGATGCCTGAGCGCAGCAACAGGTC
The DNA here is from genome assembly GCA_020637515.1 of Rhodobacter sp. Taxonomy (NCBI): domain Bacteria; kingdom Pseudomonadati; phylum Pseudomonadota; class Alphaproteobacteria; order Rhodobacterales; genus Rhodobacter; species Rhodobacter sp. The sequence continues at coordinate 2,337,915 of JACKKG010000001.1, read as the reverse complement.
GGGCGACCCGATGGCGCCCGCCGACAGCACGATCTCGCCGGTGCAGGCAACCCGAAACGCGCTGCCGTCCGCGCGCCGGGCCCGAACCGCCACCGCGCGGCCCTCGTGCAGTTCGATGCTTTCGACGTCGGCGCCGGTCACGATGTCCAGATTGCGGCGCCCGCGGATCGGGTTCAGGAAGGCCTCGGCCGTGGAATGCCGCTTGCCGTCCTTTTGCGTCACCTGGTAGATGCCGACGCCCTCGGGCTCGGCCGCGTTGAAATCGGCGCATTCACGGACCTGCAATTCGCCCGCCGCCGCCATGAAGTCGCGATCGACGGGCGAAGCATCTTGCAGGTTCGACACCCACAGCGGCCCCTCGCGCCCGTGCCAGGTGTCGGAACGGGCCGGGTCCGCGTTCGCCTCGGAGCGGCGGAAATAGGGCAGGATCGACTCGTAATCCCACCCCGTGCAGCCGAGTTCGGCCCAGCCGTCGTAATCCGCGCGATGGCCGCGGATATAGATCATGCCGTTGATCGCCGACGATCCCCCCAGCACCTTGCCGCGCGGGATCGACACGGTGCGCCCGTTCAGGCCCGCCTGCGGCGCCGAGGTATAAAGCCAGTTGTGGCGCCTGTCCTTGGCCAGCACCATCACCCCCAGGGGCACCCGGATCAGGGGCGAGCGATCGGTCGGGCCGGACTCGATCAGGCAGACACGGCGGTCGGAATCGGCGCTCAGCCGATGCGCCAGCACCGCCCCCGACGATCCCGCGCCGACAATGACGTAATCGTAGTCCCCCGTTGCACCCATGGGTGTGTCGTGCCTCCCTCAGCGCCTTTGGCCGGCGCGTCCGTTCCGGGCCCCGGGCGTCCCGCCGCCATTGCGGACAGGCGCCACGCTGGCGTCCGGATCCCCCCTCGCCCGCGCCGGATCGGGCGTCCTGGCAACGCTAGGCCGGGTAACTTTGGTTTCCCTTTGGCATCGCTGCACAAATCAAGTAATATCCCGCAAACACTGGGGTTTCCGAAAAGCCATGACCGATTCACCTGATTCGTTTGCCCCGCACGAGATCAACGCGGCGCTGTTCTGCCACTATACCGACACCGATTTTCTGACCGGCTCGCTCGCGGCCTATCTGGACGCGCCCTTCCTGATTACCGACGACGACAGGCTGCTGCCGCAGGTCCCGCCCGACCGGCGCTGCCGCTTTGCAACGCTGGGCCTCGAGGCCCTGCCGGTCGAACCGGCCGAAGCGTTTCAGCGCGCGCGGGCGCAGATTTCGACCCTGGCGGGGCTGGACGCGATCCTGATCGACATGTCCTGGGGCCTGACCGCGATGATGGGCGTCGCCGCGATCGAGACCTGGGGCATGGTGGCCGAGCAGGTCTCGGTCGAGATCGGCCTTCCGGTGGTGTCAATCTACAATCAGGATCGCTTGATCGAGGAACAGCTTCAGGCCGCGCTCAGGGCCCACCAACAGTTCATCGCCCCCTCGGGGCTTTATGAAAACCCCTACTGGATGCCGCGCGAACTGCTGACGGCCTCGACCCTGGACGAGCAGTTGGGCTTCATGCTGGGTCGCGTCGTGCCCGATTTCGCCGGCCAGACCTTTTTCCGCACCTTCGACAAGGCCGCGGCGCGCGGCGCCTCGCCGCACTGGCTGGATCAGGATCGCGCGCCCCTGGGCGCGGCGGGAACCCATGCACGCTGGCAAATTCACTGTCTGGGCCGGTTGCGCGTTCATGTCGAGGGCCACCACGAGGTGGACTGGCGCACCGAAGGCGGCGCCCCCAAGAAAACCAGAACCCTGTTTGCCTATCTGCTGAACGCCGGCGAGAAAGGCGCCCATGCCGACCAGATCGGCGAATTGTTGTGGCAGGATTCGGGATCGGAAAAGACCAAGCGGTCCCGCCTGCACCACACCGTGGCCATGCTGCGCAAGGCGCTGGGCAGCCAGGAGGCGGTGCTGCGGAACGGCGACTATTACCGCCTGAACGTGCCCCGGGGCAGCCTGATCGACGTCACCACCTTTGAACAGCTTTGCCGAAGGGGCCTGTCGCTGGCGCGGCACGGCCAGGAGGATCTGGCGCTCTCGGTCTATTTCGAGGCCGAGCGGCTTTATGCCGGCGACCTGTTCGAGGACCTGCCGCGCGAATACCTGGCGACCGAGACCGAGGACTGGATCATGCCCCGCCGCACCTGGCTGCGCGAAATGGCGATGCGGCTGCATTTCGACCTGTCCAAGCTGCTGCGCCGCTATCGGCGCCACGGCGAGGCGCTGAAATGGGCCCTGCGCGCCGTGGCCATCGACCCCACCAGCGAGGCCGCCAATGCCGAGGCGATGCGCGTCTTTCACGCCATGGGCCGCACCGACGCCATGCATCGCCAATATCGGCAGTATCGCACCGCCCTGTCGGAACTGGGCGAAAGCAAGGAAGGCGTTGAAATCCGGTCGGTTTATGACGAACTGTGCCGCTCGCTCGATCGCCTGTCCCCGAGCCAACGAAAAACCAAAGAACTGGTCCTACGCTGATTCTCATGCTCGCGTCGCCGCCTCGATGGCGCCACGACCCGCGAGAATGGGAGGATATCGAAATGCAAGCCACCGCCGGCGTCATGCCGTCGGACGGGTATGACCCGTTCGATCTGAACACGCCTCAGGCCCGCTGGGCCGAGTTCCGCGCGCAAGAGCCGATCTTCTTTCACGAACCGACCGGCTACTGGGTCGTGTCGCGCTATGACGACATCAAGGCGATCTTCGATGACTGGAAGACCTTCAGCTCGGAAAACGCGCAAAAGCCGATGCGCCCGATGTGCGAGGAAGGCCGCCGGATCCTGACCGAGGGGGGCTTCACCGCCTATTCCGGCCTGACCGCCCGCGTTCCCCCCGATCACACGCGGATCCGCAAGATCGCGCAGTCCTGCTTTGGTCCGCGCCGCTTCAAATCGATCGAACCGCGGATCGAACAGATCGTGACCGCCCATCTGGACCGGCTCGAGGCGGCGGGCAAGGACGGCGGCCCTGTCAATTTCTGGGAAATCGTCGCCTACCCCGTGCCGGCGCATGTGCTGTTCACGCTGATGGGCATTCCCGACGCCGACGTGCCCAAGATCAAGCAATACGGCATGAGCCGGGGCCGGATGACCTGGTCCGACCTGTCCGACGCCGAACAGATCCCGGTCGCGCATGACATGGTCGCCTATTGGAAATACATCCACGACCTGTTGGACATGCGCCGCGCCGAACCGGGCGACGATTTCCCCTCGGACCTGTTGCGGCTGCAATCGGAAGGCGCCGAGATCACCGACGAGGAAATCGCCGGCGTCCTCTATTCCACGCTGTTCGCCGGGCATGAGACGACCTCGACCTTCATGGGCAACTATGTGTTGGCGATGATGGACAACCGCGACGCCTGGGAGGCGATCAAGGCCGACCCCGGCAAGATCCCCAACGCGGTCGAGGAAATGCTGCGGTTCATGCCCTCGGTCGTGGGTTGGCGGCGCAAGGCCCGCACCGAGACCGTGGTCGGCGGCGTCACCCTGCCCGCCGGCGCCGACGTGCTGATGATCACCGGATCGGCCAACCGCGACGACGCCCAGTTCCCCAAGGGCGACACGCTGGACATCCTGCGCGACAACGCGCGCACGCATCTCAGCTTCGGCTACGGCATCCACTATTGCCTTGGCTTCCAGCTGGCCAAGATGGAGGCCGCGATCCTGTTGCGGCAACTGGCCGAACGGTTCCCCGACCTGACCCTCGCCCCGGGTTTCCGCCCGACCTATCACCGCAACATCACCTTCCGGGTTCCGACCTCGGTCATGGTGCAAACGGGTGCCGGCGCATGATCCAGACCGACGGAGTGTTTACCCTCGCCTTCACCGATATCGGCAAGGGCGACCTGGCGCGGGTCGGTGGCAAATGCGCCTCGCTCGGCGAAATGACGCAGGCGGGCGTCGCGGTGCCACCGGGCTTTGCGGTGACCACCGACGGCTATCTGGCGATGCTGGACGGGACCAATCTCAGGGCCGAGATCGCGCGCCACCTGGACCGGGTCGATGTCGAGGATCTCGACAGTCTCGACCGGGCCGCGCAGGCGATCCGCATCCGGATGCGCAGCCACCGCATGCCCGAGGCCGTGGAAGCCGCGATCCGCACCGCCTATGCCAGCATGGGCGAGGACACGCCCGTCGCGGTGCGGTCGTCCGCCACGGCCGAGGATCTGCCGGACGCCTCGTTCGCGGGGCAGCAGGACACCTATCTCTGGGTCAAGGGCCCCGACGCCGTGGTGGAAAAGGTCCGCGACTGCTGGGCGTCGCTGTTCGCAACCCGCGCCGTCGCCTACCGCGAGAAGAACAAGATCCCCCATGCCGAGGTGAACATGAGCGTCGGCGTGCAGAAGATGGTCAACGCCCGCGCCGCCGGGGTCGCGATGACGCTGGACCCGGGCACGGGCGACCGCACGCGGATCGTCATCGACGCCAGTTGGGGACTGGGCGAGATGGTCGTATCCGGCGTCGTCACGCCCGACAACTTCAGCGTCGAAAAGGTGCTGATGGAGATCATCGACCGCAAGATCAGCGACAAGCATGTCGAACTGGTGGGCGACGCCGAACGCGGCGAGACCGTCGAGCGCGAAGTCGAGGCGGCGCGCCGCACCAGCCCCTGCCTGACCGATGCGCAGGTGATCGCGGTGGCGCAACTGGCCAAGCGGCTGGAACGGCAGAACGGCTGCCCGCAGGATGTCGAATGGGCGATCGATGCCGATCTGCCGGACGGCCAGAACCTGCTGGCGCTGCAATCGCGCCCGGAAACGATCTGGTCGCAGAAAAAGAAGGCCCCGGCCGCCAACGCCTATGCGACGGGCATGATGGGGATCGTCAACACCCTGAACAACCCGTTGGGTGCAAAGAAAAAAGCCTGAAAAGAACCACTGGCCATTCTCTGGGAGGAATTGGAATGGACGCCATGAAGAGCATGTTCCCGAGCGCCTTTGAGGTTGCGACCCCAAAGGGCGCCGAGGGATGGCAAGAGCTGTATCCCTACTACACGCATTTTCTGCCGCAGCGGCGCGCGCAGGATGACGCAACCTTCTGGTTCTGCAACTCGCAGCACTGGCCGACGCCGTTCCGCCCGTTCGACACCGTGATGCTGGACTTTGCGATCAAGGGGCTGGGCCAGTACAACACCCGCCACCTGCTGGTGCCGCCGGCGAACGGCGTCGATTACCGCATCCTCAACGGCTATGTCTATTTCTCGCCGGTTGCCGTCGCCGCCGAGAAGATCGAGGACCGCGTGCCGCAGTTCATGCAGCGCGCCGGCCACTATTTCATGAACTGGGACGACCTCTACGCCAAATGGAAGGTCAAGGTCCTGGACAAGATCCGCGCGCTCGACGCGCTCGACTTCACCGCGCTGCCCGAGGTCGAGCCGATCGAGGTCGTCACCGAGGGGGTGGGCCTGGACAGCACCAACCAGTTGTTCGACCAATACGACAAGGCGATCGAACTGGCCTACAAGATCTGGCAGCACCATTTCGAGTTCCTGAACCTGGGCTACGCCGCCTATCTGGACTTTTTCGGCTTCATGAAGGGGCAGTTCCCCTCGATCCCCGACCAGGCGATCGCCAAGATGGTGCAGGGCGTGGACAGCGAACTGTTCCGCCCCGACGACGAAATCAAGAAACTGGCCAAGCTGGCGGTCGAAAAGGGCCTGGCGGGGGCGTTTGCGCAGGGCAGCGTGGACGCGGTCCTGGCGGAACTGGCGATGACGGCCGAGGGCAAGGCCTGGATCGCCCAGTGGGAGGCCGCAAAGGATCCGTGGTTCAACTTCACCTCGGGCAACGGGTTCTATTCGACCGACAAGTACTGGATCGACCATCTGGACATCCCGATGGGTTATCTGAAGGATTACATCCAGCGCGTGCAGGACGGCGAGGAGATCATGCGCCCGACCGCCAAGCTGCTGGCCGAACGTGACCGCATCACCGCCGAATATCGCGAGATGATGGACGACGAGGCGCAGGCCGTATTCGACGGAAAGCTGGGCCTGGCCCGCACCGTGTTCCCCTATGTGGAAGACCATAACTTCTACATCGAACACTGGGCGCTGGGGGTCTTCTGGCGCAAGATGCGCCAGCTGTCCAAGCTGTTGAAGGACCAGGGCTTCTGGGAGAACGACGACGACATGTTCTTCCTGAACCGCAACGAGGTGCGCGACGTCTTGTGGGACTATTCGGCCGGCTGGGCCATCGGCGTGCCCTATCGCGGCACCGCCGTCTGGCCGACCGAGATCGCGCGCCGGCGCAAGATCTACGAGGCCCTGGCCGCGGAATCGCCCCTGCCCGCGCTGAACAACCCGCCCGAGGTCATCACCGAGCCTTTCACCATCATGCTGTGGGGCATCACCTCGGACGCCATCGACCGCTGGGTGCACGCCTCGGACGATGACACCGCGCTGAAGGGCATGGCCGGATCGCCGGGCATCGTCGAAGGCGTGGCGCGGGTGCTGCGTTCGCCCGACCAGCTGGGCGAGTTGCAGAAGGGCGAAATCCTGGTCACCCCCGTCACCGCGCCGTCCTGGGCGCCGGTGTTCGGCAAGATCGGCGCCGCCGTCACCGACATCGGCGGCATGATGAGCCACGCCGCCATTGTCTGCCGCGAATACGGCCTGCCCGCCGTCACCGGCACCGGCAACGCCAGTTCGCGCATCAAGACCGGAATGCGCCTGCGCGTGGACGGCAATGCCGGCACCGTGACCATCCTGGATTGAGCCACCCGAGGGGGCCGGGCGGCCCCCTCACCCATCCTCTCGGGGCGGAACCATGTCTGATTGCCTTTCGCGCTACGATCCCGTCTGGCGCGCCGCCGAACCCTACATGCGCGCGCGCAAGAACGACGTGCATATCCCGCTGTCCTTTGCCTGGTGCGTCCGCCTGCTCGAGCATTTTCCGCAAGCCGACCGCGATGTCTGTCTGCTGGCGATCTTGCTGCATGACATCGGCTGGTGGGCGATCGACATGGAGGACATCATCGAACAGGGCTTCCGCTCGGCCAACATCCTGCAATCCGACGTCCGCTACCGGCACGAGGCCGAAGGCGTGCGCCTGGGCACCGAGGTCCTGCGCCGCACCGGCTGGTCCGAGGAGGTGATCGCCCAGGTCTGCGCGATCATCGACGGCCACGACACCCGCCCCGAGCCGCGCGACCTGAACGACCGCATCGTGCGCGACAGTGACAAGCTCTGGCGCTACGAGGTGACGGGCACCGCCGTGGGCTGCGACTGGTTCGGCGAAACGCCGGTCCAGAACTGCGCCCGCAACGAGGCGATCTTGCCCAAATTCGAAACCGAACCCGGCCGCGCCATGGCGACCGCCGAGCTTGCCAAGACCCGCGCCCTGCTGATGGCGCATGTTCTGTAGCGAGGGCCAGTGATGCAGATGTTCATCGACGGGCAGCCGGTGCCGGCGCAGTCGGGCCGGGTCATGGACGTGACGGACCCGACAACCGGCGCGGTCTTCGACACCGTTCCGCTGGGCGAGGCTGCCGACGCCGATGCCGCGATCCGGTCCGCCGCCCGCGCCTTTGAAACCTGGAAACGCGTGCCGATGGCCGAACGGGTGCGTATCCAGAAGGCCTGCGCCCAGGCCATGCGCGACCACGCGGCCCGGATCGGCGCGGTGCTGAACCGCGAACTGGGTCGGCCGCTCGACGGCTGCATCGGCGAGATCGCGCGCTCGGCCGATCTGCTGGACATCTACGCCGAAGAGGGGCTGCGCCTGCAGGCGACGATGGCGCTGGGCGCGGCGCCTGGCGAACGCACGCTGGTGACGCGCGATCCGGTCGGCGTGGTGGTGGCGATCACGCCCTTCAACTATCCGGTCACGCTGTTGATGTTCAAGCTGGGCGCGGCGCTGATCGCGGGTTGCCCGGTGGTTGCCAAACCTTCCGAGGATACACCGCTTTCGACGATCCTGCTGGCCGCGCTGTTCCATGACACGGGCCTGCCGGCGGGGCTGTTCAACGTGGTCACTGGCGGGCGCGCCCTGGGCGAGGCGCTGGTCGCGCATCCGGTGCCGCGCAAGATCGCCTTTACCGGGTCGGTCCCGGCGGGCAAGGCCATTGCCGCCGCCGCCGCCGGCACGATGAAACGCCTGACGCTTGAGCTGGGCGGACATTCCGCCGCCATCGTCTGCGCCGACGCCGATCTGGACAAGGCCGCCGCCGCCATCGTCCGCCACGGTTTCGCCAACTCTGGCCAGTTCTGCTACCGGGTGAACCGCCTCTATGTCGAACGGCCGGTCTATGCCGCGCTGCTCGAACGACTGGCCGCAAGGGCCTCGGCGCTGACACTGGCGCCGGCGGGGGCCCATGCGGGGGCGCCCGGCGATCTGGGGCCGCTGGTCAACGCGCGCATCTTCGCCACCTCTGAGCAGCAGGTGGCCGACGCCCGCTCCAAGGGGGCGCGCATCGTGACGGGCGGAGACCGCGCGACGGGACCCGGCTTTGACGGCGGGTATTTCCTGCCCCCCACCCTGATCGCCGACGCCACGCCCGACATGGCGGTCATGCAGGACGAAACCTTTGGCCCGGTGATCGGCATCGCCCCGGTGGACAGCCCCGCCGAGGCCTTGCGCCTGGCCAATGACAGCCGCTTTGGCCTGGCCGGTTTCGTCTTTACCCGCGATCTGGCCAAGGGGCTTGCGCTGTGCGAAGCCTTCGAAGCCGGCTCTGTCTGGCTGAACGACATCCAGCGGTCCAGCCACCATGTCCCGTTCGGCGGCATGAAGGAAAGCGGACTGGGCCGCGAGAAAGGACGCTATGGCGTGGAAAGCTATCTGGAATACAAGACCCTCTATCTGAGCTGGGAGTCCCCGCTGTGAACCCGGACGACATCATCCTGCCGCGTGACTTGCCGCTGTGGCACGACGCGCGCCCCTATCTCGACGTGCGCAACAACGACGAGCACACGATCGTCGCCTATGGCCTGGCGCGCAGCCTGCTGGCGCAGATCCCCGAGGCCGACGAACGCATCGTCCTGCCGGCGATCTTGCTGCATGACGTGGGCTGGAAACGCATCCCCGAGGACCTGCTGCTGCTGGCGATCGGCCGGTATCCTTCGCGCAAGGACCTGGTGCACGAGCACGAGCGCCACTCGGTCGAGATCGCGCGCACGATCCTGGAAACCCATCGCCCGGATGGCGTGGACATCGACGCTGTGCTGGCGATCATCGATGGCCACGACACCACCCGCGAGGCGCGCAGCATCCATGACGCAGTGCTCAAGGACGCCGACAAGGGCTGGCGCACCACGCCGCACGGGATGCGGACCATCGCCGGCTGGTATGACGTCCCGGTGTCCGAGGTTCTGCTGATGCTGCGCGAACGCTCGAATCCGATGATGCTGACCGCACCGGGCCGCGCCCTGGCCGAGGCCAACACCGCCGCCGTTGCCGCCGAACAGGCGATCCTGCACTACCTGGGCCACGGGCCGGAATTCCCCACATTCACAGCGACCGAAGGAGCGGGCCAGTGGCTGACATCGCGTTGAGCGGAAAGCGGGTGATCGTGACCGGCGCGGGCGGCGGGCTGGGGCGGGCCTTTGCCGCGGCCTTTGCCGACGCCGGCGCACGGGTGATCGCCGCCGACATCGACCTTGCCAGGGCCGAGGAAACCGCGGCGATGATCGGCGACGCGGTGCTCGGTGCCGAGGTGGACGTGACGCGGGCCGAATCGTGCCGCGCGCTGGTCGCCCGGACCGAAGCCGCCTTTGGCGGGCTCGACGTGCTGGTGAACAACGCGGCGCTCTACGGCGGCCTGCAACGCGCCCCTTTCGAAGAGATCGATGAAGCCGTCTGGGACCGGGTGATGGCGGTCAACGTCAAGGGCGTCTGGCAAATGACCCGCGCGGCCTCGGCGGCCCTGCGCGCCTCGGGCGCGGGATCGGTTGTCAACGTCGCCTCGGCCACGGTGTTCTCGGGCTCGCCCCTGTGGATGCATTACGTCGCCTCGAAGGGTGCGCTCATCGCCATGAGCCGGACCATGGCGCGCGAGATGGGCGGCGACGGGGTGCGCGTCAACGTCCTGGCGCCGGGCTTTACCCTGACCGAGGCCAGCCTCGGGCTGATCGAGGACGCGCGCCGCTACGGCGTCGATCGCGCCGCGCTCAAGCGCAACGCCGAGGTTCAGGACATCACCGGCGGCGCGCTCTATCTCGCCTCGTCGTTGGCCGGTTTCGTCACCGGCCAGACGCTGGTGATCGACGGTGGCAAGCAATTCATCTGAGGGATCCCATGGTCAAGGTCATCTTCATCCAGGCCGATGGCACGCGGCGCACCATCGACGCCACCCCGGGCGAGCCGTTGATGTATGCCGCCAAGGACGCGCAAATCGCCGGGATCATCGCGGAATGCGGCGGCTCGGCCATGTGCGCGACCTGCCATTGCTACCTGATCGAGGCCCCGAACGGCCCGCTGCCCGACCCGCTGATCGACGAGGCCGACACGATCGAATTCAACGCCCACGCGCCGCGCGACTCGAGCCGCCTGACCTGTCAGATCACCGTCACCGAAGCCCTTGAGGGCGCGGTCTTCGCGGTCGCCACCGGGCGCTGACCCCCGCCAGCGGCGAACCGGCGTTCACCCCGCCGTGACGCCGCCGTCGATCACCACCGTGCTGCCGGTGACGAAATCCGACGCCGACGAGCACAGGAACAGCGTGGCGCCGGCGATCTCGGCCGGATCGGCGATGCGTCCCATCGGCGTATAGCCCGCCATCGCCGCCGCCTGCGCCGCATCGCGTGGCCGGGTCTCGGTGCGAAAGAAGCCGGGGCACAGGGCATTGGCCTGGATACCCTCGGCGGCGTATTGCAGCGCGATCTCGCGCGTCAGGTTGACCACCCCGGCCTTGGTCGCGGCATAGGCCGGGCGCGGTTGCAGGCCGGCCGGGGCGATCAGCCCCCACATCGACGCGACGGTGACGATCTTGCCGCGGCGCTGCGCGCGCATCGGTCCCAGGGCCGCCTTACAGGTGTTGAACACCCCCGTCAGGTTCACGTCGAGAACACGCTGCCAGCCGGCGGCGCTGGTTTCATGCACCGGCGCACGGTCGGGATCGCTGATGCCGGCATTGGCGATGCAGATGTCCAGCCGGCCGTGCTGGTCCAGCAGCGCCGCCACCGCCGCCGCGACCGCCCGCGCGTCACCCACGTCGCAAGCCCGCGCCGTCACCGCCGCGCCGCCCGCGCGCAGCGACCGGGCCGTCCGGTCCAGCGCCGCGTCGTCCTGGTCGAGAAGCCACAGCACCGCACCGTTATCCGCCAGCGCCGCGGCCATGGCCCGGCCCAGCCCCTGCGCCGCGCCGGTAATCAGCGCGACCCGGCCGCCGACGTCGAAGACCCGCGCGGCCTTCATCCGCGTCGCGCGGCGAAGGCTGCGAACCAGTCCAGCGCCTCGGGGTTCTTCATCGCGTCGCGGCTGGCCACCCGCGCGGCGGGCTGCCCCAACAGAAGCTTGCGCACCGGGACCTCCATCTTCTTGCCGGTCAGCGTCGTCGGAATCTCGGGCACCGCGACGATCTCGTCGGGCACATGGCGGGGACTGCGTTCGCTCCGAAGGCGGCGCACGATCTCGGCGCGCTGCGCGTCGTCCAGCACGCCGCCCGGCTGCATCTGGACGAAGAGCGGCATGTAATAGCCCCCCTGCCCGTCCTCGATACAGACGATCAGGCTGTCGGCGACGCCGGCGATCGACTCCATCGTGCGGTAGATCTCGGCCGAGCCGATGCGCACGCCGTAGCGGTTCAGCGTGGCATCCGAACGGCCCAGGACGACGCTGCCGCCATGGTCGTTGAAGCGCACCCGGTCGCCGTGGTGCCAAACGCCCGGATAGGTCGCGAAATAGCTGTCGGTGTAGCGCACGAAATCCCGGTCGCCCCAGAAGAACAGCGGCATCGAGGGCATCGGCTTGCGGATCACCAGTTCGCCCACCGTCCCCACCACTGGCCGGCCGTCCTCGTCAAAGGCGCAGGCATCGCAGGCCAGGGCGGGATACTGGATCTCGCCCGCGCGGACCGGCAGCAACACGGACCCCGCCAGGATACCCGAGCAGACCTCGGTTCCGCCCGATTGCGAGGTGGCAAAGAGATCCTGCTTCACCGCCGCGTGCACCCAGGCCAGGATCTCGGGGGTTGCGGGCGATCCGGTCAGGAACATGCTGCGTAGCGCGCTCAGGTCATAGTCGCGACCGGGCACGATGCCCTGTTGGCGCACCATGGTCATGAAGGTCGGCGAAACGCCGAAATGGCTGACGCGCGTGGCCTCGATGATGCGCCACAGCGCCCCGGCGTCGGGCCAGGTCGGATGGCCGTCATAGAGCGTGACCGCGCCGTTCAGCAAGGGGCCGGTCATCAGCGTGTTCCAGACCATCCAGCCGGTGGTCGAGTAACAGAAATAGGTGTCGCCGGCGTCCAGGTCCAAACCCATCGCGCCGTTCTTCAGGTGCTCCAGCACGATGCCGTGGTGGCCGTGCACGATGGGTTTCGGCAAACCCGTGGTGCCCGAGGAAAACAGCGTCCACAGCGGATGATCCGAGGCCACGCGCGTGTAGCGAAAGTCGGCGCGCGCGACCTCGGGGCCGGTGAACAGCGACGCCCAGTCCAGCGTCTCGCCAGGAAACGCGGGGCGGCCGGCGGCGGCGGGCAAATAGTCCAGCAAAACCAGCCGCTCGGCGGTTGGAAGTTCGGCCAGGATGCGCGTCAGATCGGCGGTGCGGTCGAAATCCTTGCCGCCATAGCGATAGCCGTTCACGGCAAAAACCAGCTTGGGTTCGATCTGGCTGAACCGGTCGATCACCGTCTGCGGACCGAATTCCGGCGCGGCGGTGGCCCAGGTCGCCCCGATCGCCGCACTGGCCAACATGGCAATCACCGTTTCGGGGATGTTGGGCATGTAGGCGACGACGCGGTCCCCCTTGCCCACCCCCATTGCCCTGAGGCGCGTCGCCAGCTTGCGCACCGCGCCGCCGACCTCGGCCCAGGACATCGAGGCCAGCGCCCGGGTTTCGGAACAATGGTGCAGCATCGGCCGCGCGGGATCGCCCGTGCCCTCGTGGCGCAGCACCTGTTCGGCATAGTTCAGCGCCGTGCCGGTGAACCAGCGCGTGCGGGGCATGGGCGCGTCGGTCATCACCTGATCGAGCGTGCCCTCCATCTCGACCCCGAAAAAGTCGCGCAGCGCCAACCAGAAGGCGGCGGGATCGCGCACCGACCAGGCATGCAGCGCCGGGTAATCGTCAAAGCCCAGGCCCCGCGCGGCCAGAAAGCGCAGGAAGCGCGTCACCGGCGCCGCCTCGCGCCGCGCCGCCGAGGCGGTCCACAGGATGTCGCCCTCGGTCACCATCACGCCGCCCCCGACAGAAAGGGCAGGTCCGCGAACCCGTCGAGCGAGGGCAACACGATCTGCGCGCGCTCGGCCTCGGGCACGGCCTGGAACCCGGCCGCGTCCACCACGCCGGTGGTCACGCCGACGCACAGGGCGCCGGCGCGCCGGCCCATGCGGATCTCCAGTCGCGGGTCGTCGCCCACGATCACCATTTCATGCGGCTGTGCGCCGGTGAGCGCGCCGACGATTTCGAGGCCCGCGGGCTCGGGCTTGCCAAACACGGTGACCGGCACCCCGGTCGCATTGGTCAGCGCCGCCGCGATGGCCCCCGAGATGCCCAGCAGCCGCTTGCCGCCCGCACCCGCGAAATAGGGCGCGACCGATCCGGCAAAGGGCCGGGCCCCGTCCCAGACCGCCTGCACCACCGATTCGACCTGCTCGGCGTTGAAATCCTTGCACCAGCCCAGCAGCACCGCGTCCACCTGCGGCGCGTTCCGGCCCGGGGCGACGACCTCGATCCCGGCCTCTTGCACGGGCCGGGTGGTGCCCTCGGCGCCCATCACCATGATCCGCGTGTAGCCCATCGCCGCCAACGCCCGCGCCGCGACCGCGGCCGGGGTCAGGATGTGGCCCGGCGCCAGCACCAGGCCCGCATCCGCCAGCAGCGGGTAGTAATGCGCCGGCGGAAAGAAGGTGCCGTTGGTATAGGCGACCACGGGAAGCCCCTGCGCCTTGCACGCCGCCAGCGCGGCGACCGCGCCGGGCAGCGCGGTGTAGGTGCCGCTGTCCTTGTCCATCATCGCCAGCGTGCCGTCGATGTCGAAGACCACGGCCTTGATCGTATGCGGATGCATCACTTGCCCCCGTTCAATTCCAGTTTCAGCCCGGGCTTCTCGATCTTGATCGAGGCGAGGCCCTTGCGCGCCGTCAGCGCCTTCATCAGATGCATCACGGGGCGCGTTGTCGGATCGTAGCCGCGCCGGGCGGGACCGGCGGCGACCATCGCGTCCACCTGATCCGCCGGCATCACCGCGCGCAAGAGGAATTCCTCGTCGCTGCACCCGGAACCGATCCGCGCCCGCAAGGCGTCGAGCGAGGCCATGTGCGGCTCGTCCTCGAGTTCGCGCGCGCGTTTCGACCCCCTGATGCGCGCTTCGACATCCGGGGCCATCGGCATCGCGGGCTGACCGAAGCGGCCCAGCACATACCGCGTCACCTCGTCGGGGATCGTCTTGTAGCGTTCGCCCTGCATGACGTTCATCAGGGCCATCGTGCCGACCACCTGGCTGAACGGCGTCACCATGATCGGATAGCCCAGTTCGGCGCGCACCTGCTCGACCTCGTCCAGCACCCGGGGCAGCAGATCGAGGCGCCGGATCTCGGCCAACTGGCGCTTCATCGTGCCCATCATGCCGCCGGGCATCTGGTGGCGGAAATAGGCGCGGTCGAATTCCCCGGGCTGGCCGTCCACCAGCCCCTCGGCCTGAACCAGCGCGGCAAAATAGGCGTCCATCTGCGCCAGCGCCGCGTCATCGACATCGACGGACAGGCCCATGTCACGCAGGTTCGACACCACCGCCCCGGCCCAGGGCTGGCCGGTGCCGTTCGCCGCGCCCCTAGCCGAGGTGTGCAGCGTCGCGGCGCCCAGCGGCGCGGCCTCGAGATAGCTGAAGGGCGCCAGCCCGATCGTGGTGTGCGAGTGGAATTCCAGCGGCACCGCCCCCATCACCGCCTTCAGCGCCGGGATCAGCGTTTTCGCGCGCTCGGGCGTGACCAGCCCGCCGGGGTCTTTCAGATAGAGCCGGTCGAACCGGCCCGTCGCGGTCAGCGCGCGCGCGGCCTCGGCGAAATGGGCGTCGTCGTGCAGGGGCGACAGCGTGAAGGTCAGCGCGGCGACGATCCGGCTGCCGCCCGCGCGCCGGGTCAGGGACGCCATGTTCAGCATCGCCGGGACATTGTTCATCGGGTCCATGATGGCGAAGCGGTCGATGCCGTTGTTCACCAGCAGGCGAAAGGCGAATTCCATCAGTTCGTCGGACGCCACTTCCCACGAGATGAATCGCATTCCCGTGGTCAGGAATTGCAGCGGCGTCGTCGGACAGGCCGCGCGCATCAGGCGCAGGCGTTCCCAGGGGTCCTCTTTCTTGAAGCGCACCGCGACCCCCATGTGGGTCGAGGCCAGGAAGTCGATGGCATGAAAGCCCACGCGCTCCATCACCGGGGCGATTTGCAGCATCATCCCGGTATCGAGCCCGGTCGCGCCCCAGTTCGACTGGTTGCCGTCGCGCACGGTCGTATCAACAAGATCGATGGTCATTTCTGCCCCTCATGATGTTGCAGCAGCCCGCCCAGAAAGCCGGTGTCCACGCCGCCGGCGCGGAACGCGGGATCGGACAGGATGGCGCGGTGCAGGCCGGCATTGGTGCGCACCCCTTCGAGCACGCAGACGTCCAGCGCCTGCACCATCCGGTCGATGGCCTGCTGGCGCGTCGCGCCCCAGGCGATGAGCTTGGCCACCAGGGAATCATAAAACGGCGGGATCGTCGCGCCGGGTTGCATATTGGTATCGACCCGCAGCCCCGGCAGCGAGGGGAACCAGGCCTGCGTGATCCGTCCCGGCGAGGGCTGGAAATCGCGGGCCGGGTCCTCGGCGTTCAGGCGGCATTCGATGGCGTGCCCGGTCAGGCGGATGTCGGCCTGGGTCAGTGCCAGCGGCGTGCCCTCGGCGATGGCGATCTGCGTGGCGATCAGGTCGAGCCCGGTGATCGCCTCGGTCACCGGGTGTTCGACCTGCACGCGCGCGTTCATTTCCAGGAAATAGAACGCCTCGCGCCGGACATCGACCAGGAACTCCACCGTTCCCAGGGACCGATAGCCGATGTGCCGCGCAAAGCGGACGGCGGCGTCCAGAAGATCCCGGCGCAGCGACTCGGTCAGATGCGGCGCGGGCGCTTCCTCGACCACCTTCTGATAGCGGCGCTGGACGGAACAGTCGCGTTCGCCCGCGTGCAGCACCGTTTCGCCATCGGACAGGATCTGCACCTCGACATGGCGGCCGACGGTGACGAAGCGTTCCAGATAGACCCGGGCATCGCCAAAGGCGGCCTCGGCCTCGGCCATGGCGAGGTCCAGTTGCGCGGCCAGCGCATCGGCGGAGTCGACGCGTTTCATCCCCTTGCCGCCACCGCCCGCGACGGCCTTGATGAGCAGCGGAAAGCCGACGTTTTCGGCAAGCGCGCGCGCGTCCGCCAGCGTTTCGACGGTGCCGCCCGGCACCACGGGAACCCGGGCCGCAAGGGCGTGCGCCCGGGCCGTCAGCTTGTCGCCCACCGCCCCGAGGTTGTCGGGCGTCGGCCCGATGAAGACCAGCCCCGCCTTTGCGCAGGCCAGCGCAAGGTCACGGTTTTCCGACAGGAAGCCATAGCCGGGATGGACCGCGTCGCAGCCGGTGCCCCGGGCGGCCTCGATCACGGTGCCGACGCGCAGGTAACTGTCGCGCGACGGCGCGGGGCCCAGCACCACCGTGCGCGTGGCCAGCGCGGCGCCCAGCGACTCGCGGTCGGCGCGGGACACGCCCAGCACGGTTTCGATCCCCAGCGCGCGCGCCGTGCGGATGATGCGCACGGCGATTTCGCCGCGATTGGCGATGAAGATGCGCCGGATTCGCGCCATCGGTTCAGACCGGCTGGATGCGGATCAGCGTCTGGCCGTGTTCGACCAGATCGCCGTTCGGCGCTACGATTTCCAGCACCGTGCCGGCGACCCCGGCCGGGACCGAGTTCATCAGCTTCATCACCTCGATGATGCCGATCACGGTGTCGGCCTCGACCCGGTCGCCGGGTTTGACAAACGGGGCCGCGCCGGGGCGCGGGGCGTGCCAGAAGGTGCCCAGCAAGGGCGCCGGGATCTCGGACCCGCCGCCCGAGGCCACGACCGGCGCCACCACCGGCACGCGGTCCGCGCGGGCGGCGGCTGCGGTGGGTGTTGGGGCGGCTGGTGTGGCGGCTGGTGTGGCGGCTGGTGTGGCGGGCGCCCCGGCCCCGCGGCGGCGCAGCTCCAGCTTCAGATCGCCCATCTCCAGCTTCAGCTCGTCGAAATCCGAGCCGTCCACCAGCTTCAGGATCTCGTCGATATCGGCCCGCGTCAGTTCCGCCATGGTGCCCTCCCCCGTTGCGCAGACAGTGCCCCCGCACCCCGGCCCAGACAATCGGGCGCGGGGCGGGTTTTCACCTGGTGAAAACTTCAGAACCGGGCGATCAACCCCTCGGCCACGGCCTCGGCCGCGTCGCGCACGGGGCCGGCGAACAGCGCCGCGCCCTTGTCGCGGCTGTGCACGCGGCGCGTCCAGGTGATGTTCAGCGTGCCGGGCACATGGCTGCCCAGCCGGATCGGCACCGCCAGCGATTCGCGCCCGTCGTCCACCGCCGCGCGGCCCCGGTCGAAATCGCCGCCGAAATCGGGATCGCGCAGGCCATAGCCCTGCGCGGCGGTCTCGCGCATCAGGTGCGCGACATAATCGGGCGCGCGGGCGCCCTGATCGCCGGGATGGTCCGAACCGCGCAGGGCCTCGAGGATCGCCGCACGCACCGGCGCCTCGCAAAAGGTGACATAGGCCCGCCCCGAGGCCGAGCGCAGCATGTTCACCCGGAACCCGACCGGCCCCAGCGCGATCTGGTCGAAATAGGCGCGCGAGGCGTTCGTTTCGATCACCTCCATATGGGTGAGGCGCGGCACCGCCAGAACCGAAGGCCAGCGGATGCGCGCCGAGAGCGCCGCGAGGATCGGCGAAGCGACCTCGACCAGGGCCATGTCGCGGTCCATGCGCCCCGCCAGTTCCGCCAGCGAGAAACTGGGCGCATAGGCGTCGTCGGCCATCCGCTGCCAGACCAGCCCGCGTTCGCGCAGGGTCTTGAGGATGCGCAGCAGCGTCGCCCGGGGCAGACCGGTGCGCAGGTGCAGCGCATGCAGGCTCAGCGCGCCCGACGTTTGCAGCACCTGCAACACCTCGAGCCCACGCGCCAGCGCCCGGATCGTCTTGACGGTGTCGGCCATGCCCCCTCCTGCCTCGGCCCGAGGCTAGGCCGCGGCGCGCGGCCAATGCAAGGGCTTGCGGCGGGCGACGCGGCGCGCCAGTCTGGGCCCGAACGCAGAGAGGACCCCATGCCTGACCACCACCTGGGCGGCTGCGCCTGCGGCGCGGTGCGCTACCGGACGACCGGAACGCCTGAAAAGGCCGCCGTCTGCCATTGCCGCTATTGCCAGTTGCGCACCGGATCGGCCTTTGGCGTGTCGGTCTATTTCCGCGACGCGGCCATCGAAGTGCTGGCGGGCACGCTGAAAGCCTACAGCTTTCAGACCGAATCGGGCCGGGCCTTCACGCAGCATTTCTGCCCCGACTGCGGCACGACCGTATTCTGGAACCCTGAGGTCTTTCCCGGCCTGACCGGGATCGCGGGCGGAACCTTCGATCCGCCCAGCTTCTGGTATGACATCCGGCGCGAGGTTTTCACCCGGTCCCGCGCCGGCTTCGTGGCGCTGACCGGCATGACCGAATCGTCGGCCACCTCCAGCAGCCACGCGCCGGTCATCGTCGAGAAACCCGCGTTGACCGGCGGCTGAGGCGGCGCGCTCAGCGCCGCTGCAACGCCAGGTTCACGCCCGACACCAGCGCATCGAGCGAGGCGGCGACGATGTTGCTGCTGATGCCGACGCCCCAGACCTTGCCGCCCGGCGCGTCGAGTTCCATGTAGCAGACCGCCTGCGCATCCGATCCCTGAGCGATCGAATGCTCGGAGTAGCTGGCGACCGAGAAGTTCATCCCCAGATGCCGCGACAGCGCGTCGATGAAGCTGTCGATGGGCCCCGTCCCCTCGCCCGTGATGGTCAGGTCCTGACCGTTGTCGCGGATCGTCGCCTCCATCAGGCGACGGCCGCGCTGGGTGCCGGGCGCCGCCCGCGTCAGGTGATCCAGGTAGGCGATGCGCCCGGTCTTCTGTTCGACATAGCGTTCCATGAACCGGGCGTGGATCTGCTGGGGTGTCATCTCGACCCCCTTGGCATCGGTGATCGACTGAATGTCCTGCGCGAATTCGACTTGCAGGCCTCGCGGCAGGCTGAAGCCGAAGTCCTCTTGCATGACATAGGCGATCCCGCCCTTGCCGGACTGCGAATTGATGCGGATGATCGCCTCGTAGCTGCGGCCCACGTCCTGCGGGTCGATGGGCAGATAGGGCACTTCCCACAGCGGCTTGTTCGCCTTGCGCAGCGCCTTCATCCCCTTGTTGATCGCATCCTGATGCGAACCGGAAAAGGCGGTGTAGACCAGCTCGCCGACATAGGGGTGGCGTTCGGGCACGCGCATCTCGTTGGCGTATTCATAGACGTCGCGGATGCGCGGAATGTCGCTGCAATCGAGACCCGGGTCCACGCCCTGCGTGAACAGGTTCAGCGCCAGCGTCACCAGATCCACGTTGCCGGTGCGCTCGCCATTGCCAAAGAGCGTGCCCTCGACCCGGTCGGCGCCCGCCATCAACCCCAGTTCGGCGGCGGCGACGGCGGTGCCCCGGTCGTTGTGCGGATGCAGGGACAAGGTGATCGCCTCGCGGCGGTCCAGGTTGCGCGACATCCATTCGATGGCATCGGCATAGAGGTTCGGCGTGGACATCTCGACCGTTGCGGGCAGGTTCAGGATCAGCTTGCGCTCGGGCGTGGGCTGCACGATCTCGGTCACCGCGTTGCAGATCTCCAGCGCAACCTCGAGTTCGGTGCCGGTAAAGCTTTCGGGCGAGTATTCGAACAGGAAATCCCCGCCCGCCGCCGCCGCCATGTCGGTGATCATCTTGGCCGCATCGGTGGCGATGCGCTTGATTCCGGGGACGTCCTTCTCGAACACCACGCGGCGCTGCAACTCGCTGGTGGAATTGTAGAAATGCACGATCGGACTGCGCGCACCCTCGAGCGCCTGAAAGGTGCGGGTGATCAGTTCCGGACGGCACTGGACCAGCACCTGCATGCGCACGTCCCGGGGCACGTTGCCCTGTTCGATGGCCCAGCGGGCAAAGCCGAAATCGGTGTCCGAGGCCGACGGAAAGCCGATCTCGATCTCCTTGAAGCCCATGTCCAGCAACAGCTTCAGCATCCGCGCCTTGCGGTCCTGGCCCATCGGGTTGACCAGCGCCTGGTTGCCGTCGCGCAGATCGACCGAGCACCAGATCGGCGCCTGGGTGATGCGGTGGCCAGGCCAGGTGCGATCATCCAGTTCGACCCGGCGATAGGGTTCGTATTTCTCGGCGGCGCGGGCCATGCCGTGGGTTTTCGGGGTGGTGGTCATCTGCGTCTCTCCGTCACCGCAGGCGCCTGTCCCCGTGTTCCGGGCGGCGCGATTCGTCTTGTCAGGGGACGAGGGAGCGTCGTGGCGCGGCCGACGGGGGCCCCCTCAACGGACCCGTCGACCGCCGCTAAGAAGCAGGGCGGCGCGCAGGGGCACAAGGGCGAGGGCGATCTGGCGGTTCATGGGCAAGGCCTAACGCCCCGCGCGCCCCGCTGTCAAGGCGCAAAGCCACGCCCGGTTGAACCCGCGCCCAAGGCCGGGCATCCTGTTGCAAACGAGGTGCCCCATGACCCCAGACCACCGCCCCGCCGCGTTCCTGCGCGCCCTGTTCGACCGGGCGGTGGCCGTCGCCGACCCGATGCGGGTGATCCCCGCGCACCTGCCGCCGAAACCGGCGGGCCGGGTGGTGGTGATCGGCGCGGGCAAGGCCAGCGCCCGCATGGCCGAGGCCGTCGAAACCGCCTGGGGCCCCTGCGAGGGGCTGGTCATCACGCGCTATGGCTACGCGCGCCCCTGCCAGGGGATCGAGATCGTCGAAGCCGCGCATCCGGTGCCCGACGCGGCCGGGGCCGAGGCCACGGCACGGATACTGGCGTTGCTGGCCGGGTTGGGCGCCGACGACTTTGTGCTGGCGCTGATTTCGGGCGGGGCGTCGGCGCTGCTGGTCGCCCCGGCCGAGGGCGTGACGCTGGCCGAGAAACAGGCGGTGAACGCGGCGCTGCTGGCCTCGGGCGCGCCGATCGACCGGATGAACACGGTCCGCAAGCATCTGAGCCGGGTCAAGGGCGGCCAACTGGCGGCGGCGGCCTGGCCCGCGCGGATGCTGGCGCTGATGATCTCGGACGTGCCTGGGGATGACCCGGTCTTTATCGGGTCGGGGCCGACCGTCGGCGACCCATCCAGCCGCGACGACGCCCGTGCGGTGTTGTCGCGCTGGAACATCGCGGTGCCCCCCAGCGTCGAGGCCGCGCTGAGCCGCCCCTCGGGGGTGATCGCCCCGGGCGACGCGCGCCTGTCCGCCTGCGAAAACCGCGTGATCGCCGCCCCGGCGCAATCGCTGGCCGCCGCCGCCGCGCTGGCGAAGGGCTGCGAGGTGCGGATCCTGGGGGACGCGCTGGAAGGCGAGGCGCGCGACGTCGCCACCGATCAGGCGGCCCGGGCACGGGCGATCCAGGCCGCGATGCGGCCCGGTGACCGGCCGGTGCTGCTGCTTTCGGGGGGCGAATTGACGGTCACGCGCCGGGGCGACGGGATCGGCGGGCCAAATGCCGAATTCTGCCTGGCGCTGGCCCTGGGGTTGGACGGCGCGGCCGGCATCCACGCGCTGGCCTGCGACACCGACGGCGTCGATGGCGCGGCCGAGGTCGCCGGCGCCGTGATCGGCCCCGACACGCTGGCGCGCGCGCAGGCCGCCGGGCTGGACCCCGCGCAAGCCTTGGCGCGCAACGACGCGCACCGCTTTTTCGCGGCGTTGGGCGATCAGGTCGTGACCGGCCCGACCTTGACGAATGTCAACGATTTCCGGGCGATCCTGATTACCCCCGCGGTTCGCTGAGGTTCCCGCCCCCGACCGGCGCCGCGACCCCCGTGGTGCCCGGCGCCGAGGTCGGCAGCCCCCGCGCGACCCGTGCCGCAAGATAGGCAAAGGCCTGGGCCTCGATCATGTCACCGTCGAGGCCATGCGCCTCGACCGGGTCCACGGGGCAGTCGCAGGCGGCCGCGATCATCCGCATCAGGGTGGCGTTGTGCCGCCCGCCGCCGCAGACGATCAGCCGCTCGGGCGCGGCGGGGAAATGTTCGAACGCAAGCGCCACGCCGGCTGCGCAACCGGCCGCCAGCGTCGCCAGCGCATCGGCATCGTCCAGGCCCGCGACATCGGGCGCAGGCGCCGCCCGGTCCAGCGATTTCGGCGGGATGCGGCGGAAATAGCCCTGCGCGACAAAGGCGTTCAGCCGGGCCTCGTCCGGCGAGCCCCGGGCGGCCAGCGCCCCGCCCTCGTCGCGCGCCAGACCCAGGCGCGCGCGCATCAGATCGTCCATCGGCGCGTTGCCCGGGCCACAGTCGAAGGCCAGGCACGCCCTTTCGGGTGCGGGGTCGCGCGGGTCGCACCAGGTGACGTTCGCCACGCCCCCGACGTTCAGGAACACGACCGGCGCCACGAACCCCAACCGAAGGGCCAACGCATGGTGATAGAACGGCGCCAGCGGGGCGCCCTGCCCGCCCAGACGCACGTCGGCGGTGCGGAAATCCCAGACGACGGGCCAGCCAAGCGCCTGGGCCAGCACCTCGCCCGAGCCGGCCTGATGCGTGCCCCGCCCGCCGGGATCATGCGCCAGCGTCTGACCATGGAAGCCCACCAGATCGACCGGCGCGAACCCCGCCAGCAGTTCGGCGTGGGCCAATTCGACAACCTCGGCCGCGGCCTCGGCCCGAGGGTCGCCCGGCCACGCGCCCAGGGCCGCGCGCAGGACCGCGCGCTCGGCCTCGGAATAGGGCCGATACGCGGTTTCGCCGAACCCGGCGACCTGGACCCCGTCGGTTTCCAGCACGGCGGCGTCCACCCCGTCCAGCGAGGTCCCCGACATCGTGCCCAGCACCCGCAGCATCCCGGGTTTCATCATGGCTTTCCCTTTCCGCGCCCTTCGCGCTATAGACAGCCCGACCCGCGCGCCGAGGACAAGCGAAATGAACCACAACCCGAAATCCGAATTCCTGCGTATCATCATCGAACGCGGTTTCCTCGCCGATTGCACCGATCTGCAATCCCTGGACGAGGCCCTGATGGCGGGCGTGGTTCCGGCCTATATCGGCTATGACGCGACGGCGAAATCGCTGCATGTGGGGCATCTGCTGAACATCATGCTGTTGCGCTGGATGCAAAAGAGCGGCCACAAACCGATCACGCTGATGGGCGGCGGCACCACCAAGGTGGGCGACCCGTCGTTCCGGTCCGAGGAACGCCCGTTGCTGACCGCGCAGGCGATCGACGACAACATCGCCAGCATGAAGACCATCTTTGCCAGGTATCTGGACTATGGCGACGCGCCCAACGGCGCGCTCATGCTGAACAACGCCGAGTGGCTGGACACGCTGAACTACCTGGAATTCCTGCGCGACATCGGGCGGCATTTCTCGGTCAACCGGATGTTGTCCTTCGAAAGCGTCAAGTCGCGCATCGACCGCGAGCAGTCGCTCAGCTTCCTCGAATTCAACTACATGATCCTGCAAGCCTATGATTTCCTCGAACTGCACCGCCGCTATGGCTGCCTGTTGCAGATGGGCGGATCGGACCAGTGGGGGAACATCGTCAACGGCATCGACCTGACGCGCCGGGTGATGGACGACGCCATCTTTGGCCTGACGACACCGCTGCTGACAACCTCGGACGGGCGCAAGATGGGCAAATCGCAAGGCGGGGCGATCTGGCTGAACGGCGATCTGCTCAGCCCCTATGAGTTCTGGCAGTTCTGGCGCAACACCACCGACGCCGATGTCGGCCGGTTCCTGAAGCTGTATACCGAACTGCCGGTCGCGGAATGCGACCGCCTGGGCGCGCTGCAAGGCGCCGAGATCAACGCGGCCAAGGTGATCCTGGCGAACGCGGTCACGACGCTGTGCCATGGCGCCGAGGCCGCCGCCGCCGCCGAAGCGACCGCGCGCGCGGTGTTCGAGCAGGGCGGCACGGGCGAGGATTTGCCGCGCGTCGATCTGACCGCGACCGAGGCCGACGAAGGCGTGTCCATCGTGCAACTTTTCGTGCGCACCGGGCTGGCGAAATCCGGCAAGGATGCAAAGCGCCTGATCGCCGAGGGCGGCGCGCGCCTGAACGACGAACCCTTGAGCGACGCCGGCCTGGTGCTGCACACATCGGATCTGTCGCAGCCGATCAAACTGACCGCAGGACGCAAACGGCACGCGCTGGTGGGGCTGGAATAATTGTCAGGCAATTTATTGCCTGACAATATTATGCCCAGAAAAGCCTACCTAGGTCACTGAAAAATCGACAATTCGGCTGTTCCGCCTGACAGTTATCCTCAGACACGTCGCCCTTGGCGCGCGCCCCGGCCCCTTGCGGCAATCGGCAGTGCGAACCGTCGGATTCCGTTGATGTCTGACCTTTAGCCGGGCCGCCCGCCTCGCGCTTGCCGGGGCGAGGCGCCGAACCGGCGGCGGAACGCGCGCGAAAAGCTCGACCGATCCGCAAAGCCGCACCTCAGGGCGATCTCCTGAATTGGGTGGCGCGTGTCTGCCATCATGCGTCGCGCCGCCTGCAAGCGCAGTTCCAGATAGGCCGCACCCGGCCCCTGCCCCAACCCGTCGCGGAACAATTGTTCCAGCCGGCGTGCCCCGATCCGCTGGGCGCGGGCCACCGCGGCCAACGGCAAGGGATCCTCGAGATGCTGGCTCATCAGCGTCAGCGCCGCCGAAAGACGCGGATCACGCGCGCCGGGCAGCAACCCTGGACGTTGCGGCCGCGTGCCGTCCGCGCGTGCGTCATAGAGAAACGAATCCGCCACGCGCCCGGCCACACCGGCCCCGCAGCGGGTGCCGATCAGATGCAGCATCAGGTCGGCGGCCGGCACCGCGCCGCCCGCGGTGAACCGGTTGCGCGACAGCACGAAACGGTCGGGCACCACCTCCACGGTCGGAAAGGCGGCCGCGAAATCCTCGAGGTCTTCCCAGTGGACGGTGGCGCGGTGGCCGTCCAGCAGGCCTGCGCGCGCCAGCACCCAGGGCCCGGCATCGACCCCGCCGATCGCGCGAAACCGCCCCGCGGCGCGGCGCAATCCCGCCAGCAGGCCGCGCGTCACGACCTCGGCCTGGGCGTAGCCCGCGACAACGATCAGCACATCCGCGCCCTCGGCCGCCGCCAGACCTCCGCGCGCGGGCAGTTCGATGCCGCAGGTCAAGGGCACCGCGGCGCCGTCGGGCGAGATGACCCGCCAGCGGAACCCCTCGCGCCCGAGGTGGCGGTTGGCGCTGCGCAACGGGTCGAGCACCGACGCCACCTCGAGAATCGAAGCCCGCGGCAGCACCAGAACCGCGATGTCGAGGGGCTGCGACGAGGGCGCGAAAAGGCTTTCGGTATTTGCCATGTGTTCTTCGTATTTCGTCAACTCTGGCGATTCAACCCTGATACTCTGCCCCCAACAAAGGAGACGCCCATGCCACTTTCGATGAATCGCGAGGTCTTCATCACCTGCGCCGTGACCGGCTCGGGCGGGACGCAGGACCGCAGCCCCCATGTGCCGCGCTCGCCCCGCCAGATCGCCGACAGCGCCATTGACGCGGCCAAGGCCGGCGCGGCGATCGTGCATTGCCACGTCCGCGACCCAGAAACCGGCGCCCCGTCGCGCGACCCGGCGCTCTACCGCGAAGTGACCGAGCGCATCCGCGATTCGGGCACGGACGTGGTGCTGAACCTGACCGCCGGGATGGGCGGCGACCTGCTGTTCGACGGCACCGAGGCGATGAACCGCATGTCGCAGAAATCCGACATGGCGGGCGCCGCGGAACGGGTCGCCCATGTCGTCGATTGCCGCCCCGAGATCTGCACCCTGGACTGCGGCACGATGAACTTTGCCGAGGCAGACTATGTCATGGTCAACACGCCCGGAATGCTGCGCGACATGGCGCAACGGATGACCGACTCGGGCGTCCAGATCGAGATCGAGGCCTTTGATACCGGGCATCTGTGGTTCGCCCGGCAACTGGTGGCCGAAGGGATCATCCGCGACCCGGTGCTGGTGCAGCTTTGCATGGGCGTGCCGTGGGGCGCACCCGACGATCTGAACACCTTCCTGGCCATGGTGAACAATGTGCCGGCCGATTGGCACTGGTCGGCCTTTGCCCTGGGGCGCAACCAGATGGCCTTTGCCGCGGCCGCGGTGCTGGCGGGCGGCAATGTGCGCGTGGGGCTCGAGGATAACCTGTGGCTGGACAAGGGCGTGCTGGCGACCAACGCGCAACTCGTCGAGCGCGCCGTCGGCATCGTCGAGGGGATGGGCGCGCGCATCATCACCCCGGCCGAGGTCCGCGCCCGGCTGAAGCTGGAAAAGCGCGCGCCGCTGTGAGGGCGCTGGCGGCGGTCGCCCTGATCCTGATGGCGGGGCCGGCCCTCGCGCAGACCTGGCCGGTGCCGTGGGATGGCTACTGGCGCGCCCCTGCCGCGACCTGCGCGCAGGCGACGCGCCATACGGGGCCGGACACGGTCGATGAAACGGTCTGCCACGGGATCTCGGCCCTTGCGCTGGCCGTGCCCGCGACCTGGCAGGTGGTGATGCGCTGCGACGACGGCGGCCGGGTCTGGACCGCACCGCGCATCGTGATGTTGGGCGCGGGCCGGATGTGGATCTGGTTCGGCCCGGGCGGATCGGCCCCGATGGAATTCCTCCGCTGCGAAAGCGGGGGCGAGTATTGACACGCGAACGGACACCGGGCCACGCGCCCGCAGGGAGAACGGACATGACACGCAAGGCGGGTATCATCGGCGGGGGCGTCATCGGCGGCGGCTGGGCGGCGCGCTTCCTGCTGTCGGGCTGGGATGTGGCGATCTTTGACCCCGACCCCGAGGCCCCCCGCAAGATCGGCGAGGTTCTGACCAACGCCCGCGCCGCGCTGCCCGCGCTGGCCGACGTGCCGATGCCGCCCGAGGGACGTCTGACATTCGCCGCCAGCGTGGCCGAGGCCGTCGAAGGCGCGCACTATGTGCAGGAGTCGGTCTCGGAACGGCTGGAGCTGAAACACGCGGTCTATGCGCAGATCCAGGCGGCGGCGCCGAACACGTTGCTGGGGTCCTCGACCTCGGGTTTCAAGCCCAGCGAGTTGCAACAGGGCGCGGTGAATCCCGCGCAGATCTTTGTCGCGCACCCGTTCAACCCGGTCTATCTGCTGCCCCTAGCCGAGGTCGTCCCATCGCCCAGGAACGACGCGCAGAGCATTGAAACAGCTAAGGAAATCCTGCGCGATATCGGCATGTTTCCGCTGCATGTCCGCAAGGAAATCGATGCCCATATCGCCGACCGGTTCCTGGAAGCGGTCTGGCGCGAGGCCCTGTGGCTGGTCAAGGACGGCATCGCCACGACCGAAGAAATCGACGAGGCGATCCGCATGGGTTTCGGACTGCGCTGGGGGCAGATGGGCCTGTTCGAGACCTATCGCATCGCCGGCGGAGAGGCGGGCATGAAGCATTTCATGGCGCAGTTCGGCCCCTGCCTGACCTGGCCCTGGACCAAGCTGATGGATGTGCCCGAGTTCAACGACGCCCTGGTGGACCTGATCGCGGGACAGTCGGATGCGCAATCGGGGGCCTACTCGATCCGCGAACTGGAACGCATCCGTGACCAGAACCTGATCGGGTTCCTCCGGGTTCTGAAACAGCGCGACTGGGGCGCGGGCAAGGTGCTGCGCGATCACGACGCCCGCCGCCGCGCCGCCGAACCCGCCCCCACACCGGAGGGTGCGGGCCCCCTGGTGCTGGCGCATATGCAGGTTCTGCCCGGCTGGATCGACTACAACGGCCATATGACCGAAAGTCAGTATTTGTTCGCGTCGTCAGAGGCTTCCAACGCGTTCCTCGACTATGTCGGGGCGGGTATGGACTATGTCGCGGGCGGGCGCAGCTATTACACCGCCGAAAGCCACATCATGCACCGGGGCGAGGCCAAGTTGGGCGACCGGCTGACGGGCACGGTGCAGGTGCTGGGCGCGGATGAAAAGCGCATGCATCTGTTCATCCGCATCCTGCGCGGCGAAACCGAGGTGGCCTCGATCGAACAGGTCCTGCTGCACGTCGATATGGCCGCCGGCAAGACCTGCCCCGCCGCCCCCGAGGTCCTGGACCGCCTGCTTGCGCTGGTGCAGGCCCACGCGGACCTGCCGCGCCCGGCGGCGGCCGGTCGCCACGTCGGGCAGAAACAGCGGTAACAAGGACAGCGCCATGCATTTCGGACTGAGCGACGAACAACGGATGATCGTCGATACGACGCGCGCCTTTGTGGAGGCCGAGCTTTACCCCCACGAGGCCCAGGTCGAACGCGACGGCCACCTGCCGCTGGAATTGATTCGCGAGATCCAGAAAAAGGCCATGAATGCAGGCCTTTACGCGGCGAACATGCCCGAGGATGTCGGGGGTGCCGGGCTCGATACACTCAGTTGGCTGCTCTATGAGCGCGAGCTTGGCCGGGCCAATTACGCGTTGCACTGGACCTGCGTCGCGCGCCCGTCGAACATTCTTCTCGCCGGCACGCCGGAACAGCGCGAGCGCTATCTCATGCCCTGTATCCGCGGCGAGACCTGGGATTGCCTGGCGATGACCGAGCCCGGCGCGGGCAGCGATCTGCGCGGCATGACGGCCAGCGCCCGCCCCGATGGTGACGACTGGATTCTGAACGGCACGAAGCATTTCATCAGCCACGCCGATATCGCGGGCTTCACGATCGCCTTCATGGCCACCGGCGAGGAAGAGACCCCGCGCGGTCGAAAGAAGCGCATCACGGCCTTTTTCGTGGACAAGGGAACACCCGGTTTCTCGGTGCGCGCGGGATATCGCAACGTGTCGCATCGCGGCTACAGCAACGCTGTGCTGGAATTCGACGCGTGCCGCGTGCCCGCCCGCAACGTCCTGGGCGAGGTTCACCGGGGGTTTGAGGTGGCGAACCAATGGCTGGGCGCGACCCGGCTGCAAGTGGCCGCGACCTGCCTGGGCCGCGCCGACCGCGCCCTCGGTCACGCCATTTCCTGGGCCTCCGAGCGCCGCCAGTTCGGCCAGCAGATCGGCAAGTTCCAGGGCGTCAGTTTCAAACTGGCGGACATGGCCTTGGAGCTGAAGGCGGCCGAGTTGCTGACCCTCGAGGCGGGCTGGAAGCTCGACGCCGGCACGGTGACCGACGCCGACATGGCGATGGCCAAGCTGAAAGCCACCGAGGCGCTGGCGATGATCGCCGACGAGGCGATCCAGATCCATGGCGGTATGGGGTTGATGGACGAGTTGCCTCTCGAACGGATCTGGCGGGACGCCCGCGTCGAGCGGATCTGGGAAGGCACGAGCGAGATCCAGCGGCACATCATTTCGCGCGAATTGCTGCGCGCGGTCGGCGGGTAGCGGGGGGCCAGCCCCCCGCACCCCCCGCCAAAGGGGACGCAGGGCGCCCCCTTTGGAAACCCCACCCCCCCCCACTCTGAGCGTATGTCCGGCACGATAAAGGCGCGATGGCGATGGAGCGAACAGACGATTTGGGCACCCAGGCCCCAAGCCGTGCGGTGGCGCGGGCGGGCGACCTGTCGCGGGTGATGCGGCCGCGGTCGATCGCCGTTCTGGGCGCCGGCTGGGCGGCGAACGTGATCGAACAATGCGCCAAGATGGGGTTCGCGGGTCCGGTCTGGCCGGTGCATCCGACGCGCGACGCCATCGGCGGCGTGGCCTGCCTGCGCAGCCTTTCCGACCTGCCCGAACCGCCCGACGCGGTCTTCGTCGGCGTAAACCGCCACGCCACGATCGGGGTGGTGGCGGAGCTTGCGGCGATGGGCGCGGGCGGGGCGATCTGCTTTGCCTCGGGCTGGGAGGAGACGGGCGAGGCCGGGTTGCAGGCGCAACTGGTGCAGGCCGCCGGTTCCATGCCGATCCTGGGCCCGAACTGTTACGGCGTCATCAACTACCTCGACGGGGCCCTGCTTTGGCCCGATCAGCACGGCGGTCGGCGGGTCGCGCGAGGCGTCGCGCTGATCAGCCAGTCGTCGAACATCGTCATCAACCTGACGATGCAGGCCCGCGGTCTGCCGGTGGCCTATGTCGCCTGCCTGGGCAACGCGGCGCAGGTGGGCCTGGCCGATCTGGCCGAGGCCGTCCTGGCCGACCCGCGCGTCACGGCGCTGGGGCTCTACGTCGAAGGGATCGACGACCCGACGGCCTTTGCCGCGATTGCGCAGGCCGCACGGGCCGCGGGCAAGGGCATCGTCGCGGTAAAGTCCGGAAAGACCGAAGCGTCGCGCGCGGCGGCGGCGTCGCATACTGCCTCGCTCGCCGGAGGGGGGGCGGCGTCGTCAGCCTTTCTCAGGCAATGCGGGGTGGCCGAGGTGGCGACCCTGGGGGCCTTGATCGAGACCCTGAAGGTGATGCATGGACATGGCCCCGATCTGGGCCCGCGCTTGTGTTCGCTGTCGTGTTCGGGCGGAGAGGCGGGGCTGGTGGCCGATCTGGGCGCGCGCGCGGGCCTGGCCTTCTCGCCGCCCGACGCCGCGCGCAAGGCCCGCCTGTCGGAAACGCTGGGGCCGTTGGTGACGATCGCCAACCCGTTGGATTATCACACCTTCATCTGGGGCGACGGGCCGCGCACGACCGAGGTGTTCAGCACCATGCTGGGCGGCTACGACGCCGGGATCTTCATCATCGACCCGCCGCGCCCCGACCGCTGCGACCCCTCCAGTTTCGAACCCGCCCTGGCCGCGATCGAGGCCGCGCAAGCGGCGACCGGCAAACCCGCCTTTCCGGTCGCCTCGTTGCCCGAGAATTTCGACGAACCCCGCGCCATCGCGATGATGGAGCGCGGCGTGGTTCCGCTGATGGGTCTGGAAACCGCGCTCGAGGCCTTGAAAGCGGCCCAGACGCCGGCCGGGCGCACGGATTGGCGGCCCTGGCCCTCTGCACCGGAGGGTCCGCGCGTGGCACTGGACGAGGCTGCGGCCAAGGCGATTCTGGCGGGCTTGGGCGTGGCGGTGCCGCGCGGGGTGCGTGCGATGACGCTTTCGGAACTGGACCCGACCGGACTGACCGGCCCCTTTGCGCTGAAAGGGCTGGGTTTCGTGCACAAGACCGAGGCCGGCGCGGTGCGTTTGGGGGTGCGCGATCCGGCCGCCGAACCGCCGATGCCGGGCGCCCTGGGGTATCTGCTGGAAGAGATGGTCGAGGGCGGCGTGGCGGAACTGCTGATCGGTCTGCGGCGCGATCCGGTCTATGGCGCGACCCTGACGCTGGGCCTGGGCGGGGTGACGGCCGAACTTCTGGCCGATACCGTGACGCTGGTGGCGCCGGCGGGCGCGAACGAGATCGCCGGCGCGCTGGAGCGCCTGCGCCTGTGGCCGTTGCTGGACGGCTGGCGGGGACGGCCAAAGGCCGATACGCAAGCGGCCGTGCAGGTCGCGCTGCGATTGCAAGAGGCACTGGAACGCGACGCGACGCTGGCCGAGATCGAGATCAACCCCTTGATCCTGAAGGCAAGCGGTGCGGTCGCGGTGGATGCGGTAATCTGGAGGGACGCATGATCAATCTGACCGAAAGCCCGATCAGGACGCGGCGCGAGGGCGCCATTCTCGAGGTGACCCTGGACCGGCCAAAGGCGAATGCCATCGACCTGGCCACCAGCCGCGTCATGGGCGCTGTGTTCCGCGACTTTCGCGATGACGACAGCCTGCGGGTCGCCATCCTGCGGGCCGAGGGCGACAAGTTCTTCTGCCCTGGCTGGGATCTCAAGGCCGCCGCAGGGGGTGACGCGGTCGATGGCGATTATGGCGTCGGCGGGTTCGGCGGCTTGCAGGAGTTGCCCAACCTCAACAAGCCGGTGATCGCCGCGATCAACGGCATCTGCTGCGGCGGCGGTCTGGAGCTGGCGCTTTCGGCGGATCTGATCGTGGCCAGCGAGACCGCCACCTTCGCCCTGCCCGAAATCCGCTCGGGCACGGTCGCGGATGCGGCCTCGATCAAGCTGCCGAAACGGGTGCCTTATCATGTCGCGATGGACCTGCTGCTGACCGGGCGCTGGTTCGACGCGACCGAGGCCAAGGCCTGGGGCCTGGTGCGCGAGATCTGCGCGCCCGGCGACCTGCTGGCGCGCGCCTGGGACCTGGCGCGGTTGCTGGAATCCGGCCCGCCGCTGGTCTATGCGGCGATCAAGGAAATCGTGCGCGAGGCCGAGGCGATGCGCTTTCAGGACGCGCTGAACCGGGTGACCAAGCGGCAGTTCCCCACCGTGGACCGGCTCTACGGCTCGGACGACCTGCACGAGGGACAACGCGCCTTTGCCGAAAAGCGCGATCCGGTCTGGACCGGTCGCTGAGGCGGCGCGCGGGCGGCTTTCAGCCCATGGCTTGCGCGGACGCCCCCTCGGCGCTATCCCGTCGCAACCCGACCCCGCGCGAAAGGCCGCCCCGCGACATGCCCTTGCTTCTGCGTCTCTATCTGGGTTTTGCCGCCGTGTCGGCGCCGTTCTGGCGCGTGGTGCTGTGGCTGCGCCAGCGCAAGGGGCGCGAGGACCGCACGCGCGGCCGCGAGAAACTGGGCTATTTCACCCGCGCCCGCCCCGACGGCCGGCTGCTGTGGTTTCACGCCGTGTCCGTCGGCGAGGCGCAGGCGCTGGTCTCGTTGCTGGACCGGCTTGGCGCCGCGCACCCGGATCTGTCGGTGCTGCTGACCACGCACACCCTGGCCTCGGCGCAGGCGCTGGCGCAGCGTGGCCTGCCGGCGCGGGTGATCCACCAGTTCGCGCCCGCCGATTACCCTGCCGCCTTGCGCCGCTTCCTGCGCCACTGGCGGCCCGACGCGCTGATCGTGGCCGAAGCCGACATGTGGCCCGTGATGCTGACCCGCGCACGCCGCGCCGGCCTGCCGATGGTGCTGCTGAACACCCATGTCACCGCGCGCCGCTATCGCCGCCGCCGCCGGGTCGCGGCCAGCAACGGCTATCTGATGAACCTGTTCGACCAGATCCTGGTGCAGGACGCGGACTCGCTGGAACGGTTCAAGGATCTGGGCGCGCCGGCGGCGAAGATGTCGGTCATGGGCGTGCTCAAGGCGGCCTCGGCGCCCCTGCCCGATCAAGCGGCCGAACGTGCGGTTCTGGACCGGCAAATCGGTGCCCGGCCGCGCTGGCTGGCGGCCTCGACCAAGGCGGTCGAAGAACCGCTGCTGATGCAGGCCCATGGCCTGGCGCGCGCGCAGCGGCCGGATCTGCTGTTCCTGATCGCCCCCCGCCAAAGGACCGAGGCCGACGCGACCGAAGCGGCGGCGCGCGCGCTCTTTCCGGCGGCGGCCATCGCCCGGCGCTCGCGTCAGGACCCGATCACCGCCGACACCAGCGTCTACATCGCCGACACGATCGGCGAGATGGGCCTGTGGTATCGCCTGGTCCCCGTCGCCTATACCGGCAATTCGATGCCCGTGCCCTCGGGCCCGCCGCTGACCGGCAAGAACCCGTTCGAGGCCGTCGCCCTGGGCGTCATGGTGCTGCACGGCCCCGATGTCGGCAATTTCGCCGCCGCCTATGCGCGCCTGGCCGCCGAAGGCGGCGCGCTGGAGGTTCGCGATGCCCAGGCCATGGCACGGGCCGTGGTCGCCGCGCAGGACCCGGCGTTCCGCGCCCCCTTTCTGGCCGGCGCGGCGCGGGTTCAGGCTGACAACCTGCACCCGTTGGAAACCGCCGTCGCGGCGATGGAGACCGTCCTGGCCCGGCTTCCGGCGCGCTGAAATGCAGGTTTTCAGCCCGCGTGTTCCGCGCTAGAAGGCTTGCACATCGCCCCTTGCCCCGGGGCCCAGATCGAGGACCGCCCATGACCCCGTCCCTCTTGCCCCGGCCCGAGGCCCGCTGACATGCCCGGTCCCTGCCTGCTGTGTGGCGGCTCTGACCGCGCGGTTCATGCCACCCGGGACGCCAAGGACGGCCAGCCCCTGGACATTGCCGTCTGCGCCACCTGCGGCATGGTGCAACTGGACACGGTTCCCGACGATGCCGCGCTGTCGGCGTTTTACGCCAGCGAATACCGCGCCGCCTATCGCGGCAGCGCTGTGCCCAAGTTGCGCAACGTTCACAAGGCGGGCGGCAAGGCCGCCGGACGGCTCGCGCCAGTGTTGCCGCTGACCCGCCGCGGGGCCCGGCTGCTGGATATCGGTGCCGGGGGCGGCGAATTCGTGTTCCTCGCGCAAGAGGCCGGACTGACCGCGCGCGGCATCGACCCGAACGGCGACTATGTGGATTATGCGCGCACGCACCTGGGCATCGACCTGAGCCGCGCCGAGGTTTCGGACCTGGCGCCCTCGGACCGGTTCGATGTCATCACGCTGTTTCATGTGCTGGAGCATCTGGCCCACCCGCGCGCGGTCTTCGCGCAGATCGCCGGATTGCTGAACGATGACGGGTTGCTGGTGATCGAGGTGCCGAATTTCGGCTCGGCCCTGCTGCCGCCGCGCAACACCTTCTTCAAGGCGCATATCAACTATTTCACCGAACCCACGCTGCGGATGCTGGGGTCCGAACATTTCACCGTCGATCTGGCCCGCAGCACAAAGGATCTCTACATGATCTTTCGCAAGCGGGCGGCGGCGGCGGAGCAGGACACCGCCCCCCGGGCCGAGGCCCGGCGCATCGCCGACGAGCGGTTCGCCAAACGCGGCCTGCCGGAATACCTGGCCCAGGGCGGCGGGCTGTCGGTCTTTCGCAAGCTGGCCCAGCAATGGGCAACCCGCAAGGCGATCAAGGGCGCCGACCCGCGCGCGGTGCTGATGCGCTTTGCCGGGCAGCGCGCGGGCGCCTGACGCCCTTTGCCCGACGCCCCAGGACCGAGGACCCGAGCCGTGAGCGAGACCGACAGCCTGCTGACCGTCGCGATCATGTCCTACAACCGGCCCGATTATCTGCGCAATTGCGTCGACTCGGTGCACCGGCACCTGCCCGGGGCGCGGATCCTGGTGATGGACGACGCCTCGGACGACCCGGTGCAACAGGCCGAACTGCGCCGCGCCGAAAACGAACGCGGGGCGCGCGTGGTCATCGGCGGCGCCGGCAGCGACTGGCACGGCGGCCTTTACGGCAACATGCAGCGCGCGCTCGAACTGTGCGAGACGCCGCTTCTGCTGTATCTGCAAGACGACAGTCAGATCGTCCGCGACGTCTCGGGCGCCGAGATCGCGGCGCTTGGCGACCATCTGCGGCAAACCGGCGGGGCCTTTCTCTATCCGTTCTTTCTGAAGGCCAAGAAAAAGCGCCCCTGGGCGCGCCGCTTCGTGCCCGATCCGGTGCATCGGCTGATGCAGCCCCTGCGCGGCGCGGACGGTGTGGCGCATCTGACCTATGCCGATATCGCGCTGGCGCATGTGCCGGTGCTGCGCGCCGCCGAGTGGCGCTTTCAGCGCAGCGAGCCCCGCAACGAACAGAACGCGGCCGCGCTGTTCCCGCAGGGCATGGCGATCCTGGCTGACCCCTGGGGTTTTTACTGCCCAGAGGTTCCGGTCTTCCGGCACCGCGCGCGCACCCGCTCGTGGGTGCATCGCTGGGCGACGCGGGGGACCTCGGGGGCCAACCGGTTGCGGGCGCTGGACGGCGCGGCCGTGGCCCGCCTGCGCGCGCGCGCGCCCCTGGATCTGCCGATCGCCGAAGATTGGCTGACCGCCGAGGACCCGCGCATCAAAAGGCCGTTCGTCTTTGACGAAATGAAGCGCAACAAACTGATCTGGCTGGCCTTCACGCTGGAACAGCGGCTGCGGCGGCGGGGTTAGCCGCGCTTGTCCCACAGCGCCTGCAACGCCGGGTCGATCTGCCAGTCCACGGTATCGGCGGTCTCTTCGCGGCCCTCTTTCCAGCGCGTGGAAATGCCGTGGCAATGCGCGAACCAGAAATCGGGCGCGCCGGAGATCCAACTGCGGGGCAGCGATTCCAGCGAATGGGTCATCCAGGACCAGCGCCCCACCACCCCCTGCGGGTCAAGGGCGTATTTCGACGGGCAGGCCCGGGCCCGGGCCGGGTCGATCCACAGGTGATCGGCGTGCAGGGGCTTGCCCCGGCCCGGTTTGGCAAAGCGCCAATAGCCGGGAAAGGTCATCACGCCCAGCCGCCGGTCGCGCGCCGCGTCGAACACGCTGGCACCGCTGTTCGACACCACGATCTCGTCCACATCGCACGACAGGACCGCCCGCGCCCGCCCGAGGTAGAGATCGCGGTTCGTGTTGGCGATGCCGGTTTGCAGGAACCGGGCCTGCGAGGCACGGCGGCAGATGGCCGAACTGGGGCCATAGCGGAACGGCACCGACAGGATGCGCACCGCCTTCAGGAAATCCAGCCCGCGCAGCCGCTCCAGCAGGTGCTCCAGCGGATAGGCCGTCGAGGCATTGTCCGAGATCAGCAGCGCCTCGGCCCCGTGATGGCGGTTGAGATGCGCCATCCAGTCCACGATCCAGTCGGGATCGTTGTTCTGCGACATGGTGTAGACGGTGTTCAGCCCCGCAAAGACATCCGTCGCCTGATGCAGGATCGCCATCGCCTGCGTCCGCCCGTCCAGTGTCAGGATCAACCGGTCAGCCGGCGTGGTCAGCGCGAACTCGGCGATCACATACCGCTTGAAATGCCGCAGCCTGGGCGCCGGCAAGGGGCCCCGGTCGGTCGCATACCCGGCGCGCGCCAGCAGCGGCGCCAGGTTCAGCGCCCGGGGACCATAGAGCCGCAGCAAGCCCCGGTCCTGCAACCAGACCGCGGAATAATAGAGCACGTCGTCGTCATAGCGCGCGCGCAGCCCCGGGTCGTCGGTGCGAAAACGCACCAGCGGCGGCAAGCCGCGCCTTGGCGCCCCTTCGGGCAGGGTCAGGCCGGTCAGGGCGTCGATCGCGCGGGGTTCGGGCATTCAGGGGACTCGCCGGATGGTCGGCGCGACCCTAGACAAAGGCGCGTGCGGCGGCAAGCGGCGGTGCGATTGTGCGCCAGGTCACAGACTTTGTGCGCCGATCGGCACCCCGCTCACGCAAATGCGACCGCGCACCCGTCAAAGCTGTGCCTATCCTGCGCCCGCACACACCAACAGGGAGAGCCCCATGTTCCGCACCGCGACTGCCCTTGCCCTCGCCGCAACGCTGGCCTTGCCGACGCTGGCCGGCGCCGAGGAGACCTCGGACCCGAACATCATCGCGCGTCAGGCGCAGATGAACCTCATGGCCTACAACCTGGGCGTTCTGGGGGGCATGGCACAGGGACGCATCCCCTTTGACGCGGCGATGGCCAGCGCGGCAGCCACCAGCCTGCACCAGATCGCCACCATCGACCACGGCCGCATGTGGCCCGAAGGCTCGGACAACATGAGCGCCGACGACACCCGCGCCCTGCCGGCCATCTGGGATGACATGGCCGGTTTCGAAGCCCGCTATGCCACGCTGGCCACCGCATCCGAAGCGATGGCCGCGGCCGCGGGGACAGACCTCGCGACGCTGCAAGGGGCCGTGCGGAACCTGGGCGGCGCGTGCGGTGGCTGCCACCAGACCTATCGCCAGCCGGAGTGAGCGCATGAAGCGGCTGATTGGCGCGGCCCTGGTCCTGGGCGCGGCCGGGCTGGCGGGTTTCTGGGTTCTGACCCGACCCGCCGCCCTGCCCGACGACACGCTGGCCGCGCTGCATCTCGCCCAAGGGGATGCGGCGCGCGGTGAGCAGGTCTTCTGGACCGGAGGCTGCGCCAGTTGCCACGACGCGCCGGGGGTCGAATCGCAGGCCCCCGACGCGGCGCGCCTGGTGCTGGCCGGGGGGCGGGCCTTTGCCACGCCCTTTGGCACCTTCCATGCGCCGAACATTTCGATGGCCCCCCAGGCCGGGATCGGGCGCTGGACGCTGGATCAGTTCGCGACGGCGCTGCTGCGTGGCGTCTCGCCCCGGGGCGCGCATTACTACCCCGCCTTTCCCTATACGACCTACGCCCACGCGACGCCGCAGGACGTGGCCGATCTTTGGGCCTTCTGGCAGACGCTGCCGGCCGATGCCACGCCCTCGCTGCCGCACGAGGTCCGCTTTCCGTTCTCGATCCGGCGCGGATTGGGGTTGTGGAAGCTGCTGAATTTCACCACGGATTTCGCCACCCCGCCCAGCACCGACCCGCAGGTCGAACGTGGCCGCGACCTGGTCGAATCCTGGGGGCATTGTGGCGAATGCCACACGCCGCGCGACGCGCTCGGCGGTCTCGACAGGTCACACTGGCTTGCGGGGGCGCCCGCGCTCACGGGCACGGGCCGGATCCCGGCGCTGCCACCCGAAGGCTGGTCCGCCGCGGATATCGCCGCTTATCTTCAGAGCGGCTTCACCCCCGAATTCGATGTGGTCGGGGGTGAGATGGCTGACGTGGTTGCCAACCTTGGCCATATCGCCCCCGAGGATCGGGCGGCGATCGCGGCTTACCTGATCGCGCTCAGATCATCGCCCAATCGCTGAATTTCTGCGTCGGGCGCGGCGCGGGTTGCGGCGCGGGCTTGGCGGGTTGGCGGACGAATTTCGACATGGGTCTTTCCTGTGAATCACGCGACGAATCGCCGCTGTGCTATCTCTCTGTCGTGGCGCATCCACAAGAGGGTCATTCAACAATGAGACAAAATTGAGGCGACTTATCCACAGCCTCGGCGGAACCCCGCCCAGGGTGCATTCGCGCTTGACTTGACAGGGCGCCGGAGGCCAAACCTCGGGCCATGACCGCAGCCCGCCTCTCCATCGACCTCGACGCCATCGCCGCCAACTGGCAGCGGCTGGCACGGCTCAATCGTGCCGAAACCGGCGCCACCATCAAGGCCGACGCCTATGGGCTGGGCGCGGGTCCGGTCGCGCGCCGGCTGGCGGCCGCAGGGGTGCGCAGCTTCTTCGTGGCCCTCGCCGAAGAGGGCGCGGCGATCCGCCAGGCCTTGGGCGCCGGGCCCCGCATCTTCGTCTTTTCCGGGCACATGGCGGGCGATGCGCAGACGCTGCGCAACCTCGACCTGATCCCCGTGCTGAATTCGGCCGAACAGATGGTGCGCCATTTCGAATCCCTGCCCGACCATGCCTTCGCCGTGCAACTCGATACCGGCATGAACCGGCTGGGCATGGAACCCGCCGAATGGTCGGCGGTGCGTGCGCTGGCGCTGCCCAAGGGCCCGAAACTGATCCTGTCGCACCTGGCCTGTGCGGACGAGCCCCAGCACGTGATGAATGCCGAACAGCGCGAGGCCTTTGTCGAGATGACCGACGGCTGCGATGCGCCGCGCTCTCTGGCGGCGACGGGCGGCGTGCTGCTGGGACCCGGTTACCACTTCGACCTGGCGCGGCCCGG
Organism: Rhodobacter sp.; assembly: GCA_020637515.1. Taxonomy (NCBI): domain Bacteria; kingdom Pseudomonadati; phylum Pseudomonadota; class Alphaproteobacteria; order Rhodobacterales; genus Rhodobacter; species Rhodobacter sp. Next base: position 2,298,196 of record JACKKG010000001.1, on the reverse strand, counting down.
TATCGGCCTTTACGGCGGCGCGCCCTTCGACGAGGCGCTGCCGGTCGTCACCCTGTCCCTGCCCGTCATCCAGACGCGCGAGGTCGCGACCGGCGAGCCGGTCGGATACAACGGCACCTGGGTTGCCGACAAACCCTCGAGCATCGCGACGGTGGCCTCGGGCTACGCCGACGGGTTGCTGCGGTCCCTTTCGGGCAAGGCCACGCTCTGGGCTGGCGACACCGCCTGCCCCGTGGTCGGCCGGGTGTCGATGGACCTGATCACCGTCGATGTCTCGACGCTTGAGACGGTGCCGGACGCGTTGGACATTCTCGGCCCGCACCAGGGCGTCGATGACCTGGCCGCGCAGGCCGGAACCATCGGCTACGAGATCCTGACCAGCCTGGGCGCACGCTACCGGCGCCGTTATACCGGGCAGACCGCATGATCGGGGTGTCGGCCCTCGGCGCGACGGGACGCGGCTTTGCGGGCGTTCTGGGCGCGGTCGGCCGGTTCGTCGGCTTTGCCGCGCAGGCGCTGGCGTGGATGGTGCGCCCGCCGTTCCACGCGCGCGAATTCGGCGCTCAGGTGTTGCTGATCGGCTGGTTCTCGATGCCGGTCGTGGGGATGACGGCGCTGTTCACCGGGGCCGCGCTGGCGTTGCAGATCTATGCCGGATCGGCGCGGTTCTCGGCCGAATTCGCCGTGCCGTCGATCACCGCGATCGGCATGGTGCGCGAACTGGGGCCGGTGCTGGGCGGGCTGATGGTGGCCGCGCGCGTCGCCTCATCCATCGCCGCCGAAATCGGCACGATGAAAGTCTCGGAACAGATCGACGCCCTGCGCACGCTGGCGGTCGAACCGATGCAATACCTGACGGTTCCCCGCCTGTTGGCGGCGACTTTGGCGATGCCGGTGCTGGTGGCGGCGGGCGATTCCATCGGCATACTGGGTGGCTATGCGGTCGGCGTCACGCGGCTGGGGTTCGATGGCCCCACCTATTTGCGCAACACGTTGGATTTCCTGGAATTCAGGGACGTAGGCTCGGGCCTGGTCAAGGGCGCTGTGTTCGGCTTCCTGGTCGCGCTCTCGGGGTGCTATTTCGGCATGACCTCGGGCCGCGGCGCGCAGGGTGTGGGCGAGGCCACGAAATCGGCGGTGGTGCTGGCCTCGGTGTTGATTCTGGCCGCGAATTACCTTCTGACCGAGGCCTTCTTTTCGGCATGATCCACGCGGACGATCTTCACAAGGCGTTTGGCGCCAAGCGGGTGCTGAGGGGCGTGTCCTTCGCCGTCCCCAAGGGCCAGAGCCTGGTGGTGATCGGCGGATCGGGCTCGGGCAAATCGGTGCTGCTGCGCTGTCTTCTGGGGCTGGAGCGCGCCGATCGCGGCCATGTCCGCATCGCCGGGCTGGACGACCCCGCACCGCAGGTGCTGGCGACGCACGTGGGGATGCTGTTCCAGGGCGGCGCGCTGTTCGATTCGCTTCCCGTATGGCAGAACATCGCCTTTCGCCTGATGCGCGGCACCGGGCGGATGGGACGCGCCGCCGCCCGGGACCTGGCGGTGGAAAAGCTGGCCCGGGTCGGCCTGGGGCCCGAGGTTGCCGATCTCTATCCCGCCGAACTGTCGGGCGGGATGCAAAAGCGCGTCGGACTGGCCCGCGCCATCGCCGGCGACCCGCCGATCCTGTTCTTCGACGAACCGACCGCCGGGCTGGACCCGATCATGGCGGCGGTCATCAACGCCCTGATCCGCGGCGTCGTGACCGAAATGGGCGCGACCGCCGTGACAATCACGCACGACATGCGCACGCTGAGCGACGTGGCGGACCGCGTCGCCATGCTGCACGAGGGGCGCTTTTGCTGGCAGGGCAGCGCCAGCGAGGCGCTTTCCACCGACGACCCGGTGATGCGCCAGTTCACCCAGGGCCGCACCGAGGGGCCAATCCCGACGCTGCGCTGATCCGCGCCGCCTCAGGCCGGCGCGGTCATCCCGGTTCGGCCGTCGGCACCGTCTGCATCGCCGTCGCGCTGGCGAGCGGTGGCTGGACGGGGTCCATCGGCAGGGGCGCGTTTGCGCCCGGCGGCTGGGTCAGCCGCACCGCGCGCATCCCGCGTGTCTGCCCCAGGCGGCCCGTGGCCGGGTTCTGACCGTCCAGCGCGATCAGTCGCACCTCCTCGAGGTTGGACAAGGGGAAGGTCAGCGTGCTGCCGATACCCAGGCCCAGGACCTCGGCCAGGGGCAGGGTCACGCGGCCCAGTTCCGCCCGCAGGACCACCGGCGCCTGCATCACGGCGCTTTCCAGTGCCCCGGACCAGCGCGCGGTGTCGGTTTCCGGAGGTTCCGACGGCCCTGACGTGGCGCTGGCGTGCCGGGGCAAGGCCAGCATCGCGCGCAAGGGGCGCGTCACCGCCCCGGCCACCAGCGTGGCGGTCAGCGCGACCAGGTCATAGTCGCCGTCATCCAGCAGCACGGGCAACAGGCGGTGGTCCGGCACCGCCCGTTCGATCCGCAACGCGGCCGCGGGATCGTCCGCGCCCAGCCCCGCCAGCGCCGCGTTGAGCAGGCCCCCCAGCAGCGCCGCGTCGGTGGCCGTGGGCCGTCTGGCCTGCGGCGGGCGCGCGGCCAGGCGGCCGACCGTCATCGCCTCGATGATGGTGACAAAGCCGTCCTGATCGACGACCGCCAACCCGGGCCCCTGCCCTTCGATCGTCAGCAGGGCAACGAAGGCCTCGGGATCGACGGTGTCCAACAATTCGGCCAGGCTGGCGCGGCGCCGGTGCAGGCTGCCGTCCTCGGCCACCAGCGGCGCGGCGGCCGAAACCGCGCGCGCAAAGCTGCGCACCAGCGCGGCGGCCGGGCCCCGTGCCTCTGCCGCCGCATCCTCGGGCGGGGTTGAGGGGCGCGGCGCCAGTTTGCGCCGCAACACATGCGAGCGTGGAACGTCATTCATGGGCCGAGCATCCTGCCTTTGACGGCACCATCGCAGCCCCGGGTTAAGAAACCCTTTCCGTGTCAGGCATCCGACAGGCGCGAGACGACGACCTGAACCTCGGGCTTCTTGCCGATCTCATCCAGGCAGCAGGCCCGCACACGCCGGCGGATGGTCTCGATCAGCTTGTCGTCCGAGGCCAGCACCTTGCGCCCGGTTCGTTCGAGTTCCTCGGACAATTCGTCCTCGATCACCTCGTTCAACGGCCGGTTCGAGCGCCCCTCGCGCGACAGCCCCAGGCAATCCGCCCAGGCGTCGCCCAGGGGCATCCCGTCCTCGTCGATCACCAACGTGACCATGACCAGCCCGTTCAGCGCCATCTTGATGCGCTCTCGCACGACGCCATCCATAGCGCCATAGATCGCGGTGCCGTCCAGATAGAGCCGGCCGGTGTCCACGTGTCCGGCAACCACGGGTTCGGGGCCGGTCAGGTCCAGCATCGTGCCGTTGGGGGCAATGGCCGAGGCCATGCCGCGCCGCTGCGCCAGCAGCGCGTGCTGCCGCAGGTGCCGGTGTTCGCCGTGCATGGGGATCAGGATTTCGGGGCGCACCAGGTCGTGCATCCGCTCCAGATCCGGGCGGTTCGCGTGACCCGAGACGTGGAACTGCCCCTGCGTGTTGTCGGCGATATCGACGCCCTGTTCGGACAGCGCGTTGACGATGCGCAGCACGTCGCGCTCGTTGCCCGGAATGGTCATCGAGGAGAAAAGGAACGTGTCGCCTTCCTTCAGCGAAAAGCCCAGATACGACCCGCGCGCCAATTGCGCCGAGGCCGCGCGCCGTTCGCCCTGGCTGCCGGTCACGATCAGCATCAGGTTCTGGCGCGGCAGCTCGTTCGCCTCTTCGGCGCTGACCACCGGCGGAAAGTCGTGCAGCAGCCTGGCCTCGGTCGCGGTGCGCACCATGGTCTGCATCGCCCGCCCCAGCAGGCAGACCGACCGGCCGGCGGCGCGCGCCGCCTTGGCCAGCGTCCGCACCCGCGCCACGTTCGAGGCAAAGGTCGTCGCCACCACCAGCCCGGGCGCATTGCGCACCAACTCGGTGATCGCCGGCGGCAACGAGCTTTCGGACCGGCCGGGGTGCGGCGAGAAGATGTTGGTGGAATCCGACACCATGACGTGCACGCCCTTGTCGCCGAGGGCGCGGAACAGGTCCTCGTCAAAGGGTTCGCCCACGCCGGGCGCGATATCCAGCTTGAAGTCGCCGGTGTGCAGCACCCGGCCGGCGGGCGTGCCGATCAGCATCGCCGAGGCTTCCGGCAGCGAGTGCGAGACGGGCAGGAATTCGATCTGGAAGGGGCCCAGCTCGACCACCTCGCCCTTGGCGACGGTGGTGATTCGGTCCACCGGCTGACCGGCTTCGAGCATCTTTTTCGCGGCGATCCGGGCGGTGAAGTCGCGGGCATAGACGGGTGCGCGCAGGCGGCTCCACAAATGGCCCAGGCCGCCGACGTGGTCCTCGTGCGCGTGGGTGATGAAGATCCCGTCGAGCCGGTCGCGGCGCTGTTCGAGCCAGGCCATGTCGGCCATGATGAGATCGACACCGGGCGTTCCGTCCATATCGGGGAAGGTCACGCCGACATCGACCAGAATCAACCGCTCGCGGTCCTTGGGGCCGTAGCCGTAGACATAGGCATTCATGCCCACTTCGCCGGCGCCGCCCAGCGGCAGATAGATCAGTCGGTCGGCCTTCATGCGGTCGCGATGTCCCTGTTGTAACGGTTGATGAGCACGAGCCCGTGCATCGTCAGGTCGTCCTCGACAAAGTCGAAGATGTCGGTGCCCTGGTCGAACAGCGGCGCAAGCCCGCCGGTGGCGATCACCGACATCGGGCGCTCGTGCTCCAGGCGGATCTGGCCCACGATCCCTTCGACCAGGCCGACATAGCCCCAGTAAATGCCCGACTGGATACAGGCAACGGTATTCGTGCCGATCGCGCTTTGCGGTTTCGTCACGTCCACATGCGGCAGGGCGGCAGCGGCCATGTGCAGGGCCTCGAGCGAGGTGTTCACCCCGGGCGCGATCACCCCGCCGATATAGGCGCCGTCGTGGTCCACCACATCAAAGGTCGTGGCGGTTCCGAAATCCACCACCACCAGGTCGCCGCCGTGGCGGTCGAAGCCGCCGACCGTGTTGACCAGGCGGTCCGGCCCGACCGTGGTGCCGTGATCGACCCGGGGCGCGACGGGCAGCGCACAGTCGGGCCGCCCCACCACCAGCGGGCGACAGTTGAAATACCGGTCGCACAGCACCCGCAGGTTGAACACCACGCGCGGCACGGTCGAGGAGATGATCGCCTCGGTGATCTCGGCGTCGATGCCGCGCACCGCCATCAACGTGCTGAGCCAGGTGAAATACTGGTCGGCCGTCTGGCGATGGTCGGTCGCGGTGCGCCAGGTGCCCAGGAACTGCGTGCCGTCCCACAGGGAAAACACGGTGTTGGTGTTGCCGCAATCAATGCAGAGAAGCATGGCAGGCCTCGGTCAGGGAAAGAAGATGTCGGCGGCGGGGATCGCGCGGCGGCCCTGCGGCGTGCGCAGCACCAGCGCGCCGGTGTCGTCGATCGTGTCGAACACGCCCTGCGTTTCCTCGGTCACGGTGCGGGCGATGATGGGTTCGCCAAGCCGCGTGGCGCGCGCCAGAAAAGCCGCGCGAACCGGCGCGAACCCATACGTCGCAAGCCGCGTCTCCCAGCGGGAAAAGGCCGGGCCGAGGTGGTCGAGCAGCCGCGCCGCACTCAGCGTGAGGCCGGTCTCGGATCGCAGGTTCACGGGCGCAAAGGCCGCCGCCGGGTCGGGCTGAGGCGAGGCGCGCAGATTGACGCCGATGCCCAGCGACAGAACCCCGGCCCCGGGGCTTTCCAGCAAGATGCCCGACAACTTGCCCCCGTTGAGCAGCACATCGTTGGGCCATTTCAGCGCGAAAGCGGTGTCCAGCCCGGTCAGCGCCGTCAGCGCCTCGTGCAGGGCCAGCGCGGCGGTGAAGCTGCGCAGGGCCAGGCGCGCGGGCGGATCGCTCAGCCGCATCACCAGGGTCGCGGCGAAATTGCCGGCCGGATCGGTCCAGACCCGTCCGCGGCGGCCACGCCCGGCGGTCTGGCGTTCGGCCAGGATCCACAGCGGCCGCGTCAGCCCGGGCAGGCGGCGCGAGGCCTCCAGCATGGTGCTGTCCACTTCGGGCAACACCAGCCGGTCATAGGCCTCGGGCCAGGTTGGGTCAGTGGACAAGCGCCTGCGCCGCGATCGCCGCTGCTCCTTCCATGCCGAACAGGTTGAACACGCCCAGCAACGTCAGCGCCGCGGCGGCCAGCGTCAGCCAGCGTTGCGAAGGGGCGATGTCGTTGTCCAGGGGATCGGATTCGGCGCCGAAATACATGAGATAGACGATGCGCAGATAGTAGAACGCGCCGATCACCGACGAGATCACGCCGATCACCGCCAGGGTGATCCAGCCCGTCCCCACCGCCGCCGCCAGCACCGTCAGTTTCGCCCAGAAACCCAGGAGAGGCGGCACGCCCGCCAGGCTGAACATCAAGATCAGCACCGCCAGCGCCTGCATCGGCTGGGTTTTCGACAACAGGTTCAGGTCGTCGATGCGGACCACCGGGCGACCTTCGCGGCGCAGCGTCAGGATGAAGGCAAAGACCCCGACCGTCATGATCAGATAGATCGCCATGTAAAGCAGCGTCGCCTTGACCCCGGCCTGGTTGCCCGCGGTCAGGCCCAGCAGCGCGAAGCCCATGTGCGAGATCGACGAATAGGCCATCAGGCGCTTCAGGTTGCGCTGGCTCAGCGCGCCGATCGCCCCCACGACCATCGACAGACCCGCCAGCACCGCCAGGATCTGCGCCCAGTCGGCGGGCGCGCCGCCAAAGCCCTGTTGCACCAGCCGCGCCAACAGCGCCATGGCGGCCAGCTTGGGCGCGGTGGCGAAGAAGGCGGTGACCGGGGTCGGCGCCCCCTCGTAGACGTCGGGCGTCCACATGTGGAACGGCACGGCCGAGATCTTGAACGCCAGCCCGGCCAGCATGAACGCCAGCCCCATCAACAGGCCGACCGCCAGGTGCCCGCCCTCGACGGTCGAGGCGATCCCCGCGAACCGGGTGGTCCCGGCATAGCCATAGGTCAGCGACGCGCCATAGAGCAGCAGCCCCGAGGCCAGCGCGCCCAGCACGAAATACTTGAGCCCCGCCTCGGTCGCACGCACGCTGTCGCGGCGGATCGCCGCCAGCACGTAGAGCGCCAGCGATTGCAGTTCCAGCCCCATGTAAAGGGTCAGCAGGTCGTCCGCCGACACCATCACCATCATGCCGACCGTCGCCAGCGTGACAAGGATCGGATACTCGAATCGCATCATCTTCTGGCGCTCGAGATAATCGATGCCCATCACCAGCACGGCGGCACCGGCGGCCAGAATCGCCACCTTGGCGAAGCGCGCGAACCCGTCATCGAGGAAGAGCCCGCCAAAGGCGGACTGGGCGCCCGGCTCGCGCACGCCGACCATCACCGCCACCAGCGCAAAGACGGCAACCGTCGCCCAGGTCAGCGGCAAGGCCAGCCGGTCCTTGCCGAAATAGGCGCCGGCCATCAATGCCACCATCGCCCAGAGCGACAGCAGGATTTCGGGCAGCGCGATCGAAAGATCAACCGAGGTCATCGGAACGGGCCTTTCAGTGACTGGGGGCCGCGTGGGCGGCGGCATGGGTCACCGCCTCGGCAGTCGACCCGAGGTCGGTGCCGTTCGCAGCGTGATAGTGGGTGAGCAGCGCGGTGGTCGAGGGCGCGATGATGTCGGTCACCAGCGCCGGGTAGACGCCCAAAAGCAGGGTCATCGCCACCAGCGGCGCGAACATCAGCTTTTCGCGCGTGTCGAGATCGGCGATGGATTTCAGGCTGTCCTTGATAAGCTGGCCGAACACCACCCGACGATAGAGCCACAGCGCATAGGCCGCCGAGAAGATCACCCCGGTCGCCGCCACCGTCGCAACCCAGGTATTGACCTGGAAGACCGCCATGAAGGTCAGGAATTCACCGACGAACCCCGAGGTGCCGGGCAGGCCGACGTTCGCCATGGTGAACAACATAAAGACCGCCGCATAGACCGGCATCCGGCTGACGATGCCGCCATAGGCCTCGATGTCGCGGGTGTGCATCCGGTCATAGACGACCCCCACGCACAGGAACAATGCGCCGGACACGAACCCGTGGCTGAGCATCTGGAAGATGGCGCCGTCGATGCCTTGCTGATTTGCCGTGAAAATGCCCATGGTCACAAAGCCCATGTGTGCGACCGACGAATAGGCCACCAGCTTCTTCATGTCGTCTTGAACCAGCGCCACCAACGAGCCGTAGACGATGGCGATCGCGCTGAGCCACAGCACGAAGGGCGTCAACAGGTCCGAGGCGACCGGGAACATCGGCAGCGAAAACCGCAGGAAACCATAGCCGCCCATCTTCAACAGCACCGCCGCCAGCACGACCGAACCCGCGGTCGGCGCCTGAACGTGCGCGTCGGGCAACCAGGTGTGGACCGGCCACATCGGCATCTTCACCGCGAAGGACGCAAAAAAGGCCAGGAACATCAGCGTCTGTGCGCCGCCGGCGATCTGCCAGCCCAGCAGCGTGATCGGGCCGGCATCGAACGAATGGTTCAGCAGCGTCGGAATGTCGCTCGTGCCCGCCTGGGTGTACATGTAGATCATCGCCACCAGCATCAGCACCGAGCCGACAAAGGTGTAGAGGAAGAACTTGAACGCCGCGTAGATGCGGTCCTTGCCGCCCCAGATGCCGATGATCAGGAACATCGGGATCAGGCCCGCCTCGAAGAACAGGTAGAACAGCACCAGGTCCAGCGCCGTGAACACGCCGATCATCAGCGTTTCCAGCAGCAGGAAGGCGATCATGTATTCCTTGACGCGGGTTTTCACCCCCCAGCAGGCGCCGATGGTGATCGGCATCAGGAAGGTGGTGAGCATGACGAACAGCATCGAGATACCGTCCACGCCCAGCTTGTAGGTCAGCCCCATGATCCAGGCGTGTTCCTCGACGAACTGGAAGTCGGTGTTCGACGGATCGAAGCTGAACAGCATGATCAGCGAGATCAGGAAGGTCGCCCCCGTCGCCACCAGCGCCAGCCATTTGGCATTGCGCTGCGCGGTCTCGTCCTCGCCATGCAGGAACACCGCCCCGATCAGGGCCGCCGCCGCCGGCAGGAAGGTGATGATGGACAGAAGGTTCAACATCAGTGCGCCCCTCCGGTGAGCGTAACATAGGTGACCAGCGCGGCGATCCCCAGGACCATCGCAAAGGCATAGGTGTAGAGATAACCGGACTGGGCACGGGCATAGGCGCGGTTCAGCATGGGCATGACCCCCAGCGCCAGACCGTTCAGGAACCCGTCGATCACGCGTCCGTCGCCGCGCTTCCACAGGAAGCGGCCGATGGCCAGCGTCGGGCGCACGAAGATCGCGTCGTAGATCTCGTCGAAATACCACTTGTTCAGCAGGAAACGGTAGGCAATCGGCTGGTTCGCGGCCAGTTTCGCGGGCGTCTCGGGCTTCCAGATGTAGAAGATCCACGCCAGCACAAAGCCCACCAGCATTGCCAGGAACGGCGCCAGCTTGGTCAGCCAGCCCAGATGCTCATGCGCGTTCTCCAGCGTATCGTTGCCGGGCAGCATGGCGATCGAATGGCCAAAGAACGCGTGGATGCCCTCGTGCGAGCCGAAGAACGGTGCATACCAGACCATGCCGGCAAACACCGCGCCGACGGCCAGGACGCCCAGCGGGATCAGCATGATCATCGGGCTTTCATGCGCGTGATCGTGCGTGTGATGATCGCCGCGCGGCGCGCCGTAGAAGGTCAGGAAGATCAGCCGCCAGCTGTAGAACGAGGTCATCGCCGCCGCCGCCACCAGGATCACATAGGCATAGGTCGCCCCGCCGCCCATCGCGCTCTCGATGATCGCGTCCTTGGACACGAAACCGGCAAAGCCGATATGGGTGAACGGGATGCCGACGCCGGTGATCGCCAACGTGCCGATCATCATCGCGGCAAAGGTATAGGGCAGCTTCTTGCGCAGGCCGCCATAGTTGCGCATGTCCTGCTCGTGGTGCATCCCGTGGATGACCGAGCCCGCGCCGAGGAACAGCATCGCCTTGAAGAAGGCGTGCGTCAGCAGGTGGAACATGGCGACCGAATAGACGCCGACGCCCGCGGCCACGAACATGTAGCCCAGCTGCGAACAGGTCGAATAGGCGATCACGCGCTTGATGTCGTTCTGCACCAACCCCACCGTCGCCGCGAAGAACGCGGTGAGCGACCCGATCAGCACGATGAAGCTGCGCGTGTCTGCGGCGTATTCCATCAGGGGCGACATGCGCGCCACCAGGAAGACGCCCGCGGTCACCATGGTCGCGGCGTGGATCAGCGCGGAAACCGGGGTCGGGCCTTCCATCGCGTCGGGCAACCAGGTGTGCAGGAACAGTTGCGCCGATTTGCCCATGGCGCCGATGAACAGGAAGAAACAGGCCGTGTTCAGCGCGTTCCAGTCGGTCCACAGGAAGTGGATCTGCACCTGCGACAGGGCCTCGGCCTGGTGGAAGATCGTGTCGAAGCTGATCGAATCCGCCAGGAAATACAGCATCATGATGCCGATGATGAAGCCGAAATCACCGACCCGGTTGACGATGAAGGCCTTCATCGCCGCAGCCGAGGCCGACTGCTTCTTCCAGTAGAATCCGATCAGCAGATAGGACGCGAGACCCACACCCTCCCAGCCAAAGAAGATCTGCACCAGGTTGTCGGCCGTCACCAGCATCAGCATGGCAAAGGTGAACAGCGACAGATAGGCGAAAAAGCGCGCGCGGTAGTGTTCGGACTGGGTCCAGTTGTCGTCATGCGCCATGTAGCCGAAGCTGTAGAGATGCACGAGCGCCGACACGGTGGTCACGACGATCAGCATCACCGTGGTCAGCCGGTCCAGCCGGATCCCCCAGTCGCCGACCAGCGTGCCCACGTCGAGAAACCTCAGCACCTGGATCGAGGTCGCCTGCCCGTCATAGGTCAGAAACAGCGTCCAGGACAGGATTGCGGACAGGAACAGAAGGGCGGTGGCGATCACCATCCCGGTTTTCTCGCCGATCATCCGCCAGAACAGCCCGCAGATGATCGCGCCCACCAAGGGAGCAAAGAGAAGCGTCGTCGCCATAGCCCTCAGCCTTTCATCACGTTGACGTCTTCGACGTCGATCGTGCCGCGGTTTCTAAAGAAGGTGACCAGGATCGCCAGGCCGATCGCCGCCTCGGCCGCCGCGACGGTGAGCACGAACATGGTGAACACCTGACCCACCAGGTCGTTCAGTCCCAGATGGCTGGAAAAGGCGACCAGGTTGATGTTGACCGACAGCAGGATCAGTTCGATCGACATCAAGATGACGATCACGTTCTTCCGGTTCAGGAAGATCCCGAAAATCCCGATGACGAACAGCGCCGCCGCCACCGTCAGGTAATGCTCAAGTCCCACCATTTCATTCCCTCGTCAGCGGCCTGGCCGCCTGTCATCGTTGCGTAGGGTGCGTGCTGGCACGCACCGTCCGTCGCCTTACAGCCCCTGGCCCGGCTTCACGTCCTTCAGTTCCATCGCCTTGGCCGGATCGCGCCACATCTGGTGCAGCACGTTCTGGCGCTTCACGTCGGTGCGATGGCGCAGCGTCAGCACGATCGCCCCGATCATCGCCACCAGCAGGATCAGCCCGGCCAGCTGGAACAGCAGGAAATACTGGTCGAAAATCAGCATCCCCAGCGCGCGGGTGTTGTCCATCTGCGCCAGGTCGGGCGTCACCGCCTGCCGCAGCTCGGGCGCGCCGACCGCCGTGCCCCAGGCGCCGTAGAGCAGCGCCAGTTGCATCAGGATCACCACCCCCACCACCGAAGCCAGCGGGAAATAGCGCGCCATCTCGGCCTTCAGTTCGGCAAAGTCGATGTCCAGCATCATCACGACGAACAGGAACAGAACCATGACCGCGCCGACATAGACGATCATCAGCAGCATCGCCAGGAACTCGGCCCCGGCCAGGACGAACAGCCCGGTCGCGGACAGGAAGGTCAGGATCAGCCACAGGACCGAGTGCACGGGGTTCCGGGCCGTGACGACCAGGAACGCCGCGATCACCGCGACGATGGCGAAGACGTAGAAGGCAAAATCGGCAACGCTCATGCGTCGTTCTCCTCGATCTCTGCAAAGACGGACTGGGCCAGATCCAGCGCCTTCTGCATGGCGGGCAATCCGCCGAACATGCTCATCTGCCAGATCACTTCCATGATCTCGCGTTGCGTGGCCCCCGCCTCGAGCGCATGGCGCACCGTCAGCTTGACCTGCGGCTCGGCCACGGCGCCCTGGGCGACCAGCGCCGCGAGCGTCACCAGAAGCCGGGTCTTGGCGTCCAGCCCCTCGCGGTTGAAGGCCTTGCCGAACCACATCTCCATCATGTCTTTCGACAGGGTCGGCACCAGCTTGTCGAATCCCGCCGCCTTGACCTGTTCCATCGCCGGATTGAAGGCGTGCAGCATCTCCTGCCCTGAGGCGAGCATCTGCTGGAACATCTTGGTATAGGCGTCGGTGTTCATGGCGGCGGTCCGGGTCTCAGCGATACGGGGCGTCCAGTTCCAGGTTGCGGGCGATCTCGGCCTCCCAGCGGGCGCCGTTATCGAGCAGCCTGGCCTTGTCGTAGAACAGCTCTTCGCGGGTCTCGGTCGCGAATTCGAAATTCGGTCCCTCGACGATGGCATCCACCGGACAGGCTTCCTGACAGAAACCGCAGTAGATGCATTTCGTCATGTCGATGTCGTAGCGCGTCGTGCGCCGACTGCCATCCTCGCGCGGTTCGGCGTCGATGGTGATCGCCTGCGCGGGGCAGATCGCCTCGCACAATTTGCAGGCAATGCAACGCTCCTCGCCGTTGGGATAGCGGCGCAGCGCGTGTTCGCCGCGAAACCGCGGGCTGAGCGGCCCCTTTTCATGCGGGTAGTTCAGCGTGGCCTTGGGCGCGAAGAAATACTTCAGCCCCAGCCCGAACCCTTTGAAAAAGTCGGCCAGCAGGAAGTATTTGACGGCACGGGTGACGTCCACGGTCATCATCAGCCTCCGATCGCCCAGCGGGCCCAGAATCCGCCAAGCACCTCAAATTTCGCAAGAAACGCCACCAGAACGACCCAGCCCAGCGACATCGGCAGGAACACTTTCCAGCCGATCCGCATCAGTTGGTCGTAGCGGTAGCGCGGCACGATGGCCTTCACCATCGAGAAGACGAAGAACGCGGCCAGCATCTTCAGGATCATCCAGTGGATGCCGTCGGGCAGGCCCGGGATCGGCGACAGCCAGCCGCCAAAGAACAAGAGCGAGACCAGCGCGCACATCAGCACCACCGCGACCAGTTCGCCGATCATGAACAGCAGGAACGGGGTCGAGGAGTATTCGACCTGATACCCCGCGACCAGTTCCGATTCGGCCTCGGGCAGGTCGAACGGCGGGCGGTTCGTTTCCGCCAGCGCCGAGATGAAGAACAGCACCATCATCGGCAGATGCGGGATGAAATACCAGTTCAGCAGCCCGTAATTGCCCTGCTGCGCGTGCACGATGTCGCTGAGGTTCATCGACCCGGTCGAGATGATCACGCCGATGATGATCAGACCGATCGACACCTCGTAGCTGATCATCTGCGCGGCCGAGCGCAGGCTGCCCAGGAACGGGTATTTCGAGTTCGACGCCCAGCCGCCCATGATGACGCCATACACCTCGAGCGACGAGATCGCGAAGATATAGAGGATCGCGACATTGACGTCCGACAGCACCCAGCCGTCGTCGAACGGGATCACCGCCCAGGCGACCAGCGCCATGACCAGCGACACCATCGGCGCCAGCAGGAACACCGCGCGATCCGCCCCGGCGGGAAAGATCACTTCCTTGACGATATACTTGATGAAATCGGCAAAGCTTTGCAGCAGACCAAAGGCGCCGACGATGTTCGGCCCCCGGCGCATCTGGACCGCGGCCCAGATCTTGCGGTCGGCATACATCAAAAACGCCAGCGCAACCAGAAGCGGCACGACGATCAGCAGGACCTGGCCGATGATCACCAGGAGCATCCCCAGGTAGGTATTGGTAAAGAAGTCAGCCATATCTCGTCCTCAGACCGTCGGTATCCCCTGTTCGGTGCAATCGGCCACCGTCACTTCCGCGTCGATGGTGCGACTGCCCCGGGGTAGCGCGGACGAGACGGTGTAGACCGCATCCGCCCGCCAAAGACCACCCTGTTGTGTCACATTCGTCCGAACGTGGCGGGCAAAGCCCATGCCCCGGATCAGCGCGTATTGCGCCGCCGCACAGCGGGCATAGGCGATCACGTCGGACGCGCCGCGCGCGCCCTCCATCGCCACGTTGAAATTCACCAGTTCGCCGTCCAGAAGCCGGGTCTCGATCCCCCGGTAGACAGCGTTCTCGGGCGCGCCCATGACCCCGTCGCCCGGCTGCGGCGCCGCCGTGACGCAGCCCGCCAGCCCGATCAGGGCCAGCGCCAGGCTCAGGATCTGGGGCGCGCGCCGGGTCATGTCATTCGGCCGCCAGGGCGGTTTCGCCCCGCGCCTTTGCCAGGGCGCTGAGTTCGGCCATCAGCCCCGAGGCCCGGGCGATCGGATTGGTCAGGTAGAAATCGGCCACCACGTTGCGGAAGCTGGCGTCGCCCAGGCTGTCGGCCGGCAGGGGCTGCCAGGTGTTCTCGGGCACCTCGTCGATCCCTTCCAGATGGGGCACCGCCGCGACCAGCGCCGTGCGCAGGGCGCCCAGGCTGTCCCAGGGCAGAACCTTTTTCACCTCGGCCGACAGGGCGCGCAGGATGGCCCAGTTTTCCTTGGCCTCGCCCGGTGCGAAGCCGGCGCGCAGCGCCAGTTGCGGGCGCCCCTCGGTGTTGACGAACAGGCCCGCTTCCTCGGTATAGGCGGCGGCCGGCAGGATCAGGTCGGCGCGGTGCGCGCCCCGGTCGCCATGGCTGCCCTGATAGATCACGAAGGGCCCGGCGTCGATGTCCAGCTCGTCGGCGCCCAGGTTGAAGATCACGTCCGCACCCTCGGTCGCGGCTTGCAGCCCGCCCTCGGTCACCGCGCCGACGTCCAGCGCGCCGACCCGGCCCGCAGCGGTGTGCAGCACCATGAACTTCGAACCGGCGGCCTCGGCCATGGTCATGCATGTGCCCAGAACGGCGGCGCCATCGGCCTCGCGCAGGGCGCCCTGCCCGACGATCATCACGCCGCGCACCCCCTGCTTTTCGGCGTGGTCCATCGCCGCCAGCGCGGCCAGCGCGGCGCGGTCGGTGCCGATGTGGCTGTAATCATAGGTCAGGTCCGCCGGCGCGCCGATCAGCGCCACCTTGGCCCCCTTGAGCCAGGCCTTGCGGATGCGCGCGTTCAGAACCGGGGCCTCGTCGCGCGGATTGGTGCCGATCAGGAGGATCATCTGCGCATCGTCGATATCCGCGATCGTCGCATTGCCGACATAGGCCGAGCGGTTGCCCGCCGGAACGCGGCTGCCATCCACCCGGCATTCGACCGATCCGCCCAGCGATTCCACCAGCGTTTTCAACGAAAACGCCGCCTCGACCGGGGCCAGGTCACCGATCAGGCCGGCCAGCTTCCTGGCGCCTTTCATCCGCTTTCCGGCCAGCTCCAGCGCCTCGGTCCAGGTGGCCTTGCGCAGGCGGCCCCCCTCGCGGATGTAGGGCACATCCAGGCGCTGACGCTTCAGCCCGTCCCAGATGAACCGCGTCTTGTCGCTGATCCATTCCTCGTTCACGTCGTCATGGTTGCGGGGCACGATGCGCATCACTTCGCGGCCCTTGGTATCGACGCGGATGTTGGACCCCAGCGCGTCCATCACGTCGATGGTTTCCGTCTTGGTCAGTTCCCACGGGCGCGCGGTGAACGCGTAGGGCCGCGACACCAGCGCCCCCACCGGGCACAGGTCGATGATATTGCCTTGCAGGTTCGACGCCAGCGTCTGGTTCAGATAGCTGGTGATCTCGCTGTCCTCGCCGCGGCCGGTCTGGCCCATCTGGGTGATGCCCGCGACCTCGGTCGTGAACCGCACGCAGCGGGTGCAGGAGATGCAGCGCGTCATGTGGGTTTCGACCAGCGGACCCAGATTCAGGTCGTCGGCGGCGCGCTTGGGCTCGCGGTAGCGGCTGAAATCGACGCCATAGGCCATCGCCTGGTCTTGCAGGTCGCATTCGCCGCCCTGGTCGCAGATCGGGCAATCCAGCGGGTGGTTGATGAGCAGGAACTCCATCACCCCCTCGCGGGCCTTTTTCACCATGGGCGAGTTGGTCTTGACGACCGGAGGTTCACCGTTCGGACCCGGGCGCAGGTCCTTCACCTGCATCGCGCAAGAGGCCGCGGGCTTGGGCGGGCCGCCGACCACCTCGACCAGGCACATGCGACAGTTGCCGGCGATCGACAGCCGCTCGTGGTAGCAAAAGCGCGGCACCTCGACCCCGGCCACTTCGCAGGCCTGGATAAGGGTCATCGCCGGGTGAACCTCGATCTCGCGGCCGTCGATGATGATCTTGCGAAGCTCTGACATGGCTTACCTTGCTCTCAGAAGTTCACCGGCCTCGGTGCCGGCCGCGATCTCGGCATGGCCGAGCGCGCAATAGGTGTCGGGCTGTCCCTCGCGCACACCGTGGCGCGCGAAATAGGCCCCTATCTCGGCGCGCAGACGCGCCTCGGTGGTGGCGTGGGTCTGAAAGGCGCGGATCTCGGCCCGGGAATAGCCGTGGTCGCGCGCCCGGTTGTAGACGCTCCACACAAAGCTGGTGGCGCGCAGGGTGCGGGCCTCGATCGCGGGGCAGTTGGCCCGGATCTGATCGGCCAGCGCCAGGGTGTAGAGCCCGCCCCAGACCTGCGGATCGCCGGCCAGGGTGGCGTTGATTTCCTCTTGCGTCGCGGCCTGGACCGGCGCGGCGAGGGCAAGGGCGAACAGCGGGATCAGCAGCAGACGTTTCATCGTGCGCACGCCCCATGAAAACCCAGCCAGCCGTTGCGGATCCAGTGCCCGCGGGACTGGCGGTTGAACACGCGACCGGTTTCCTCGCACAGGCCGGCGGCGATGACGGCGGCGGCGTCGCGGTCTGCCTCGGTCAGGGCACGGCCGTCGCGCGAGGTGATGGTGATCGTCGTATCGAGGTTGCCCGACCCCGGCATCCCAAAGCCGGACAGGACACTGTAGCCACCGGTCATCAGCCGGTAATAGCTCCAGGTGCTGCCCAACCCCTGGGCACTCTGCGGATGCTGCGCAAGGGCCGGCGCAGCCAGCCCCAGCGACAGAAGAACAAGAAACAGGACTTTCATGGCACTTTCTCCAATCCGGCGCGACACGGCGCCCGGACCGGATACCACGGAATGCCGATCACCCCCGATCACAGCCGCGCAAGTCACCGCCCCGGTCGCGGGGACCCGGCGGTTTGGCGCTGCAATCTGGGGCGAACGCGCGGTCATTGGCGGTTACTCGGCCGCAACGGCCGAAACGCGGCCGGTCTTCCGGGCGCGGATGCGGTCCTCGATCACGTCGCGGAAATTGCGGATGAGGCCCTGGATCGGCCAGGCGGCGGCATCGCCGAGGGCGCAGATCGTATGCCCCTCGACCTGCTTGGTCACCGACAGCAGCATGTCGATTTCCTCGATCTCGGCCTCGCCCTTCACCAGGCGGTCCATGACGCGCATCATCCAGCCGGTGCCCTCGCGGCAGGGGGTGCACTGGCCGCAGCTTTCATGCTTGTAGAAGGACGACAGCCGCCAGATCGCTTTGACGATGTCGGTGGATTTGTCCATCACGATCACCGCCGCCGTGCCCAGGCCCGATTGCAGGTCGTTGCGCAGATAGTCGAAATCCATGACCGCATCGCGCATCTTTTCGCCGCGCACGCAGGGCACCGAGGAACCGCCGGGGATCACCGCCAGCAGATTGTCCCAGCCGCCGCGAATGCCGCCGCAGTGCTTTTCGATCAGCTCTTCAAAGGGGATCGACATCGCCTCTTCGACGACGCAGGGGTTGTTCACATGGCCCGAGATCGCGAACAGCTTGGTGCCGGCGTTGTTCGGACGGCCAAAGCCCGCGAACCAGGCGCCGCCCCGGCGCAGGATGGTCGGCACGACGGCGATGGATTCGACGTTGTTCACCGTCGTCGGGCAGCCATAGAGACCCGCGCCGGCCGGGAACGGCGGCTTCATGCGCGGCATCCCCTTGCGGCCTTCCAGGCTTTCCAGCAGCGCGGTTTCCTCGCCGCAGATATAGGCGCCCGCGCCGTGATGCAGATATAGGTCGAAATCCCAGCCCGACCTGGCCGCATTGCGGCCCAGCAGGCCGGCCTCATAGGCCTCGTCGATGGCGGCTTGCAGGGCCTCGCGCTCGCGGATGTATTCGCCGCGGATGTAGATGTAGCAGGCGTGCGCCCCCATCGCGAACGAGGCGATCAGGCAGCCCTCGACCAGCGTATGCGGGTCGTGGCGCATGATCTCGCGGTCCTTGCAGGTGCCGGGTTCGGATTCGTCGGCGTTGACCACCAGATAGGCCGGGCGCCCGTCCGATTCCTTGGGCATGAAGGACCATTTCAACCCGGTCGGGAAGCCAGCGCCCCCGCGCCCGCGCAAGCCCGACTGCTTCATCTCGTTGACGATCCAGTCGCGGCCCTTGGCGATGATGTCCTTGGTGCCATCCCAGTGCCCGCGCGCCATTGCGCCTTTCAGCGAACGGTCGTGCATCCCGTAGATGTTGGTAAAGATCCGGTCCTGATCCTTAAGCATCGCCTCAATCCTTCCTGTCCCGGCGTGCACGCCAGAGCCCGAATAACAACCACAGCCCCATCGTGAACCCGGCGAGTGCCGCCAGGTCGAAGAAGGCCAGGGTCCGCTGGGTCCAGCCCAGCATGTCGCCCAGGGCGAGCGCCACGACCCAGAACAGACCCGACCCGGCAATGACGAGCGCCACGAGGCGCTTCTGCCGTTCCTGATCGTTGTTCCGGTTCATCGGCCCCTGCCCCCGTTCCGCCATCAATACACGTCGCCCTTGTCAACGCGCCTGGAAAACTCGGTCTCGCCACCCTGGGCCAGGTGCCGGGCCTGTTCGACCCAGGCATCGCGGCTCACACGGCCCTTGAACCCTTCGAGGTTGGCATCCATCCAGGCGACCTCTTGCGCCGTCCAGGCGGCGATCTGGTCGAAGTGGAAGAACCCCAGACGGTTGCACAATTGTTCCAGCTTGGGGCCGATGCCCTTGATCCGCTTCAGATCGTCGGCCTGCCCACCGCGCGCCGCCTCGAGCGCGGCGGGGCGGCGCTGGTCGGCTTCGGCCACCGCGGGCGCAGCCGCCGGTGCAGGCGCGGGCGCGGGTGCAGGTGCAGGCGCGTCGGCCTTGGCCGCGTTGGCGGCGATATCGGCGTCCTTGGCCGTGTTCGCGGCGCCCAGACGCGGCGAGACCGGCTTGCCATCCGCACGGGTCGCGGCGCGCGGCTTGTCGTCCTGACCATCGCGCCAGGGCGTCAGCAGCGGCACCTCGGTGCCGTCGATGCGTTTGACCGTGTCGCCAAGCGCCACCGCGCGGCCCACCGATCCGTTATGCGCCTCGGCGCGCTCGCCCTCGGTCAATGCCGTCAGCCCGGACCGCGGCTCCGAGGCGAAGCGGCCATTCTGCGGGCCCGGCGTGGGCACGCGACCCGCCGCCAGTTCATCGAGAATCCAGGCGAATTTCTCGGCCGTGAGGTCCTCGTAATAATCCTTGCCGATCTGCACCATCGGCGCATTGGCGCAGGCGCCCAGGCATTCGACCTCTTCCCAGGTGAACTTGCCATCGGCCGAGCGGGTGTAGGGCGCGGCGGCGATCTTGTCCTTGCAGACGGCAATCAGATCCTCGGCCCCGCAGATCAGGCACGAGGTCGTGCCGCAGACCTGCACATGCGCCACGTCGCCCGTGGGCTGAAGCTGGAACATGAAATAGAAGGTCGCGACCTCGAGCGCGCGGATATAGGCCATGCCCAGCATGTCGGCGACGGTTTCGATCGCCGGACGGGTCAGCCAGCCCTCCTGCTCTTGCGCGCGCCACAGCAGCGGGATGATCGCCGAGGCCTGGCGCCCCTCGGGGTATTTGCTGATCTGCCCCTCGGCCCAGGCCTGGTTCGCGGGGGTGAAGGCAAAGCTTGCCGGCTGTTCGTGATGCAGGCGACGTAGCATCATTGCGCTCCTGACTGGCGCCGGAACCCGCGCGCGGGCCCCGGGGTAACGAGACGCGCCACCAGGGGCGCGAGGCAGAGGGGGCGGCTCACTGGTCGCCCTCCGGCTGAGAATTCGCGTCGGCGTGGCGGTCGTCCCAACCGTCGATGAGCGCGGCCAGCGCAGCCGCGTCACCCGCCGATTCGGCGGCGCAGAATTCGGGCGAGAGCGACAGCGCGTTGCCATCGTCGTTGACCTGCGCCAGGCCGCCGTCGATCAGCACGGCGACGATGTCGCGCGTGTCGGCGGGCGAAAAGCCCAGCGGCGGCAGCAGGTCCGAGGCGCTTTCCTCGGTCAGGGTGCAGTCGTTGCCCCGCACGGCGCCGACGAACTCTGCCCCGCGTTCGGGGGCGAAATCGGGGCGCCAGGGCTCAAGCGTCGCTTCCTGCGCCGCGAAGGCGGCGGTAATCATCGCCAGCGCGGCGTCTCCTTCGGCGGCGCACAGCCCCTCGGAGAGGGTCAGCACCGACATGTCGGCCGACAGGCTGACCAGATCGGCGCCAAAGAGCGTATCGACAAAGGCCTGCACCTCGGTGCCGTTCAGGCCAAGAGGCGACAGCGCCTCTTCCGCCTGATCGCCGGCCATCGAACAGCCGTTGGCGCGGATCGCATCCACCATCATCGCCGCGCGTTCGGGCGTGAAGGCGCTTGCGGGCGCGGCGGCCAGCAGCAGAACGGACCCCAGAACCAGGCGCATCAACGGTCAACCTCGCCGAACACGATGTCCATGGTGCCGATGATCGCCGCCACATCGGCCAGCAGGTGCCCCGAGGCGACGTGATCCATCGATTGCAGATGCAGGAAGCCCGGCGCGCGCAGCTTGGCGCGATAGGGCTTGTTGGTGCCGTCGGCCACCAGATAGACGCCGAATTCGCCCTTGGGGGCCTCGACCGCGGCATAGACCTCGCCGGCGGGAACGTGGAAACCCTCGGTATACAGCTTGAAATGGTGGATCAGGCTTTCCATGTCGCGCTTCATGTCGCTGCGCCGGGGCGGCGTCAGCTTGCCGCGGGCCAGAACGTCGCCCTGCCCGTCCGGTGCGCGCAGCTTGGCGATCGCCTGCCGGATGATCGAGGTCGATTCGCGCATCTCGGCCATGCGGCACAGGTAGCGATCGAAGCAGTCGCCATTCTTGCCCACCGGGATCTTGAAGTCGAATTCGTCATAGCATTCATAGGGTTGCGCACGCCGCAAATCCCAGGCCAGGCCCGAGCCGCGCACCATCACGCCGGAATAGCCCCAGCGCTGGATGTCGTCTTCGGTGACCACGCCGATATCGGCGTTGCGCTGCTTGAAGATCCGGTTCTCGGTCAGCAGCCCGTCGATATCGTCCAGCACCTTGGGGAAGGCTTCGGCCCAGGCCTCGATGTCGTCGATCAGTTGCGGCGTCAGGTCCTGGTGCACCCCGCCCGGGCGGAAATAGGCCGCGTGCAGCCGCGCGCCGCAGGCCCGCTCGTAGAAGATCATGAGCTTTTCACGCTCTTCGAAGCCCCACAGCGGCGGGGTCAGCGCGCCCACGTCCATCGCCTGCGTGGTGACGTTCAGAAGGTGGTTCAGAACGCGGCCGATTTCCGAATAGAGCACGC
This sequence comes from Rhodobacter sp., assembly GCA_020637515.1. Lineage (NCBI taxonomy): Bacteria > Pseudomonadati > Pseudomonadota > Alphaproteobacteria > Rhodobacterales > Rhodobacter > Rhodobacter sp. The sequence goes on along the minus strand of JACKKG010000001.1, from coordinate 2,276,330 downwards.
GGATCAGGCTGGCGCGGCGCGGCACCGGGGTGCCGGTCAGACGCTCGATCGCCAGGCACCAGGCATGTTCCTGGTTCATCGGCGCGACATAGTCGAGCCGGTCGAAATACGGCAGGTTCTGCAGATAGGTGCGGCTTTCCATCAGCTTCTCGGTGCCGCGATGCAGCAGGCCGATGTGCGGATCGCACCGGTCCACGATTTCGCCGTCCAGCTCAAGCACCAGGCGCAGCACGCCATGCGCCGCCGGGTGCTGCGGCCCGAAGTTGATGTTGAAATTGCGGATCTTCTGTTCGCCCGTCCGGGCGTCAGAGAAACCTTTCGATCCGTCCATCATCGCTGCAACCTCCGTCGCATCATGTCTGTTGCCGCCCTCATGCCACATTCGCCCGGGCGGCGAATCGCGCGTGCCAGGCCTGCGGCAGGTTCCCGCCGCACAACCGGTTCACCGTTTCGTATTGCGGACGCAAGAGCGCCGTCAGCGCCGCGACCTGATCGGGCCGCATGTCCGCCTTCTGCCCCTCGTTGCGGGGTTGGGTCTGGTCGATCGGGCGGGTCGCAATGCCCAGAAAGGCGCAGACCTCGTCCAGCGTTTCCTGCGCAAAGAGATCCTCGAAGAACAGCACCAGGCGCTGGTCCTGCGGCACGTTGTGCTGAAGCTTGTCCAGCGTGGCGACATAGTCGCTGCGCAGGTGCGCGCCGGTATTGCCCTGGGCCAGCATCGTGTCCAGAACCGCGCGCGCGCCGGTTTCGAAATCCTCGTCCCTGGCGACGGTCTTTGCCGCGCGCATCCGCACCGCCGACCAGAATCGCGCCACCGGTTCGCGCATCAGGAAGATCATCTTCGCACCGGGCAGCGCCGCCATCTGACGGAACACCGCGTCCGGGACCAGCGCATATTCCGGCGTGAAATCGAGCGCCACCTTGCCCGGGGTCAGGCGCGGCGTCGCAACGACCGAAAGGTAGCCATGGTGCCCCGGATCGGGGGCCGCGCAGACCGCTTGCAGCCGTTCCAGCCGACTCACCCGGATCGCGCTGCCGGGATTGGCGCGGGCCCGTTTCAGGGCATCCGCCCGCAGCCGGTCGCCCAGCTTCCGGTCGCCGTCCAGCCCGTCGAAATAGTGCAGTTCCTTCATCGGCCCCGAGGTGCAGTCGGGATGGGTGCGCAAATAGGCATGCAGCCAGGTCGTCCCCGCCTTTTGCGCGCCAATACCCAGAAGGAGCGTCGCTCCTTCCGGCCAAGGCGTGAGGTTCGGGGCGTCGGCGGGCATCACTTGGCTCTTTCGTCGCCGGGCAGGATGTAATGCGCGCCTTCCCAGGGCGACATGAAATCGAACTGGCGATAGTCCTGCACCAGCTTCACGGGTTCATAGACGACGCGTTTGGCGGCTTCGTCGTAACGGACCTCGACATAGCCGGTGGTCGGGAAATCCTTGCGCAGCGGGTGCCCGCGAAAGCCGTAGTCGGTCAGGATGCGGCGCAGGTCGGGGTGGCCCGAGAAGAGAATGCCGAACATGTCGAACACCTCGCGCTCGAACCAGTTGGCCGAGGGGTGCTCGGTCACGATCGAGGGCACCATCTCGTCCTCGCGCACGGCCGCCTTCAGGCGGATGCGCTGGTTCCGATACATGCTGAGGAGGTGATAGACCACGTCGAAGCGCGCGCGGCGCTCGGGGTGATCGACGGCGGTGATGTCCACCAGGGACGAGAACTTGCAGGTCTCGTCCGTCTTGAGGAAGCGCACCAGCGCCGGCAGACTGGCCGCGGTGACGGTCAGCGTGAGCTCGCCGAAGGCGACGCGCGCGTCCAGGACCGCGTCGGGTTGCTTGACGCTGATATAGGCGCCGAGTTCTTGCAGGGCTTCGTCGGACATGCGCGCCTCCGTCAGCGGATCAGGGTGCCGGTGCGGCGGATCTTCCGCTGCAACTGAAGGATGCCGTAAAGCAGCGCCTCGGCGGTGGGCGGGCAGCCGGGAACGTAGATGTCCACCGGCACGATCCGGTCGCAGCCCCGCACCACCGAATAGGAATAGTGGTAATAGCCGCCGCCATTGGCGCACGACCCCATCGAGATGACGTAGCGCGGCTCGGGCATCTGGTCGTAGACCTTGCGCAGGGCGGGCGCCATCTTGTTGGTCAGCGTGCCGGCGACGATCATCAGATCCGACTGCCGCGGGCTGGCACGCGGCGCCGTGCCGAAGCGTTCGAGGTCATAGCGCGGCATCGAGGTGTGCATCATCTCGACCGCGCAGCAGGCCAGTCCGAAGGTCATCCAGTGCAGCGAGCCGTTGCGCGCCCAGTTGATGATGTCGGCGGTCGTGGTCAGCAGGAAGCCCTTGTCCTGAAGCTCGGCGTTCAGGGCGGCGGTGGCGACCTCGCGGTCGGCGCCCGCCGTGTTGGCGCCAGTCATCACTCCCATTCCAGGGCCCCTTTCTTCCACTCATAGGCAAAGCCCACGGTCAGCACCGCGAGGAAGGTCATCATCGACCAGAAGGCCGTCATGCTCATGTCGCCGAAGGCCACCGCCCAGGGGAACAGGAAGGCGATCTCGAGATCGAAGATGATGAACAGGATCGACACCAGGTAGAAGCGCACATCGAACTTCATCCGTGCGTCGTCGAAGGCGTTGAACCCGCATTCATAGGCCGAGACCTTTTCCGGGTCGGGATTGCGCACCGCGATCACCATCGCGGACAACATCAGCACCAGGCCCAGGGCAATCGCGATTCCGAGGAAGATGACGATGGGGAGGTATTCTCGCAGGAGGTCGTCCAAGAGTGGCTCCTTCGGCGCCAGTCGGGTCTGGCACTGCTCAAGTTGGCTCGAGCCCCGTTTACTCCCGCGTGAGGACCGGGTCAACCAAAGGGGGCGCCGCGCGAGGGGTGGAAAACCGGGATTTCAAGGGGTGTATACAAATGTGCACCGTTTTTTTCGCACCCGCTCGCTGCTGCGCGGCAAGGACGGCCCCTGCGGCGGGGCGTCGCGCGACTCTGAGTCGCCCGGACGCGGTGCCGGGGGTGGCGGGGGGCCAGCCCCCCGCACCCCCCGCTCAGGGGGGATCACGATCCCCCCCGAGACCCCCTCGTGCGTATTTCGGACAAGATGATGGGGCGGCGCAAAGGCTTGTTTCTGCCGTATCTTTTCCGGATCAGCCGAGCATCGCCCAGAGCGCAGCGCCCAGCATGACGGCCGTGACCGGCGCCCAGAGCGCGCGTTCCGAGCGCGACGGGCTGACGACGTGTGACAGGAAGACCGCGGCGGTGAGGGCGGTGGCGATCCAGCCCGGGATCCGGGTGCCGCCGTCCCGCGCCGCCAGCACCGAGGCCCCGAGGGCCAGCAGGAACAGCGCGGTGGCCAGCGCCAGCGTTCGGTTGCGCGGCGGCAACGCGCCGGGGTGACGGCCCCCCTGCGTCCAGCCGCCCCAGGGCGCCCCCAGGTAAAGCGCGACCTGGAACAGCGCCGTGACCAGACAGAGCGCGGCGTAGATCCAGGCGGCAATCATGGCATCCAGTCCGCCTTGCGCTTGCCAAAGAAGGCGGCGATGCCTTCGGCAGCCTCGGGGCTTTCCCAGCGGGACACGAGCTGGCCGATGGAATGCGCGATCTGGTCCCGGTTGATGGCCCCGCCGAGCCGCAGCGCCAGCGCCTTGGACGCCGCGACGGCGCCGGGGGCGCAGGCGAGATAGGGCTTCACCTCGGCCTCGATCGCCGCGTCGAGGTCGCCGGGCGCGACCGCGCGCGCCAGCAGGCCCAGGGCGACGGCCTCGTCCGCGGTGAAGAGCCGCGCCGACATGAACACGCGCCGCGCCATCGCCTCGCCCATGCGGGCCAGCACATAGGGGCCGATGGTCGCGGGGATCAGGCCGAGCCGCGCCTCGGTGAAGCCGAAGCGCGCGCCGCTGACCCCCACCGCCACGTCGCAGACCGAGAGGAGCCCCATGCCGCCGCCATAGGCCGGCCCCTGGATGCGGCCGATCACCGGCTTGGGCAGGGCGTTCAACGCACCCAGCATCGCCGCCAGCTTGCCGGCCTCGGCCGCGCGGGTGGCGCTGTCGGCGGCCATCTGCGCCTGCATCCACCCGAGGTCGCCCCCGGCGCAGAAGCTGTCGCCGGCGCCGGTCAGCACCACGACCCGCACCGCCGCGTCGGTGGCGAGGGCCGTGGCGGCGGCGGAGAGTTCCGCGATCATCGGGGCCGACAGGGCGTTGTGCTTGTCCGGGCGCGCCAGCGTCAGCGTGGCGACGCCGCGCGCGTCGGTGTCCAGGGTGATCGTCTGCCAGGTCATGCGCCGGTCCTCATCTGTCGGGCCATCGCGGCGGCGTCGAGGATCGCCGCGCGGTTCAGGCCGGTGGTGTATCCCAGCGACTCGATGCGGTCCATCGCCGCCTCGGTCGCCACGTTGCCTTGCGCGCCGGGCGCATAGGGGCAGCCGCCCAGACCGCCGACCGCCGCGTCGAACACCCTGAGCCCCAGCGCCAGCGAGGCCTCGATGTTGTCGCAGGCGCGCCCGGCGGTGTCGTGGTAATGCCCCGCCAGCCGCGCCGCCGGGACCCTGTCCAGAACTGCGCGCAGCATCGCCGTCAGGCTGTCGGGCGTGGCCTGGCCGATGGTGTCGCCCAGGCTGACCTCGTAGCAGCCCAGGTCGATCAGGCGGGCCGCCAGATCGGCCACGGCGCCGGGCGGCGTGGGGCCGTCGAAGGGGCAGTCCGTCACGCAACTGATGTAGCCGCGCACTGCCATACCGTCGGCGCGCGCGGATTCGAGGATCGGCAGGAACCGCGCGATCGAATCGTCCACCGAGCAGTTGAGATTGGCGCGCGAAAACCCTTCCGAGGCCGAGGCGAAGATCGCCACCTCGTCGGCGCGGGCCGCCCGGGCGCCGGCATAGCCCGTCATGTTGGGCGTGAGCGCCGCGTAGCGCACGCCCGGCGCCCGCGCGATGCCGGCCAGAACCGCGGCGCCGTCGGCCATCTGCGGCACCCATTTGGGGCTGACGAAGCTGGCCACCTCGATCCGCCGGAACCCGGCCTGCGAGAGACGATCCACCAGCGCGATCTTCTCGACCGTGGGGATCGGGCGTATTTCGTTCTGCAACCCGTCGCGCGGACCGACCTCGAAGATTTCGACCGGTTCAGCCATAGAAGTCCTCCTGCCACAATTCCGCCGGGCCATCCGCCGCGCGCGCCGCCTGAAAGCCGGGGCGCGCGTGGATCCGCGCGCGCCAGGCGGTCAGCCGGGGAAAGCTGTCGAAGCGCACGAACCGCGCGGCCAGTTCGACCGACGATCCGGTCATGATATCCGCCGCCGAGAACCCGCCCGCCAGCAGCCAGTCCCCGGTCAGGGCGGCTTCGAGTCCGGCAAGCGCGCGGCTGAGGCGCAGGGCCTCCAGCTTTTGCACGACGGGGCTGCGGTCGGCGGGTGCCAGAACGATGTGATGAAAGGTCAGCTGCGCCAGATGCTGGGCGATGGTTTCGCCGTAATGCAGCCACTCCAGGAACTTGCCACGCTCAGGGTGGCCCGGCGGGCGGGTCAGCGCTGGGGCACGGGTTTCCGCCAGATACTCCAGGATCGCGCCCGATTCGAACAGCGTTTCGCCGTCCACCTCGATCGCGGGGACGCGCCCGGCGGGCGAGATCGCCAGGAATTCGGGGCTGCGCAGACCCTTGCCCGAAAACAGGTGATAGCGCAGGTCGTGGTCGATCCCGGCCTCGTGCAGGAACCACAGGACGCGAAAACTGCGCGACTGGGGCGCGTGGTGCAAGACGATCATGCCATACCTCCCGAGGGGGCCAATGAACCCGCTGCGCGCGCCGCGTGCAAGTGCGACGCCACGTTCCGCCCGCCCCCCGGGTGGGGTCAGTAGAGACCACCGGCCGACAGCGTGCCAAAGCTCGCCTGCGCGGGAACCTGGATGGTGCCCGCGCCGGTCTCGTCCTGCGCGTTCAGGTCCTGCCCGTCATGCGTCACCAGCCCCGAGGCGTCCGAACCCGGCGCGAAGACCGGCAGCGACTGGCCCATGGCAAAGCCGCCGTCGATCAGCGCACCGATGCCGAACACCGGCTCCTCGCCGTCGCGGAAGTATTCGGCCACGACATCGCCGCCGCTGCCGTCGGGCACCCGCTCGCCGGTGTGGCGATCGATGGTGATGAAATGGCCGCCGGGCGGGACGGCAAAGCGGCCGCCGCCGAACTCGCGCACCGCCTGGCTCATGAACTCCTGGAACACCGGCGCGCACATGCGCCCGCCCGAGGCCCGCCGGCCCAGGGTCCGCGGCCGGTCGAAGCCGATGTAGCAGCCCGCCACCATGGTCGAGGTATAGCCCACGAACCACACGTCCCGCGCGTCGTTCGTGGTGCCGGTCTTGCCCGCCACCGGCACCCCCAGGTTGATCGCGCCGGCCGCGGTGCCACGTTGCACGACGCCCTGCATCATCGAGGTGAGCTGATAGGCGGTGATCGGGTCCATGACCCGCTGGCGGTCCGACGCGATCCAGGGCGCCTGGCCCGGCGGCAGGTTCGGATCGGCGCATTCGACGCAGCGCCGCTGGTCGTGGCGGTAGATTGTGCGCCCCCAACGGTCCTGCACGCGGTCCACCAGCGTGGGTTCCACCCGCTCGCCGCCGTTGGCGAACATCGCATAGGCGGCGACGACCCGGAACAACGTGGTTTCCTGCGCCCCCAGCGCGTTCGCCAGGAAGGGTTGCAGCCGGTCGTAGACGCCAAAGCGTTCGGCGTAGCCGGCGACGACGTCCATGCCGACCTCTTGCGCCAGCCGGATCGTCATCAGGTTGCGCGACTGCTCGATTCCCAGCCGCATCGGCGCCGGGCCCAGATAATCGCCGCTGGCGTTGTTGGGCCGCCATATCCCCTCGCCCGTGTCGATCTCGATCGGCGCGTCGATGATGATGGTCGCGGGGGTAAAGCCCGAATCCAGCGCCGCCGCATAGACGAAGGGCTTGAACGAGGATCCCGGTTGCCGCATCGCCTGCGTTGCCCGGTTGAACGAGGAACTCTGATAGCTGAACCCGCCCTGCATGGCGATCACGCGGCCGGTGTTCACGTCCATCGCCATGAAGGCGCCCTCGACCTCGGGCACCTGCCTGAGCGACCAGCGCTGAAAGCTGCCGTCCCGGTCCGAGGTGACGGCCCGCACGAAGACCACGTCGCCCACGCTCAGCGTGTCGGCCAGAGATCCCGGCAGCCAGTTGATGTCCGACCGGTCGATCTGGCCGATGTCCTCGACCCCGTCGATGCCGACATGGGCGACATCGGGGGTCACGTCCAGCACCACCGCGGGGTGCCAGGGATTGTCCAGCGTGATGTCGCGCGGCAGGTCGGCCCGGGCCAGGGCCTCGCGCCAATGCGCCTCGTCCACCAGGTCGTCGGCGCCCAGCCGGATGCCCGTGCCGCGCCATTCGCCCTGCGCGCGGTCGTATTCCTCGAGCGCGCGCTGCAAGGCGTGGGCGGCGGTGACCTGCAATTCCGGGCTGACGGTGGCGCGGATCGTCAGGCCGCCGGTGAAAAACTCCTCCTCGCCGAACTGCGAGGACAACTGGCGGCGGATCTCGTCGGTGAAGTAGTCGCGCGGCGGCAGGTTCTGGCGAAAGGCCGCGATGTCGCCGCCCTGCACCGTCAGCAAGGGGCGGGCCTGCGCGGCCTCGGCCTCGGCCTGGGTGATGTAGCCGTTGGCGGCCATCTGGCCCAGCACCCAGTTGCGCCGCGCCAGCACCCGGTCATGCGCCCGCACCGGGTGGTATTCGGACGGCGCCTGCGGCAACGAGGCGAGAAAGGCCATTTCCTCGATGCTGAGATCTTCGAGCGTCTTGTTGAAATAGGTCTGCGCCGCCGCCGCCACCCCGAACGAGTTCTGCCCCAGGAAGATTTCGTTGAGATACAGCTCCAGGATCTGGTCCTTGCTCAGCGTCTGCTCGACTCGCCAGGCCAGGATGATCTCGCGGATCTTGCGCTCGATGGTGCGGTCCGAGGACAAAAGGAAGTTCTTCATCACCTGCTGGGTGATGGTCGAGGCCCCGCGCATGTTGCGCCCGCGCGAGACGACGGCATCGCGTGCGGCCGCCAGCATCGCCAGCGGGTTGAACCCGGAATGCTCATAGAAAAACCGGTCCTCGGCGCTGATGAATGCCTCGCGCAACAGGGGCGGAATGTCCGCGATCGGGGTGAACAGGCGCCGCTCGCGGGCGAACTCGTCGATCATCTGCCCCTCGCCCGAATAGACGCGGCTGATCATCGGCGGGCTGTAATTGGCCAGCTGATCGGTCGAGGGCAGGTCGTGCGAATAGGCCCAGATCACCCCGCCCAGGGTCAGCGCGCCGAAAAACAGGCCCAGCAACAGAAAGCTGAACAGGCCGCCGAAAAAGGACAGGATGGCGCGGGTCAAACGGGGGCTCCTAGGGCGGCTCCGGGGTGCTGCGCTTTCGTCTATACGCAAGCGCGGCCCGGGTCAAAACCCGCCTGTGCCCGCGGGCAGGGAATCGCGCAGAGGTGATACAGGGGACCGTGGGGCTCGCCCCCACCGGCGCGAGGGGGCTCGATGCCCCCGAGCGCCGCTCGCCCTGACCGTCCGACCGGGTCCTCAGCGCAGCCGCAATCCCTGCTGCGCCACCTCGCCCGCGACCCAGTCGTCCAGTCCGCGGACCAGCGCCGCCTCCATCTGCTGACGCCAGCGCACGTCGCGGATGCGGCCACGGTCGTGCGGCGAGGACAGAAAGCCGACCTCGAGCAGCGCCGAGGGCACCGAGGGCGACTTCAGCACCGAGAACGCCGCCTGCTGCCAGGGGTGGCGGTGCATCCGCAGCCCCGATGCGCGGATCGCGCCGACCAGCGCCCGGGCCAGACGGTCGGTCGCCGGGCCGGTCTGCACGCGGGCCATCTCCATCAGCACGGCCGCCACGGAATCGTCGGTGCCGGTCAGATCGACGCCGCCGCCCAGCAGGTCGTCGCGGTCGTGGCGTTCGGCCAGCGCGGCGCCGGCGGCATCGGTCGCCTCCTCGGCCAGGGTATAGAGCGTCGCACCCACGGCCTGCCCGTCTTCGACCGCGTCGGCGTGCAGCGACACGAACACATCCGCGCGCGCCTCGTGCGCCACCGTGATCCGCCCCTCGAGCGAGACGAAGCGGTCGCTGTCGCGCGTCAGCACGACATCGTAACGCCCGGTGCGGCGCAGGTCCTCGGCCAGTTCCAGCGCGAAGATCAACACCACCTGCGCCTCGCTGACCCCTTCGTAGCTTGCGCCGGGATCGACGCCGCCATGCCCGGGGTCCAGCACCACCACCGTGCGGCGTTGGCCCAGCGGCGGCTCCGCGCGGGCGCGCAACACGTCGGTCGGCGCGCCGTCGGTCGCCGCCAGCGCGGCCATCTGGGCGGCAAAATCGGTGTCCGACACCGGCCGCAGCACGACCCTGAGTTCGGCCGCGCCGGTCGCCGGATCGCTGGTCAGCCCGGCCTCGGCAAATCCCATGGGCCGGTCCAGTTCGATGACCATGCGGCTCCAGCCGCCGCCGGCGTCGCCGACCCGGATCGCCTGCGCCGCACCGCCGAGCGTCACCGCGTCGGGGTCGAACCCGGTCCAGTCCACGGTGCGAAAATCGATCACGGCGCGATGCGGGTCATCCATCAGGCGGGTGCGCCAGGGCACCGGCTGGGTCAACGGCAGGGTCAGCGTCAGCGCGCGCCAGCCCGTTTCGATCCGGGCCGGACCGCTGGTGCGGGCCAGGCCGGCCAGGTCCTGGGCGGGGGCCGCCGTCGGCGCGCCAAGCAGGCAGGCGATCGCCATCGCCAGACCGACAAGCCCTGCCCATACCGCCAGCCGCGACCGGTTCTCGCGCGTCATGCCTGCTCACTCCTCGGGGTCGTTTCTTGTCGGGTCGTGTTTACGAGACCGTGTTTCCCTACTGGATAGCGCGAAACGGCGCGCAAGGGAATCCCCGCGCGGCGCCCCGACCGCTTCACGATTGGGTCAGGCCCGGGGGTGCGGCCGCGACGGGGGTTGATCTTGGCCGCCCCGCATGGGCAAAGTTTCGCCGATCTGATCCAAGGAGCCCTCATGCGCGTCGTTGCCCGTCTTTCCGCCCTGGCCCTGGCCTGCGCCACCGCCCTGCATCTGGCCGCCGTGCCCGCCGTCGCGCAGACCTCGACCGCGCCGGCCGGCGGCACCGGGTTCGCCGCCTCGTCGATGTCCGACAGCGAACGCGAGGCCTTCCGCGCCGAGGTCCGCGCCTATCTGATGGACCACCCCGAGGTGATCTACGAGGCCGTCTCGGAACTGGAGCGCCGCCAGCAGCAGGCGCAGGCGGACATGGACACCACCCTGGTCGAAATCAACGCGGACGACATCTTTCGCGACGGTCACTCCTGGGTGTCCGGCAATGTCGAGGGCGACCTGACACTGGTCGAATTCATGGACTATCGCTGCGGCTATTGCCGGCGCGCGCAACCGGTGGTGCAGCAACTGCTGAACGACGACGGCCGGATGCGGCTGGTCATCAAGGAATTCCCCATCCTCGGCCCGCAATCCGAGGTGATGAGCCGCTTCGCCGTGGCCGTCCAGCAACTGGGCGGCGACACGCCCTATGCGCAGGTGCACGAACGCCTGATGGGCTGGGAAGGCGATATCAGCCAGGACGACATGCGGGCCATTGCCACCGATCTCGGTCTCGATGGCGACGCGGTGCTGGCACGGATGAATGGCGACGAGGTCACCGCGGTGCTGCGCGCCAACCACGAACTGGCGCAGCGCCTGCAGATTTCGGGGACACCGACCTTCGTGATGGGCGACGGCGCACAGGGCCAGTTGCTGCGCGGCGCGCTGCCGCTGGACCAGTTGCAGGCCGCCGCGCGCGATCTGCGCGGCTGAAGGTTCACGCCGGGGGCCGCGAAAACGGTTGCGAAACCGTCGCGGCGCCGCCATTCTGCGCTTGGCTGCCGCGCCCCGACCGGCGCGGCGCCCGTCTTTTTCGCCCCTGTCTTTCGGTTGCCCGTGCCAGTCGTCAACGCCTTCTTGCGCTTGCTTCGGCCGTTGTGCCGATTGGCCATCGTCGTGCTGACGGTGCTGGGCACGCCTGCGGGCGCCTCGGCGGTGCCGGGCAGCGCGGACCCCGCGTTTGCCGGCGCGCTGCGCGACTGGCTGGCCGATGACGAGGCCGCCGCGCTGCCCGCCCTCGCCACGCTTGCCCAGGCCGAGAACCGGGCCGCGCAACTGCTGCTGGCACTGATCGACAAGACCCCGTCCTTGCAGGGCCCGTTCCTGGCGCTCAGCCCCCGCAACGATCGCATCGCGCTGTTGCGAGCGCCCGGGGGGTTGTCCGGGCAAAGCTGGTTGCGCCACGCCACCGACCTGCCGCTGGCCGCGGCCTGGAGCGCGCTTTGGGCGGTTTCGGCGGGCACCGGGCTGATCGAACGCTTTGCCACCCTGGGCGAGGCCCGCGCCGCGCGCGAGGCGCTGGTCGTGCTGGCCGCGCGCGAAACCCCGGCCTTGCAGGCGCTGGACCCGGGCCAGGTGGACCCCGATCTGCTGTATCTGCTCTGGGGCTTCGCCGACCCGGACCGACGCGCCGCGATCGCCGCGCTGGTGCCCCCGGGCGACGCGCAGCGCCAGTTGATGGGCGACACCGTCAGCGCACAGACGCTGGACCAGTGGCTGGCAAACGCAAGCGCGGCGGCGCCGCTGAACAGTCTGTGCCGCGCGGTCTGCCCTGGTGCGGACCGCGAGCCCCCCTGCCGCGCCGCCGCCTACCGCGCGCTGAACAGCCACAACGCGCTGCTCACGCTGGGGACGCCCGCCGAAACGCTGGTGCCGCAGGACATCTTTCTGGACAGCCCGCGCGGGCGCGCCGCGACGATGCGGCGCATCCTGTTGTCGCGGCCGATACGCGGGCGGCGCGCCTTGCTGAGCTGGGTGCAGGGCCAGTCCGCCTGCCTGGGCGAGGCCCTGGGCGCCGAAAACCGCCGCTATCACCCCGCGCGCCCCGGTCAATCGCCCGGCAACTGACGCCGCCGGCGCGCCCAGACCCACGGAAACGTCGCGAATCGCACCCGCACAAGGCACGACGCCGCCCCTTTCAGGGCGGCGTCGTGGTCGGCACAAACGGCGAGGGCGATCAGCGCGGGCCGATCATCATCACCATCTGGCGGCCTTCCATCTTGGGCATGTTCTCGACCTTGCCGACCTCGGCCACGTCCTCGGCGACGCGGCGCAGAAGCTCGGCGCCCAGGTCCTGGTGCGCCATCTCGCGGCCCCGGAAGCGCAGGGTGATCTTCACCTTGTCGCCATCCTCGAGGAACTTCAGCACGTTGCGCATCTTCACATCGTAGTCATGGGTATCGGTCCCGGGACGGAACTTGATTTCCTTGATTTCGATGATCTTCTGCTTCTTGCGGGCCTCGGCCTCGCGCTTCTGCTGCTCATACTTGAACTTGCCGAAGTCCATGATCTTGCAGACCGGGGGGGTGGCGTTGGGCGAGATCTCGACCAGGTCGAGCCCGGCCTCCTCGGCCATCTGCAACGCACGCGCGGGCGATACGACGCCGACGTTTTCGCCTTCCGCGCCGATCAGTCGGATTTCGGGCGCCCTGATCCGGTCGTTGACTCGGGGGCCGGTATCGCGGCTCGGCGGGGCGTTGTGGGGTCTGCGGGCTATGGTCCAATTCCTTCTGTTGGTCAGACGGGCGCGAAAATAGACGCGCCGCGCCCCGGTTGCAAGAGGCGCGCACCCGCCGAGGCCCGCGGAAACGCGCTTACTGGCATTGCTTTTGCCGGCGCGGGATGCGACTACCTGCTCAGAATTAGCCTCTCAGAGGGAATGCCATGAAAAAGTATCTTGTCATCGCCGCCATCGTTCTGGCCGCGGCCGTCGGAATCTGGCTGCAACGCGGGCAGCAACAGGTGGAAACCACCGCCGCATCGAACGCGCCCGCCGCGCAGCCGGTCACCACGCCAGAGCCTGCGGCGACGGCAACCCAGGCCCCGGTCGAGGGATCGGCGGCGAGTGCCGTCCAGGACGCCGCGCAGACCGTGACCGACGCCGTGCAGACCGCCGGTGAGACCGCCGCGCAGGCCGCCGGCGATGCGGTTCAGGCCGCGCAGGATGCCGCCCAAACGGCCGCCACCGCCGTGACCGATACCGCCGCGGCCGCCGTGGATGCGGCGACCACCGCCGCCGCCGACGCGGCTGGCACCGCGACCGACGTTGCTGCCGCCACCACCGACGCCGCCTCGGGCGCGGTGGCCGCCGCCACCGACACCGCCGCTGCTGCTGCGGACAGCGCCGCGACCGTGGCCTCCGATGCCGCCGCCGCCACCACCGACGCCGCCTCGGGCGCGGTGGCCGCCGCCACTGACACCGCCGCCGCCGCTGCGGACAGTGCCGCGACCGTGGCCACCGACGCCGCCGCCGCCACCACCGACGCCGCCTCGGGTGCCATGGCCGCCGCCACCGACACCGGCGGTAGCGTGGTTGACGCCGCGACCCAGGTTGTGACCGACGCCGCCAGCGCCGTGTCCGACGCGGTCTCGCAAGTGACCGAGACCGCGACGCAGGTGCTGCAAGGCACCGCCGCCGAAAACGCCGCGGCGACCAGCGACGCCGCCGGTGCTGCGGTCGATGCCGCGGCAAGCGCCACCGCGCCGGCGGCCGCCGGCGGCACGGACGCCGCCGCCCCGGCTGCGGATGCGACAACCGCGGCCGCACCCGCGACCGACGCCGCCGCGGCGACGCCCGCCCCTGCGGAAACGCCCGAATCCCTGGCCACCCTGTTCACGCCCGGCGGGTTCGATTTCGACCGCGCCGTCGCGGCGATCGACGCCTCGTCGTTGAGCGATCTGCGCAAGACGGTCGCCCGCGGGGCATTGGAGCGCGCGCGCGACAACCCCGATGCGTTGCAGGCCGCGTTGGACCAGGTGCGCACGCTCCTGGGCCTGTAACTGCGCGCCCCGGACCCTTTCAGGCCCCCGCCCGCGCGGGGGCCTTTTTCGTTCCGGTCGCGCCCGTCAGTGCCCTGAGGTCGGGACCGCGTCCAGGATCAGACCGCGCCAGCCGTCGATGTCCCGGGCAAAGGATTCGGCGGTGATTGCCGCGATCTCGGCACGCCCCTCGGGGCCCAGCGCCTGCCAGTCATAGGACACGCCGACCCGGGTGCCGGCCCGATCCCTCCGCCCGGCAGGTGACCGTAACCCGGGCAGCCTTGAGCCCGGGCGACAGCCGCAAATAGCGCGCAAGGCCGGTGTCCGGTTCCCAGCGCAGACAGGTCCACCAGACCGCGCCGTCGCCAGTGGAAAAGATCATCCCCTCGGCCGTCGCGCCGTCCGGGGGGTCGATGTAGACGGGGGACCAGCCGGGCACCCAGGTTTCCTCGCCGCGCGGGGTGAACAGGGCGAGGGCGCGCGCGGGCGGCATCGGCAGGGAAAAGCCGTGCGCGAACACGGGCATCAGGGCGCCTCGGAATGGCGATGGCTGTCCTGGGCGCGCCAGGTGCAACCGTAGACGGCGCGCAACTGCTCGATGACGGCGCGCGTCTCGGGGGTGAACGGATCCTTGCCGTCAAAGGCGTGCAGCACGATCCCTTCGAGCAGGTCGCCAAGCGACAGGTCTCGATAGTCGGCCAGGGCCTTGAGGGTCTTGAGCATCGGCGTGGACAGGCGAACGCCGGTCTGGGTGCGGTGGGTCTGGTCCGAGGTCATGTTACCATGGTAACAAGTTACCAAGAGCCGGGCAAGCCCCGTAAGGTGCGTGCTTGCACGCACCCTACCTGCCATCGCGACCGGGCCCCTTCCCTGCGCGGTCAGATCCCGTCGCCGACAAAGGCCTTTTCGACAACATACTCCAGCGGCTCGCTGTTCGCCCCTTCGCGCAGGCCAAAGTCTTCCAGCACCGCCTTCACGTCGTGGTTGAAGGCCAGCGAGCCGCAGACCATGGCGCGGTCATGCGCGCGGTCCATCGGCGCGATCGCCATATCCGCGAACACCTTGCCCGACGTCAGGTTGTCGGTGATCCGCCCCATGTGGGGGGACTCCTCGCGCGTGGTGGTCGGGTAATACCGCAACTTGCCCTCGACCATCTCGCCGATCAGCGGATCGTCCTTGAGGCTTTCCACCAGCCGGCGGCCGTATTCCAGTTCCTCGACGGTGCGACAGGTGTGCATCATCACCACCTGCTCGAATTTCTCGTAGGTCTCGGGGTCGCGCATCAGGGACGCAAAGGGCGCGATGCCGGTGCCCGTCGCCAGGAACCAGATCCGCTTGCCCGGCAAGAGCGCGTCCAGCACCAGCGTGCCGACCGGCTTGGGCCGCAAGATGATCTCGTCGCCGGGCTGGATGTGTTGCAGGCGCGACGTCAGCGGACCGTCCGGCACCTTGATGGAATAGAACTCCAGTTCCTCGTCCCAACTGGGCGAGGCGATGGAATAGGCCCTGAGCAACGGCTTTCCGCGCTCGTCCAGCAAGCCGATCATCACGAATTCGCCCGACCGGAAGCGCAGGCTGCGCGGACGCGTGCAGCGAAACGAGAACAGCCGGTCGGTCCAGTGCGTGACCTCGGTCACGGTCTGGGCATCGGGAAGTGTCTTGACCTGCGGCGTCTGGATGGCGTCGGGCATGGGGTCCTCGTGAACTGCATCTGGGGTATGTAGAGCGGCGCGGCGGAAAACGGAACCCCGGCCGGCAGGCGCGGGACCGGCGACCGCGCTCAGCGCGCGACCTGGCGCGACCGCGGCCGCCAGAACGGGTTGTTGTGCCAGTGTTCGGGCGGTTGGCGGCGCGCCTGGTCGCGGTCCAGCGCGACCTCGTCGAAACCGGCGCGGCGCGTCAGCGTATAGGCCTGCGCCAACACCGCGCCATGCGCCCTGAGGCGCCCGTCATAGCCCTGCGCCCGAATCGCGCGCGCAAGGTCCAGCGCCCGCACATCGCCGAAATGGCGCAGCCGCACCCGGATCATCGCCACACGCGGCAAGGCGGCGCACAGGCGCGCCCAGTCGGCGGGGTCCAGGTCTGGCGAGGGCAGATCCACCGCCACCGGCCCGGCCTGATCGGGCTGCGCGGACAGGGCCGCCAAAGGCACGTAACCGTGCCGCCAATCGTCGGGAATGAACCCTGAGTCGGTGACCAGGACCGTCATCGCGCATCGCTCCGCATCGTGGATTGCGGACAGTCTGCACGCCCCACGGCCGCCGGGCCATGACACGGATCAAATCAGCGGGTGGCCAGCAGGCGTTCGGCCCCGATCCAGCCCATCAGGATCGCGGGGGCGTTGGTGTTGCCCCCGATCAGCGTGGGAAAGGCCGCGGCATCGCAGACCCGCAGCCCCGCGATGCCGCGCACCCGCAGGTCGGCATCGATCACGCTGGTCTCGGGATCGGCCCCCATCCGCGCCGTGCACGAGGGGTGGAACACCGTGCCCGACCGCTGGCGGAAATCGTCGATCAGATCGGCGTCGTCGCGGATCCCGGGGCCCGGGCGCAGCTCTTCGGCGATCAGCGGCGCGAGGGGCGCTTGCGCGGCGATGCGGCGCAGGACCTTCACCGCCGCCAGCATCTCGTTCACGTCGTGGTCGGTTGAAAAGGCGTTGGCGGTGATGCGCGGCGCGGCCAGCGGATCGGCCGAGGCCAGGGTGATCTGCCCCCGGCTGGTCGGCCGACAGTTGGACAGGCCGATCGACAGGCCGGGGAACGGATCGGGACTCAGGATCGGGCGCTCGCCCTCGCGCGGCATCAGGGTGCTGAAGGCCTGGAAATAGAGCTGCATGTTGGGCCGTTCCAGCGACGGATCGGTGCGAAAGAACCCGCCGCCGTGGTTGATCGAGACGCTCAGCGGCCCACCCCCCGTCAGCAGATACCGCGCGCCGACCCAGGCCTTGCCCCACCAGGGCCGCAAGATGTCGTTCATCGTCGGCACCCGCATCCGCCAAGTGTAGTTGATGCCCTGATGATCGTTCAGGTGGCGCCCCACGTTGGGATGGTCCAGGACCACCGCGATGCCTTGCGCGGCCAGCTCCGCCGCCGGGCCGATGCCCGACAGCATCAGTATCTGCGGCGTGTTGATCGCGCCCCCGGCCAGCACCACCTCGGGCGCGCGGGCCTGGTGCTGCGCCCCCTTCCAGCGGTATTCCACGCCAACCGCGCGCCGGCCTTCCAGCAGCACGCGGGTCACCTGAGCACGCGTGCGCAGCGCGACGCGGCCGGATTTCAGCGCCGGGCGCAGAAAGGCGCGGGCCGCCGAGTTCCGTCGCCCGCCCTTGATGGTGAGTTGATAGAGGCCCGCACCCTCTTGCCGGGCGCCGTTGAAATCGGGGTTGCGCGGCAGACCGGCGGCGGCGCAGGCGGCGAGGAACGGCTCGACCAGCGGATGCGCGGGGTCGCGCCCCGATCGGATGTGCAGCGGCCCGCCCTGCCCACGCCAGGTGTCGGCGCCGTCGGCGTTGTCCTCGATCGCGCGATAGGCCGCGCGCGCCGCGTCCCGCCCCCAATGACTGGCGCCGCTGGCCGCCTGCCAGTCGTCGTAATCGCTTTCGTGCCCGCGGATCCACACCATCGCGTTGATCGAGGACGACCCGCCCAGCACCTTGCCGCGCGGCCAGTAGTCGCGCTGCCCGTTCAGCCCCGGGTCGGGTTCGGTGCGATAGGCCCAGTTGACGGACGGATCGTAGAACAGCTTGCCATAGCCCAGCGGCATCTGCACATAGAATCTCCGGTCGCTGCCGCCGGCCTCGAGCACCAGCACCCGCTGCCCCGCGGCGGACAGCCGCGCCGCCAGCACCGAGCCCGCGGACCCCGCCCCCACGATCACATAGTCGAACTGGCCGTCCATCGTCCCCGTCCCTCTCTGACCGCCTCTCGCTGCCACATCCGCAGGCTCGCTGCTGGACGCCGGGCGACACGGGCGGTAAAACCGCGACATCGCCGGAGAAAAGCCATGCCCGCCCACGCCGACCTCGACCCGCTCGACCGCAAGATCCTGAAGGAACTGCAAGAGGACGCGGGACAATCGCTCGACGATATCGCACGCAAGGTGGGATCGTCCAAGACGCCCGTGTGGAATCGCATCCGCAAAATGCGCGACCAGGGCGTGATCGGGCGGCAGACGGTGATCCTGGACCCCGACTCGCTGGGACTCGAGGCCTGCTTCTTCGTCCTGATCCGCACCGCCGAACACGATCCCGACTGGCAGGACCGGTTCCTGGCCTCGGTCCGAGCCCGTCCCGAGGTCCTGGAAGCGCACCGCCTGGCGGGCGACATCGACTATATCCTGAAGGTGCGCGTGGCGAACGCGCGCGCCTATGATGCCTTCTATCAGGCGCTGATCCGCGACGTGAAGATCCATAACGTCACGGCGCTGCTGTCGATGGAAGAGATCAAATCCACGACCATCCTGTCGGTGTGACCGGGCAAGGGGGGCCAGCCCCCCTCTTCGCGTGCCGCGAATTCACCCCCCGGGATATTTGAAGCACAAAGAAGGCCAAGGTTAAGAAGGGGTTAACGCCCCCTTCTTTGTGCCCGAAATATCCTCCGGGAGGGTCCGGGAGGGTGGAAAACCCTCCCGGCGCGCAACACGGGCGCGGGGGGGTCAGGCCCAGGCGCCCTGCCGCATCACCGGCACGCGGGCGCCGTCCTGCGTCACGCCGTCGATGTCGATCTGCCCCGAACCGATCATCCAGTCGATATGGATGGCGCTGGTGTTGCCGCCCCGGCGCCCGACCTCGGCCGCGTCCATCGTCTCGCCGCCATGGAAGCAGGTGGCATAGCACTGCCCCAGCGCGATATGCGAGGCCGCGTTCTCGTCGAAGAGGGTGTTGTAGAACAGCAGTCCCGACTGCGAGATCGGCGAGGCGTGGGGCACCAGCGCCACTTCGCCCAGGCGGCGCGCGCCGTCGTCGGTGTCCAGCACCTTGTTCAGGACCGCCTCGCCACGGCTGGCGTTCGCCTGCACGATCCGGCCGTCCTCGAACCGGACCTGAATGTTCTCGATCAGCGTGCCCTGGTGCGACAGCGGCTTGGTCGCGCTGACGGTGCCGGACACCCGCAGCCGGTGCGGCGTGGTGAAGACTTCCTCGGTGGGAATGTTCGGGTTGCACA
Organism: Rhodobacter sp.; assembly: GCA_020637515.1. Taxonomy (NCBI): domain Bacteria; kingdom Pseudomonadati; phylum Pseudomonadota; class Alphaproteobacteria; order Rhodobacterales; genus Rhodobacter; species Rhodobacter sp. The sequence goes on along the minus strand of JACKKG010000001.1, from coordinate 2,257,256 downwards.
GGATGCCCGAGGTCGTTTCCGTCGCGCCGGCGATCCATTTGTGGCCCTCGGCCAGCCCCACCTCGAGATCGGTGCCGGGTCCGGTAAAGCGCAGCGCGGCAAAGTTCCGGCCGTTCAGCCAGGACGACCGGCGGCCCAGTTCGGTGTTGTGGGCCTGCCAGCGGGCGACCGCGTCGTCGCTGTCCACGCGCGAGGCGGCGAAGATCGCCTCGGCCAGCACGCGCTGCGCCTGCTCGGGCGGCAGATCGGGCGAGACGAGCCGGGCCCAGGCCTCGTCCGGCCAGGCGACGATGGTCCAGTTCGTGGCGAAGCGGGTGATGCGGTCGCGCGCGGCGGCATAGGCCATCGCCATCGCCCGGTTCGCGCGGGACACGCGGTCGGGGTCCTCGGACGACAGCAACATCGGATCGCCGCCCGCGATCGCCAGCCGCGCCGCGCCCTTGTCAAAGGCCGCCGCCATGCCGTCATAGAGCCAGCCGGCCGATGCATCGAAGGCCGCCTCGGGGGCGTTGCGGTAGCGGGCCAGCGTCACCGCGTCATCCGACAGGATCGGGGTCACCAGCCCGGCCCCCGCGCGATAGGCGTGCTCGGCGATTCGCCGCACCAGCGGCAGCGCCCCGACCGAGGCCGTCAGCACCAGGTCCTGCCCCGGTTGCAGGTTCAAGCCGACGCGCACGGCGACTTCGGCAAGGCGGTCCAGTTTGACGGGGTCGATGGGGTTCTGCATGCGCTGTCCTCTTGCGGGCCGATCGGTCGGCTTTGCACGGCCGGGGCGATTGCCCCTTTCGGCGGCGCAGGATAAACCCGCCCGGCCGACCGTCAATGCGCCGAAAGGAAATTCCGTGACCCAGCTTGTGCCCACGCTGTCCGAGATCGCCCCGGCCTATGACGTGCTCTATTGCGATCTCTGGGGGTGCCTGCACAACGGCAAGGCCCTGTTCCCCGAGGCGGTCGCCGCGTTGCAGGCCTTTCGGCGCCGGGGCGGCGCGGTGGTGCTGCTGACGAACGCGCCGCGCACCCGCCACGCGGTCAAGCGCCGGCTCGACGCGATGGGCCTGCCCGAGGACGCCTATGACGTCATCGCCGCCTCGGGCGATGCGACGCAGGTGGCGATGCTGCAAGGGGCCGCCGGGCGCAAGCTGTGGCATCTGGGCCCGGGCAAGGACGAGGACCTGTTCACCCTGATTCCCGACTGGTTGCAAGATCAGCCGCCGATCACGCGCGTCCCGCTGGACGAGGCCGAGGGCATCCTGTGCACCGGCCCCTTCGACGAATTCACCGAAACCCCCGAGGATTACCGCGCCCGATTCCTGTCGGCCAAGGTGCGCGGCCTCAGGATGCTGAACGCGAACCCTGACCTGGTGGTGGATGTGGGTGACACCCGCATCTATTGCGCCGGCGCGCTGGCCCAGCTCTACGAGGCGATGGGCGGCGAGGTCCTGTCCTTTGGCAAGCCCTATCCGCCGATCTACGATTTCGCCCGCAACCAGTTGGCGGCGCGCGGGATCACCTATGACCCCGACGCGGTCCTGGCCATCGGCGACGGTGTGCGCACCGACATCCGCGGCGCCCAGGCCGAGGGGATCGACGCGGTCTTTGTGACCGGCGGGCTCGAATCGCACCGCTTTGGCGCCGATCCCGCGAACCCCGACCCGCAATCGCTGGCCGACTGGCTGGCGGCCGAAGACCTGCATCCGCGCTATGCCATGGGGCGCCTGCGCTGACCTGAAAGGACATGTCATGACCCTGACCCTGAAGATCGTCATCGGATCCACGCGCCCCGGGCGAAAGGGCCCGCAGATCGCCGACTGGGTGGCCGGCCAGGCGCGCGCGCAGGGCGGTTTCGATGTCGAGGTGGTGGACCTGGCGGCAATCGCGCTGCCGCTGCTCGACGAGGTCGAGCACCCCGTCAAGCGCGCCTATCAGCACGCGCACACGCAGACCTGGTCGGCCATCGTGGACAGCGCCGACGCCTTTGTCTTTGTCTCGCCGGAATACGATTTCTTTGCCCCCGCGTCGCTGGTCAACGCGGTGCAGACGCTGTTGCACGAATGGCGCTACAAGCCGGCGGCGATCGTCAGCTACGGCGGGGCCTCGGGCGGTTTGCGCGCGGCGCAGGTCCTGCGCGGGTTGCTGGGCAATGTCGGCATGATGGCGATCCCGCAGGGCGTCATGCTGCCGGGGTTCGCCGCGCATCTGCACGACGACGGGTTCCAGCCGCCCCAGATCGCCGCCGACAGCGCCGGCGTCATGCTGGCCGAACTGGCGAAATGGGCCGGCGCGCTGAAGCCGCTCAGGGCCTGACGCCGCGGTCGGCGCGGCCCAGCGCCCAGCCGGCCAGCGCGGTCAATGCCGCGAAGCCCAGCATCGGGCCCAGCGCGTGGCTCCAGTCGCCGTTGCCGCGGGCGACGGCGAAGGCGACCAGCGGCGCGCCGATGAACTGGCCCAGCGCCGAGCCCTGCATCAGCATCCCGTTGCCCGCGCCGACATGCCGGATCGAGGGCGCGAAGCGCGGCACCGCGCTGAACAGGCTGGGCGGGACCAGGCCGCCCGCGAACGAGAACGTCAGGCACAGCGCCAGCCGGGCCCAGACCGGCGGGCCAGGCAGGAAGATGCCCAGCGTGCACACCGCCATGATCGCCGTGCCGATCAGGATCATCGGCCCGGCGCGTCCGCCCTTGCGGATCAGCGCCCCGCCGAACAGGCAGCCCGGCACGTTCACCAGCACCACCAGCGCCGTCATCAGCGCCGCAAAGCCCAGGTCCGCGCCGAAGCTTTCCGTCAGGAAGGTCGGCAGCCAGGCCATCAGCGTCACCCACTGGAACGCATAGGCCAGAAACACCGCCGCGATCAGTTGAAAGCCGCGCGTCCGCAGCGCCTCGGCCGCCAGATGCAGGAACGGGCCACCGCGCGGTTGCGGCAGGTCCAGCCGGCGCATCTGCGCAAGAACCGCCCAGGCGATCAGCGGCACCAGCGCGACGATCAGCCACCACAGCGCGCGCCACCCCATGAGGTGCAGCAGGACCGGTGCCGACAGCATGGCCACCGCCATGCCGGTGGGGTGGTAGATGCTCCAGACCCCCAGCACCAGCCCCTGGTCGCGCAGAGCCGAGGCGGCGACCAGCACGAAGGGCAGCGAAACCGTCACGGCGATAAAGCCGACCCCCTCGACCAGGCGGCTGACGATCAGCAGCCCCAGCGACGGCGCCAGCGCCCCCAGCGCGCCGCCCAGCGCGATACAGGCAAAGCCGCCGGCCACCAGCCGCACCCGACCCAGCCGGTCGGCCAGCCCGCCGAACAGCACCGCAACCGCCATGCCCAGCACATTGAACATCGACAGCACGAATCCCGCCGCGACCAGGCCAAAGCCCAGATCGGCGCGGATCAGCGGCAGCGCGGCGGGCAGTTTGCCGACCTGCGCCGAGGCAAAGGCCCCCGACAGCACCACCACCGCCACCGCGGCCCAGGATGTGCGCTCTCTGCCTGTCATGACGGGCCCTCCCCAGTCCGTTTCGAGTATCCCCCCGGGCGCGGGATTACCAGAGGGGGCGCAAAAATCCTTCGCGCAACAAAATTGCGACCTTTTGGCCATATTCGCATCAAAGTTACGTCACACCCTTGCGCGATCCTGACCGCCGCGCTATGCTGCACCGCAACAAGATCCATGAGTCCCCCGCCGATGGCCCCTTCGAACGGAACCCGCGCCATGCTCGACACCCGCCCGAACGACAATCTGCCCCGCGGCACGATCTGCATCGAGGATCTGGAAGTCGGCCTGTCACGCCACCTGCGCAAGGAAGTGACCGACCGCGATATCGAGCTTTTCGCCGAGGTCTCGACCGACCGCAACCCGGTGCACCTGGACGACGACTATGCCCGCGATACGATCTTCGAGGGGCGCATCGCGCACGGGATGCTGACCGCCGGGCTGATTTCGGCCGTGATCGGCGAACAATTGCCCGGCCACGGCACGATCTACATGGGCCAAAGCCTGAAGTTCCTGGCCCCCGTCCGCCCCGGCGACGTGGTGCTGGCCGAGGTCACGGTGCGCGAGATCGACTACCCCAGGCGCCGGGTGACCCTTGATTGTCGCTGCACGGTGGGCAATACCACGGTCCTGAAGGGCGAGGCGCTGGTTCTGGCGCCCAGCCGCAAGTTCGACTGACCGCCGACGCGGCGGCGCCGCGGGGCAGAATGCAGACACTCACCACCTGGACCGGACTAGAGACAGGCGCGCGGGGCGCCTCGGCCGCCATGGGCAATTTCGACGGCGTGCATCGCGGCCACCAGGCGGTGATCGACGCCGCGCGCCGACCGGGCGTGCCGCTGGGTGTGGTCACCTTCGAACCGCACCCGCGCCAGGTCTTTGCCCCCGACGCACCGCCCTTCCGCCTGATGAACGCCGAGGCGCGGCGCAACCGGCTGGAAAAGCTGGGCGTGGACCTGCTGTTCGAGCTGCCCTTCACCCGCGATCTGGCCGCCCTGCCCCCCGAATCGTTCGCCCGCGACGTGCTGGCCGCCGGGCTGGGCCTGTCGCATGTCGTCGTCGGCGCGGATTTCCAGTTCGGCAAGGGCCGCGCCGGAACCGCCGAAACCCTGCGCGCCCATGGCCAGGAATTCGGCTTTGACGTCACCATCCTGCCGATCGTCGGCAGCGAGGACGGCGCGATCTCGTCCACGGCGATCCGTCAGGCGCTCAGCCTGGGCCGCGTGCGCGACGCGGCCGAGATGCTGGGTCACCGCCACCGGATCGACGGCGCGGTGCTGCACGGCGAGAAACGCGGCCGCGAGTTGGGCTATCCGACGGCGAACATGGCGGTCGAGGGGCTGCACCTGCCGAAACTGGGCGTCTACGCCGTCAAGGTCGATGTGCTGGGTGGCGCCTTTGCCGGTTGCTACGACGGCGTCGCCTCGCTGGGGGTGCGGCCGATGTTCGGCGTGAACGCCCCGAACTTCGAGGTCCATCTGTTCGACTTTCAGGGCGATCTCTATGGTCAGCACCTGTCCGTCGCCCTGGTCGATTACCTGCGCCCCGAGGCCCGGTTCGACGGCCTTCAGGCGCTGATCGACCAGATGGACGAGGACAGCCGCCAGGCCCGCGCCCTGCTGGCCCGGTTGTGATCGGGCCGGGGCCTAGCCGATCCGCGCGACCCCCTCGCTGACATAGCCCACCCCGCGCCAGACGTGGCGCAGATAGGCCTGCTCCAGCCGCTCCAGCACGAAGCCTGCGCGCTCCAGTTCCGCGACCGGGTCGCGCGTCAGATGACAGCCGCCCGCCAGCGGCTTCCACAGGGGTTCGACCCAGCGTTGCGCGCGGGCGACGCCGGGATCGGGCGCGCGGCCGTGTTCCAGGAACAGAAGCCGCCCACCCGGGCGCAGCACGCGGCGCATGTCCGCCAGCGCCGGGCTCAGCAAAGCGATGGAACACAGCGTAAAGGTCACCAACACGGTATCGACCGACTCGGCCGGCAGCGGGATCGCGGCGGCGTCCAGCAGAAGCGGCGTGAACGGCAGGCCCAGGCGCGCCGCCTCGACCTCGGCCTGGCGCAGCAGGGGCGCCGAGACATCGAGCCCCAGCACCTCGGTCACGCGCGCACGGTCGTAGTGGCGCAGGTTCAGCCCCGCGCCCGCGCCAATCTCCAGCACCCGGCCCGCGGCCCCCGGCACGACCCTGGCCCTGAGCCGGTCGATCGGTTTCACCGAACAGGCACAGCGGATCAGGGGCGGCAGGATGAACCGATCATAGAGCGACATGGCCCCGACCCTAGCACGGCCGCCGGGCGCGGGACAGGCCAGACGGGTCGGGCGGGTCGGGCGGGTCGAGCGGGTCGGGCGGGTCGGGCGGGTCGAGCGGGTCGGGCGGGTCGGGCGGGTCGAGCCCCCTTCCCTTCCGCCGCCAAATCGGCAAGGGTCGCGGGCATGACCCTGCGCCCCCGTTTCTGGGACACCGTCCCCCTGGCCGACATGACCCCCCGCGAGTGGGAGGCCCTTTGCGATGGCTGCGGCAAATGCTGCCTGGCCAAACTGGAAGACGCCGATTCGGGCGAGGTCTTCTTCACAAACATCGCCTGCCGGCTGTTCGACGACACGACCTGCCGCTGCGGCCAATACGCGCTGCGCAAGCAGATCGTGCCCGAATGCGTGATCCTGCGCCCCGAGACCATCGACGAGGTCAGCTACTGGATGCCCCGCAGTTGCGCCTATCGGCGCGTGCACGAAGGGCGCGGGCTTGCCGACTGGCACCCGTTGCTGTCGGGCGACCCCGACAGCGTCCACCGTGCCGGGGCCTCGGTCCAGGGCCGCACCGTGCCCGAATACGCCATCCCCGAGGACGACTGGGAAGACCACATCATCGACGAGGAAATCTGATGTTCTTTGCCTCTGACAACACCTCGGGCGTGCCCGATCCGATCCTTGCCGCGCTGGGACGCGCGAACGCGGGCTTCGCGATGGGTTACGGCGCCGATGCGCTGATGGATCGGGTCCGCGCCAGCATCCGCGCCACCTTCGAGGCGCCCGAGGCCGAGGTCTTTCTGGTCGCCACCGGCACCGCCGCGAATTCGCTGGCCATCGCCACCCAGGTGCAGCCCTGGAGCGCGATCTACTGTCACCGTCATGCGCATATCGAGGAAGACGAGTGCAACGCGCCCGAGTTCTACGCCGGCGGCGCCAAGTTGACGCTGCTCGACGGCACCGACGCCAAGATCGACGCGGACGCGTTCGAGGCGGCGATCGACGCGGCGCCCGGTGGCGTGCACCACGCCCAGCCCGGCATCCTGTCGCTGACCAACCTCACCGAACGCGGCGCGCGCTATTCCGTGGCCGAGATCACCCGCCTGGCCGCGATCGCCCACGCCCACGGCCTGCCCGTGCATCTGGACGGCGCGCGCTTTGCCAACGCGCTGGTGGCCGAGGGCTGCACGCCGGCCGAAATGACCTGGCGCGCCGGGGTCGATGTGCTGTCGTTCGGCGGCACAAAGAACGGGTTGATGGGGGTCGAGGCCGTGGTGCTGTTCGATCCCGCCCGGGGCGGCACCAACCGCGCCTGGGAGTTCGAGTTGCGCCGCAAGCGCGGCGGGCACCTGTTTTCCAAGCATCGCTATCTGTCGGCCCAGATGGACGCCTATCTGACCGACGATCTATGGCTGTCGCTGGCGCGCACCGCCAACGACCGGGCCGCGCGGCTGGAATCGGGGCTGCGCGGCGCCGGGGCGCGGCTGGTCCACGCGCGCGGCGGCAACATGATGTTCGCCGAATTCCCGCTGAAGGCGCACGCCGCGCTCAGGGCCGCGGGGGCGATGTATTACGACTGGCCCGCGCCCCCGCCCCACGGCGCCGGGCCCGACCACCCGCACCAATGCCGCCTGGTGACCTCGTGGTCCACCACCGAGGCGCATGTGGATCAGTTCATCGCCACGTTGACCGCCGCGCTCTGAGCCTTCCGCGCCCCTGGCCCAAGGGCCCGCGACCCGGTCGGTCCGGCGCCGGCCGGACCCGCCCGCGGTCATCGCGGCGCGGTGCCGGTCTGCACGACGTAGATCGTCAGCACCGCCGCCATGGCGACGATCTGCACCGCCAGGATGCCGTTCAACTGTTGGCGAAACGGCTCTTTGCGGATCTTGTGGCGCAGCAGCAACTGCCCCAGCTTGGCCCCGATCGACCCGCCCAGAAAGGCCAACGCCAGCAGCCGGTCCTCGGAGATGCGCCGCGCACCCGCGATCGCCGCGCGCTTGTCATGGGCAAAGGCCCAGAACGCGGCGACGTTGAGGAGGACAAGATAGACAATCACAAAAGTTTCGAACACCGGCGTCTCGTGTCGTCTGGGGTGGTCGGAAGGTTTCGGGTCGTCATAGGCAAAGCAGGCCTGAAACACAATGGCCGCAAGAGGGCGCGCCCGGCCCGCGACAGGGCAAAACCGGGGCCGCGATGGGGGCGCAACCGTTATCGCAAACACCCGCATTTGTGTGATGTTTTGCGCTAACGCCTTGCTTCCTTTCGCTTTTCGCCCTTTCTCTGCCATCATTCAAAATGTATAGATCGAACAGAGAAAAGATCGCCGCCGCGCCGGTTGCCTGCGCTTCAGGCCCACCGGACCCACACCGGCCCCAGCCCCAGCCCGGAGACAGTTCCATGACCATCACCATCGGCATCAACGGTTTCGGTCGCATCGGCCGCTGCACCCTCGCGCATATCGCCGAAAGCGCCCGCAATGATGTCGAGGTGGTCGCGATCAACGCCACCGGCCCGATCGAGACGAACGCCCACCTGCTGAAATACGATTCGGTCCATGGCCGCTTTCCCGGCACCGTCCGGGTCGAGGGCAACACCCTGGACCTGGGCCGCGGCCCGATCCGCGTGATGTCCACCTACAACCCCGACGAGCTGGACTGGGAGGGCGTGGACATCGTGCTGGAATGCACCGGCAAGTTCAACGACCGCGCCAAGGCCTCGGTGCATCTGGGCCGCGGTGCCAAACGGGTGCTGGTCTCGGCACCGGCCAAGAATGCCGACAAGACCATCGTCTACGGCGTCAACCACCGCGCGCTGACGACCGAACACCTGGTCGTGTCGAACGGGTCGTGCACCACCAACTGCCTGGCGCCGCTGGCCAAGGTCCTGAACGACGCCATCGGCATCGAATCGGGCATCATGACCACCATCCATTCCTATACCGGCGACCAGCCGACGCTGGACCGCCGCCACAAGGACCTCTACCGCGCCCGCGCCGCCGCCATGGCGATGATCCCCACCTCGACCGGCGCGGCCAAGGCCCTGGGCGAGGTCCTGCCGGAACTGGCGGGCAAGCTGGACGGCACCGCGATCCGCGTGCCCACGCCGAACGTCTCGGCGGTGGACCTGACCTTTGTCGCCGGCAAGGACGTCACCGTCGCCGACGTGAACGAGATCATGCGCGAGGCCGCCGCCGGCGCGATGGGTCATGTGCTGGCCTATGACCCCGAGCCCAAGGTCTCGATCGACTTCAACCACACCACGCATTCGTCGATCTTCGCCCCCGACCAGACCAAGGTTGTCGGCGGCCGCACCGTGCGCGTCCTGGCCTGGTATGACAACGAATGGGGCTTTTCGTGCCGCATGGCCGATGTCGCCGGCGCGATGGGCCGCCTGATCTGACGGCCCTTGCGCGATTGCGCGAAACGATGGAACCTCGGCGCTGAATGCAACGCCGGGGTTTTTTCATGGCCGATTCCTACCTGCTGACCGCCGCGGCGATCGCCGCGATGCCGGGTCTCGACAAGACGCATTTCCTGAATCCCAACGCCCGCCGGATCAACAAGTCGCTGGGCGACGCCACCGGCCTGACCGGGCTGGGCGTGCATGTGATCGAGGTCGCGCCCGGGGCCGAGACCACCGAATATCACCGCCATCACCACGAGGACGAAGCGGTCTACGTTCTGTCCGGCAGCGCCACGGCGACGATCGGCGATGCCGACCACGCCATCGGCCCCGGGGATTTCATCGGCTACCGCAAGGGCGGGCTGGCGCATACGATCGTCAACACCGGGACCGAGGTTCTGCGCCTGCTGGTCGTGGGCCAACGCCTGGCGCAGGACGTGGGCGACTATCCCCGGCTGGGCAAGCGCATCTATCGCAACGCCGGAATGGCGGCGGATGTCGTGGCGCACGCGGCCATCGAGCACCCGGTGGTCGGCGCAAAGACCTGAGCGGGGCAGCGCCGGCCGGCCGGACCTTGCCGCGCCGCGGCATTGACTTTTTGCGCCATTTGTGGTGTTAGCGCAATCACGACCCCGCCCCGGGGTCAGCGGAGCGTGACATGACCACCACCCTTGCCATCAACGGGTTCGGACGCATCGGTCGCCTGGTGCTGCGGGCGCTGATGGACCAGAAGCGGGACGACCTGCGCGTCGTCGCCATCAACGACCTGGGCCCGGTCGAAACCAACGCCCATCTGATGCGCTTCGACAGCGTGCACGGCCGGTTCCCCGGCGAGGTGACCACCGGCCCAGACTGGATGGACGTGGGCCAGGGCCCGATCCGCGTGAGCGCCCTGCGCAATCCCGCCGATCTGCCCTGGCAGGACGTCGATGTGGTGCTGGAATGCACCGGCGTCTTCACCGACGCCGAAAAGGCGCGCGTGCATTTGCAGAACGGTGCCACGCGAGTGCTGGTCTCGGCGCCGTCCAAGGGCGCGGATGCCACCATCGTCTACGGGGTCAACCACGACTCGCTGACGCCCGCGCACCGCGTGATCTCGAACGCCTCGTGCACGACCAACTGCCTGAGCCCGGTGGCCAAGGTGCTGCACGACACCGTCGGCATCACCAAAGGGTTCATGACGACGATCCATTCCTACACCGGCGACCAGCCCACGCTGGACACGCTGCACCGGGACCTTTACCGCGCCCGCGCCGCCGCGCTCAGCATGATCCCCACCTCGACCGGGGCGGCCCGGGCGGTGGGGCTGGTGCTGCCGGCGCTGGACGGAAAGCTTGACGGGGTGGCGATCCGGGTGCCCACGCCCAATGTCTCGGCGGTGGACCTGACCATCGAGGCCGCGCGCGCCACCTCGATGGAAGAGATCAACGCCGCGCTCGTCGCCGCCGCCGCCGCGGGCCCGCTGAAGGGCATCCTGGGCATCACCGAGGCCAGGAATGTCTCGATCGACTTCAACCACGACAACCGCTCGTCCATTGTCGCGCTGGACCAGACGCGGGTGCTGGGGGGCACCATGGTGCGGGTGCTGGCCTGGTATGACAACGAATGGGGCTTTTCCAACCGGATGCTCGACACCGCCGCCGCCATCGCCAGGCTGGGCTGAGGCCCGCCACTGTTTCAGCGGCTGAGGAAAATGTGTCCCTTCTGGCCCTCGCCCAGGAGGGATTTTCCTTTTAATCTGGGGCCATGGATCTCGTTGCCATCGTTGCCACCGCGTCTGTCCTGTTTGCGCTGATCGGCCTGTCCGAGCCGGTCGCGGACCGGCTGCGGCTGCCCTCGACGGTGATCCTGGCGCTGATCGGCATCCTGCTGGGCGCGACCTCGGCGCTGGTGGCCTGGCTGCCGCCGTCGCAGGCCCTGAGCGAGGCCGCGCAGCTCGTGCAGAACCTGCCGATCCGCTCGAACCTGTTTCTCTATGTCTTTCTGCCGACCCTGATCTTCCAGGTCTCGCTGTCCATCGACCTCAGGCGGATGCTGGACGACTGGGTGCCGATCCTGTCGCTGGCGGTGGTCGCGGTCGTCGTCAGCACGCTGGTGGTGGGCTGGGCGCTGGTGCCGTTCAGCGGCCTGTCGCTGTTCGCCTGCCTGATGATCGGCGCCATCGTATCGACCACCGACCCCTCGGCCGTGGTCGGCATCTTTCGCGCGACACCGGCCCCCCTCAGGCTGGCCCGCATCGTCGAGGGCGAGAGCCTGCTCAACGACGCCGCCGCGATCGCGCTGTTCTCGCTGTTCTTCGCCTTTGTCGCTTTTGGCATCCCCAACCCGCGGCTGACCGACGTGGTGGTGCAGTTCCCCTGGCTGGTCGGTGGCGGCGCGGCCTCGGGCTGGCTGGCGGGGCGGCTGGCGCTGGCGGCGATCGCGCGGCTGGGGGATCACCCGCTGGGGCAGGTCTCGCTGTCGGTCGCGCTGCCTTATGCGGTCTACATCCTGGCGGAAACACTGTTGGGGGCCTCGGGCGTGATCGCCGTGGTGGCGGCCGGCCTGGCGCTGAATTTTCACGCGCCGGGCACGCTGTCGGCGGGCGCACGCGCGACCCTGCGCGAGACCTGGGACCTGCTGGGCTACTGGGCCGGGGGGCTGATCTTCGTGCTGGCGGCCATCCTGATCCCGCGCCTTCTGGCCAGCGCGCAGGCCTTTGACCTGGTGCTGATCGCGATCACCGTGGTGGCGACGCTGGCCGCGCGCGCGGCGATCCTGTTCGGCCTGATGCCGCTCCTGACCCGCCTGAACCTGTCGCCCCGGGTCGAGGGGCGCCAACGCGCGGCGATCCTTTGGGGCGGGCTCCGAGGGGCGGTGACGCTGGCGCTGGCGCTGGCCGTGACCGAAAGCTTCCGCATTCCGCCCGACATCAAGCGCCAGGTCGGCATCATCGCCACCGGCTTCACACTGTTCACGCTGATCGTGCAGGGCACCAGCCTGCGCTGGGTCATCCATCGGCTGGGGCTGGACCGGCTGTCGCCCCTGGATGCGGCATTGTCGGCGCAGGTCGTCGCCGTCGCCCTGCAATCGGTGCGCGAGACCGTCAGCGAAACCGCGCGCGAGATCGGCCTTGCGCGCGAAACCGTGCGCGACGAGGCCAAGCGGTTCGCCGCCCGGGTGGACCAGGCCGTGGCCGAGGCCGACGAACGCGCCGACATCCCTGACCGCGACCGCATCACGCTGGGGCTGGTCGCACTGGCCGGCCGCGAGCGCGATCTGGTGATGGCCAGCTTCAGTGACGGGCTGCTGCCGCCCCGGCTGGCCACGCGCATGGTCGCCGACGCCGACCGCCTGATCGAGGGCACGCGCACCGGCGGGCGGCTGGGCTATCTGAACACCGCGCGCTTCGTCCAGCGCAGCGGGCCCTTGCAGGGGTTGGCGGGCGTGCTGCACAACCGGCTGCACCTGTCGGGCCTGCTGGCGCGCCAGACCGCCGACCGGTTCGAACATCTGGTCGCCCTGGGCCCCATCCTGCGCGAGATGCATGGCTTCATCGACACCCGGATTCGCCGCATCCACGGCAAGCGGGTGGCGGATCTGCTGCACGACCTGCTGGAACGCCGCATCGAACAGGCCGACCGTGCGCTGGACGGTCTCAGGCTGCAATTCCCCGGTTATGCCGAGGACCTGGAGCGCCGCCTGATCCGGCAGATGGTGCTGGCGCAGGAGGAACACGAATACGCCGCCCTGGTCGATGACGGGCTGATCGGCCCCGAACTGCGTCACGCGCTGACGATGGGGATCGCCAGGCGGCGCAACGCGCAGGCGCGCCGCCCGCGGCTGGATCTGGCGATCCAGCGCACCACGCTGATCGCGGCCTTTCCGCTGTTCGCCGACATGCCCGAATCGCGCCGCGCGATGCTGATCCGCCGGATGCGCACGAATTACGCCGCGCCCGGCACCGTGCTGCTGGAACGCAACGAGGTGCCGCGCAAGGTCTGGTTCATCGCCTCGGGCGCGGTCGAGCAGGTGCGCGCGGGCGTGGTGCTGCGGCTGGGCCCGGGCGAGATGTTCGGCCACCTGGCGCTGCTGCGCCGCGGCCTCAGGCGCGGGCGGACCACGGCGATCACGCATTGCACGCTGCTGACGCTGGACGAGGCCCGCTTTCAGGACCTGCTGCGCAAGGATGCGGGGCTCAGGCAGGCGGTGCTGGACAGCGCCCGCACGCGCGGCGTCGCGCTGGATCTCGAGGCGCTCGAGGGCGCGCCGGCCCCCGCCTGACCCCGTGCCGCGCCCGCGCGCCCGCGGCGGGCGCGGGGGGCGCGGCCGCTCAGCGGTCGCGGCTCAGCGCCGGACCAAAGCGGTCGCGCAGCGCGGTGTTGATCGGCGCGGGCACGAATTTGGTGACGTCGCCCCCCAGGCGGGCGATTTCCTTGACCAGCTTCGAGGCGATCGCCTGGCGGCGCGCATCGGCCATCAGGAACACGGTCTCGATCTTGTCGTCGAGCGCGCGGTTCATGCCGACCATCTGGAATTCGTATTCGAAATCCGCGACCGCGCGCAGACCCCGGATGATGACCCCGGCGCCGACATCGCGGGCGCAGTCGATCAGCAGGTTCTCGAACGGGTGCACGACGATCTCGACGCCGGTGCGCGCGGACAGCGCCGCCGTCTCGCCCTCGACCATCGCCACGCGTTCGTCCAGAGAGAACAGCGGCCCTTTGTCGCGGTTGATCGCCACGCCGATCACCAGACGGTCCACCAGTGCGCAGGCGCGGGTGATGATGTCCATATGGCCCAGCGTCAGCGGGTCGAAGGTCCCCGGATACAGTCCGATACGCATGGTCACCCCCTTGCGGCTGTCGATTCCGGGGCCACGCAACAATATTGCGCGCAACAATGCAAGTGCAGAAACGGACGGTCGCGGCCTTCTGCCCTGCCCGGCTCCGGGTCGCGATGGCTGTTGCGGTCCCGGGTCGCGATGGCTGTTGCGGTCTCGGGTCAGTTGCCCATGATCATGCCGGTCAGCGCATCCTTCTCGGCCTGCAATTCGCTCAAGCGCGCCGCGACCACATCCCCGATCGAGATGAAGCCGATCATGATGTTGTCTTCCATCACCGGCATGTGGCGAAAGCGGCGAGTGGTCATGGTTTCCAGCACCGAAAGCGTGGTGTCGCCCGGCGCGCAGGAATAGATGGCGCGGGTCATCACCTTGTCCACGGTCTGGTCCAGGCAGGCCGGCCCCGCGCGGCCCAGTTCGCGAACGATGTCGCGCTCGGACACGATCCCTTGCGCGGCCTTGCCGTCGGCCGAGACCACCACGGCCCCGATCCGGCGGGTGGACAGCAATTCGACCACCTCACGGAGCGTCGAACCGGGCGCGATGGTCACGATCCCCGTTCCCTTGGTCTTGAGAATCTGGCTGACAATCATGAGGCACCTCCGTTCGTCTCGGGTTGTCTTTTTGCAGTCGGCATCCTGCCCGGGACTCTGTCAAGGGTTGTTTTCATTTGACAAGGCATCGTCACGGCCCCCGGCGGGCCCGTCCTCGACCATCTGCTCGAGCCGCTGGGTCTCGGTCCGCATCCCGTGCGTCAGCGCCTCGGCGAAGCGGTCGATACGCGGCACGTTGCGGTCGTCGGCGTGCCGCACCAGGTAAAAGGCGCGGGTCAGGCTGAACGCCTTGGCCAACACCCGGCGCACCCCCGGCGCGGCGGGCAGCGCAAAGTCGTGCACCACCCCAACCCCCGCGCCTTGCCGCATCAGGTTCAGCTGCACCGACACCGAATTCGATGCGACCGGGGGCTGTTCCACCCCCAGGTCGGCCAGGTATTCCAGCTCGCGGTCGAAGATCATGTCGGGAATGTAGCCGATCACGCGATGCGCGCGCAGGTCTTCGATCCGCGTCAGGGCCGGCGCGGCGCGCAGATAGGCGTCCGAGGCCGCCAGGTGCAACCGGTAATCGGTGATCCGGGTGGCGATCACCCGCCCCTGTTCCGGGCGCGACACGGCGATCACCATGTCGGCCTCGCGCCGGGTCAGGCTGAAGACGCGCGGCAAGGCGACGATCTGAACCTCGAGCCCCGGGTTCTGCGCGACGATCCCCGCCACCACCTGCGGCAGCAGGTAGTTGGCGCAGCCGTCCGGCGCACCGATCCGCACCTGCCCGCTGATCCCCTCGGCCGGGCCGACCAGCGCGTCGCGGGCGCGCGCGACCTCGCCCTCCATCGCCTCGGCGTGGGCGACCAGGCGCCCGCCCTCGTCGGTCAGCAGATAGCCCTGCGGGGACCGCGTGAAGAGCCGCGCGGCCAGGGCCACCTCCAGGCGCGCAATGCGCCGGCCCACGGTGGCCGCGTCCATCTTCAGCACACGGCCCGCGCGCGACAGGCTTTCCCCCCGCGCCACCGCCAGAAACACCTTCAGATCGTCCCAATCGGCCATCAGCTTTGCATCCTTGCAAAACGCCTTTTGGGAAGTTGCCTCTGTTCAGGCCATTTCCGCAAGACTATTGTGCGCCCAAACCCCAGGAGGAGGATCCCATGAAGGAAATCGGTCACTGGATCGACGGCAAGCTGGTCGCGGGCACGTCGGGACGCTTTGCGGATGTCTACAACCCCGCCACCGGCGAGGTTCAGGCCAAGGTCGCGCTGGCGTCGAAAGCCGAACTCGATGCCGCCATCGCCTCTGCCGCCCAGGCGCAAAAGGCCTGGGGCGCCACCAACCCGCAGCGCCGCGCGCGTGTGATGATGGCGCTGGTCGGCCTGCTCAACCGCGACATGGACAAGCTGGCCGAGGCCCTGTCGGCCGAGCATGGCAAGACCTTCCCCGACGCCAAGGGCGACGTGCAGCGCGGGCTCGAGGTCATCGAATTCAGCATCGGCGCGCCGCAGATGCTGAAGGGCGACTTCACCGATTCCGCGGGCCCCGGCATCGACATGTATTCGCTGCGCCAGCCGCTGGGCGTGGTCGCGGGCATCACGCCCTTCAACTTTCCGGCCATGATCCCGTTGTGGAAAATGGGCCCCGCGCTGTCCTCGGGCAACGCGATGATCCTGAAACCGTCGGAACGCGATCCCTCCGTGCCGCTGATGATCGCCGCGCTGTGCAAGGAAGCCGGCCTTCCCGACGGCGTGCTTCAGGTCATCAACGGCGACAAGGAGGCCGTTGACGGCATCCTGGACAGCGACGTGATCCAGGCGGTGGGCTTTGTCGGCTCGACCCCGATCGCGCAATACATCTACAGCCGCGCGGCGGCGACGGGCAAGCGCGCGCAATGCTTTGGCGGCGCCAAGAACCACATGATCATCATGCCTGATGCCGACATGGACCTGGCCGCCGACGCACTGGTCGGTGCGGGCTATGGCGCGGCGGGCGAACGCTGCATGGCGATCTCGGTCGCGGTGCCGGTCGGCGAAGGCACCGCCGAGGCCCTGCGCCAGCGCCTGGTGCCCAAGATCGAGGCCCTCAAGGTCGGCCCCTACACCGCCGGCAACGACGTGGACTTTGGCCCGGTCGTCACCGCCGCCGCCAAGGCGAACATCCTGCGGCTGGTGGAAACCGGCGTTCAGCAGGGCGCGGAACTGGTCGTCGATGGCCGCAACTTCTCGCTGCAAGGGTATGAGAACGGCTTTTTTGTCGGCCCGCACCTGTTCGACCACGTGACCACCGACATGGACATCTACAAGACCGAGATCTTCGGCCCGGTTCTGTCGATGGTGCGCGCGAAAACGTATGAAGAAGCGATCAACATGGCGATCGACCACGAATACGGCAACGGCACGGCGATCTTCACCCGCGACGGCGACACCGCCCGCGATTTCGCCAACCGCATCAACATCGGGATGGTGGGCATCAACGTGCCGATCCCGGTGCCGCTGGCCTATCACACCTTTGGCGGCTGGAAGAAGTCGGGCTTCGGCGACCTGAACCAGCACGGCCCGGATGGCTTCCGCTTCTACACGCGGACCAAGACGGTCACCGCGCGCTGGCCCTCGGGCATCAAGGAAGGCGCCGCCTTCAATTTCAAGGCGATGGACTGAGATCGTCCCGCCCCCGGGCGCGGCGCAGGCCGCGACACGGGGGCGGGCCCCTCGGGGCTGCGAGGCCGGGTCTTTTGGGTGGAAAACCTCGATCATGCGGGTAAAACTTCGCTCTCGATACCAGCGCGAGCGGAGGTCCCGTGCCAGCAACCTTTCGAATCCTGCCAGAGCGCGGTCTGGTCTATGTCCAGTACACGGGCTTTGTCCGGATCGACGAGACCCGGCAACTGATCGCGACCTACCTGAAGCACCCCGACCGGCACCCCGGGCAAAAGCAGCTTGTGGACCTGTCGGGCGTCACCGGATTCGAGCAGGATTTCGTCCGCCTGATGGCCTTGCAGGCCGCCAAGGCCGCGATCTTCAGCCCCGATGCGCGGACCCAGACCCTGATGGTCTATTTCGCGCCCACCGAGGTCAGCTACGCCATGGCGCGGCTGATCCTGCGATCGTGGAACGGCGTGACGCATGTCATCGCCACCGCCCAACGCCACGAGGCCGAGGCCCTCGACATTCTGGGCCAGCCCGAGCGACGCCTGGAGGATCTGCTGTCGGCGGCCCGCTGAGGGGCCGCGCTCGGCCGGTCGATTCCGGCGGGCGTGTCGGGCGCCCCGCAACCATGACCGAACCACAAAGGGACCGCCGATGGATTTCGCGCTGACCGAGGAACAAATCGCCATCTACGACATGGCCCTGGCCTTTGGGCAGGAGCATATCGCCCCCTTCGCCCGCCAGTGGGAGGCCGAGGGCACGATCCCGCGCGACCTGTGGCCGAAACTGGCGGAACTGGGATTCGGCGGGCTTTACGTGAGCGAACAGAACAACGGCACGGGGCTGACCCGGCTGGACGCGACACTGGTGTTCGAGGCCCTGAGCCAGGCCTGCCCTTCGGTCGCCTCCTTCCTGTCCATTCACAACATGTGCGCGGCGATGCTCGACCGCTTCGGCTCGGACGAGGTCAAGGCGCGCCACCTGGCGCCCGCCGTCACCATGGACAAGGTGCTGTCCTATTGCCTGACGGAACCGGGCGCGGGTTCGGACGCGGCCGCGTTGAAGACCCGGGCCGAGAAGACGAACGAAGGCTACCGCCTGACCGGCACCAAGGCCTTCATCTCGGGCGGGGGGTATTCGGATGCCTATGTCGTGATGTGCCGCACCGGCGGCGAGGGGCCCAGGGGGATCAGCACCGTCGTCGTCGAACACGGCCGCCCGGGGCTGAGCTATGGCGGGCTCGAGGACAAGATGGGCTGGCGCGCGCAGCCCACGCGGCAGGTGCAGTTCGACGACTGCCTGACCCCACTCGAGAACCTGGTCGGGCAGGAGGGCGACGGTTTCAAATACGCGATGATCGGGCTCGACGGGGGGCGGCTGAACATCTCGGCCTGTTCGCTGGGCGGGGCGCAGGCCGCGCTGGACCGGACGCTGGCCTACATGGGCGAGCGGCAGGCCTTTGGCAAGACGATCGACCAGTTCCAGGCGCTGCAATTCCGTCTGGCCGACATGGAGATCGAGCTGCAAGCGGCCCGCACCTATCTGCGCCAGGCAGCGTGGAAACTGGACCACAAGACCCCCGACGCGACCAGATTCTGCGCCATGGCCAAGAAATTCGTGACCGAAGCGGGCTCGCGCGTGGCGGACCAGTGCCTGCAACTGCATGGCGGCTACGGCTATCTGGCCGATTACGGCATCGAAAAGATCGTGCGCGACCTGCGGGTGCACCAGATCCTCGAAGGCACGAACGAGATCATGCGGCTGATCACCGTGCGCGCGCTGTTGGCGGAGCGCGGCTGATGGCCGACATCCTGATCCGCAAAGAGGGCCGCGCGGGCCGCCTGACGCTGAACCGCCCACAGGCGCTGAACGCGCTGACCCACGCGATCTGCCTTGAGACCGAGCGCGCGCTTCTCGACTGGCGCGACGACCCCGAGGTGGCGGTGGTGATCCTCGACGCGGCCGGCGACCGGGCGTTCTGCGCGGGCGGCGACATCGCGCAGGTGACGGCGGCGGGGCGACAGGGCGACTATGCCATGGGACGCGATTTCTGGCGCGACGAATACCGCATGAACCTGCTGTTCTCGCGGTATCCCAAACCCGTCGTCAGCTTCCTGAACGGGTTCGTCATGGGCGGCGGTGTCGGCTATGGCTGCCATGTCGGGCACCGGATCGTGGGCGAAAGCACCCAGATGGCGATGCCCGAATGCGGCATCGGGCTGATCCCCGACGTCGGCGGCACCTGGCTGTTGGCGCGCGCGCCGGGCGCCCTGGGGGTCTACCTGGCACTGACCGCCGCCCGGATGGGCCCGGGCGATGCGATCCACGCGGGGTTCGCGGATGCCTTTGTGCCGCAAACCGACTGGGACGCGGTCAAGGACCGGCTGATCGAAACCGGCGATCCGGCCACCCTGCCCCGTCACGCCGCGCCCGAAAGCCCGCTGGCCGCCGCGCAGGCGGTGATCGACCGGCTGTTCGCGGGCGCCGATATTCCCGCGATCGTCGCCGCATTGCGTGCCGACGAGAGCCCCTTGGCCGCCGGCGCGCTGAAGGCGATCTTGCGCAATGCGCCGCTCAGCATGGCTTCGACGCTGGCGATGTTGCGGCCTCCGCCCGCCTCGCTGGCCGAGGCCCTGGCCCAGGAATTCCGCTGGACCTGGCGCAGCATGGAGCACGGTGATTTCATCGAAGGCGTGCGCGCGCAAATCCTGGACAAGGATCGCAACCCGCGTTGGCAGCACCCCACCCCCGAGGCCGTGACCCCGGCCGAGGTCGCGCGGATGCTGGCGCCCCTGGGCGCGCAGGAACTGACCATCGCCTGAGGGCGCAAACAGGAGGACCACATGAACATCGCCTTTATCGGTCTTGGCAACATGGGCGCGCCGATGGCCGCCAATCTCGTCAAGGCCGGCCATGCCGTTACCGGTTTCGACACCCAGGCCCGCCCCGAGGGGCTGACCCTGGCCACCAGCGCCGCCGAGGCCGCGGCCGGCGCCGATGTCGTCATCACCATGCTGCCCAACGGGGCGATCCTGCGCGCGGTCGCGGATCAGGTGATCCCGGCCATGAAACCGGGCGCGGTGCTGTGCGACTGCTCGACCGTGGACGTGGACAGCGCCCGCGCCGTCGCCGAGCAGGCCGCCGCCCGGGGCCTGGGCGCGCTGGACGCGCCGGTGTCGGGCGGGGTCGGCGGCGCCGCGGGCGGCACGCTGACCTTCATGGTGGGTGGATCGGACGCGGCCTTTGCCACGGTGCAACCGCTGTTCGACATCATGGGCCAGAAGGCCGTGCACTGCGGCGCGGCCGGTGCCGGCCAGTCGGCCAAGATCTGCAACAACATGATCCTGGGCGTGACCATGATCGCCACCTGCGAGGCCTTTGCCCTGGCCGACAAGCTGGGGCTGGACCGGCAGAAGATGTTCGATGTCGTCTCGACCTCGTCGGGCTACAGCTGGACGATGAACGCCTATACGCCCGCGCCGGGCGTGGGCGCCAAATCGCCCGCCGACAACGGCTACAAGCCCGGGTTCGCGGCCGAGCTGATGCTGAAGGACCTGCGCCTGTCGCAACAGGCCGCCGAAAGTGCCGATGCCGACACGCCGATGGGGGCATTGGCCAAGGCGCTCTACGAACAGTTCGTCGAGGCCGAGGACGGGCGTGGCATGGACTTTTCGGCGATGTTGCCGCGGTTCGAAAAGCGCAGCCGGGGATGAGCGGCTGGGCCCGGCGGCTGTTTCCCGGCCTCGATCCGGCCGATTGCGCCCGGATCGAGGGCCTGCCCGTGCAGATGCTGCCGCAAGGCGCGCACCTGTTCGCGCCCGGGACCCGTGCCGAGGCCTTTGCCATCGTCCTGTCGGGCCGGATCGAGGTCAGCCTCACCGGCCCTTCGGGGCGCGAGATCCTGCTCTATGCCGTCGAGCCCGGTCAAAGCTGCATCCAGACGACGCTGGGCCTGCTGGGCAATGAGCCTTATTCGGGCGACGCGCTCTGCGTCGGGCCGGTGCGGCTGGTGCTGATCCCGGCGGCGCAATTCCACGCGTTGATGGCCAGCTCCGAGGCGTTCCGCGGTTTCGTCTTCCGCGCCCTCGCCGGGCGGATGAGCGACATGACCGCGTTGCTCGAACGCGTCGCCTTTACCCGGGTCGAGGCCCGTCTGGCCGCCGCGCTGCTCGAACTGGCCCGCGACGGCACGGTCGAGGCGACGCACGCCGACCTGGCGGCGCGGATCGGATCGGCGCGCGAGGTCGTCTCGCGCCGGCTCGAATCGATGGCCAGGCGCGGCCTGGTGGCGACCGACCGGGGCCGCGTGGCGCTGCGCGACCAGGCGGCCCTGGTGCGCCTGTCGCTGGCCGTGTGACCGGATCGGTGTGACCAGATCGGTGTGACCAGATCACTGTGCGAATCGCGCGCGCGGCCTATGATCCGCGCACGTTCCCGCATGAAAGGATTCCACCATGTTCGCGAACAACGTCGGCGGTATCGACCGCATCCTGCGCATCGTCGTCGGCATCGCCCTGATCGCCGGCTATTTCCTGTATCCCGATGCCGCCTATCGCTGGGCCTTCTGGATCGGGATCATCCCGCTGGTCACCGGCCTGTTCGGCACCTGCCCGCTGTATCGGTTGTTCGGCCTTTCGACCTGCCCGGTCAAACGCTGAGCCCCCGCGGGGTGGGCCGACACCGTCCCACCCCGCGCGCGGCGCACCCCTGCGCCCGCCGTCAGGCGGCCGCGTCCTCGGACGCCTGGCGGGCCCACATCTGCGCATAGCGCCCGCCCCGTGCCAGAAGCTGGGCATGGGCGCCCTCCTCGACCACCTCGCCCTGTTCCAGAACGACGATGCGGTCCGCATCGACGACCGTCGAAAGCCGGTGCGCGATGGTGATGACCGTCCGCCCGCGCCCGGCCGCGTTCAGGGAATCCTGGATCGACCGCTCGGTCTGGGTATCCAGCGCCGAGGTCGCCTCGTCCAGCAGCAGGATCGCGGGATCCTTGAGCAGGGTGCGTGCGATGCCCACGCGCTGCTTCTCGCCGCCCGACAGCTTCAGCCCGCGCTCGCCCACCGGCGTGTCATAGCCCTGCGGCAGTTCCAGGATGAAATCGTGGATCTTGGCCGCCCGGGCCGCGGCCTCGACCTCGGCCTGGGTGGCGTCGTCCTTGCCATAGGCGATGTTGTAATAGATCGAATCGTTGAACAGCACCGTGTCCTGCGGCACCACGCCGATCGCCGCGTGCAGGCTGTCCAGCGTCACCGTGCGGATGTCCTGACCGTCGATCGTCAGCCGCCCGCCGGTCACGTCGTAGAAGCGGAACAGCAACCGCCCGATGGTGGATTTGCCGCTGCCGGAGTGCCCGACCAGCGCGATCTTCTGCCCGGCCGGCACGTCGATGGTCACGCCCTTCAGGATCGGGCGTTCCGGATCGTAGGCAAAGCGCACATCCTCGAGCCGGACATGCCCCCCACCGAGGACCAGCGCCCGGGCGTCGGATTTCTCGACCACGTCGGGCTTGTGCTGAAGCAGGGCGAACATCTCGCCCATATCGACCAGCGCCTGGCGGATCTCGCGGTAGACCGTGCCCAGGAAGTTCAGGGGCATGGTGATCTGGATCATGTAGGCATTGACCATGACGAAATCGCCCACCGTCAGCGCGCCGTTCTGCACGCCGATCGCCGCCATGACCATCACCACGACCAGCCCCGCCGTAATCAGCGCCGACTGGCCGAAGTTCAGCAGCGCCAGCGAATAGGCGGTTTTCAGCGCCGCCCCCTCGTAGCGTTCCATCGAGGCGTCATAGCGCCGGGCCTCGCGGTCCTCGGCGTTGAAATACTTGACGGTTTCGAAGTTGAGCAGACTGTCGATCGCCTTCTGGTTGGCGTCGGTGTCCTGCTGGTTCATCTCGCGCCGGATCTTCACCCGCCACTCGGTCACCTTGAAGGTGAAGGCGACATACAGACCGATGGTCACGACGATGACCGCCAGATACCAGATGTCGAACATCCAGACCATGACCGCGCCGATCAGCGCCAGTTCCAGAACCAGCGGGCCGATGTTGAACAGCAGGAACCTGAGCAGGAAATCCACGCCCTTGACGCCGCGTTCGATGATCCGGCTCAGGCCGCCGGTCTTGCGCGTCAGGTGATAGCGCAGGCTCAGGCGATGGATATGGGTAAAGGTTTCGAGCGCCAGCTTGCGCAGCGCGCGCTGCCCGACCGCGGCAAAGATCCCGTCGCGCAACTGCTGGAACCCGTTGGTCATCAGCCGCGCCACGCCATAGGCGATCGTCAGCCCGACCGCGCCGATGCCGACCAGCCAGCCCGCATCCAGTTGCGAGGGCGCCAGCGCATCGACCGCCGCCTTGTAGAGCATCGGCGTGCCGACCGAGATCAGCTTGGACAACAGCAAGGCGACCATCGACAGCACGACCCGGGTCTTCATCCCGGATTCGCCCTCGGGCCACAGATAGGGGATCACGCGCCGGATCGTGGACCGCCCCGAGGCGGCGGAATCTGTCGGGTCCGAGGGGAGCGCGTTGGCGCTGGGGCGGTATCGCATGCGGGCGTCCTGGCTGGCTGGAGGTCAGAGGTAAGCCCTGGGGCCCGGGAATGCCAGCCCCGAGCGTCTATTGATCCGGCAGCGCAAAGATCTGCCCCGGATAGATCAGATCGGGATCGCGGATCTGGCTGCGGTTTGCGTTGTAGATCACCACATACCGCTCGCCCGCGCCGTAGCGCGCCTGCGAGATGGCCCACAGCGTGTTGCCCGGCTGCACGGTGATGAGCGCCGCGCGCGGTTGGGCAGAGGGTTGCACCGTGCCGGCGGCCTGACTGGCCGGGGCCGTCGCCACCGGAATTGCCGGACGGTCCGTTGTCACCGCGCTGCCGGCATCCGCAACAGTGGGCGTAACGGTGGGCGTCTCGGAAGGCGCGGCGCCCTGGGCGCGGGCGGCGGCGACGGTTTCGGGCGCCTCGCGCTGGAACGGGGTCTCAAAGCGCGACACCACACCGCCTGCATCGTTCAACTGGTCTACGCGCAGCGTGTAGACCCCCGGATCGACCGCCGGCAAGTCCGAGGTCCAGTCGCCGCTGTCGGCGCGCGTGACGGCGATGGGCCGGTTGTCCAGGTAGATCCGCAGATTGGCCGCGGGCGCGGATCGGGCGGCGCGCCCGGCGATCTGCACATCCCCGGTGCCGGAATAGCTGATCGAGTCGATGATGACGTTGTCCAGAACGGCGGGCGCCCGATCCAGGACCCGCACCGCGCCGTCACCCTGCACCAGAAATGCCGACGGCATCGCCGGCTGATCCGGGGCCTGCGGCGCGACGGCCTGGGGTTCGGCCTGCGCCAGAGCAAGCGGGGCCGGCGCGTCGGGGGCCGGCAGCGCGGCAGGGGCATCGGCGGCGGCAGCGGGGATCGGCAGCTCGGGCGCGGCGGCGTCGCTGGTGCCCGGCGCAAGGTCCCGGGTCGGCGCGGGAACGGGCGCGGGCACGGGCGCAGCAGGCTCGGCGGCCGCGACTTCGACCGCGCCTTGGACCGCGACGGGCGCAGCCTGCGGCTGCGGCCCCTCTTGCGCGGGGGCAGCCGGCGCGGGCACCTCGGCCGCGGGCGTCTGTGGTGCGGCGGCCAGCGCCACGGCGGTGTCACCAGCAGGCGGGCGCGGCGTCAGGATGACGACGTCGGGCGCCTGGGTGACGCGACCGTCGGCATCCGTCACCTCGAGCGTCATCGACTGCACGGCGGCGCTGGGGCCCAGCGTGAACAGGGCGACGAACTGGCCATTGGCATCGGCCGCGACCTGGGCCACGACGGCGCCATCGACGCGCAGGGTCACGGCCGCACCCGGCGCGGCGCGGCCCGCGACCAGCGCCCCGCCCTCGCGGTCCACGCGCACGACGTCGAAACCGGGGCCGGCAGGGTCCTGCGCCGCCGCGACCGGACCTGGCACGGCGTCATTGGGCGCGGCGTCAATGGGCGCGGCATCGGTGGGCGCCGGCAAGGCCGAAGCCAGCGGCGCGACCGGCGACGGCGCGGGCGCCGGCGCGTCCTCGTGCATCCGTGTCACGATCCAGCCCGCGACAGCAGCCGCGGTCAGCAGCGTCCCACCGCCCAGCGCAAAGATCAGGGATCGCGCCATTCGCCTTGCTCCATTCCTGCGCCGCCGGTCTGCCGGAAGGCGCGGTTCCGCCCTTGTTCCCTTCTAGCAACACCCGTATCTATGGGCAAAGCAAATCCACTCCCCTAAGTGTAGCGAGGATGCGATGCCCGCCTTTCCCCCGTCGGTCTGTGTTTTCTGTGGTTCGCGCCCGGGCACCCACCCGGCGATGATGCGGGCCGCCGCCGAAACCGGTGCCCTGCTGGCCCGGCGCGGTTGGCGACTGGTCTATGGGGCGGGCGACATCGGCCTGATGGGCGAGGTCGCGCGCGCGACGCAATCCGCCGGGGGCAAGACCTTTGGCGTCATTCCGACCCACCTGATGCAAGGCGAGGTCGCGCGGCGCGATCTGGACGCGCTGGTCATCACCGAGACGATGCACGAGCGCAAGACCGTGATGTTCGCGAATTCGCACGCCATTGTCGTGCTGCCGGGCGGCGCCGGCACGTTGGACGAGTTCTTCGAGGTGCTGACCTGGGCGCAGATCGGCCTGCACGCGAAACCCGTGGTGCTGCTGGACCAGGGCGGTTTCTGGCAACCGCTGCTGGCCCTTCTGGACCACCTGGTCGTGCAGGGCTTTGCTGCGGCGTCGCTCAGGGATCTGGTCACCGTCGCCGCCGATGTGCCCGCGCTCGACGCGGCGCTGACGCGGGCACTCGGCTGACCCCCGGGCTGGCGCGCGCCCGCCGCAGCCGATAAGGCAGTCGCCAGAGCTGGAGATCCCCAATGCGCACCCGTCTGACCCCGTTTCCTTATGCCTTGATCTATGCGGCGGTGACGCTGCTGCTGTATCAGCGCGCCCTGATGGGCTACGTGCTCGAACAGATCGACCCCGGCACGCGCGACGGGTTGGCGGTGCTGGCCCTGATCGAAGGGTTGCAGATCACCCTCAGCGTGCTGGCGATGACGGTGATCGGGCTGGTGTCGCCCTGGGCGATGAAGATCACGGGCGCGGGGCTGATGATCGTCAACGCCGCCGCGCAGCACTACATGCTGACCTATGGGGTGGTGCTGGATCCGACGATGATCGGCAACATCCTGAACACCAACCCCGGCGAGGCTGGCGGGCTGATCCACCCGCAGGTCCTGGTGACCGGGGTTCTCTGGGGGGTGCTGCCGGCCCTGGTGATGCTGGCGCTGCCGGTGCGGCGCGGGCGCCTGTTGCGCACGCTGGGCGCGCTGGTCGTGGTTCTGGCGCTGACGGCGGGCGGGGTCTATGCGGGCGCCGGGGTCTGGCTGTGGTTCGACCAGCACAACAGCCGCGTGGGGCCGCGCATCTTGCCCTGGGGCTATGTCGGCAACGCGCTGCGCTATGCCGGCGAATGGCAGCGGCGGAATCGGCCCGCGCATCCCCTGCCCGATCCGACCCTTGAACCGATGCACGGCCCGCGCACGCTGGTGGTGCTGGTCATCGGCGAGGCCGCGCGGCGCGATCACCTGGCGTATTTCGGATACGACCGCCCGACCGACCCGTTCACCCGTGATCTGGGGCTGGTGGCCTTTCCCGACGGGCGCAGTTGCGCCACCTATACGATCGGCTCTGTCGCCTGCATCCTGTCGCCGCAGGGCGACGCGGCCGAGGTGGACGACCCCTATGAAAACCTGCCCGCCTATCTGGCGCGCGCGGGCGTGCCGGTTCTGGTGCGCGAGAACAACACCGGCCTGCCACCGATCCCGAACGTGCCGGTGGTCACCGGCTTCGATCTGGCCGCGCAATGCGAGGGCGGCTGCCCCGAGGGCACGCACGATGCGATCCTGTTGCGCGGCCTGTCCGAGGCGCTGGAGGCGCAGGGTGGCGACCGGGCCTTTGCGCTGTTGCATTTCAACGGCAGCCACGGGCCCGAATATTATCGCAAATACCCCCCCGCGTTCGAGGAGTTCACCCCCACCTGCCAGACGACCCTGATCAACGACTGCGCCCCGCAATCGCTGGTGAATGCTTACGACAATTCGATCCGCTACACCGATTGGGTGCTGTCGCAACTGATCGCGCAGCTCGACGCCTTGCCTGACACGCAGGTGTTGCTGCTCTACCTGTCGGATCACGGCCAGTCGCTGGGCGAAGGCGGCGTCTACCTGCACGGCCTGCCCAACGCGCTGGCACCCGAGGCACAGCGGATGATCCCGTTCCTGGCCTGGATGGACGACGATTTC
Organism: Rhodobacter sp.; assembly: GCA_020637515.1. Taxonomy (NCBI): domain Bacteria; kingdom Pseudomonadati; phylum Pseudomonadota; class Alphaproteobacteria; order Rhodobacterales; genus Rhodobacter; species Rhodobacter sp. The sequence continues at coordinate 2,229,809 of JACKKG010000001.1, read as the reverse complement.
GCGCGGGCGCATGGCCTCGATCCGGCGCGGCTGGGACGGCCGATCCCCGACCCGCAGGATCGCATCTTCTCGACCGTGCTGGGCGCCCTGGGGATCGCCAGCCCGGCCTACCGCGCCGACCGCGACGTGCTGCGCCCGGGCGACGGCACGCGATGACCTGGTGGCAGATCCTGGCCCTGCCCCGCGCGCACTGGGCCCGGCACCGGCTGGGGATCCTGGCGACGCTGGCGGCAATCCTGCTGGCGGTGGTCTATCCGTCCGATCTGCCGGCCTATCGCGCCGCGCCGCACGATCCCGGCACGCCCCTGGTGCGGGCCACCGAAAACGGCCTGCGCCACCTGAACACTGTGGCGGCGATCGCGGTTCCGCTGGTGCTGCGCGACGCGACCGGGCTCAGGCAACTGGCGATGGCGACGATCGCGGGGCTTGTGGCCACGCATGGGCCGAAACGGCTGCTGGACGGGGTGGTGGTCGGCGGCACGCGGCTGGGGGAGCGGCCCTATGGTCCGCTTTCGCACCACAACATGCCGTCGGGGCATACCGCGCTGGCCTCGGCCGCGATGGGGTTCCTGGGGCGGCGTTATGGCTGGGGCTGGCTGGCGCTGACGCTGCCCGTCACCGTGCTGACGATGTGGGCGCGGCTGATGGAGAATGCCCACACCAACAGCGCGGTGATCGCTGGCGGCCTGATCGGCCTGCTGGTCACCGCCCTGTTCGTGACCCGCCGAAAGGTCAGTTCAACGGGATCGAATACACCACCGACAGCGTGTTGACGCCCGGATTCGACGCATAAAGCCCCGCGTTCGAGCGATGCTCGACCAACAGCGACACCTGCGCGCCGTTGCGCAAGTCGGTGCCGACCTCGATCCCGGTGGCGAATTCCAGCGCGCCGCCCAGATCGACCCCGTTGCCGCGGGCATATAGTCCCGGCATGAACGAGCCGCGCACGAACCATTGGGAATGGCCCGGGCGCAGCGTGTAGCTGACACCGCCGCCGATCCAGGCCGAGCGGTCGCTGGTCGCCCACAGGCCGGCCGCCCAGCTCCAGCCCCGGTCATGCGGCTGCCCGTGCCAGCGCAGCGCCAACGCCGTGCTGCTGGCGTCGGTGCGCCCAAGGGCAAAGCTGGTATAGGCGCTTTGCGCCATTCCGGGGCTTGCCAGCGCCGCGCTGGCGGCAAGTCCGAGAAGAAGGGTTCTGGGAAATGTCATCGTCTCAACAACCTTGGATTGCGCCACTCGACGCTCAACCTAGCGGATGGCCGGCGGGGAATCGACCCCCCCAGGGCCGATTTCCGACACACATGACCGCGATCAGAGGCCCAGCTTCTGCATCACCAGCGCATTGACCGCCGCCGGGTTGGCCTTTCCGCCCGTGGCCTTCATCACCTGCCCGACGAACCAGCCGGCCAGCTTGGGGTTCTGCTGCGCTTTTTCCACCTGCGCCGGGTTGGCCGCGATGATCTCGTCCACGGCTTTCTCGATCGCGCCGGTGTCCGTCACCTGCTTCATGCCGCGCGCCTCGACGATCGCCGCCGGATCGCCGCCCTCGGTCCAGAGGATCTCGAACAGGTCCTTGGCGATCTTGCCCGAGATATCGCCCGATTTGATCAGCGCGATGACGCCGCCCAGTTGCGCCGGGGTGACCGGGCTTTCGCCGATCTCCTGGCCTTCCTTTTTCAGGCGGCCGAACAGCTCGTTGATGACCCAGTTCGCGGCCAGCTTCCCGTCGCCGCCGGTGGCGACCACGGCCTCGAAGAAATCGGCGTTCTCGACCTCGGCGGTCAGCACCGAGGCGTCGTAATCGGTCAGGCCAAACACCTCGATGAAGCGCGTCTTCTTGGCGTCGGGCAGTTCCGGCATCGTCGCCGCGATGTCATCGACCCAGGCCTGCTCGATCTCAAGCGGCAGAAGGTCGGGATCGGGGAAATACCGATAATCCTGGGCCTCTTCCTTGGACCGCATCGAGCGCGTCTCGCCCTTGTCGGGGTCGTAGAGACGGGTTTCCTGATCGACCTTGCCGCCGTCTTCCAGAATGGCGATCTGGCGGCGCGCCTCGTAGTCGATGGCCTGCTGGATGAAGCGCATCGAGTTCATGTTCTTGATCTCGCAGCGGGTGCCCAGATGGCTGAAATCCTGCGTCGCCTGGTAGTTTTCATACTGGCCCGGGCGGCAGACCGAGACGTTCACATCGGCGCGCAGGTTGCCGTTCTGCATGTTGCCGTCGCAGGTGCCCAGATACCGCAGGATCTGCCTGAGCTTGGCGACATAGGCCGCCGCTTCCTCGGGGCCGCGGATATCGGGGCGGCTGACGATCTCCATCAGCGGCACGCCGGTGCGGTTCAGGTCGATGAAGGACATGTTCGGGTCCATGTCATGGATCGATTTGCCCGCGTCCTGTTCGACGTGGATGCGCTCGATGCGGACCTTGCGCGCGACCCCGGGGGCCATCTCGACCAGGACTTCGCCCTCGCCCACCAGGGGGTGATAGAGCTGGCTGATCTGATACCCCTGCGGGTTGTCGGGATAGAAGTAATTCTTGCGGTCAAAGGCCGAGCGCAGGTTGATCTGCGCCTTCAGACCCAGCCCGGTTCGCACCGCCTGTTCGATGCAGAATTCGTTGACCACGGGCAGCATCCCGGGCATCGCCGCATCGACAAAGGCCACGTTCGAATTCGGCTCGGCGCCGAATTTCGTGCTGGCGCCCGAGAACAGCTTGGCCTGGGTTGAAACCTGGGCGTGGATTTCCATGCCGATGACCAGTTCCCAGTCGCCGGTCGCGCCGGCAATCACCTTGGGCGGGGGGGCATCAAAACTGAGGTCGAGCATGGCGCGGGGTTCCCTGAGTTGCTGTCTCGCGGTCCTTGCGTCTTAGGACAGGGCCGCGAGGGGGGCAAGAGGAACCGCGCCGGTCGCGCCGCTCAGGTCAGGCTGGCCTTCCATTGCTCGCGCTGGATCATGCGCTTCTTCATCGCCCTGAGGGCCGCCGCGCGTTCCTCCTGCGCGGCCGAATTGTCCGGCTGCGGGTCCTGAGCGCGCCGCTCAACCGGACGCGGCTGAAGCACGCGAAAGCGGACGAACAGGCTCATGAACGCGACGGTCCAGTTGACGATCGCTATCGGGATCAGGGCAAAGCACGCGATCACCAGGCCGACGGTCTCGGCCGTTGACAGCCCGCTGATCGACAGTCGCGGGGTCTTGGCCGCGTCATGCAGCATGTCGAACCGGGCGGCCGACAGAACGCCGGCCCAGTCGAACCCCATCAGGGTCAGCAAGACCTGCACCTGGATGGGGGCCACGAACAGCCCAAACAGAAAGAAGGCGGCGATCCCCGCCCCGGTCGAACCGGGCCGCAGCAGGAACCGGGGCCGCGCCGATTCCGAGATCAGTTGCAACGCGACCGCGACCCCCAGCAGCGAGGCGATCGCCACGGCGGTCATGGGAATCTGGCCCGTCCACCGGCCCGAAACCTGGGCAAAGACAAGAAACGGGACGAACAGCAGACCATACCAGCCCAGCACTCTTTGCAGGAATACATGAAGACGCTGGCCGAAGGTTTGGGGCAGGACAGGCATGGGAATCAAGCACCTCTCAAAAGGAACACGCCCAGGTTAACGCCCGGTTATGGCCAAAGAATGGCAACCGGCGCCTTTCCGCGCACCCGTCGCGCTGCCCGGCGCGGCCGGCTTGCGGAACCTGCGGGCCTGCCGCATGTCCACAAGGGCCCCAACGCAAAGGACGCCCGATGCGGCTTGCCCTGATCCTCGTCGCCGGACTGGCCGCCTGTGCCAGCGCACCCCAGGCCGACACCGGCCCGGCCATCGCCGCGCGCTGGAATCACCGCGCCGAGGCCAGCGCCTGGAACGACGCCATGATGCGCGCGCTGATGACCCACGGCACCGCGATGGTGCACAGCGTGCCGGCCGACGTGACCACGTTTTGCCCCCGATACGAAAGCGCGACCGCACGCGAGCGGGCAGCGTTCTACGTGGCGTTCTTTTCGGGCCTCGCGCGGTTCGAAAGCACCTGGAACCCCCGCGCCTCAGGCGGCGGCGGGGCGTATCGCGGTCTGCTGCAGATCGCCCCCGCGACGGCGCGCCACCACGGGTGCGACCTGCCCGAGGCCGGGCTCTACGACGGCGCCGCCAACCTGGCCTGCGCGGTGCGGATCGCCAACGCCGCCGTCACCCGCGACGGCGTTCTTGCCCGCGGCGCCGGCGGCGTTGCCGCCGACTGGCCGCCGATGCGCAACCCCGACCACCGCCGCGAGGTCGCGGCCTTCACCGCCGCCCTGCCCCAGTGCCGTGACTGACGCGGCGACGAGTGACGCAGCGACGGGCGGGTCTCATTTCCCGGATGGGGGCGCTGTCGTCCCGGGATTGCCCCGGGGATCGGCCACCTCGTCGCGGAACTGGCGCAAGACGACCTGCCACCACTGGATGCAATCGTCGAAATTCTCGGCCGTGACGCCGCCGGCCAGGTTCACGTCCCACTCGATGGTCGCGTTGTTGCGATTGTCGAGATACGCGGCCGAAAACCGCCGGTCGCGGTTCCACTGGTTGACCTGCTCCAGCGTATAGGCGTCGGTCGCTTCCCACCATGCCCGAAACTGGACCGAGGTGCAGTTCTGATGCGCATCGTCGCAATTCAGGAATGTGATGGTGTAGACCGTGCCGTCCATCTCGCCGCGCAGCCAGACGCCCTGGTCGTCCTGGCGCCGCTCGATCGTGCCATAGGCGCGCGCCAGATCCATGATGCGGTCCACGTCATTGCCGGTGACCATGCCGCCGATCTGCGCAACGGCAGGCACCGTCGAGCAGGCCAGCATCGCCGAAACAAACAACCCCTTGAGTATGGTTTGCATGAGAATCCCTCCGTGAAATTGCCCTCACGCTAGCACCGCGCCGCCCGGCCTCTCAATCAAAACCATGCAACGCGCCCCCGCCAGGCCGCGCTGGCGGCTTGCAATATGGGCGCGATTGCCGCAAAAGGCGCTGAAACGCAGGCGGATCATCCTCATGTATGAATACAAGGTCGTTCCCGCGCCACTGCGCGCGGCCAAAGCCAAGGGTCTGAAGACCGTGGCCGATCGCTTTGCCAGCACTCTGGCGGAACGGATCAACGCCGAGGCCGCCGGGGGCTGGCAATTCGTTCGCACCGAAACCCTGCCTTGCGAAGAGCGCAAGCGTTTCGGCGGAACGCGCTCCAGCACGCAGGTGGTCATGATCTTTGCACGCCCCTTGGGCCAGACCCGGCCGGATGCCAGCGCCGCGCTGATCGCCGCCCAACAGTTCGAGGCCGCACCCCAGGCGGCGACTGGCTACGAGGCCGAATACGCCGCCGCCTATGCCGAGGCGCGCCCCGACGACGACACCTTTGCCACCGCGCACCCCTACGAGACCCCGCACGACGACCAGCCGGACCCCGCCTATCCGCCCGAACCGCTGGCGCCGCCCACGCCGCCGCAGCCCCGGCGCGAACCCGTGTTCCGCGCGGGCGCCATGCTGCGCGGCGAAGGTCCGGCGGCCCGCATCGAGCCGGTTCTGCGCCCCCGCGGCCACCGCACCGACGAGGACTGACCCGGCCGGTTCCGGCCGGCCGCGCAATTCCGCGGCACGGGGCCCTTTTCATTCCCCCCCCGAAACCCGTAAACTCTCGCCTCCGACTCGTGCCCCCGGCGTCCGACCATGCCAACCCGGCACCGGACACGGGCGGCACAGTGATGACAGGCTGACCAGCGGCAGGACCGATGACGCGAGATCCGTTCAACTTCGACATCCGGGCTTCGACCGACAAGAAAAAGCGCACCCGCGGGCGACGCGGCATGTCTGGCGCGGTCGAAACCTCGGCCCGGCAATGCCAGCATCCCGGGTGCACCGAGGCCGGCCAGTATCGCGCGCCCCGCTCGCCCGACGCGCTGGACGACTACCTGTGGTTCTGCAAGGACCACGTGCGCGAATACAACCTGCGCTGGAACTTCTTTTCGGGGCAGACCGAATCCGAAATGGCCGACACGATGGAACGCGATCGCGTCTGGGGCCGCGCCACCGACGCCTTCGGCACCAATCGCGAGGCCAAGGGCTGGGCCCGCCACGGCATCGACGATCCCTTCCAGGTGCTGGGTGAAAAGGCCACCCAGCGCCGCGCGGACCCGCGCACCCGCGCCGGCGCCACCCGCAAACTGCCGGCGACGGAACGCAAGGCACTGGAAATCCTCGACGCCCGCGACACCTGGTCCCGCGTCGAAATCCGCAAGCAATACAAGAGCCTGGTCAAGGATCTTCACCCGGATCTCAACGGCGGAAACCGCGCCGACGAAGAACGCCTGCAAGAGGTCGTCTGGGCCTGGGACCAGATCAAGGAAAGCCGCAACTTCCGCGACTGACGCCGCGCCCGATCATCTTGTCCGAAATACGCACGGGGATTTTCAAGGGGGCCGTGGCCCCCTTGAAGCGGGGGGTTCGGGGGGCAGCCGCCCCCCGACACCGTCCGCCCCCGCGCCACACCCGCCCGCGTCGCGGGCCGGCGCTATTCCGCCGCCAGCTTGAAGACCGGCTCCATCCCCGCCAGATCGGCATCCGACAGGTGGCACTTGATCTGGTGGCCGCCCTCAAGCCGCCGCATCGGCGGCATCTCGCGCTCGCACAATCCGCCCGGCACCTGCGATTTCCAGCGGCAGCGCGTCTGGAACGGGCAGCCCGGCGGCGGGTTAACGGCCGACGGAATATCCCCCTCCAGCACGATGCGTTTCTTCTCGATCCGCGTGTCTGCGATCGGCACCGCCGACAGCAGCGCCTCGGTATAGGGGTGGTAGGGCGGCGCAAAGACCTGGTCCGTGGTGCCCAGTTCCACCACATGGCCCAGATACATCACCAGCACCCGGTCGCTGAGATAGCGCACGATGCTGAGATCGTGCGAGATGAACAAGAGCGTGGTGTGGTGCTCGCGCTGGATGTCCATCAGCAATTGCGTCACCGCCGCCTGCACCGACACGTCGAGCGCCGAGACCGGCTCGTCCGCGATCACCACCTTGGCATTCCCGGCAAAGGCGCGCGCGATCCCCACCCGCTGCTTCTGCCCGCCCGACAACTGGCGCGGCATCCGGGTGGCGAATTCGCGCGGCAGTTTGACCAGATCCAGCAATTCCAGCATCCGCTGCTGGCGCGCGCCGTCGCTGTCGCCGACGCCGAAGATTTCCAGCGCCCGCACGATCTGCCGGCCCACCGTCATCGACGGATTGAGCGTGTCGAACGGGTTCTGGAACACCATCTGCAACGACGACACGGTATCGGTGTTGCGCTGCTGGATCGGC